>JBLHXF010000078.1:0-3756 GCA_047629435.1 Yoonia sp. | reverse complement strand
GCCAGATGCTAGCAATGGCTTGGACCTATTTGGTCATCGCGGAGATCGTTGCATCAACAACCGGAATTGGTGCGATGATGATGCGGGCACGTAGGTTCTTGAAAACCGACGAAATTCTATCTGGTATTATTGTTATTGGCGTCTTGGGTTTGTTAACTGATTTGCTGTTCCGAGTGCTGCACCGCCGAATGTTCCCTTATCTGGAGGTAAAGCACTGATGTCTGATGCACAGCTCAATGTACGCGCAGTTTCAAAGACATTCAGCCTTGGTGGAGGACGGTCCCTGAAAGCGGTTGAGGACGTTAGCTTTGCCGTCGAGCAGAACTCAATTTGTGTTCTTTTAGGGCCTTCCGGATGTGGAAAATCAACCGTTCTTCGTATGATGGCGGGTCTAGAAGACCCAACAGAAGGTGAAGTCACTATTGGCGATAAGACTGTCACTGGTCCGGGCCAAGACCGCGGTATGGTGTTTCAGGCCTACACGTCATTTGATTGGCTTTCAGTGCGGAAAAATGTCGAATTCGGGATGAAGGTCAACAATGTTGACGCTGCAAAACGGAGAGAACGCGCTGATCATTTCTTAGACCTTGTCGGTTTATCCAAGTTTGCAGACGCCTATCCTTCGCAGCTCTCTGGCGGCATGCGGCAACGCGTTGCTATTGCACGTACGCTGGCCAACGGGCCAGAGGTTTTGTTGATGGACGAGCCATTCGGCGCGCTGGATGCCGAGACCCGCTGGTTGATGCAGGAACTGATGATCGACGTCGCAGAAGAGACCAGCACGACAATGGTTATTGTGACCCATGATTTGGAAGAAGCAATTTTCCTTTCGGACAAGATTATCTTTTTGTCCAGCCACCCTGGCCGCTTGAAAGAAGAGATCATCCCTGAGTTCAAAGCAGGAAAGCGGATCGGTGACAAAGAACGCATCATTCAAATGGATGGGTATTCCGAGCTTGAAGAAAAGCTGATGCGCTTGATGCGCGAAGAAGGCCACCGCGAGACTTAAGAAGGATCATACAATGACCATTTCATTCGATTTTACGGGCAAATCTGTGCTTGTCACGGGGGCCAGCAGCGGCATTGGGCGAGGTGTTGCGTCAGCCTTCGCAAAGGCAGGCGCGGACCTTACGATCTTGTCTTCGACGGATAGTATCCACGAAGCCGCTGCCACGATGCGCGGCAATGTTAAGGCGATCAAATGTGATATATCCGATGCATCTGCAGTGACTGCCGCACTTGCCGGAATTGAGCGCGTAGATGTGCTGGTCAACAACGCAGGCTTGGAAAAACCTACCCCTTTAAGCGGAACCAACCCAACGGGCGATGCGACTTTTGAGCGTGTCATTGCGATCAATGTAAATGGTACGCGAAACGTGACTGACACATTGATCAACCGCATCCCTGATGGGGGACGCATCATTATCACGTCGTCAATTTGGGCGAAAACTGCGGTTGGTGGCTTTTCTGCTTATGTAGCCTCCAAGCACGCAAATGTTGGCCTCATGCGCACTTGGGCCCAAGAACTGGGGCCGCGCGGTATTCGCGTGAATGCGATCTGCCCTGGCTGGGTTAAAACAGGTCCGGCAATGGCGTCTTTGGGTGAATTGGCAAAAGCCAGCGATACCAGTGAGGAAGCGCTACTGGCTGAAATTATGTCAGCTCAAGCCATTGATGGATTGATGACGCCAGAAGACATGGCCGATACCTATATGTTCCTTGCCAGCGAGGGTGGCCGCAACATCACCGGACAAGCGATTAACGTCGATCGCGGCGAGGTGATGTCATGAGCCTTGCAGGGCAAACTGCGTTCGTCACTGGTGGGTCACGCGGGATTGGACGTGCAATTTGCATCGCTCTGGCCGAACAAGGCGCACGTGTTGCGTTCTGTCATGCTGACGATCCGCAGGCTGTAAAGACCTTGGCCGAGATTAACGCTCTGACCGAGGGTTACAGTTTCGCATGTGATGTTTCCAATGAAAATGATGTTGAAGCGTTTTTTGTTAAGTCGGAACAGGCACTGGGGGTGGCGACGATCCTCGTGAACAACGCTGGTATCCTTAAAG
The DNA here is from genome assembly GCA_047629435.1 of Yoonia sp. Classification (GTDB taxonomy): domain Bacteria; phylum Pseudomonadota; class Alphaproteobacteria; order Rhodobacterales; family Rhodobacteraceae; genus Yoonia. The sequence continues at coordinate 1,690 of JBLHXF010000078.1, read as the reverse complement.
AAGCACCGCTTGCGCAAACCGCGGTGCAGGATTTTGATCGTGTTATCGCTGTAAATTTACGTGGTGCGTTCCTTGCATCACGGGCGTTTGTGCGGGGCACAACATCGGGCCGGATCATTTGCATCGCGAGTGATCTTGGCGTGTTGGGTCGTGAACACATGGTGGCGTATTGCGCCTCAAAAGGTGCTATCATCAGCATGACGCGCAGTATGGCGCACGAATTTGCGCCTGATATTTTGGTCAACGCAGTCGCGCCGGGATCAGTTGCCACAGACATGACCAAACCCGAATCCATGAGCCCGGAAGCGCTGGCCAAAGACCTGGCCACACCTTTGGCGCGTTTTGGTGAACCAGAAGAAATCGCATCTATGGTCAGCTATTTGGCAGGCCCTGAAAGTAAATTCATCACAGGCCAGTGCTTTGGCGTGAACGGTGGAAGTGTGATGCATTAATGGAGAATGACAATGAGCGATAAGTTTTTCCAACCGGTTTCCGGTTTTGATCTCCCCCGTTTTGCGGGCGTGCCGACCTTCATGCGTTTGCCCCATGTCACGCTGGATGATCCAAAACTAAAGGATGTTGAAATTGGCCTGATCGGGGTTCCTTGGGATAGCGGCACCACCAATCGCGCCGGCCCACGCCACGGGCCGCGCCAACTGCGTGATATGTCGACCATGATGCGGGCGCAAAACGGAGCGACCGGCGTTCGCCCGTTTGAGCGCGCGAATTGCGCTGATCTTGGGGATGTCGCGCCCAACCCCGCAGATCTTATGGATACGATGTCGCGAGTTACGGCGTTCTATGAAGATGTAAAGGCCGCTGGCGTTCGCCCGCTGACCGCAGGAGGAGATCATTTGACTTCCTTGCCGGTATTGCGGGCTTTGGCAAAAGATGCGCCGATGTCGATGATCCATTTCGACAGTCACACCGATCTGTTTGATAGCTATTTCGGTGGCACAAAGTACACTCATGGTACACCGTTCAGACGGGCGGTTGAAGAGGGTCTGCTTGATCCTAAAAAAGTCGTTCAGATTGGTATTCGCGGAACGACCTATGACGACGAAGATCGGGATTTTGCGGATTCTGTCGGCATTCGGGTCATCTCCATAGAGGAGTTTCACGCACGTGGTGTTGACAACGTAATGGAAGAGGCCTGTGAGATTGTAGGCCAGTCTGACACATATATTTCGTACGATATCGACTTTGTTGACCCCGCCTTTGCGCCCGGGACCGGCACACCGGAAATTGGTGGGCCCAATTCGTATCAAGCAGTTCAGGTTGTCCGAGCTTTAGACAAAGTAAACATCATTGGTGCGGACTTGGTCGAAGTGTCTCCCCCCTTTGATCAAAGCGGCGGTACGGCATTTTTGGGAGCCTCAATTATGTTCGAACTCCTTTGTGTTATGGTGCCTTAGCATTGTGATTAAGGGCTATGCCCTGAGAAGCAGACATTGGATCGCCTGCAGCGAATGCACATTTTGTCCGCACACCGACGTTTGAGCCGACAAAATGCTGCGCGAAGCGCGAGCGGCCGCTTCGACGGGCCGCACCGCAGCAAACTGAGGGGGCGGTGAAGGTCCGCAGTGGGCCGTCCTTGTTGAACGGCCCATTTCGATTAAATTTCAATAGCTTCGGCGATTGCTAAGGCGTCTTCAAGTTCAACGCCAAGATACCGCACAGTACTGTCCAT
>JBLHXF010000077.1:0-4044 GCA_047629435.1 Yoonia sp. | reverse complement strand
ACAGTGACCGCAGTAATACAAGACGAAACGCATTGGGTCTCGCGGATCAAGGCTATTAGCCTCGACAAGGACCAGACAGCGTTTGCCGAAGTATTTCGCCATTTCGCGCCGCGGGTCAAAGCGTTTTTGATGAAATCCGGAGCTAACGAAAGCCTCGCGGAGGAATGCGTTCAAGATGTGATGGCAACGTTGTGGCGCAAATCGCATATGTATGATGCGTCGCGCGCCAGCGTTGCAACCTGGGTGTTTACCATCGCCCGGAACCGTCGCATCGATATTTTGCGAAAATATAACAGACCAGAACCCGAAGACCTGCCTTGGGGCCCCGAAGCACAACCAGATCAAAGCGATGTTCTCGTGCTCCAACAGGAATCAATACGCTTGTCCGAAGCGTTGACCAAACTTCCCGAAAAACAGCGGTATCTAATAGAACGCGCTTATTTTGCGGATCTAACACATAATGAAATTGCAGCTGAAACAGGCTTGCCCCTTGGCACGATCAAATCGCGCATTAGGTTGGCACTTGGACGGTTGCGGCATACGATGAAGTGAATAAATGACCCCTATTAAACACCAAATCAGCGATAAATTCTTGATGGGCTTTGCTGCAGGCACTTTGCCTCAGGCCTTTGACTTGGTTATCGCAACCCATGTTTCATTGAGTGATGATGTGCGAGCGCGGCTTGAAAGTTTTGAAGCTGTCGGTGGTGCCGTAATCGATGGTATCGAGCCGTCGGAATTGGCTGACGGCAGTCTCGAAGCAACGCTGGCACGGATCAAGGCAATGCCTGAGATTGAACCTGCGGCTGCGCGTCGCTCAACCGGTGTATTTCCAACACCGCTTCAAGATGCTGTCGGCGGTGATCTGGACGCCGTTAAATGGCGCTCCGCCGGTATGGGTGTAAAGCAATGCGTCCTTCAATCGTCCAAGCAGGCAAGCGCGCGGTTGCTGTTTATCCCCGCAGGTCAGGCCATGCCCAAGCACAGCCATAAAGGATCAGAACTAACTTTGGTTTTGCAGGGCGCCTTTCGAGACGAAGACGCTAGGTTTGCCCGCGGTGACATCGAAGTGGCGGATCAAGCGATGAACCACACCCCAATTGCCGAAGATTGGGCGGATTGTATTTGTTTGGTTGCAACGGACGCCCGACTGAAATTCGAAGCGTTACTACCGCGGATTGCGCAGCCCTTCCTCGGGATCTAATCCGCCAAAATTCTGTTTCCGAAAACTGCTCTGTCCTGTGCGTTGCCCATCGTGCATCATGTCCTTGATCACCGGTCATTGATCGAGATTAGGAGGGCGAACATGTCAGATACGTTTCTAGATCGCATCACGGACGAACTGGAAGAGATCCGCCAAGCGGGCTTGTTCAAAACTGAACGCCCGATCACCTCGCCTCAAGGTGGGCGGATTACAGTTGATACCAGCGGTCGGATCGCCGAAAATGTCCTGAACCTTTGTGCCAACAACTACTTGGGACTAGCAGATCACCCTGCCTTGATCGCCGCGTCCAAAGCAGCATTGGATGATTACGGCTACGGGATGGCCAGCGTCCGCTTTATCTGCGGGACGCAAGATCTTCACCGCCAGTTGGAAGGTCGCCTGGCGCAGTTTCTGGGCAAGGATGACAGCATCCTGTTCGCCGCTTGCTTTGACGCGAATGGTGGGTTGTTTGAACCGTTGCTGGGGCCCGAAGACGCCATTATTTCCGATGCGTTGAACCACGCCTCGATCATTGATGGCATCCGGCTGTGTAAGGCTAAACGCTATCGCTACGCGAATGCCGATATGGTTCATCTGGAGACTCAGTTGCAGGTTGCCCAAGCGGCAGGCGCACGAACCATCATGATCGCCACAGACGGCGTCTTTTCAATGGACGGATATCTGGCACCCTTGCCTGCAATTGCCGCGTTGGCACAGAAATATGATGCTGTTGTGATGGTCGACGATTGTCACGCAACCGGCTTTATGGGGCCGCAAGGTCGCGGGACGCCTGCGCATTTCGGCGTGTCTGATCAAATCGACATCCTAACAGGAACACTTGGAAAGGCACTGGGCGGCGCAATCGGCGGTTATATCGCTGGCCCCCAACCCGTGATTGACCTGCTGCGACAGCGCGCACGACCCTATTTGTTTTCAAACGCCCTGCCGCCCTCTGTCTGTGCGGCCTCGCTTGCGGCGCTTGATATCGTCGAGGCGGGCGATGATTTACGCCAACAGCTGCATCGGAACGCCGCATATTGGCGAGATGGGCTGACGAGCCTTGGCTTTTCGCTGCTTGAGGGCGAACATCCGATCATTCCAGTAATGCTGGGCGATGCACAATTGGCGCAAGACATGGCCGCCGCGCTGTTTGACCGTGGTGTTTATGTAGCCGGCTTTTTCTTTCCAGTGGTCCCGCAAGGCTCGGCCCGTATTCGCACCCAGATGAATGCCGCCCTGAGCTTGGATGATCTTGACGCCGGGCTGAATGCCTTTGCCGCCGCTGGCGCAAAAGTGGGCGCGATTTGATGACCAATGAAATGCGCGCCCTGATCAAACCCGCCCCACAGCCCGGACTGGCGATGACACATGTCCCAGTGCCCCAGATAAAACCGGATGAGGTGCTGATACGGATCAAAAAAACCGGGATCTGTGGCACTGACATTCACATCTGGAATTGGGATGAATGGGCCGCCAAAACAGTTCCCACGCCCTTAGTAACCGGCCACGAATTTGCCGGTGAGATTGTTGAGCTGGGTCGTGACGTCCATGACTTGACGCTTGGCCAAAGGGTCAGCGGTGAGGGACATTTGATTGGCAAGACATCGCGCCAATCCCGGGCTGGCAAGTTCCATTTAGATCCACAAACGCGCGGTATTGGGGTGAACGAACAGGGCGCATTTGCAGAGTATCTGGCGTTGCCCGCCTTTAATGTCGTACCCCTGCCCGATGAGATTGACGATGATATTGGCGCTATCCTAGACCCGCTTGGTAATGCCGTTCACACCGCTCTCAGCTTTGATTTGTTGGGTGAGGATGTCTTGGTCACAGGCGCCGGGCCCATCGGGATTATGGCCGCCGCCGTTGCGCGTCATGCCGGCGCACGAAATGTAGTGATCACAGATATCGTGCCCGAGCGGTTGGCGCTTGCCGGTCGGGTTGCGGATGTGACGCCCGTCAATGTTGCACAAGAAGAATTGGCTGATGTCGTCGCCCGCCTTGGGATGAAAGAGGGGTTCGATATCGGGCTGGAGATGTCCGGAAGTCAGATCGCATTGGATCAGATGATCGAGACATTGGTGATGGGCGGCCGGATTGCCCTTTTGGGCATCCCACCCGGCAAAAGCCCAGTTGATTGGTCGCGCATCGTCTTTAAGGCCATCACGATCAAAGGTGTCTATGGCCGTGAAATTTTTGAGACGTGGTACAAGATGATCGCCATGTTGCAAAACGGTCTGGATGTTAGCAAAGTTATCACCCACCGCTTTGCGGCCAGCGAATATGAGGCCGGGTTTGCGGCAATGCGCGGCGGGACCAGCGGTAAGGTCGTGCTTGATTGGTCAAGCTGAGACCCACTCTACCAGCTTGACCTCGTTGCAAATGCAACGATATCATCAAAATCGAGGGCTTCGGTCGCTTGCAGGAGGATCTTTGATGAAAACGCGGACAGACTTTGGTGGCATGACTGTTGCTACGTCGGTCAATGGGCTAGACGCGCGATATATGCCAGGTTTCGGTAATGATTTTGAGACTGAGGCCCTGCCAGGTGCTTTGCCAAGGGGGCAAAACAGCCCCCAAAAATGTGCTTACGGCCTTTACGCCGAACAACTGTCTGGAACACCGTTCACTGCGCCGCGCGGCCAGAATGAGCGGAGCTGGTGCTACCGCATTCAACCATCGGTCAAACATACGCATCGGTTTAATAAAATCGATATCCCCTACTGGAAATCCGCGCCCAATATCGACCCTGATATAATTTCGCTTGGCCAGTACCGTTGGGATCCGATCAGCCCGGGCGATGCGCCGCTGACCTTTTTGACGGGGATGCGAACAATGACGAC
>JBLHXF010000076.1:0-4550 GCA_047629435.1 Yoonia sp. | reverse complement strand
GACCATCCCAAGGTTTTAGCGTGGCGCGATTGTGGCGGCTTTACGCCAGCTTACCGTGGCAATGCTTAAACTTATTACCCGATCCGCATGGGCAGGCGTCATTCCGGCTTGGGGTGCCCCACGTCGTTGGATCATCCTCAACAAACCCATCACGCGGGGTCCCACCTGTCCCACCCGGGGACGATGTAGCGCGTGCAACAGTATTTTCTTGAGCCTTGGTCGCAGCTGCTTGTTGGGCCTGCATTTGCGCAACCAACTGCGCTTGTTCCTCAGCTGACATGGGCCGGATTTGACCCAACTTTTGCGTCACTTCAGTGCGGAGACCATCCAGCAGGCGTTCAAACAACTGAAAGCCCTCTGTCTTATATTCGTTCAATGGGTCACGCTGTGCATAGCCACGGAAACCAACAACCGCACGCAAATGTTCCAACGTCAGCAGATGTTCACGCCACTTGCCGTCGATGGACTGCAACAACACCTGCTTTTCAATGTTGCGCATTGTATCCGCGCCAAACGCCTCGGCCTTTTCGACCATATAAGCGTCAGATGCCTCTTCAAGACGTTCACGGATATTATCGTCGTCAACACCTTCTTCGTCAGCCCATTTCATCACCGGTACGTCGATACCAAGCGTGGAAATCACATCGGCATAAAGCCCTTCCGTGTTCCACTGATCCGCATAGGATTTCGGCGGCATATATTCTGTGACTAGGTCATCGATCACCTGATGACGCATATCAGTTGCGATTTCTGACAGGTCAGATGCTTCCATGATGTCGCGGCGCTGGGTGAAGATCACCTTACGCTGCTCGTTCATGACGTCATCGAATTTCAACAACTGCTTACGGATGTCAAAGTTGCGGCCTTCGACCTTTGCTTGCGCGCGCTCCAACGACTTGTTGACCCATGGGTGAACAATCGCTTCGCCTTCTTTCATACCAAGGCTAGACAATACTTTGTCCAAACGCTCAGATCCGAAAATGCGCATCAAGTCATCTTCCAATGACAAAAAGAACGACGAGCGCCCCGGATCGCCCTGACGGCCAGAACGACCACGCAATTGGTTATCAATGCGGCGCGATTCGTGACGTTCGGTTGCCAGAACGAACAGACCACCAGCAGCTTTGACCTTTTCCTTTTCGTCGGCAACTTCGGCACTGATACGTGCACGGGTTTCTTCTGGGTCGGCATTTGGATCAGCGGCAAGCGCCTGAAGGACGCGCATCTCGACGTTACCGCCAAGCTGAATATCGGTACCACGACCAGCCATGTTGGTCGCAATCGTCACCGCACCCAGCTTACCAGCATCCGCCACAATCTGGGCCTCTTGCTCGTGCTGACGCGCGTTCAGGACATTGTGGATAATACCTTCGTCCACGAGCAACTGCGCAAGATGTTCAGATTTATCAATCGACGTCGTACCGACCAAAATCGGCTGGCCATTTTCATTGGCAGTCTTGATCTCTTTGACCACGCCTTCGAATTTTTCGCGGGCCGTGCGGTATACCTGATCATGCTCGTCTTTACGGTCAATCGGGCGGTTGGTTGGAATTTCGACCACACCAAGGCCGTAAATTTCCATGAATTCTTCGGCTTCGGTCAACGCGGTACCAGTCATGCCAGCCAATTTTTCGTACAAGCGGAAATAATTTTGGAACGTGACAGAGGCGAGCGTGACATTCTCGGCCTTCACATCAACGCCTTCTTTGGCTTCAATTGCTTGGTGCAAACCATCAGACAAACGACGACCCGTCATCATACGACCCGTGAATTCGTCGATCAAAACGACTTCACCATTGGCAACGATATAGTCTTTGTCTTTCTCAAACATCTTATGGGCACGCAAACCTTGGGACAGGTGGTGCACCAATGTGCTGCTTTCTGGATCATACAATGTCTGACCTTCAGGGATCAGACCAACGGCCAGCAGACGTTCTTCAAGGAAATCGTTACCTTCATCAGTGAACGTGGCCTGCTTGGCCTTTTCATCAATGGTGTAATGCTCTGGCGTCAGCTCTGGGACGATCTTGTCGATCTGGCGGTACATTTCCGCACGGTCTTGGGCAGGGCCGGAAATGATCAACGGCGTACGGGCCTCGTCGATCAAAATACTGTCGACCTCATCCACGATCGCAAAGAAATGTGGGCGCTGGTTAATCTGAGACAGTTCAGATTTCATGTTGTCGCGCAGGTAATCAAACCCAAGCTCGTTGTTAGTCGCATAAGTTACGTCGCATTTATACGCAGCGTTCTTTTCGTTCTCTGGCTGGTTTGGAACCACAACACCGGTGGTCATGCCAAGCGCGGTATACACCTTGGCCATCCATTCGGCGTCACGTCCAGCAAGGTAATCGTTCACTGTGACGATATGCACGCCCTTACCCGTCAACGCATTTAAATACGCTGGGAAGGTCGCAACAAGGGTCTTGCCCTCACCGGTTTTCATTTCGGAGATATTGCCTTCATGTAGGAAAATGCCACCGATCAGCTGAGTATCAAAGGCGCGCAAGCCCAAGGCGCGCTTGGCAGCCTCGCGGCAGTTTGCAAACGCCTCTGGCAAGATCGCATCAAGCGCTTCACCGCCCACAACGCGCTCTTTGTATTCAGCCGTCTTCGCAAGAATCTCGGCGTCACTCAGCGCCTCGAATTCAGGCTCAAGCGCATTGATCTTGGCAACAACGCCACGGGTGGCTTTGATTTGACGGTCATTGGCGGAGCCAAACACCTTTTTCGCAATCGATCCGAAACCCAGCATATTCTCTCCGACGGCGTTATCACGCGCTGCTTACATATATTTGAGAGGAGGTTGCTTGTGGGCCACGTGCGGGCCACCTACAAAGAGCTAAGCCAGCCCCCTCTAAGGCATATCTTGGATGTAAGGGCGCATATATACACTGTCAACGCCGTGACCCGTCGCGGAGCATCAAGGGATCGTTTAATGCTGAAACATGCAACATATTTGGGGGCTTTGGCCCTGTCATTGGCCGCAACAACCGCTGTAGCCCAAGATGCAACCGCTGATACCGTGATTGCGACCGTCGGCGATACTGATATCACGCTCGGTCAAATGATCATCACACGCGCACAATTGCCGCAACAATACGCGCAGTTGGGTGACGATGTGCTGTTCGATGGCATCCTTGATCAGCTGATCCAACAGCAAATTCTGGCAGACGCTCTGACCGTAGTACCGGGCCGCGTCGATTACGCCGTCCAAAACGAACGCCGCAGCCTGATGGCCGGCGAGACTATCAATGACATCACAAACGGCGCCGCAACAGACGAGGCAATTCAAGCCGCATATGAAGCCCGCTTTGCCGATCAAAAACCAGCGACCGAATACAACGCATCCCACCTTTTGGTCGAAACCGAAGAAGAAGCGATCGCTGCCAAAGCCCGCATCACTGACGGCGAAGAATTCGCTGATGTTGCGCGCAATGTGTCCACTGGCCCAACAGGGCCAAACGGCGGCAACCTTGGTTGGTTCGGCACTGGACAGATGGTTCCGGCATTCGAAGAAGCAACAATCGCGCTGTCGATTGGCGAGGTGTCCGACCCTGTAGAAACACAATTCGGCTGGCATGTTCTGACTTTGCTGGAAACACGCAACAAAGACATCCCAACACTAGAAGCAGTGCGCCAAGAACTGTTCGGTGAAATCCAAGAGGCCGCAATTCAGGCCCGTTTGACCGAACTGTCTGACGCAGTAACAGTCGTAAAGCCCGAAGAAGGTCAATTCGACCCGAACCTTCTCAGCAACCTCGACCTGTTGGACTAAACCATGACGATATCCCCCCTCGCGCCAGCGGCGTTCCCCGATCTGCCCGTCATTGATGGGGTCACATTTGCCGCCGCCGCAGCGGGGGTGAAATATGCCAACAGGCTCGACGTGATGCTTGCCATTATGTCCAACGGGACCAGCGTGGCGGGGGTTTTCACCACCTCTGCCACACGGTCGGCCAACGTGTTAGATTGTCAGCGCAAGTTGGCAGTTCCATCAAGCGGACCTGCAGCGATCATCGTAAATTCCGGCAACTCCAACGCCTTTACGGGCAAACGTGGCGACGGATCTGTCGCGGCTCTTTGCAAAGGGGTGGCTAGCATCTCTGGCATTGACGAAAGGCGCATTTTTACGGCCTCTACTGGTGTGATCGGTGAACCGCTGCCGCACGATAAAATCATCGCAAAACTGCACGATTTGTATAAAACGCAAGGCGGTGAGCGACTGGGAGACGCGGCGCAGGCCATCATGACCACCGACACATTTGCCAAAGGGTCGACCAAAACGGTGATGATCAACGGCACGCCAGTCAAAATCGCAGGCATCGCCAAAGGGTCCGGCATGATCGCGCCCGACATGGCAACGATGCTTGTCTACATTTTCACAGACGCGAAAATCGACCAACCCGATTTGCAGGTATTAGTATCACGCAACAATGCCGTGACCTTCAACTGCATCACCGTCGACAGCGACACATCAACATCTGACAGCCTGATGATCGCCGCAACAGGGGCTTCCGGCGTCGATGTTGCTGGCAATGAAATATTCG
>JBLHXF010000075.1:0-4880 GCA_047629435.1 Yoonia sp. | reverse complement strand
TCAGCGGCGATGCACAGCCAGAGATCAAAGTTCAAGTAAACCTTGATGCTCGCAAGCGCGGTACAGAAGATCAGTTCGAAGTAATCACTAAGCTAAAAGTTGAAAGTAGTGCAAAAGCGACTGGCGATCCGCTGTTCGTTCTCGAACTGGAATATGCTGGCGTTTTCGAAGTAAAGGGCGTGCCGGAAGAGCAGATGCACCCGTATCTTCTGGTCGAATGCCCGCGCATCACGTTCCCATTCTTGCGCCGCATCGTCAGCGACGTAACCCGTGACGGTGGGTTTCCGCCGCTGAACCTTGAGACAATCGATTTTGTGGCGTTGTACCGTTCCGAAATCGCCCGTCGCCTTGAGGCTGAAAAAGCAAAAGCGACCGAAAACTAAACCTTAGCCACGGTTCCAAAGCACGCCGTCGCCCAAGCTTTCGATGAAAGCGGAATGGGCGGCGGCTTCTACATTTGTAAGACGTGATGGCAACGCAGTCGGTCGCGCACTTGGCCGCCAATTTTGGGTGCCACCCGCTGCTGTTGTCTTAGTCGCCGCCGCACCAAGTCCGAAATCGGGCTGCCTGCCACCAATCAGCTCTAGATACACTTCGGCCAGAATTTCACTATCAAGCAACGCGCCGTGCAGCGTTCGGTTGCTATTATTAATCCCAAAACGACGACACAGCGCATCAAGTGACGCAGGCGAGCCGGGGAATTTACGCCGTGCAATTGCCAGCGTGTCCAATGATTGGGCCATCGGCAAAAGCGGACGTTTAAGCCAACCAAGTTCGGCATTCAAAAACTTCATATCAAACGACGCATTATGAATTACCATCACGTCAGTGCCGATGAAATCAAGGAAACCTTGTGCGATATCCGCAAACACTGGTTTGTCGCGCAAAATCACCTGACCGGGTTTTGGTTGCTGCGGTGGTTCTAGCAAATCAGGACCAATGCCGTGCACACCAAACGCACCGGCGGGCATGGACCGCATCGGGTTAATGTATTGGTGATATGTATTGCCTGTCGGGACATGCCCGATCAATTCAACCGCGCCAATTTCAACGATACGGTCACCTTCGTTCGGTTCAAAACCTGTGGTCTCTGTATCAAGAACGATCTGGCGCATGGGTATCCCTTAACTGTTGCACGATATCTCGCACAGCCGCGCGGGCAGTATCAAGGGTCAGCGTTTCAACGATATAATCCGCACGCTTGCGTTTCTCGGCGTCTGACATCTGGCGGGCAAGGATCATTTCAAAATCAGCTTTCGACATTTGACCACGATCCATGACGCGGGCGCGCTGAACGTCAGCAGGTGCGGTCACAACGACGATCACATCACACAAGGCATCACTGTCGGTTTCAAACAACAGCGGGATATCAAGCAGAACGATGGAGTCTGCATTAGCCGCCAAAAAATCTTGCCTGTTTTGCGCAACCAAAGGATGCACGATGGTTTGGATTTTATCCAAAACCGTTACGTCATCCGCAATTAGGTCACGCAAGCGGCTGCGAGAGACAGCAGTACCATCAATCACACTTGGAAACGCGGCGCGGACGATTTCAACAGCGGCTCCGTTTGGCGCATAAAGATCATGCACCGCGCCGTCTGCATCCCAAACAGGGATACCTTCATCGGCAAACATCGCAGCAGTCGTCGATTTACCCATCCCGATTGATCCGGTCAGGCCGACAACGCACAGAGTCATCCTAGAACAACGCGGCGGGTTTCGTCGTCGACTTCAGGGCGAATACCAAACCAACGCTCAAATCCGGGCACACCTTGGTGCAGTAACATGCCCAGACCATCAACCGTGACACAGCCAGCTGCCTGCGCCGCATCAAGCAACGGAGTGCGCAGCGGATTGTAAACCAGATCAGTCACAAGGGTCCCTGCTTGCAGTCCGTCCAACGGAACGCGCAATTCTGGCTGACCGACCATTCCAAGGGATGTTGTATTGACGACGGTCGCCGCATCTTCAAACATGTTGCCAGCCTGAACCCAATCAACCACGCGAATACGGGCGCCAAATTCAGCACGCAACGCATCCGATTTCGCGCGAGTCCGGTTCGCCAGTAAAATTTCTGTCACCCCAGCATCGGCAAGCGCCACAATAACCGCACGCGCGGCACCACCAGCACCAAGCACAGCAGCCGGACCAGATGTGGGGTCCCAATCAGGGGCATGCTGACGTAAGTTCGCCATAAACCCATACCCATCCGTGTTATCAGCAAAGACACGGCCATCGTCTTTGAAGATCAGCGTGTTTGCGGCCCCAACCAACGTGGCGCGGTCGCTAATCTGATCCGCAATCTGCATCACGGCCACCTTGTGCGGGATCGTGACGTTGGCACCCACGAAGCCCATTTTGGGCAAGCTGCGCAAAACAGTTTCAAGGTTTTCTGGTTCAACATGCAGCGGGACATAATCCCCAAGCAAGCCATAACGGCGCAACCAGTGACGGTGAAGCCGTGGGGATTTTGATTGGGCAATCGGCGCACCGATAACGCCCGCTAAGGGTATTTTCTTTATCATCCGTCTAATGTTCCGCGAAGTGTGAGATATGACAAGAGTTCTAACAGCGGCAGCCCCAGAACATTAAAGTAATCGCCCTCAATACGGGAAAAAAGCCGCGCACCTTCTTCTTCCAGTTTATAACTGCCGACTGAATGACGAATACTGTCCCAATTGCGGTCAACGTAATCGGCTAAATAAGCGTCGGACACATCGCGCATAAACAACCGTGTTTGACCAACATGACGCCATTGGGGTTTACCATCTGCATAGATGACAGCCGCTGATAAAAGCTGATGGGTTTGACCGCGTAATGCCTTGAGCTGCGCAAGCGCGTCAACCGGGGTTTCAGGTTTGGACAAAATTGCGCGATTATGAGCAAGCACCTGATCGCAGCCAATCACCAATGCATCGGGATGTTTCGACGCAACGCGCAACGATTTCATCTCGGCGAGCGCATCTGCAATATCTCGAGGGGACGCCTGTTCAGCGATAAGCGACGCCTTTATGGTATCCTCGTCAACGCGTGCAACGACGACATCAAACGCGACGCCCGCATTGCGTAAAAGTGTGGCTCGAATTTCAGAACCGGACGCAAGAATGATTTTATCTGGCATGGGGATAACCCTTGGGACAAATGCTGTGTGATCGCGTGGTGAAAATAGTGGATAAGACTGACCGCACGCCAGCCTGTGTGTATGTCCTAAGTTATGCGAGTAGTTTCAGCAAAATGTCCACTGTGGGAAAGGATAAGTGAGGGGTGTGGACGAATCTGCGCCAAACCCCGAGTCAATGCCGTGAGAGGCAGAAAACCAATGTCTGTGATATGTTGTAACGCACTGATATTAAATAAATTTAATAATATTTTGATCGTACTTTAAGTTTTTCTTATTTTTGGTTAACGGTGGATAACTCTGCGGATAAAATTTTAATCCACAGAAAATGGCGACACAACACACAACTACATCTTCTTTCTATATATCTATATTATATTAAGAGAGATCAGGTTCAGTCAGGAAAACGAAGCATGTCTGAGATAATTGAAATTCTGTATCCATGGATCAAAGCGCTGCACATAGCTGCTGTGATGTCATGGATGGCTGGTATGTTTTATTTGCCACGATTGTTTGTCTATCATGCAGAACGGGCGACGATCGGATCAGAGCTTGACCAAACTTTCCAAGTGATGGAGCGAAAGTTGCTTAAATTAATCATGACACCAGCAATGATCGTGTCGTGGATTTGCGGGCTTATTCTGATTGGTATGGGTGCCATGGATTTTGGGGCTGGCTGGACATGGATTAAGCTTATCGCGGTTGTTTTGATGACTGTGGCGCATATGTGGCTGGGGAAGCGACGTAAAGAATTCGTCCAAGGGACCAACACGCGCACCGGGCGGACCTACAGACTGGCGAACGAGGTTCCGACGGTGCTCATGCTGGTAATCGTTGTGATGGTCATTGTACGGCCGTTTTAATTGACTTTGGGCATTTGGTTGCGTAGATGTTTGTGCGCTACCCGTTCGGGATAGATGTTTTCCATTCTTAATCTGCTTGATGACTGCCTTAGCTGGCAGCAGTTGGATATTGTTATGACTATTGATCGTTTGAACCTTGCTGATCTTAAGGCGCAAAGCCCTAAGGTTCTTTTGTCACTGGCAGAAGAGCTTGAGATCGAAAATGCATCCACCATGCGCAAAGGCGACATGATGTTTGCGATCCTCAAGGAACGCGCAGACGAAGAATGGATCATCGGCGGTGACGGTGTTCTTGAAGTTCTGAAAGATGGCTTTGGGTTCTTGCGGTCACCAGAAGCCAACTATCTGCCTGGACCAGATGATATCTATGTGTCTCCTGACATGATCCGCCAGCATTCATTGCGCACTGGCGACACGGTGCAAGGCATCATGAAAGAACCAAACGACACGGAGCGTTATTTTGCCCTGACCGTGGTCGAATCAATCAATTTTGAAGAGCCAGAGCGTGCCAAACATAAAGTTGCCTTTGATAACCTGACACCGCTTTACCCTGATGAGCGATTGAATATGGAAGTCCAAGATCCAACGATCAAAGATAAATCTGCACGGATCATCGACCTTGTGTCGCCAATTGGTAAAGGCCAGCGCGCCTTGATCGTGGCACCACCGCGGACTGGTAAAACTGTCCTGCTACAAAATATTGCCAACTCGATCGAAAAGAATCATCCTGAATGCTATTTGATCGTTCTGCTGATCGACGAGCGGCCAGAAGAAGTGACCGACATGCAGCGGTCTGTGAAAGGTGAAGTTGTCTCATCCACGTTTGATGAGCCAGCTGAACGCCACGTTGCTGTGTCTGAGATGGTCATCGAGAAAGCCAAACGCCTCGTTGAACATAA
>JBLHXF010000074.1:0-5045 GCA_047629435.1 Yoonia sp. | reverse complement strand
GCTAGGTGATGTTTCGACAAAGTGAACGATTAGGGCCGCATGAAAACCCGCAACGCCGCGTGTAGCCCGCAGCGCATCAGCCATCAGCGTGCCGCGTCCTGGGCCAAGTTCGGCAAGCGTGATTTGAGGGGGCGATCCTTGATCTAGCCATGCTTGGGCGAGCGACAGCCCGATTAGTTCGCCAAACATCTGGCTGATCTCGGGGGCTGTGGTGAAGTCACCTGTCACACCTAACGGATCGCGGGTGGTGTAATAGCCGAGCACAGGATGCATCAGGCAATCGGCCATATAGTCGGCCAAGGTGATCGGCCCAGTGGCCGCAATACGTGCCAGCATCAGATCGCCAAGTGCGGTCATCGGCGGGCGGCCCACCAGACAACGCCAAGCCCCACAATGATCATTGGCAGCGTGAGGGTTTGGCCCATGGTCAGACCCCAGCCACCCGTTTGAAACGCGAGGCCAAGCGGATTGCCATCAGTCACGAACTGCGCATCGGGTTGGCGCACAAATTCGATCATGAACCGCGCGATGCCGTAGCCCGCAAAGAAGACACCAGACAAAAGCCAAGGCTTTTTGAGGCCACCAAAGCGGAATGCCAGTACGAAAAGAATTGTACCCAACATCAGCCCCTCAAGGCCTGCCTCATACAATTGTGATGGATGACGAGCGCAAAGACCTGCGACGGTTGCACAGCTTTGCGCGGCTTCGGTCGGGAAAATGACGCCCCACGGCATAGCCGTTTCACGGCCCCACAATTCAGCATTGATGAAGTTGGCTATTCGCACGAGGAAGATCGCAACAGGGGCTGCCAGTGCGATCCCGTCGGCCAAAGCGGGCAGGGCGATCTTATGGCGTAGACTAAACAGCCAAACGGCCACAACAACACCAAGGAACCCGCCGTGAAACGACATGCCGCCAGTCCAGATCATCGGAATCTCAATCGGGTTGGCGATATAATAGGCTGGTTTATAGAATAATACGTATCCAAGTCGCCCACCTGCGATGACGCCGACGACGATGTACGTCGTGAGATCTTCGAGCTTGGCCACTGCCATCGGGGACCCGTCACGCCACAATTGAGGCCGTATAATTGCGGCTTTTAACATCTGCCACCCTAGCGCGATGCCAACGATATAGGCCAAGGCGTACCAGCGCAGTGCGATGTGAAAACCAAACAGGTCAAAGGCGAAAATCTCGGGCGAGATATTTGGGAATGTGAGTGCTGCAATCATGACCGTTACTTTTGACACCACGAGCGGGAAGTCAACCGCTTGCAGGGCGGGCATGCGCACCCCATATATAACGTAGATAGAATTGGAGACAGCGATGCAGACCAGAAATAAAATCCTCGATGACTTTTCTCAACTGATGACAAATGCGATGGGTGTGGCCCAAGGTGCCAAAGACGAAGCAGGCACTGCTGTCAGCGGCATGATGGACCGGTGGTTGGCAGACCGTGATTTTGTGACGCGCGAAGAATTTGATGCTGTGCGTGCGATGGCCCAAAAAGCCCGCGAAGAAAATGCGAGCCTTTCGGCCCGTCTTGAGGCGCTTGAAGCTAAGAAGTAATTGGTTTTTCTGACGTTAGACATGTCGTTGTGGGGGCTTTGCCCGATGGGCGGCACGTCTAATGCCGCCCAAATGCAAGCAGTCAAACCAATTAAGCTGGATGTAATTCCCATCATTTACCGGGCATTGCGGGTTATTTGCATTTTGCATAACGGTTAAGAATATACCGTTTCTAGACAAGGACTTGCGCATATAATTCGTCACGAGATAGGGCATCTATCCGTTTTTTGAAAACAACTTCGCCTCGTTTCATGACCAAAAACTCGGACCCAAGATCGAATGCAAAATCGAAGAACTGTTCAACAAGCACAATGGCCATGTCGCCTTGTTCGCTGAGCAACCGGATGACGTCTCCAATTTGTTTGATAATATTTGGCTGAATACCCTCCGTGGGTTCGTCCAACAATAACACGCGCGGTTTGGTAATTAGAGCACGCGCAATGGCAAGTTGCTGCTGTTGTCCCCCAGAAAGATCACCACCGCGACGGTTAATCATATCTTTCAGGACTGGGAATAGGTCAAAAATGTGATTCGGAACCTTGCGCTCGTGGGGTGGCAGGCAAGAAAACCCTGTCTCAAGGTTTTCGCCAACAGTCATCATCGGGAACACTTCGCGCCCTTGCGGGACGTAAGCAATGCCAGCGCGGGCTGCATTAAATGCGCTTGTATGATTAAGCGGTTTTCCGTCCAGCATGATCGTCCCCCCAGCATAAGGGTGGCGCCCTGCAATGGCGCGCAGCAAGCTGGTTTTACCAACGCCGTTTGTCCCCATCACAGTGGTCACTTCGCCCACGGCAGCCGTCATGTTGATCCCGTGCAGAATTTGGCTTTGCCCATATTTAAGCGTCAGGTCTCTAATTTCTAACATCGCTTACCGCCCCAAATAAACGTCAATGACGTCTTTGTTTTGTGTCACATGATCCAGCGATCCTTCGGCTAGGACGCAGCCTTGATGCAGCACCGTGACTTTGCAATTTAGACGGCGCACAAATTCCATATCGTGTTCAACGACGACCACAGCGCGGGTCTTGGCTGCACGCACCAACAGATCGGTGGTATGTTCACGCTCGCTTGGCGTCATGCCGGCGGCAGGTTCATCGACTAACAAAAGGCGCGGGTCTTGTGCCAGCAACATGCCAATCTCAAGCCATTGCTTTTGACCGTGGCTAAGCGCGCCTGATGTTTGATCCAACACATCCGTCAGCCCGATCTCATCGCTGATTGCCCGCACGCGGGTTTCTTGATCGGTGGCGGCACGGCTGAACAAAAGATCAAATGGCCCACGCGGGTTTTTCAATGCAAGGACGATGTTTTCGCGCACTGACTGGGTTTCAAAGACCGTGGGCTTTTGGAACTTGCGACCAATGCCTTCCTGCGCGATTTGGCTTTCGTTCATCCCGATAAGTGAGATCGATTTTTCGCCCCAACGCACATAGCCTTCGTCAGGTTTTGTTTTGCCTGTTACAATGTCCATGAACGTCGTTTTGCCCGCACCGTTTGGTCCAATAATGGCGCGCAGTTCGGGTTCTGCGATTTGGATCGACAGGTTATTGATTGCCTTAAACCCGTCAAAACTGACGCTGACACCTGATACTTCAAGAAGCGTATTCATGCCTTTTGCCCCCGCTTGGCTGAGATTAGATCGAACAGGCCGCCGATGCCTTTAGGAAAGAACAGCGTGACCGCAACGAACGTCAGGCCAAGAAGCACGAGCCACCAATCGGTCCATTTGATGACATAAAAACCAAGGTTGATGTCGGGAGCGCTGCCACCTGTGAACCACGACGACATTAACGACACAGTTGCTGCGCCAATCACTGCGCCATACAATCGGCCGCGCCCACCAATGGCGACCCAAACAGCAAGATAGATCGACGCAATAGGCGCAATTTCGGCTGGGTTGATGATACCCGCTTGTGGATAATACAGCGCGCCAGCGATCCCAGCGACCATGGCGGTGACCGTAAAGACGAACAGTTTATAGCTTTCGACATGATACCCAAGGAACCGCACGCGCGCCTCGTTATCGCGCACAGCCCGAATGACGGACCCAAGTTTGCCGGATGTGATCCAAGCGAATAAGACGTACCCTAATGCCAAAGCCATGGCCGACGCCCAGAAGAACCACAGCGACAGTGTGGCTTGCGGGACCGCATCCAGACCGGGGATATTCTGCAAGCCTGATAATCCGTTATTTCCGCGCAATCCGGTGTCATTTTGGAAAAAGTATAACGCCAGTGCCAATGTCATCGCTTGTGTCAGGATCGACAGATATACCCCCGTGACCCGACTGCGGAAGGCCAGCCAGCCAAACACGAAGGCCAACAATCCGGGCACAATGATCACCGCCAAAAGTTGTAGTGGCAGTGACTGCGCAAACACCCAAATGGCCGGAAATTCGGTGCTGCCAACAACGCCGAATATTTGGCTACCGATTGCCCGCG
Source organism: Yoonia sp. (assembly GCA_047629435.1). Taxonomy (GTDB): domain Bacteria; phylum Pseudomonadota; class Alphaproteobacteria; order Rhodobacterales; family Rhodobacteraceae; genus Yoonia. The sequence continues at coordinate 1,032 of JBLHXF010000074.1, read as the reverse complement.
TGATCTCGTCAGGTGTGGGTGGTAAAACGCCTTGGTTCAATGACGTGACCACAATGCCATGGGTGCGCGCATACATCAGCCACATGCCGATCGCATAACCGCCGATGCCAAAAAAGGCGAAATGCCCAAGGCTTAGGATGCCGCAATAGCCCCAGACAACATCCATCGCGATGGCGACCAGACACAGGCACAATGTCTTGCCCAATGTCTTTAGGAAAGATGTGGAAATAACCTGCGTTCCCATTGCCTCGCTCAGGACAGTTACGCCAAGGGTGAAGACCGCGAGGGCCAAAAGGAACCACAAAACAGATGGATTTTTTATGATGAAAGAACGTTTCATGATCAATCTCCTGCCGCGCGGCCCTTAAGGGCGACGATGCCCTTGGGCCGGAATTGAATGAATAAAATGACAAAAAGTATCATGTAGGTTTGGGCCGCAAGCGTGTTGGACGGGTTGAACCATTCGATCCCTTTTTGCCCAAAGCCAATCATCACGGCCCCCGCAAGCGTGCCCCAGACGTTGCCAACGCCACCTACAACCACGGTCATAAAGCTTTGCACGATGTAATCTGATCCCATCTCGGACGTGACTTTGGCATAAAGCCCAATCGCCACCCCGGCGATGCCTGCAATCCCAGATCCGAGCCCAAATGTCAGCATATTGATCCGGTCTGGATTAATCCCCATCGATGCGGCCATTGCAGGGTTCTGCGTGACTGCGCGCACCTCAAGCCCAAGCCGCGTGCGTTTGAGGATATACAGGATCAGTCCCAGAAAAATCAGCGCCAGCACAAAGATCGCGATACGGATATAGCTGATCTGGATCACGTCATTTAAAACCCACGCACCAGCCAACCAATCGGGTGATGTCAGCGGGCGTGCTTGGGTGCCAAAGATGTTTTTGGCCAGTTGTTGCAATGCAACCGAGATGCCGAATGTCGCCAGCAATGTCTCAAGCGGGCGGTCGTATAACCACCGGATCACGAGGCGTTCCATCACAACGCCTGCGGCGAAGGTCACGGCAAACGCCAA
>JBLHXF010000073.1:0-5483 GCA_047629435.1 Yoonia sp. | reverse complement strand
TCTCGCCAGGGCTTTTGCGCATTCCAGTTGTCTGTCTCATGTTCCACTCCTCAGTGGTTACGATGAGCCAACAACACTCTCTTATCAAATACCGCTATTTGGACCCATGAGTGCTGACGTCAGACACTTGCCGGAGGGCCGTATGCGCGGATGAAGGTAAGAACTCTTTTGTCCAAACTCCCATTGCTTGATTGGCGGTATCAAAATGCAACCAACGATAGGCAATACCGGGGCCTGCCTCCATAGATGGCCACGGTGAGGTGATGAGGGTCGGCTTTCCATCTTTACCAATATCGAAGGCACAAATGGGTTGAATGGCTCTTTCTGACAAAGGAATCTCCAAGTTGACTGGGTGATGGCAGAATTGCCCGCGTGCGTGAGGCTATATGCCTCGTGTCACTTGTTGCCCATTGTCTTTTGGTACCGAGGTTCCAAAGTAATTCATTGTAGCTTGCTTCTGCCGACCTCTTTTGCAGCACGTCTATAATTGACGAACGCATTGGCGCTCATCACGACGAAGAAGGTCTCCAAGTCGATCAAGATAAACCCATGCTCAAGCAGCCTGCGTGTCAATGAGGTGATATCTTCTTGGTACAACCTACGTTGTCCTGCGGTATCGCAAATGAGTTTGCGTGAAATCCGGTAGCGACCTGAAGGTTTACCCCCAAAGTCATCGGCGTACATGTCTGCCAGTGTTTTGGCTGTGTCTTCTAAATTTTTCATTCTACGAGCATATCGTGTTACTAAATATTGTCTATAGACAAATTTAATTTGTCTAATTATGTGTAAGACTGAAAGGAGCCGTTTCATGCTCGACAGACCAAACATCGCTCAAGTTGACCTTGATCTCCCCGTAAGAATCAAAGCGGCGGCTGATGCCAATGACCTGACATCATTAGTGGAATTGCTTGATCCGCTACCGCTAAGCGAAGCGTTGCGGGAACTTTTGCACTTGTCTGTAGATGACCGCATTCTTGTTTTATCGCTGGTTCCAGCAGAACTAGCTGCGGAATTGATTGAAGAAGCACCCGCAGAAACCGCAGCAGACTTGATCGAAGGTCTGACTGCGATCCGAGCTGCTGAAATCATGGAGGAACTGGATTCCGACGTTCAGGCGGATCTTATTGGCGATCTGAACGCCGAGGACGCGGAAGCGATCCTGTCTGAGATGGATTCTGATGATGCGGCCGACGTCCGCAGACTTGTGACGTACGACGATGATACCGCTGGTGGCCTTATGGTCGCCGAGGCCTTTTCGTTTTCTAACACACAGACTGTTGGCAAAGTGCTACGGGACTTGGCGAGTGCTGACGATGATTTCGAACGCTATCGAGGTCAGCACCCCTATATCATTGATGAAGACGGAAAACCGGTTGGTGTGGTTTCTTTGCGCGGGCTTCTGACATCTAAACGCAGTGACTTGCTAACGACGATTATGACAACGCCTTTGACCGTCCAGGTTGATATGCCGTTGTTCAACCTTGAAGATCTGTTTGATGAACACGCATTTTTGGGCATTCCCGTTGTGGAAGCCGATGGAACACTTGTCGGCGTCGTGTCGCGCGCCGCTGTCAGTGCCGCAGCGCTAGAGCGCTCTGAGAGCGAAAGCTTGAAACGCCAAGGTGTCGTGGGGGATGAGTTACGTTCAATGCCAACATGGTTACGGTCCCGCCGCAGGTTGGCGTGGCTTTCGGCCAACATTATTTTGAACATCATCGCAGCCAGCGTTATTTCCGCCTACGAAGAAACGCTTGTTGCAGTAATCGCAATCGCTGTATTTTTGCCAATGGTGTCGGATATGAGCGGTTGTTCCGGCAATCAAGCGGTTGGCGTAACTATGCGCGAACTCAGTCTGGGTCTTGTACGCCCTTCAGATGCATTTCGGGTCTGGCTTAAGGAAGTGAGTGTCGGCATCATTAACGGGATCGCTCTGGGTATCTTGATTGGCATTGTGGCTTGGGTATGGAAAGGCAATCCCGCGTTGGGGTTGGTTATCGGTCTCGCACTCGCGCTAAATACCATTCTTGCTGTCTCAATTGGTGGGGTTGTACCACTTATACTGAAACGTGTTGGCCAAGATCCCGCGGTTGCAAGCGGTCCGCTTTTAACAACAATCACTGATATGGCAGGATTTTTCTTTGTGCTCAGCCTCGCGACCCTCATGATGCCGTGGCTCGTTTGACCCAGATGATTGATCAACAACGCGCAGCCAAAACAGAACGGCCGATCTTAGTTATTGGGTGGATGGAATATGTCGACCTGCCTGATCTTGGGCTGCTCGATATCAAAGCAAAGATCGATACCGGAGCGCGGACATCTGCAATTCACGCAACTGACATCACCCCCTTCAAGAAGGGTGAAGAAGATTGGGTCAGGTTCACGACCCATACGACTGACGGGGCTGACTTTGTCACGATTGAAAGTCCGGTTCATTCCAGTCGCAGCATCAAGAATACAAGCGGCGTGGCGCAAGAGCGTATCGTCATTCGGACGAAATTCCGACTGGCCCGACGCATGTGGACCATTGATCTGTCACTGACTGATCGTGAAAACATGACGTTTAGCCTGATCGTGGGCCGGACGGCACTGAAAAACCACTCTATCGCGGTGCACACGCGCCGTGCCCTGTTAACGAAGGAACGACCAAATCAAAGCCGTAAGGCAGAAAAGGATTCCCCATGAAAATCGCAATGTTAGCGCGTAACCCAAATCTGTACTCCCACAAGCGTTTGAAAGAAGCTGCTGAAGAACGGGGGCATCAACTTGATATCATCAACACCCTTCGCTGCTACATGAACATCGCCTCGCGCAGGCCCGAGGTCTATTATAACGACGGTGAAAAGCTTGAAGGCTACGATGCTGTCATCCCGCGTATTGGGGCATCTGTCACATTCTATGGCATGGCTGTTTTACGCCAGTTTGAAATGCAGGGTGTTTATCCGCTGAACGAAAGCGTCGCTATTGGGCGATCACGCGATAAATTGCGGTCAATGCAGTTGCTGGCACGCGACGGTATTGGACTGCCAGTCACAACCTTCGCCCATGATCCCAAACAAACCGATGAGGTTCTGAAACTGGCCGGTGGCGCACCGCTTGTGATCAAACTTCTTGAAGGCACCCAAGGATTGGGCGTCGTCCTTGCCGACACCAACCGTTCAGCCCAATCTGTGATCGAGGCGTTCCGCGCGACAAATACTAACATCCTCGTGCAAGAATTCATCAAAGAGGCGGGTGGTACTGATATCCGTGCCATCGTTGTCGGCGGCAAAGTCATCGCCGCTATGAAACGGACCGGGGCCGAAGGCGAATTCCGCTCGAACCTGCACCGAGGTGGGTCGGCCAATGTCATCAAGCTTTCGCCCGAAGAACGCTCTACTGCGATCCGTTCAGCTAAGGCCATGGGGCTTAATTTCTGCGGTGTAGATATGCTGCGTGCAAACCATGGGCCTGTGGTGATGGAGGTGAATTCCTCACCCGGTCTTGAAGGAGTTGAGAAAGCAACAGGCCTCGATATTGCTGGCAAGGTCATCGAATATATCGAAAAGTATGCCAAACCTGGTGCAACCAAAACAAAAGGGAAAGGTTAATGCCTAAACGCGCTGACTTTATCATTGGCAACGAACGTGTTTCGCCCGGTACGCGCCGGACTGTTCATGTTCCGGTGAGCGTTTTGTCTGATCATACGCCGGTGACAATGTCGGTGAACGTCACCCATGGACGCCTTGACGGCCCGACGATTTTCGTCTGTGCAGGCATCCATGGCGATGAAGTGATCGGGGTTGAAATCGTGCGCCGTTTGCTGCGTTCGCCAAGCCTTGGGGCTATCAAAGGCACGTTGATCGTGGTCCCGATCGTCAACACCTACGGCTTTCTGAACCATTCTCGCTACTTGCCAGATCGGCGCGATCTTAACCGCATGTTTCCCGGAGGTGAAGCAGGGTCACTTGCGTCACGCCTTGCACATATCTTTATGACCGAGATCGTCGCACGCAGTGATCTTGGAATTGATTTACATTCGGCAGCGATACATCGCACTAACTATCCTCAAATTCGCGTATCGCCGGACGACCCGGAAATGCTCGATCTGGCCAACGTCTTTGGCGCGCCGATCATCATGCAATCAAACGTCCGCGAAGGATCACTGCGCGGGTCGGCCAAGGATCTTGGTGTCGACGTGCTGTTGTTCGAGGCAGGCGAGGGCCTGCGTTTCGATGAATTCTCGGTAAGGTCCGGCGTTGCAGGTATTTTGCGCGTACTGCGTTATAAGGGCATGGTAGCGGGCAAAGGGATTGCCAAGGTCAAAACTTCACCGCAATTCTGCCCCTCAAGCAAGTGGTTACGCGCACCCACTGGAGGACTGTTGCGCACGTTTCGTGCAGATGGCGATCTCGTCCGAGAAGGGGAGTTGATGGCGTCGATTTCTGATCCTTTTGGTGAGATTGATGACGATATAGTGGCGCCATTCGACGGCATTATTGTTGGTCGCGCCGTTTTGCCCATTGTGAATGAAGGTGACGCTATTTTCCATCTTGCCCGTGTTAAATCGATAGCGAAAGCCGAGGACATGGTCGAAGATTTGAACACTCAGTTGAGCGATGATCCGATGTTTGATGAAGACGAAATCATCTAGTGACGCTGAAAGACTTGCCATCAGTTGTTCCTGAAAATTGAACACAGGCGCTCCAGACAGGCCTCCAAAGCAGTCATTAGCTGCAGAGCAGAAATTTGGTAAAGTGGGCTCAAACCCGACCTTCGCTGCGGTGCGCACCGAGGTCCGCTATGCGGGGCGGTTTCAACCGGTCGACGCAACATTTTAATCTTTAGGAAGAGATGGAGTGTGCCCAATGAAGTATCGTCGCCGAGTATTTTTCACAGATGAACAGAAGTCAGAGATATGGGATCGATGGCAACGTGGGGAGTCGATGAACTCGATTGGGCGTGGGTTTGATCGCTCGTCGTCATCAATTTATCCACTTCTTGCTCGCACTGGTGGCATTCGTCCACCCGACCGTGTGCGGTCTCGCCTTGCTCTGACCCTGATCGACCGCGAGGAGATATCCAGAGGTCTGCGTGCGCAGATGTCTTTACGATCCATTGCGAGGTCCCTGAAGCGATCAGCATCAACGATCAGCCGCGAGGTCAGGCGGAATGGCGGCTCTGCCCAGTATCGCGCAACCCAGTCTGAGGCGGCCGCGTGGGAGCGAACCCAAAGACCCAAGCGGTGCAAGTTGGCAGGCAATACCTATCTCTGCGGAGCAATATCAGCCAAGCTGATCCGTAAGTGGTCCCCGCAACAAATCGCAGGCTGGCTGATGCGTGAACATCCTGATGATGAAGATAAGCGGATCTCGCACGAGACGATCTATAGAAGCCTGTTTATCCAGACACGCGGCGTACTTAAGAAGGAATTGCTAGCACATCTGAGGGCAACCCGAGCCATTCGCCGGTCTCGTCACGCCACCATGAAGCGCAGTGGCGTTGGC
>JBLHXF010000072.1:0-5952 GCA_047629435.1 Yoonia sp. | reverse complement strand
GGGCTAAACCATTTGCGACAAGAAAGTCCAACGCACGATACGCAACGGGTGGTTGCGACCCAAACCCGGCTTCGCGCAACCGGTCCAGAATCGTATAAGCGCCGAGTGCCCGATGCTCTTGCAGCAGTATCTCAAATACCTTGCGCCGCACAGGCGTAAAGCGAAGACCATCAGTTGCACAACGGGTTTCGGCAGCGGCAATCGCATCACTTATACAAGTGCGATGATCATGTTGCGCAAACCCCAACGGGCCAGTTGCGGCGTTTATCTTGTTCGACTCACTTGTCATGTTATTACATTTCGGTTATTGCGCCTGTAATGTTATACAATCACATGGAGACACCAATGTCTAGAAAGCTTCTTACCCTTTCCTTAACTGCCACTTTGATGGGAGGAACCGCATTTGCCGATGCACCACGGGTGGCTGTGGATATCGCACCAGTTCATTCTTTAGTTGCTCGGGTCATGGACGGTGTCGGCACACCCGATTTGATTATTCAGCTCGGTGCAAGCCCACATGAATACAGCCTTCGCCCGTCTGAGGCCGCCGCGTTGCAGGATGCCAATCTTGTATTTTGGATTGGGTCCGGTTTGACGCCATGGCTGGCAGATACGATTGAAACACTGGCCCCGGATGCCAATGTGACTGAATTGCTTGAAGCAGATGGCACGATCGAATTGGAGTTCCGTGAGGGTGCGTTGTTCGAGGCCCATGAGGACCATGAAGAAGATGACGATCACAAAGACGATGATGATCACGCCGACGAGGCACATGACGACCATGAAGAAGAGGGCCACGACGATCACGCAGATGATGATCATGATGAAGACGAGGCCAGTCACGAAGGACATGACCACGGCGCGCATGATCCACACGCATGGTTGTCACCGCAAAATGCAATGACATGGATGAACGTGATTGCCGGTCAGCTTTCTGCTGCTGATCCGGAGAACGCAGGTGCCTATTTTGCCAATGCGGCGGCAGGTCGGGCCGAAATCAAAGTCATGATTGGTGAGGTAACAGCAACACTTGATCCGGTCCGTGATGGTCGTTTCATCGTATTCCATGACGCGTATCAGTACTTCGAAATGGACTTTAATTTTCCAGCATCCGGTGCCATTTCCATCGGCGATGCGTCTGATCCTAGCCCGGCAAGGATTGCCGAGATCCAAGACCGGATCGCCGAGCAAGGCATCGATTGCGTTCTGGCTGAACCGCAGTTCAATCCGGGCCTTGTCGTAACTGTTCTTGATGGAACCGACGCGCAGACCGGCATTCTTGATCCGCTTGGTTCTGATCTGGAATCGGGTCCAGCACTTTACCCTCAACTGATCCGAAACCTGTCAACCGCTCTTGCGGGCTGCATGTAAGCGCATCCGCCCTGTAAAGCCAGCCAACTAAGATTTGGGCCAAAATGGAGCACAAGTATTCCGTGTCACATAGGTTTTGGGGCATAATATGCGTCGCGATGTGCCTTGGTGGACCCGCCAAGGCACATCCGCATGTCTTTGTTGATGCGCGCACTGGTTTTATTTTTGGAACTGACGGGCAATTGAAAGCGCTGCGCATTTCATGGACTTACGATGAATTTACAACGCTTATTCTGTTTGAATCCCTGAATTTGGATCAGGATGGAGATGGGCAATTTAATGATGCTGACCGCGCCGCAATCATAGAGGGCGAAACCAACTGGGACCGCGCATACAAGGGCGATGTCTACCTTGAACTCGCGGGCCAAGATTATCCGCTCGGACGCCCGGAAGCCGCTGGCGTCACCCTTAACAACAATCAAGTCGAAGTCTCATTTGATCTGCCATTGTCGCATTCTGTCAGGATTGACAATACACCCGTATACCTACGTCTTTATGATCCATTTTTTTACTACGCTTATACCATTTTACCCGCGATAAACCCGCCCAATCTGCCAGAAGATTGTCAGGCACAGATCGTACCGTTTGAACCAAAAGCCGCAGAAAGTGCCTTGCAAGACAAGATGGCTGCACTTGGGCGTGAAGATATACCCGCGGTAGAGAATATCGGACGGCTCTTCTCTGATGAGGTGCAGCTGACATGTGGTTAAGGTTTGGTGTGATCGTTCTGTGTATCTTGGCTGTCGGTGCTGCTGCGTGGGGCATTGTGCCATGGTTTGAAATTCAACAATGGGCCGCTGGTGAACAACGTACGTTCCAGAACGTGATGGCTGGTGCGCTTAGGGGTATTCAAGCGGGTGATCCACGTGCCGTCTGGACATTGTGCAGCGCGACGGCCGCTTATGGCTTTTTTCACGCCCTTGGACCGGGGCATGGGAAAGTGCTGATTGGTGGAGCCGCCCTTGCCAGTGGCGCTACCCTAAAACGGTTGAGTATACTGACGGTTCTATCCAGTCTGGCACAGGCAGCGACGGCCATCCTTTTGGTCGGTGGTCTCTACTTTATTCTGCAAATAGGGTCAACTGATCTGGCTGACATCACGGAGACTTGGCTTGCACCCGCAAGTTACGCGGCCATCGCCGCGATTGGGGCTGTGTTAATATTTCGCGGCGCACGCAGTTGGCATAAAATCAGCCAAGCCAAGCATGTCACACACGGCTGCTGTGGCCACGCGCATGGCCCAAGTGTCAACGACGTGGCGACGCTGACCTCGACACGCGACTCGGTCGCTTTGATCGCCAGCATCGCGATAAGACCGTGCACCGGCGCATTATTTGTTCTGGTGATAGCAGCCCGTTTCGATGCTTTTGCGGCTGGATGTCTCGCAGTGATCACGATGGGCCTTGGGACCGCAGCCTTTAACCTGACGTTTGCTACCTCTGGCGTCGCCGCGCGGTGGTTGGCTGGTCTTGGGGCATGGGACCACCAAGGGATGCAAGCCATCTCAGCAACACTGCATTTGACTGGAGGGGTCCTGATCATCGCCATCAGTATCGGTATGTTGTTCCCCTACTTGGGTTAAGACATCTTGACTGTCAATTTAATGTTATGTCATAACATTCTAAAATAGAAAAGTAGAACAGAATGACTGGTACTATGGCCGCAAAAGATACCCGCTTACCAGTTACCCTGCTGACAGGCTTTCTTGGTGCGGGAAAAACCACACTCCTCAATGCGATCCTTACCAACGCAACCGGACCACGGATCGCTGTCATCGTGAATGAATTCGGCGAAGCGGGGCTTGACCATGATCTGATCGAGACCGTGGACGAAGAAGTTGTCTTGATGAAATCCGGCTGCCTGTGCTGTTCCATTCGCGGTGACCTGTCGCGCACCCTGCAAGATTTGGCTGCACGCAAACAAGAAAACCGCCTGACCTTTGAGCGTGTCGTGATCGAGACAACGGGCCTCGCGGACCCCGCCCCCATTCTACATACGTTCTTAGTTGATCCTTATCTGGCACGAAATTTCCGTATAGACGGGGTTGTCACGGTGGTGGATGCAGCAACAGGTCCGGACACGCTTGACCGTCAATTCGAAGCCGTTTCACAAGTTGCGATGGCGGATTTGCTTGTTCTAAGTAAGACCGATTTGGTCTCAGAGAGCACATCAGTGGCATTTGAAACACGGCTACGATCACTCAACCCAACAGCAGATATTTTGCGGGCGGATTGTGGTGTGGTGCCAACCGCAGCCCTTTGGGATTTGAGTGGCATGCGCCCTCAGGGAACATCAGAACAGGCCATGGCATGGCTGATACCACCTGTACCTGAATCTGCATTTATATCCAGTGATCCACTTAATAATCTTTCAGGTTTCGCCCCGTCTTCGGTACCCACAGCCCCGCTGCCCAAACACGACGCGCGGATCGGATCGGCGTCCATTGTCTTGGACGATCCTATTCCTGCCGATGCGTTTGATCGTTGGCTCGACACACTCATCAGGCTGCGCGGGCCTGACATCCTGCGCGTGAAAGGCATCGTACATCTGGTCGGCATTGAGATGCCGTTCGTGTTTCACGGCGTACAACATCTTTTTGACCCACCGGTGCCGCTGCACGACTGGCAGGGCACAACCTGTCAGTCGCGCATCGTTGTCATTGCCCGCGACATCACCCGCTCAGAACTTGTTTACAGTTTTGAGATGCTGCGCGCCCATCAAGCTGCCAAAATCGCATAAGGATCATTCCAAATGACCAAAAAACTTCCTGTCACCGTCCTATCCGGCTTTCTTGGGGCCGGTAAAACCACACTGCTTAACCGCGTCTTGAATAATCGCGACGGTCTGCGTGTTGCGGTCATTGTCAATGACATGTCCGAGGTGAACATCGACGCCGACCTCGTGCGCGCGGATACTGAGTTAAGCCGCACAGATGAAACGCTAGTCGAGATGTCGAACGGATGCATCTGCTGCACGTTGCGCGATGACCTGCTCGCCGAAGTGCGCAGGTTGGCGAATGAGGAACGCTTTGAATATCTGCTGATCGAATCCACGGGCATTTCCGAACCGCTTCCCGTCGCTGCCACTTTCGATTTTCGCGATGAAGATGGTGAAAGCCTTTCGGATGTCGCGCGTCTTGATACGATGGTCACCGTCGTGGACGCAGTGAACTTGCTGCGTGATTATTCCAGCCACGATTTCTTGAAGGACCGGGGCGAGACACTTGGTGAAGACGATGAGCGCACGTTGGTCCACCTGTTGGTCGAACAGATCGAATTCGCGGATGTTGTCGTATTGAACAAGGTCGCGGACGCCACTTCCCACCAGATTGAGGCTGCCCTTCAGATCATCCGCAGCCTGAACGCAGATGCCAAAATCATCGAGACCTCTCATTCGGATGTGCCTGCGAATGCAATCCTGAACACAGGGTTGTTCGATTTTGAGAAGGCGCAAGAACATCCCATGTGGGCCAAAGAGCTCTATGGCTTTGCAGATCACATCCCTGAAACCGAAGAATACGGCGTCGCTTCATTCGTCTACCGGGCGCGCAGGCCGTTTGAACCTGAAAAGGTAATGGCGGTTCTGAATGGCGACCTAACAGGTGTGATACGCGCAAAAGGGCATTTCTGGATCGCTACGCGGCCTGATTGGGTGGCGGAATTTTCGCTTGCTGGTGCGTTGTCGTCGATCAAACCAATGGGCACATGGTGGGCATCCGTGCCAAGGGACCTTTGGCCCGAGCATGACAGTATTCCAAGCTATATAAAGGCACACTGGCAAGAACCCTGGGGCGACCGTCGGCAAGAGATCGTTTTTATCGGGTCAGGGATTGACTGGGCTGATATCAAGGGGCGGTTGGATGCTGCGCTCGTGTCACAAGATTTAGCCAAATCGCCAGAGACCCTGCCTGACTTTCCAGACCCGTTCCCACTGTGGCGTCGTGTGGAGCAGGCGGCATGACGATGATGCAGGACGTGCTGCAAAGTGCTGCCATCGGCGTTGGTGTGGCACATGTGCCCGAGAACCTTAACATTCTGGCAAAGCCGGGATGTGCAGCGGCGATTTGGCAGCGGCAACCTCTGCCTGCTTTTCAGACTTGGATTGACGGGGTGGACCCGGAAAATCTGCCGTCCGCTTGGTTGATCCTGAAGCCCCAACGCGTGCTCTCTGTTCTGTCGGGCTTATGCGATACATCATTGATGCCGGAGGGGCCACATCGACAGCGTCTCATCGAGGATATCGCCGCATTATCACATCTCTTTTGCGATTTGATGGATGCTCCCTATGTGCGCCTTCGGCTTAGTCGCGTCACCGCAAACGCATGCCGCAAGTTCCATATTGATGCCATGACCGCCCGGCTCGTTTGCATATATCGGGGCATTGAGACCCAATATGGTAACTCTGTCGATGGCGCTGACCCCGAACGTATCTTTACGGTCCCAACAGGCACACCAATATTGTTGCGCGGCACACTCTGGCCAGAACAGCCCCGAGCAGGTCTGCTGCACCGATCACCACCCATTGAAGGGTCAGGTGAGACGCGGCTGGTTCTGGTTTTGGATCCGATCTTTGATCTGGAAG
>JBLHXF010000071.1:0-6232 GCA_047629435.1 Yoonia sp. | reverse complement strand
TGCGAACCAAATTTGAGCCTGACTTTAGGGCGTTGACCGCAGGCGCTGTCCGCACAAGTAGCTATGATTATTTTGAGAGCCAAGTCGTCCAACATGTTGTGTTAGATGGGCGCAATGTGGACCTTGTCGACGGTGTGCGCGAGTTCACGGATTGGGACAAACTCTATACCGATGTGGCGGCGTTCATGCAGGATGAACCGTCTCGTATAGCTTAAGCACACTTCAAATAAGGCTGAAAAATCTATTTGGTCTGCTGCTAACTTCGGTGGTCTCGGCATTTGTGCCATGCCGCGAGCCGCCATTGGGGAAGGTCTAGCAAACGGCAGCTTTGTCCGCATAACCGCCATTGTGGATTAATAGTGCTCGAGGCTCTTGGCCTTTTAAAACCGCTCTGCCCGCAGAACTTGCGCGTCTGTGATGCTCACCACGCCGATGTGGGGTTCCACCACGGCGAATGCGGCTTTGAGCAATGTATCAAGCCGATCTGGTTTGATCAGGCAGATCACTGCAACCATACCTGCGCGGCCCACTTGCCCGTCGCGTGACCAGCGCCCTGATCGCCCTGATCCGCCCAAAACTGGCAGCACGGTAAAGCCGGTGACTTCGGCTGCGTGCAGTGCGTCTGTCAGGCGTCGTTCCAAGGGTGCTTCGATCATGATCTCGACCCGTTTTGCGTCATGCATTTCCATAGTTTAGCCTCCTGTGACCCACTGCGCCATTGTCAGGTACAGAGGGATGCCAAGTGTCAGGTTGAACGGGAATGTGATCCCCAGCGAGAGTGTCAGATAGATCGTCGGGTTTGCTTGGGGCAGCGCCACACGCATCGCGGCAGGTACAGCGATATAGCTGGCAGATGCCGAAAGGACCATCATCAAAACGGTCCCGCCAAGGCTGAGCCCGATCAGCATGCCAAAGCCCAATCCAATCACGCTGCCAATCAGCGGCATCGCGATGCCAAATGCCACAAGTTGCATGTTGATCAGCCCCTTGGCTTGGCGCAATCCACGCCCCGCGATCAGTCCCATGTCGAGCAGGAACAGGCACAACACGCCCTTAAACGGGCTGACGATGAACGGTGCTATTTCAGCCAGCCCTTTTTCACCCGTGACAGCCCCGATGAAAAACGCGCCGACAAGCAATACGATGGATCCGTTCAACAAAATTTCACGCATCAAGGTTGGATCGAATTTGGTGCCCTTGCCGCTTTTGGCCATAAGCCACAGGGCCGAAAGGATCGCGGGGGCCTCCATCGCGGCGGCGACGGCGACCATATATCCCTCGGCTTCAATCATGCGTCCTTCAAGGACAGATGTGGTCGCCACGAATGTCACAATCGAAATCGACCCGTAGTGCGCAGCAACGGCCGCTGCATCTGTGCGGGACAGGTCTGTCATGACTTTTAACATCGCGAAGGCAACGAATGGCAGGCCAAACGACAGCACGACCCCCGCGCCGACAGCCGCCAGCAAGGTGCCGTCAACGCCGTGGTCTGCCACGCTGGCCCCGCCTTTGAACCCAATCGCAAACAGCAGATAGATCGACATGCCTTTGGCCACAGCTTCGGGGATTGTCAGATCGGATCGTGCCCATGCAGCGGCCAGCCCCAAAGCGAAGCTAAGGATGATCGGTGAGATCAGGTTGGAAATCGCAAGGTCGAAGATCGCGTTCATATCAAAACCTTTTTACTGCAAATTAGATCGGGGAAAATGCGTCTATATTTGGATCGTAAACTTCTAGTCCGCCATCACCAATGTCATTCCAAACGCCGTGCAGTGACAAAGTATCGTTCTCGATGGCATCTTTGATAAACGGGAATGTCACAAGGTTTTCAAGTGATATCAGCACAGCCTGTTTTTCAAGTGCGTGCATTCTCTCGGCTTCTGTTCCATTAGGTAGGCGGTCGTAGCCGGGGCGAAGGATTTCCATCCAACGTCCAACAAAGCTGCTTTTGCTTTCTAACTCTGGAGCCTGACCGGAACACATATTATAGCAGCCTTCGACCCCGCCACAGCCAGAATGTCCGAGCACAACCAAATGCGAAACGTGTAATGCTGTGATCGCGTATTCGATGGCTGCCGACGTACCGTGATATTCCCCGTCGGGGTTATACGGCGGCACCAAGTTGGCGATGTTGCGGTGAATAAAGAATTCGCCCTGATCGGCACCAAAGATCGCCGTGACATGCACGCGGCTGTCGCAGCACGAAATGACCATAGCGCGCGGGCGCTGCCCTTCGTCGGCAAGGCGGCGATACCAGCCTTTGTTCTCGGCGAAAGTCGTGGCTTTCCAACCATGATAGCGGTTGACCAGATATGCTGGCACAGGGCGGGCGAATTTCATAGTGAGGCTCCGTCAAAGTTTTGCCAATGTTAATACGCATTTTCATGAATTTGGATAAATTTCAATTGTCCACTTCAACCTTCTGAGAACCAAGTTGCGCTAGTGTGCATGTATGGAACAAAAACAAACACATTTTGCAGATCGATCTGCACCCATTCGCCCACAGGTTCCTGTGTCAGTTTTGCAGTGCCGTCAAACAGCGCAGCTTGACCCAGCCCCAGTGGATTATATTTTCGCCGTCAAAGGGCAAACTGAAGCAGAGGAAATGATTTGCCGCGTGTTGGAAGATATCGCTTATCGCCTTGATGCGCTGCAAGTGGCCAAGAATGCCCATGCATTTGACCAAATTGCCACACCGGCCCGCCGCATCATGCAGGTTGCAACGCAGATTGGCCTGACGGATGTGTCGCGTACTGCAAGTCATGTTGCGACTGCCGCATTGCAGGCAGACGGCGTCGCCCTTAGCGCGACATTGGCGCGTTTAGAACGTGGTTTTGATGTCGCTGTCACGGAGATTTGGACCTTTCGGGACCGACACCCAAGCTAAACTGGCCCTTGCGACCACCCGTTGGTGGGGTATCGTGTCACAGTAACAATTGTGGAAGATACTTTATGACCCTTGCTTTTGCCGACTCCGATGTGAATGCGATCGACCTTTATGTCATCCCTAGTGATGATTTGGATCAAATCCCGCAGACCGCAAAAGCGTGGGCAAATGCACAAGGTTTTACGGGCCAATTGGGGCGGTGTCTGACAGTCCCATCTGCCGAAGGTACCATCGGGTGCGCGCTTGTGGGGTATGGCACTGCTGGATCACGGGCGCGGGGGCGGTTTCATATGGGGGCTGCTGCGCGCAAACTTCCTCAGGCAACCTACCAAATTGTGTCGGAATTGCCTTTGGCTGATTTGGAAGAGGCGGCGCTTGGGTGGCTTCTCGAATCTTATTGTTTTGATTATTACACCAGCCCGTCCGAACCGGCTGCGATGTTGGTTGCGCCCAAGGGCGTAGATGCCGCTCGACTTGCGATTATTGCCGCCGGTGAGGTTATGACCCGCGATTTGATCAATACCCCTGCATCCGACATGGGTCCTTACGAATTGGAAGAGGCGTTTCGCGCCCTCGCAAAAGACCACGACGCCGAGGTGAATGTTATTGCGGGTGAAGACCTGTTGTCGGCCAATTTCCCGATGATCCATACCGTTGGACGCGCATCAACCCGCCCCCCACGTTTGCTAGATTTACGCTGGGGGAAGAAGGGACCAAAGCTGACGCTGGTCGGCAAGGGCGTGTGCTTTGACACAGGCGGTTTGAACATCAAATCCGGCGGGTCGATGGGTCTGATGAAAAAGGACATGGGTGGTGCTGCAACTGTTATGGGGCTGGCGCATATGATCATGGGTCTTGGGTTGCCGCTGCAATTGCGGGTACTGGTGCCTGCGGTTGAAAATGGCATTGATGGAAATGCGTTCCGCCCGCAAGACATTCTGACCAGCCGCAAGGGGCTGACGGTTGAGATCAACAATACTGACGCCGAAGGGCGGTTGGTGCTGGCTGATGCGTTGACGTTATCAGACGAAGATGAACCTGATCTGGTGATTTCGATGGCAACACTGACAGGTGCGGCGCGTGTCGCCGTTGGTCCGGATATCTCGCCGTTTTTTACGGACAGTGATGACCATGCAAATGCACTGGCCAAGGCTGCACGCACTGTCGCCGATCCTGTTTGGCGACTGCCATTTCACACCCCTTACGAGGCGATGATCGAACCTGGAATCGCGGATTTGGACAATGCCCCTAGTGGCGGCTTTGCGGGCTGCATCACGGCGGCCTTGTTCCTGCGCCGCTTTGTCGAAAGCCCATATATGCATTTTGACGTTTACGGCTGGAACCAATCGGCGGCTCCAGCACGGCCCAAGGGTGGGGTTGGCATGGGCGCGCGCGCTGTTCTTGCGGCATTGCCAGAGCTGCTGGATTTATGACAGACACGCGCCTGATTGCTGCAAACGGGCGGGTGGCTGCGACCCGTTTGCGTGGGCAGGTGCAGGCTGATGCATATGTTGATGGAACGTCAATGTCGGTTGTCCAGCCCGTGGTTGATCTGAATTCCACCCCGTCTGGTCCGCGTGAACGGCAACTTTTGCGCGGTGCAACGGTGACGGTATTTGAAAACCGTGATGGTTGGTCATTTGTACAAGGGGCGGACGATTATGTTGGCTATGTGCGGTCTGACACATTGGGCCCGCACGCTACGCCGACCCATATGGTGGGCACGTCTGCGACCCATGTCTACCAAGAAGAGACGTTCAAATCGGCCGATCTAATGGGTTTGCCATTTGGGGCCCGTATCACCGTGGTCGATGAACGGCGCAAGTTTTTCGAGACTGATGTTGGTTTTATTCCAAAGTCCCATCTACGCCCCGTCGACCGGTTGTTCACTGATCCAGTTACGATCGCGCAAATGCATTTTGGCGTGCCCTATTTATGGGGCGGTAATTCCACCTATGGGATCGATTGTTCTGGGCTAGTGGCTGCAGGGCTCTTGGCCTGTGGCATTGCGTGTCCGGCTGATAGTGACCAGCAATGCGATGCGCTTGGCGTCGACATCGACGGCGACTTACAGCGTGGTGATTTGGTGTTTTGGACTGGCCACGTTGGGTTGATGGTCGACGAGGCCACGATCATCCATGCCAACGCGCATCACATGGCGACCGTCTATGAACCAATTAGAAACGCTATTTTGCGGATTGCAGCCCAAGGTGATGGGGACGTGACGGCCCGCAAACGGCTTTAATCGACCACGCGGATCAGTTTGCGTTCAAGAACACGCAGGACTTGCTTAAGGTCATTACCGCGTTTCAAAACCTGCCCGTCAATTCCAATGACCGCATATTGCCCTTGGCGGAGGCGCAGCTTAGGGCGTTTTTCAACGCGGTAGATCGGGTTTTCAGCCGTGCGTTTGAATACGGAAAAAACGGCAACTTCACGGAGAAACGACAGTCCGTAATCGCGCCATTCACCTGCAGCGACCATGCGCCCGTAAAGACCCATGAGCAATGTAAGCTCAGTGCGGTGAAACGCGACTTGAACGGCTGCATCTGGATGGAACGGAATCGGGGGTTGTGTCGTCATAAGGTAAGATTTGCGCTGATCGCGACTGATTGCAAGGCGCCGCCGTAATCTTGCCCCAAAAGAACCGCGCAGATGTCACGAAACGTCCCTGATGTCGCCACAGCTGAGCGTCAAACATAACACATAGCGACAAGGTTCCTGAAGGGGTTCGTTATAGCCCCCACCCAGTGTTCCCTTTCGGGGCCTTTCGCTTAACTCCCTAAATCAGCCGCAGCTAATTCTGCCAATCCGGTTGGCGGCGTTGATGTGGAAATTCATCCGCTCAGGTCGGTAGTCTTGGGTCACGATTGAATTTGGTCGCACAACGCGAACCTGACCCAAAATCAGCACTTTTTCCAAAGCGGTTGCATCTTTTTTCAACAATGTATGGTACCTAACCGCGCCACATGTATCGTCAATGCCTGTGGGCAATGTCTGCCCAATTGGATCTTTAGCGGTTTGGGGTGCGGTGGCTGTACAGGCCGCAAGGGCCAGAAGGGCAATCAGTTTTTTCATGCGATCAGTATTGCGCGAGCAAGGTGGTGTTTGGCAAGGTAACAAAACACATCTTTGGTCCCCCTCATTGCAAACGGCAGGTTGAAAATGCCGCGTATTTCGCAGACCCTGCCCCAAACTAATGAAGGACTAAATATATGATGCGCACACGAGCTGCTGTTGCTGTCGCCGCTGGGAAACCTTTGGAGATCATGGAAGTGAACCTTGAAGGCCCGCGCGCGGGTGAGGTTTTGGTGGAAATCAAGGCGACGGGCCTGTGCCACACGG
>JBLHXF010000070.1:0-6687 GCA_047629435.1 Yoonia sp. | reverse complement strand
TGGAAGACGACGCGCGCCGGCGCGATTTTACGATGAACGCGCTGTATTGCGATATTCGTGGGAAAGTGGCCGACCCGCTCGGTGGTTTGCCCGATCTATACGCCCGCCGTATCTGTTTCATCGAAAACCCCGTAACGCGGATCAAAGAAGACTATCTGCGTATCCTTCGGTTTTTCCGGTTTTACGCTTGGTATGGGGATACTGATGCTGGCATCGACGCCGATGGTCTTGCCGCTTGTGCCATGTATGCCGACGGGATCGATGGTCTGTCAGCCGAAAGGGTGACGTCAGAGATGCTGAAGCTATTGTCAGCGCCCGACCCTGCGCCTGCAGTTGCTGCAATGGGGCAGTCGGGGGTGCTGATGCATATTCTGCCAGGAGCCGCCCGCGATGTGATTGCTGTATTGGTCCATCTTGAGCAAATCCTTGGGTTAAACCCCGATCCGATCCGGCGCCTTGTCGCGCTTGGCGGTGAACGGGATCGCTTGCGATTGTCGAACGCGCAGCAAAAAGCAGTTGATGTGCGGCTTGCTGACATGCCGCTGATTGAACTGGCATATCGCAATGGAGCGAATGCGGCGACAGATCGGTATCTGATTGAACAAGCCAGCATGACCCAACCTGTTGATGCGGCACGGCTTGATGATTTCGCAGCAGCCGCTGGTCAAGTATTTCCGCTGAAAGCTGCCGACCTGATGCCTGCGTTGCAAGGTGTTGTGCTTGGCAAGGCGTTGAAGTTGGCAGAAACGAAATGGATCGCATCTGGATTTACCCTGACCAAAGCTGATCTTCTTTGAGCGACACAAACGCCATCTATCTGATGATGACGTACGTCTTCTTCGGGCTGTTTTCGCCGGGCCCAAATGTGGTCTTACTGACGGCTTCTGGCGCAAGGTTTGGGTTCAAGGCGACGGTGCCGCACATCCTTGGTGTCGCGCTGGGCGTCGGGATCATTGCGGGGCTAACAGGGCTAGGGGTCGGGGTTCTGATCCTGACAGTTCCATGGCTCATCTTCGGCCTTAAGGTTATTGCGACCCTTTGGATTTTATGGATGGCTTGGGGGTTATGGCAGGCCCGCCCTGTAACAAAACGCGAAACGGGTGTTCGTCCGTTTACCTTTATCGCGGCAGTGTTGTTTCAAGCTGTTAACCCAAAAATCTGGGTCGTCGCACTTGCGGCCGCGATTTATGTTGCTGACTTTTCACCAACCCAACAAGCGATGTATCTGGCTGCAGCGTTTTCGGGCATCAACCTGTTCGTTTGCCTGTTCTGGACATGGGCGGGCACGTTGCTGTCATTGCTGCTGAATAACCGGCGCGCTTGGTTGATCTTTATGCGGATTATGGCCGTCGCGCTGGCAGGTTTTTCGCTGGCGGTTTTCCTCTGACCTGAACCACGCTATGTCAGATGTATTACAATCAAAGGCAGACCTAGATGTTTCGTTTTTTCGAAAATCTTGTCGACCCCTATACAAAGTATGAGGCCACCGACGCACCATCACAGCGGCTTTTGCCGTTCCTAATTGATTACACACGTCCATTTCGGCGGGTGTTTTGGATCACGGGTGCCTTGTCAGTTATTGTCGCCATCGTTGAGGTTTGGTTGCTCGGCTATCTTGGGCGGCTGGTGAACATTTTGTCTGATGGCACACCTGCGCAAGTTTGGGTGGAATCGGGAACCGAACTGATGCTTGTCGCGATTTTTCTGCTGACGATGCGGCCGTTGACCCAAGCGTTGCACGTTCTGCTGTTAAATCAAACGATCATGCCGAATATCGGAACATTGGTGCGTTGGCGTGCGCACCGTCAGGTGTTGCGCCAATCTGTCGGCTGGTTTGAAGATGACTTTGCCGGACGCATCGCTAACCGCATTATGCAAACCCCCCCTGCTGTGGGCGAGGTGGTGTTTCAGGTTTTCGACGCGCTTACGTTTTCGATCGCCTATCTGGTGGGCGCGCTGATCCTGTTGGGTGATGCGGATATCCGGCTGATCATTCCACTGCTGATTTGGTTCGTGCTTTACGGTACGTTGCTGCGGTGGGTCGTGAAAAAGATCACGCCAGCGTCCGAGGCAGCATCAGATGCACGAAGTGCTGTAACGGGCCGTGTTGTTGACAGTTACACGAACATTCATTCGGTTAAAATGTTCGCGCATCATGACCGTGAAATCGGCTATGCTAAAGAAGTGATCGAGAAGGCCCGCCAGACGTTTCAACAAGAAATGCGGCTCTATACGATTATGGATATTTCGCTTAGTGTACTGAACGGATTTCTGATTGTTGGTGTGGTCGCTTGGACGATTTGGCTTTGGGTCCATGGTTTTGCAGATATAGGTGTCGTTGCGGTTGCGACGGCTTTGACCCTACGTATGAACGGCATGTCTGGCTGGATCATGTGGGCGGTGTCAAATTTCTATCGTAATCTGGGTGTGGTTGCCGAGGGTATGAAAACAATCGCACAGCCGGTCATGTTGCTTGATGGATCTGATGCTAACCCGCTGATGATCACAGACGGCGCGCTGGAATTGCGTGATTTGTCCCATCATTATGGTAAGGACACAGGCGGTCTGGACCACATTAATCTGAGTATTGCAGCAGGTCAAAAAGTTGGACTTGTTGGTCAATCTGGTGCCGGTAAATCGACCCTGGTTAAGCTCATTTTGCGATTTTATGATGTGGAGCAGGGCGCGATTGTCATTGATGGTCAAGTCATCGCAGAGGTGACGCAAGATAGCCTGCGGTCTGCGATTGGCATGGTCCAACAGGACAGTTCTTTACTGCATCGATCTGTGCGCGAAAACATTATCTACGGTGATCCGACGGCATCTGAAGATCAGATTGTCGCTGCGGCGAAAAAAGCCGAAGCGCATGAATTTATTCTTGAGCTTCAGGATAGCGAAGGCAACAAAGGCTATGATGCACGCGTTGGCGAACGCGGTGTTAAGCTGTCTGGTGGACAACGGCAGCGTATTGCGTTGGCGCGTGTGATTTTGAAAGATCCACCGATCTTGATTTTGGACGAGGCGACAAGTGCGCTAGATTCCGAAGTCGAGGCTGCAATCCAAGAGACTCTATATAAAATGATGCAGGGCAAGACTGTCATCGCAATCGCGCACCGTTTGTCGACCATTGCGCAGATGGACCGGATTATTGTCATGGATCAAGGTCGCGTGATTGAAGACGGCACACACAACAGTCTGCTTGATCAAAACGGTAAATACGCAAAGTTCTGGGCACGGCAGTCCGGTGGGTTTTTAGGACAGTCATGAGAAACGCAAGTAACCTGATTAACCCGAACGCACGTGCGGAAGGGCCACCACCAAATACGTTCGCAGCGTTCTTTATCTGGGCGTTCAAAGGCAGCTTTCGCTATATGGCGCTGGGCAGTTTTGTGTCCGTCATCGCAGGTGCGCTTGAGGTTCTGTCCGCACTTATCCTTGGCCTTGTGATCGACGCCGCCTTGGATGTGGATCGCACACAGTTTTTCGACACGAACATGGGTCTATTGCTTGGCGTTGCGGCATTTTTCGTCGTTTTGCGACCTATCGTGATGGGTGCGTCTGGCGTGATGCAAGCCGTCGTGTTGCGCCCATCTTTGACGACCCTTATTTATGCGCGGCTGCACCGCCACACGCTGGGTCAGTCGGTTCAATTTTTTGACGATGATTTCGCTGGCCGGATTGCGCAAAAACAGGGTCAGGCGGCCCGTGCTGCGACGAACCTAGTGATTGAAACGATCCACACGGTTGTTTTTGCATTGGCGTCTTTGATCGGGTCGGTATTGCTAATGCTGACCATCGATGGACGGACTGCCGCGTTGCTTGCGGCTTGGGCTGCTGCCTATATTGTGTTGATCCGGTTCTTCTTGCCGCGGGTGCGTGTCGCGTCGCGTAAGAAAGCTGCGCGCAATGCGATGGTCACGGGGCAGATCGTGGATACTGTCACGAACATCAAAACGGTCAAACTGTTTGCGCATGATAGGTTTGAAGACCGCACGGCGATAGATGCGCTGGAAGACATGCGTCTTGCGACTGTTAGCTTTGGCTGGTTATCTGCGGGTTTCCGGTTTTGCCTGATGACCCTTGCTGGTGTGCTTCCGCTGATCATCGTGGGGGCAACGCTGTATTTCTGGACGCAGGGCACTGCGACTGCTGGTGATATTGCTATTGCAGGGTCTATTGGATTGCGGCTTGCGCAAATGACTGGCTGGGTCAGCTTTACCTTACTTGGTATGTATGCCGATGTGGGTGAAGTTGAGGATGCGATCCGTACGCTTTCGCCCGCGCATACACTTGTGGATAATGTCGATGCTGCGATCATGGATGTGACCGCTGGTCAGATCAAATTTGATGATGTGACGTTTACCTATGATGGTGGTGCAGGTGGTTTGCACGGTGTCGATCTGACGATCGCATCTGGTGAAAAGCTGGGTATTGTTGGGGCATCTGGGGCGGGGAAATCCACGTTCGTGTCTGTTCTTTTGCGGCTTTACGATACCGAAAGTGGCGCGGTTTTAATCGATGCGCAAGATGTCCGTGATGTCACCCAAGAAAGCCTGCGTCGTCAGATCGGCATGGTCACCCAAGAGACGGCGATGTTCAACAGGTCCGCCAGCGACAACATCGGATACGGCAGGCCAGATGCGTCAATGGCCGAGATCGAGGCTGCTGCAGCCCAAGCAGAGGCCACAGATTTCATCAAAGATTTGCGCGACCATCAGGGGCGCAAAGGATATGATGCGCATCTGGGCGAGCGGGGCGTTAAGCTGTCTGGTGGTCAACGTCAACGCATTGCGATTGCCCGTGCCATTTTGAAAGACGCGCCGATTTTGGTGCTAGACGAAGCCACAAGTGCGCTTGATTCCGAGGTCGAAGCGTCCATTCAATCCGCGTTAGAGACCGTGATGGACGGCAAGACTGTCATCGCAATTGCGCACCGTTTGTCGACCCTTGCGCGCATGGACCGGATTATTGTGCTTGACGCGGGGCAGATCAAGGAACAGGGAACGCACGCCGACCTGCTTCGCCAAGATGGGCTTTATGCGCGTTATTGGAACAGGCAGTCGGGTGGATTCATTAATGTCAAAGATGCGGCGGAATAAACTATGGCGATGATCGAAGGACTAACCCATCTGGGTCTAGGCAAGGTTGATGACGGGCGCACATTGTTGCCTCGCGTGTTGCCTGGCGAAGAAATCGAAGTCGCTCAGGATGGCACGGTGCGGATTATTACGCCGTCCCCCGACCGCGTTGCAGCACCTTGTCGTCATTTCAAAACCTGCGGTGGCTGCGCGATGCAGCACGCTAATGATGATTTTGTGGCCGCATGGAAATTGGGTATCGTGGAGCGCGCGCTGTCCGCCCAGCGGATCACGACGACATTCCGTGATGTACTGACGTCGCCACCGCAATCGCGCCGCCGCGCCAAAATCGCTGGCAAGCGGACCAAGGGCGGGGCCATGTTGGGCTTTCATGCTAAGGGTACGCACAACTTGGTCGCGACGCCTGATTGTCAGCTTTTGACCCCCGGGATTATGGATGCGTTTCCAGTTTTGGAAAAACTGGTAGTGATCGCTGCGTCGCGCAAGGCTGAGATCGCTTTGACCGTGACGGAAACAGCCGCCGGTTTGGACATCTATGTTGATACCGAAACGCCACTGACGCCAGAACTGCGTCAGACGCTTGCGGTGTTTGCCCAAGAAAACGGAATCGCTCGTTTGGTTTGGCCGGAAGAACCGGTTGTCACGATGAATCCGCCTGAGCAGTTTTTGGGAACTACGCGCGTAACGCCGCCTCCAGGCGCATTTTTGCAGGCGACCAAACATGGCGAGGCCGCGTTGTTGGGTGCCGTTGAAGAGATTACCGCCAAAGCGAACCGGATCGTTGATTTGTTCGCTGGGTGTGGGACGTTTGCGCTACCGCTATCTGCGCGCGCCGAAGTCCATGCAGTAGAAGGCGACGCTGATATGGTCGCTGCCCTTGATCGGGGTTGGCGCGGTGGCCGCGAGCTTAAGCGTGTTACGTCCGAGGCGCGCGATTTGTTCCGTCGTCCGTTGGAGCCTGATGAGCTGCGCAAATTTGATGCTGCCGTCATTGACCCGCCGCGTGCGGGTGCAGAGGCGCAGATCGCCACGCTTGCGGTGTCAGATGTGAAGACAATTGCGATGGTATCATGCAATCCGGTAACGTTCGCACGCGATGCGGTACAGCTGGAAAAAGCAGGGTTTACCTTGCGTTGGGTGCAGGTCGTGGATCAGTTTCGCTGGTCACCACATGTGGAAATGGTCGGCAGTTTCACGCGGTCGTGACCATCTAATTAAAGTTTTCTGCCACATAATGCGCATAATGATGTATTGATGGCGAAACGGCATAGACCGGGGCAGTAATGATTATTTCCAGACGACTTTTGATGATTGGCGCGGCCCTTGGGCTGGCTGGATGTGCGACTAAATTCAAGGCTTATACTGGTCCTGAAATTACTCGCGTCCAAGTGTTTAAAGAGGCACGCATCATGCGCCTTTTGAGCGGGTCAACAGTGATGCGGACTTATGAGTTCGAGTTGGGTTTTGCACCCACAGAACACAAGCAGGTCGAAGGTGACGGACGGACGCCAGAAGGCGCGTATTTGATCAACCGCCGCAATCCAAACAGTCGGTTCCACCTTTCATTGGGTATCTCGTATCCCGACAC
>JBLHXF010000069.1:0-6817 GCA_047629435.1 Yoonia sp. | reverse complement strand
TTACACCTGCCCACCTAACGCACGGCGGGCACGGTGCGTATTACGTTTATTTACGACGCATCCGCTAGGCGGCTGGCCATTCGCGCAGCCAAGCCCATCATGAATGCTGCGAAGACGAAACATGCTGCATAGCCTAACATCTGAATCTCGATCCCAACGCCTGCGTCGATCAATAATCCGCTTAGGCCAGGACCAATTGCCGACCCAAGCACCATAAGCGCGGCAGCGGCGGCCTTAATCGATCCGATGAACCGCGTTCCATAAAACCCTGCCCAACAAGCCGATAGGATCGTGGCGTTTCCACCACCAGATATGCCCATGAGGATGACCGCGACAGCAGTCCAGATCAGGTTGGGCGCATACCAATGCAGGCAGAATGCCGCAACATATGGCAAGATGTATAACGGCATAAGGCGGACGACTCCGAACCGATCAATTGCCCAGCCATAGATGATCGTTGATATCGCCAATGCGATGGTGCCAAGAGGGAACACCGCAACAAGCGCGAGATGTGAGTATCCTTTGACTTCGGCAAAGTGGACTTGGTGGAACCAGAACGCCGTGCCGAATGCGGAAAAGAAAACGATCGCCGGAACCATCAGCCAAAATAGCGGATGATGCAGGGCCATTGAGCGGGTCCAGTGTTTGCCAGACAGCCCTGTCGCGGCGGTCTCATTTGCAGCTGATTGGGGGGTGCGTTCAAGGCGAAGCAGGCGGTAAAGGATCAAAGACAAGATTATGCAAATGACTGCGAACCATAGCCAAAGGCTGCGCCATTCTGTGATGGATTTCAGCCAGACCATGATTAGCGGCAAAGTTGCCTCGCCCAACATGAAACCCATGCCTGCCACCGCAAGCGCGCGGCCACGTGCCGCGACGAACCAGCGGGTCATGGATACAACTGACATATGGGATGCCATGCCTTGGCCAAAAAACCGCAATGCAAAGATGACAAGAACCAGACCGGCGACTGTCGTGTTCACTGACATCGCGATGCATGAAGCCCCAAGCGCAAGAACAACGGCGATGCCCAAAGTTCGCACACGGAATAGATCGGCTAAACCACCTGCAAATACCATCGCAATTGCTGATGCGCTGGTCGCGATCATGTATAACAAGCCCCAGTCGCCGTTTGACAACCCGTATGCTTCTCGGATTTCACCGCCAAATATTGCGATGAAAAACGTTTGTCCGAAGCTGGACAAAAACGACAACAACGCGCCAGCCAAAAGGAAAGGCGCGTTGTTTTTGATGAATTGAATATAACCGAATTCCATGCCCTTTGATGGGCATAAATGCAGTGTTCGGAAAGCCCTATTCTGTAGGGTCCGACCAATCGAAATAGCGGTTTACCAGATCGCGTTCACATACTTTGAACCCAAGAAAGAAAAATAGGGCTAAAGCGCCGCCTGCTGCAATCTCAATCGTTTGGCCCAACGCACCTTCTTGAATGGCGAGTAACCCGTATTTCCTTAGGAAATCTAGGTTGGCCATCGACAGGTGAAACAGGTTGTAGGTTGCGAATGTGAAGGCAGCTGCAAACACGCCGGCCATCACAAAAACAACCAACCAATGAAGCCGAGATATGCGCATCAGCCGTGCCATTATAGAACGTAGCGGCTTAGATCGGTGGACCTTGCCAGTGCGCCAAGATGTTCTTCAACAAATTCCGCGTTGATAATCACTGAATGGCCGGCTTGGTCGGGGGCGTTGAACGACAGATCTTCGAACACGCGTTCGATCACAGTATACAGGCGACGTGCGCCGATGTTTTCGACGGCCTCGTTTACCTCTGCGGCGATCTTGGCCAGCGCTTTGATCCCGTCATCGGCGAACGTCACGGTGACCTCTTCGGTCGCCATCAATGCGGTGTATTGTAAGGTCAGCGCATTGTCGGTTTCCGTCAGGATGCGAACGAAATCTTGTTCCGTTAGTGCGCGCAGTTCAACACGGATCGGCAAGCGACCCTGCAATTCTGGCAACAGATCAGACGGTTTTGCCACGTGAAATGCACCCGATGCGATGAACAAAATGTGGTCGGTTTTGATCGGTCCATGTTTGGTGGAAACAGTGGTCCCTTCAATCAACGGCAGCAAGTCGCGCTGCACACCCTCGCGGGATACATCGGCACCACGGGCATCGGCGCGCGCGCAAACTTTGTCGATTTCATCAAGGAAAACGATGCCGTTTTGTTCAACCGCTTCAATTGCCACTTTGATCACAGATTCGTCGTCGAGCAGTTTGTCAGCCTCGTCTGCAATTAACGCGGCATAGCTATCAGCGACGGTCATTTTCTTGCGCGTGATACGCCCGCCCATTTTGCCGAAAATTTCGCCCAAGTTCATCATACCGCCCATACCAGCACCGGGCTGACCGGGGACCTCAAAGCCACCAAGCGGGTTGGAGGTGTCGACAAGTTCAAGGTCGATGATAGTGTTGTCCAACTCGCCTGATTTCAGTTTCTTGCGGAACATATCACGGGTTGCTGGACGCGCATCTTCGCCGGCAACAGCGGTAATCACGCGTTCCTCAGCAGCTTCGCGGGCTTTGGTCGCGACGTCTTCGCGCATATGATCGCGAGTGTCGTTTACGGCAGTTTCAATTAGATCGCGGATGATCTGCTCGACGTCGCGGCCGACATAACCGACCTCGGTAAACTTGGTGGCTTCGATCTTGATGAACGGCGCGCGCGCAAGTTTTGCCAAACGGCGAGAGATTTCGGTTTTCCCAACGCCAGTGGGGCCGATCATTAGGATGTTCTTCGGATACACCTCGTCACGCAGATCATCGCCAAGCTGCTTGCGCCGCCAGCGGCTGCGCAGTGCTACGGCAACAGCGCGTTTTGCATCGTTTTGGCCAATGATAAAACGGTCCAGTTCGGACACGATTTCGCGGGGAGTCAGGTCTGTCATATCATACCTTTAGATGTTGGATGGAGGAAGCCGGTGCAGCGGCACAAACCGTGGCATCAGGCGTAAAAGACGGGCGCGGAACTTTTCCCAGAACGCCCCAAGCAGAAGAAGGATCACACCAAGGATCAGCACGGTTAGCGCAGTGGTTTCACCGTCAAACACTGTGCTGGCAAGCGCCACGATATATCCAATGGCTGCTATCAAGAACGACCGCCGATCAATGACAATCGCGACCAGTGCAAAGATCAGCATAACACCAAGCAACGCCCAATGCGCGTCGCGGTCCAAAAGGGTTAGCGCGAGCGTGTTCACCAAGGCAGGGGCAGCGACAACGTGCAGCCAAAACCCGTTTGCGCTTCGCCGTGTTACACGGTGCGGATCGGACATATCAAATGCCATTGCGGCAGCGAAAACTGCAAAGCCCAGAACCAGCGTAATCCATGCGAATGGCCCACCGGCTGATAACAGGAATAGGTCGCTTGGGTCTTGGGGTGTGCCTTGCGACGTGGCAGCCATCAGGATTGCCACGATGAAAAACCCAACAGCGATCATCGCCATCGCGAACGGGACGCGGAACCTGAACCAGTAAACGCCAAGCGCGGCTGTTCCAAGAATGAAGGGCAGGGGTAATGATGCGTAATCTTGTTGCGCGACCATAAACGGCTGCGCGAAATAGGCAGTTAAGGCGAGGGCGGCGTTGCCTGCAAACAAGATCGACAGTGCAATCGCGGGGCCAACCATACGGCGGCGGCGAATGAAATATTCGGACATGCCCCAGATGATTAATGTGCCGATAGATCCATACAGCATTGCGGCTTGCTGTGGGTTCGTGATTTCGGCGGCGTAAGCGATGCCAACTACACCAGCCCAACCCATAGCAAGGATCAGTAAGCCGACGACGATGAAAACCTCGTTGAAGCCTTTGAACAGCTCGAACGGTTCATCGCCTTCAGCCAAATCAGCGCGGGCACCACGGCGGCTATCGGCAAGGGATGCCAATGATGCAGCCTGTGCTTCGGTCACAATGCCAGCGCCAACAGCGGCTTTCAGGTCGTCGCGGTCCATCATCCGTCAATCGTTTCCACGGTCAGGTTTCCGTTGGTGTAAACGCAGATGTCGGATGCGATGGCCATGGCTTTGCGGGCAATGCCTTCGGCGTCCAAATCGCTATCCATCAAGGCACGCGCGGCGGCGAGGGCAAAGTTACCACCAGACCCGATGGCAGCCACGTCATGTTCGGGTTCAAGCACATCGCCAGCACCCGTGATGACGTAAAGATCAGTACCGTCGGAAACGATCAACATCGCCTCTAGCTTTTGCAAGTATTTGTCTGTGCGCCAATCTTTGGCCAGTTCCACAGACGCGCGGGCAAGCTGACCCGGTGTTGCCTCCAGTTTTTTCTCTAGCCGTTCAAGCAAGGTGAACGCGTCGGCGGTTGATCCGGCAAATCCTGCAATCACATCAGCGCCCCCAGCGGTCAGACGGCGAACCTTGCGCGCGGTGCCTTTGATGACAGTCTGGCCAAGGCTGACTTGTCCGTCACCGGCTATCACAACGCGGCCATTTTTGCGCACACCGATAATCGTGGTGCCGTGCCAGCCGGGGAATTCGTCTTTTGCCATGGGTTCACCTTTTGCGTTTGTCACACCCTATATGGCGGCACGTCTGCGGATCGACAAGGCGGTCATAAAAAAGGGCGCCACTGGGGCGCCCGATTTATTCGATTTTCAAAGTAACTAAAGGGAAGATTCAATCCATTTTTGCAAGGCTGCTTTTGGTGCAGCGCCCGCTTGGTTGGATACGACTTCACCGTCTTTGAACAAGAACAGGGCTGGAATGCCGCGCACGCCCATCTGAGCAGGAGAGTTCGGGTTTTCGTCAACGTTTACTTTGACGATTTTGACCTTGCCTTCCATTTCAGCAGACAGCTCTTCCAATGATGGACCGATCTGTTTGCATGGGCCGCACCATTCTGCCCAGAAATCCACAACAACTGGGATATCGGACTGGCGGACTTCGGCGTCGAATGTGGCGTCTGTGACTGCTACGGTGGCCATTGGGGCTCTCCTTGGCGAAAATGATTAGGTGCTGAACCTATGAACCGTATGGGCGATGGTCAAGTCGCTGTCACGCGGTTGAGAGCCGCTGAAACAAGTTCTTTGGGCAAAGTCATCAATTCGGCATTTTTAGTCCAAAGGATGGCAACCTCAATCGTTTGGTCAGGGAATATTTCGGCAAGGCTTGCATGGTACGCCCCCATTTGGCGCAACAATCCTTCTGGTGTTTGGTTTGGCGTGGCGGGAACGATCCGGTTTGATTTGTAATCAATGGCTAGCACATGGGTGTCAGTCACCAATAAGCGGTCAATCGTGCCGTGGAAGCGGTGCGGCCCGACTCGTGCGGTGAAATCAACCTCGGCCAAGGCATCCGGCGTCCAAAGGTGGCTTAGATGCGGGGCGGTTAATAAGCTGTCCACAACAGCAGGCACATCGGCGGCGACTAAACCGGCATCCAATCCGGCAAGCAACGCAGTGGCTGTTTTGAGGCGATCCGCAACGGGTAGATCGGGCAGATGCTCAAGCAACAAATGGATCGCGGTGCCGCGCATCTTGGCGTCATCTTCATCAAGCTCACCTAGATCGCCAGACAACACCTTTGCGCCCCCAAGATCAGATGGCGAAAGGGTGGGTGAAGCAAGTATTTCAGGCAACGGGGTAAGCTGAAGAGGGGTCGCATCTGAGGTGTCCTTGACGGTTTTTGGTTCGAAATCGCCAGACTGCCAGCGTTCATGCGACAATCGCTGCACATCTATGTCGCCAGATTTGTCCTGCGCCGCACCGCTATGGACCATCGCATTAGCGACCATATTGTACCAACTGTCGCCGATTTCTTCCCCAACATCACCAGCCGCAGCCACGATCAGCCATTTTTCAGCGCGGGTCATCGCGACGTAAAGAAGGCGTTTGTTTTCCTCTGACTGGGCATCCGCGATTTTTGTGCCAAGGGTTGCGATGCTTTCAGCGGACGCATCTGACCCTGTTTTCCAAATCACATGATCGCCGCTTGGCAAAAGATCATCGCGCACAGTGTTCTTTTTCTTGGCGCTATCGGGCAGGAAAACAATCGGGGCTTCTAGCCCTTTTGCGCCATGCACAGTCATCACGCGAATGCGGTCGCTTTGGCTGTCCATTTGGCGTTTGACCTCAAGGTCATCAGTTTCCATCGCAGCTAGAAAACCTGTCAGGCTTGGCACACCTAGGGATTCATAGTTCAATGCTTGGGACAAAAGTGCATCAATCCCATCTTCGGCCTCATTCCCAAGACGCGCGAGCAGTTTGCGCCGCCCGTCATGGCGGGTCAGAATGCGTTCGATCAGGTCGTAGGGACGCATGAAATCAGCTTTGCCGCGCAGATCATCTAAAATGGCTTTGGTTGCAGTGCCGTTCTGGGTTTCGCGGACCGCTGTCCATAGAAATCCCTTTTCAGGACGGCGGTGCGCCAATGTGAACAGATCCTGTTCCGACCATCCAAACAAAGGGGATCGCAGGGCGGCGGCCAACGATAAATCATCCTCCGGCAATGCAACAAACGCCAACAGTGCCGCCAAATCACGCACGGCCAATTCAGCCCCAACGCGCAAACGGTCAGCTCCTGCGATCTGTAGGTCAGCAGCCTTACAAGCACGGATAATTTCATCGAACAGCCCAGTTTTACGGCCCCGTACAAGGATCAAAACATCGCCTTCGGTGATCGGGCGGTGGTTATACTGACCAGTGCGGCCAACCTCAACAGGTAACGCTTCATGGTCAACCATGTGCCGGATTTGTGCCGCGACCTTACCAGCAAGCACGACCTTTTCGTCAGTCGCACTGCGCATATCGACAGGTTCAAACCACTTGCGGTCG
>JBLHXF010000068.1:0-7103 GCA_047629435.1 Yoonia sp. | reverse complement strand
CCAGTGATCAAGTACGCAAGGTTCAAAGCCACCACGTTGATGATCGGTGCAAGCGCATTAGGCAGCGCATGTTTCACAATCACGCGCATTGGCGACATGCCTTTAAGGCGCGCCATTTCAATATAAGGCGAAGCCAACAAATTGATAATCGCTGCCCGTGTCATCCGCATCATGTGCGCGGTCACAACCAACGTCAGGGTCAGCGCAGGCAGCAAGGATTTATTCAACCGATCGCTAAACGCCATACCATCATAGATATTCGACAGCGACGGCAGGATCGGGTTCAGCACCGCAAGGAATAAGATCAATACATAAGCCATGAAAAATTCGGGGCTACTGATTGAGCTGAGGGTAAAGATGTTGGCCGCTCGGTCAAAAATCGTGTTGCGGTATAATGCTGCAAGAATACCGAGCGTCACAGCAACCGGCACCGCAATCGCAGCAGTGACCATTGCAAGAAACATCGTGTTCGCAAAACGGGGGGCGATCTGTTGGGCAACGGTCATGCCTTCGCCACCGCCCATGTTGGTTTGGAAATTCAATTGTGCAAAGCTGGTACCAAGATCACCTGTCAGCATCCCACCAAGCCAACCGAAATACCGACTGACCAATGACTGGTCGAGCCCTAGATCTTCGCGAATTGTTTTGACGGCTTCAGGCGTGGCGCCTTGACCGAGGATCAACTCGGCAAAGTCACCGGGCAGCATATTGACGGCCACAAAGATAACGATGGAAACGATCAAAAGAGTAAGTAAGCCTAGTGCAAGGCGTTGAAGAATAATGCTTAGGACGTTGCCCAAAATTCAAGTTTCCCAGATGGTTCAAGCAGTAACCTTAACGACTGACCCCAACCTGTAAACCCTAAAGGTCAGCCAATACCCTGCTCGCCGATTTGATCTGTGACTCGGACCAGCTCTGCACTGATGCCCGGTTCGGACAATGCATGACCCGCTTTGCCAATTAATGTCAGGCATGAATTCGGCCAAAGTTGTGCCAACTTATGCGCGGACACCGGCGGGCAGATCATGTCAAATCGCCCTTGCACAATCGCACCCGGAATATGGGCGATTTTGTGCATATTATCCAATATCTGTTGGTCTGATCCAAGGAAACCGGCATTGTAAAAATAGTGGTTTTCAAGCCGCGAAAATGCACGTGCATATTCCGCAGGGCTGTCGCCGCTTGGTCCATTGCTTTCGATCGACGCAAGCGCGTTTTCCCATGACGCCCAAGCCCGCGCATGTAGAATTTCGCTTTGCAAATCGCCTGAAAACAACCGTTTATGATAGGCCGCAATATAATTGCCCTGCTCATCTTTTGGGATCAAACCTGCAAAATGTGCCCAAAGATCAGGCCAAAACACACCGGCCCCGCCGCCATAGAACCAATCCAGCTCTGGTTGGGTCATTAAGAATACGCCGCGCAGCACCAATGCAGCAGCGCGATCAGGCTGCGCCTGAGCATAAATCAACGACAGCGTTGCGCCCCAGCTCCCGCCGAACACAACCCAACGGTCAATGCCTAGCGTTTCGCGGATAAGCTCAATATCGGCAACCAAATGCCATGTCGTGTTTGACTCGACGCTCGCATGGGGGCGCGACCGCCCACAGCCGCGTTGATCGAACAGAATAATGCGGTAAATTGACGGGTCAAAATACCGGCGCATCGCGGGGCTACAACCGCCGCCCGGACCGCCATGCAGCACCACAACCGGAATGCCATCAGGCCGCCCGCATTGTTCCATATACACAGTATGCCCATCACCCACGTCCAACATACGCTGGTCGAATGGGTCGATTGGGGGATAAAGATGCGATACCGCGCGCTTTTGACCTAAGACCTTGTCCATATCCGACCTATATAATGCGAATAACCAAACGACCACGCGAAAACCGAAAAAGAGAATGTCATGCAAACCACCAACACCGTTGATCCCGCTGAAATTGCTAAATTTGAAGCCATGGCTGCCGAATGGTGGGACTTGGACGGTAAGTTCAAGCCATTGCATATGATGAACCCTGTCCGCCTTGATTACATCACACGCCAGATCGCAGCGGAATTCGGGCGCGACTTAAATGGGCCGACTCCGTTCAAGGGATTGCGGATCGCGGATATTGGCTGCGGTGGTGGGCTGCTTTGTGAACCGATGGCACGGCTTGGAGCCGACGTTGTCGGAGTTGATGCAGCGGCACGAAACATCCCAGTGGCAGAAGTTCACGCGGCACAATCGGGTCTAACCATTGATTACCGACACACCACTGCAGAAGCGATGGCAGCGGCAGGCGAACAATTCGACGTGGTGATCAATATGGAAGTGGTCGAGCACGTGGCCGACCCACAAGGGTATCTGACCGCCTGTCAGCAATTGCTCAAATCCGGTGGATTGCACCTGTGTTCAACTATTAACCGAAACCCAAAATCATTTGCGATGGCAATTGTGGGTGCTGAATGGGTCATGCGTTGGTTGCCAAAAGGCACGCATGAGTGGTCAAAATTCATCACGCCAGACGAGCTGTTTGATCTACTGACAAAGGCAGGCTTGGAACCCGTAGACCGCAAGGGATATGTGTTCAACTTTGCAAAATTCACATGGTCAATTTCGGATAAAGACCTATCCGTCAACTATGTGACTGCTGCACTAAAGCCTTAACCACACGTTATTCTACCTTAGACAACTGCACCCGCATTTCGCGCAGAACGGGCAATGCTGTACGGACTTTGTCCGCGCCGACTGTATCGACGACTTGGGCGATCACAGGGGCAATCGCCGCGACAGCCGCATTGCGTGCGGAAATGCCGGAAGGACTGATCGATACCATCTTGCGACGCGCATCTTCCCAATCTGGGCGCACATGAACCCAACCAGCCCATTCCAATTTACTAAGGGTATTTGTCATTGCACCACGGGTCAGGTGAAAAGTCTGGGCAAGCTGTGCCGGCGATTTTTCAGTCGCGGCATGAGCCAAATGATTCAGGACCGAAAAATGCGACAGCTCCATTCCTTTGGGCAGAACACGGGCCACGCTGCTGCGGGCCAACTGGTCCACGGCAAGGATTTCACTAAACAGCGTCACCGCTAAATTTTGGGTCGAATCAGACATTACGGGCCTTCAAATTTGCGATCATGAGACAAGGCCGCGATGCGTTTGCGCGCATCTGACACTGCCCCGAGATCAATATCAACGACACTAACAGATTTTGTCGTGCCTGCATCGACCAAAACCTCACCCCAAGGTGAAATCGCCATGCTGTGCCCGTAAGTTTTGCGCCCACCGTGATCGCCCGTTTGGGCCGCAGCCAAAACATAGCATCCCGTTTCAATCGCGCGGGCCTGCAGTAATGGCTGCCAATGCGCAGCGCCCGTCACTGGCGAAAACGCAGATGGGACAAGCAATATGTCAGCACCCGCTTGCGCCAAGGCGCGGTACAAATACGCAAACCGCAAGTCATAACAAATTGAAAGCCCAAGCTGCCCAAACGGCGTTTGCGCTGTGACAGCCCGCGCACCGGGACGGTACCCAGCAGATTCGCGGTATGTCTCCGCCTCGGACACCTCTACATCAAACATATGAATTTTATCATAGCGAGCGACGATGTTCCCCGCAGGGTTAATCACAAATGACCGGTTTGCGAACCGACCATCTGCGTCACCCGTCTTAAGGGCAAGTGATCCAATCGAAAGCCAAACGCCCAGTGCTGCAGCCTCGGTACGCAGGCCAACCAACGTGGGATCGTCTGCCTCAAGGCACAGCACAGATTGTTGATGGCGCCGACTAACCGACACGCAGTTGGTCACTTCAGGCGTCAGAATGAACCCTGCACCCTGCCCTGCCGCGTCCCGCATCATAGCGCGGGTCGCAGCCAGGTTTGCAGATGGATCATCTGTTGATATCAGTTGGAGTAAACCAACCTTCATCCAGCCAGCAGCGCGTCCAGCTTACCTGCGCCATGCAACGCATGAAGATCATCGTAGCCGCCCACATGGGTCGTTCCGATAAAGATTTGCGGCACAGTACGGCCGCCATTGGCGCGCTGCATCATTTCTGCGCGTCGTTCTGGTTGGGCGTTCAAGTTCACTTCCGAAAAGCTAACCCCCTTAGACGTCAAAAGACGTTTCGCGGCATGGCAAAAGCCACATGTCTTGGTGGTATAAAGTTCAACGGCTTGCATAGTCAGGCGTCCTTTTGTGTTGGTTAGCCTTATCTAAGCATCTTTGACGATCCTTGCCAGTGTGACCACATCAACACGGATCACACCTGCGGCAAGACACGCATCCGCACAGGCGGCCAGCGTGGCCCCCGATGTCATAACATCATCGATCAACACGACAGGGCGGCCCACAATAATCTGCTGTCGTTTCGGGCTAAATTATACCGCACCATCCAAGGCGCGAAATCTCGCATCGCGGCTATGCCCTTCAAGCGGTTTCGTTGCTCGTGAAAGCATTAACGCATCTGGGCACACGGTCGTCTGCATCAGTTTGCCCATAATATTCGCCAATATCGCGGCCTGATTATAACGACGGCGCAACAGCCCGATCCAATGCAAGGGCACAGGCACCAGCACGCTGTCAGGTTGGATCAAAGGCTCCGCCTTACGGACCATCCACCGCGCCATAGGTTGCGCCAGATCTGTGCGGTCACCGTGCTTCAACGACAAAACCAACTTTCGCCCAACGCCAGTATACGCCAGCACCGATCGTCCACTTTGCCAAGGGCGGGCTATCCGCAGGCAATCATCGCATTTCGCATCAATATCGCCGAAATCACCGAGTAACGCGGTGCCACAAGCATCACAACTTGTCCCACTTATGAACTGCGTGTCGCGCCAACACGCCCCGCAAAGACCGATGTCATCAATCGTTGGCGTGTCACACGCGACACATTGTGCAGGGTAAATGGCACGAATGATCCTTTGCATCTGCATGTTTGCACCCTAAATGACCCGTTATGGATAAACTTACCGACCGCACCGCCCTTTTGCGCAACCGCGCCCGCGCCATCCCAGACGCGCTTTTCCTGCACGATGTCGTTGCTGACGAGATTAAGGAAAGACTCAAAGAGGTTAACAGAACCTTTCTGTCCGTCGCGATTGTGACAGGTTTTCCAGATTTCTGGCAGGCGCAGTTCCCAGACGCGCGTGTTGTGAGCGATGACGAGATGCTTGACCTGACCGAAGCCAGCTTTGATCTGGTGCTGCATGTGATGACGCTGCACTGGGCGAATGATCCGGTGGGGCAGTTGGTGCAATGCAGACGCGCGCTGAAACCCGATGGCTTGCTGCTATGCGCTTGCTTGGGTGGGCAAACCCTACACGAATTGCGCAGTGCATTGGCAGAAGCAGAGGCCGTTGTTGCTGGTGGTCTATCGCCACGGATCGCACCGATGGGTGAAATCAGGGACCTTGGCGGGTTACTTCAACGGGCCGGTCTTGCGTTGCCCGTAGCGGATGGCGTGCCTTTGACAGTAAGTTACTCTAATGCATTCCACGTCATGCACGATCTGCGCAAAATGGGCGAAACCAGCGCGTTGGCGCATAGGCCACGCCACTTCACCATGCGCAATATCATGACCGAAGCAGCGACTCTTTACGCAGAACACTTTACCAATGACGAGGGCCGCGTAAATGCGACGTTCGAGATTATCATGCTGACCGGCTGGGCGCCTGCCGACACGCAACCCAAAGCCCTGCGGCCCGGGTCTGCGACAAATCGACTGGCCGATGTGCTTGGCACTACTGAAACACCACTTAAAGATGGTAACAATTGACCAAATGGTTGGCGCAGCTACGTATGTGCGCAAAGGAATATTAAAATGATAGATCAATCCGCAGCGCAGTGCCCCGTGCACGCACAGTCCGACCATCCAAAAATTATGCCAGCCAAGGTGGGCGTCCTTGTTGCCAACCTCGGGACGCCAGATGGGACCGACTACTGGTCGATGCGGCGGTATCTGAATGAATTTTTGTCTGACAAACGGGTTGTGGATTATTCTGCATGGCTTTGGCAGCCACTTTTGCAGCTTGTTATTCTAACAACACGGCCATCAAAGTCGGGTGCTAATTACAGATCAATCTGGAATGAAGTCGACGACGAAAGCCCGCTTTTGACGATCACTAAACAACAAACCGCTGCGATCAAGGACACCATGGCCGAACGGTATGGCGATGATGTCATGGTTGAGTTTTGTATGCGATATGGCAATCCATCGACAAAATCCAAGGTACAAGAAATGATTGCGGCAGGATGCACCAAAATTCTGTTTTTCCCGCTGTACCCACATTATGCGGGCCCAACATCTGCAACAGCAAATGATCAGTTTTTTCGCGTTTTGATGGGTGAAAAATGGCAACCCGTCGCGCGCATCGTTGCGCCATATTTCGAAGATCCAGCCTATATCGATGCACTCGCGCAATCAATTGAGACGGCATATGCCAAAGCCGATAGAAAACCCGAGATTTTGATTTGCTCATATCACGGCATGCCACAGCGTTACCTGAAAGAAGGCGACCCGTATCACTGCCAATGTCAAAAAACGACGCGCCTGCTAAAGGATCGGCTGGGTTGGGATGAAACCCAAATCAAAACCACGTTTCAGTCCGTGTTTGGTCCGGAAAAATGGCTTAAACCCTATACCGTTGAGGACGTTGCACGGTTGGCTGCCGAAGAAGGCGTAAAAAGCATTGCAGTTTGCGCGCCTGCCTTTTCAGCCGACTGCATTGAAACGCTGGAAGAGATTAACGAAGAAATCAAAGAAAGCTTTGAAGAAGCCGGCGGAGAAGACTTTTTGTATATCCCGTGCCTTAACGATAATCCGGCGCATATCGCAGCGCTTTGCGGTATTATCGACGAAAACTTGGCTGGCTGGGTTAACCGCTAAAACTCACGGATCAACGAAACCAGCATCTTTGTGACTGCCATCGCAAAACGGCTTGTTCTTTGACGCGCCGCAACGGCACAGAAATGCCTTTTCGGCCTTTGCAACTTTGCGACCTGTTCCAGTCGTGATCTCAAGATTACCCACGACTTTGAGCGGGCCATTTGGCACGCGGGTCATATCGATCGCGCCGCCAATGTTGTCTGTATCGGCTTGTGCGCTGGGTGC
>JBLHXF010000067.1:0-7464 GCA_047629435.1 Yoonia sp. | reverse complement strand
ATCGTGCGCGATTTCCCTAGTATACACGGCTACCACGATCTTAAAACGCGGGTCGCGGGCAGCCGCGTGTTTGTGAACCTTCATATCGAACTCGACGGATCACAAACTTTAAACGAGGCACATTCCATCGGCGCAGCCCTACGCCGCGCCATTATCGCCGCTTACCCGCGCGCAGATGTGCTGATCCACAAAGACCCCGTTGGTGTCAAAAAACACCCTGACGACACGCGTTGATTACGCTGCTGTTCCGGCCAATCCGCGGCCCTTTAGCAATGCCTCAACACCGGGCAAGCGGCCCCTAAACTGCGTGTATAATTCAGCCGCATCCACGGATCCACCAGACGACAAAACAGTGTCCTCAAGGCGCTTGGCAAGCGCGGGATCAAACGGATCGCCGATCTCTTCAAACGCAGCAAACGCGTCTGCATCCATGACCTCGGACCACATGTAAGAATAGTACCCACATGAATATCCATCGCCCGCAAATACATGCGCAAAGTTTGGTGTCGCATGCCGCATCCGTATGGCGTGCGGCATCCCAATTTCCTCAAGAATTTCAGCTTGTTTTTGCATCGGATCAGCAGGAGGCGTTCCTTCATGGAACCCTAAATCAACAAGCGCGGACGCCACATATTCAACCGTGCTGAACCCCATGTCATAAGTCGCAGCACCCAGCATCCGTTCCAACAAATCCGCAGGCATCGGCTGGCCTGTATCAGCATGCGTGGCGAACTCTGCCAGCACCTCTGGAACCTCCAGCCAATGTTCGTACAATTGGCTCGGAAGCTCAACAAAATCGCGGGCAACAGACGTGCCGCTGATGCTTTCATAGGTCACATCAGACAACATCTGATGCAACGCATGACCAAACTCGTGAAACAATGTCCGCGCATCGTCATACGACAACAACGCAGGTGATCCCTCAGGTGGTTTGGCGAAATTACAAACGTTCACAACATGCGGGCGCACTTCACCATTTGCGCGAGATTGGGACTGCATAGCAGAACACCAGGCCCCCGATCGTTTCGACCCACGCGCGAAATAATCGCCAATAAAAACAGCGACATGTTCGCCCTTGCGGGTCACCTCCCACTGGCGCACATCAGGGTGGTATGCAGGCGCCTCAATGGGCGCAAACTCCAATCCAAACAAGCGTGTGGCACAAGAAAAAGACGCCTCGATCATCCGGCCCAATTGCAGGTACGGCTTTAGTTCCGCCTCATCCAAATCATGCAATTCAAGGCGACGCTTGGCAGAATAATACCGCCAATCCCATGCCTCTAACGGACCATCCCAACCATCAGCATGCAACATGCGTTCAAGGTGTTTGGCGTCATCCTCGGCCGCTGATTTTGCAGGGACCCAGACATCCATCAATAGCTTGCGAACCGCCGCCGGATCACCCGCCATTTCAGTCTCAAGCTTATAATCGGCAAAGGTTTCATAGCCCAAAAGTTGCGCGCGCTCGTACCGCAACGCAAGTGTCTCAGCGGCTATCGCGCGGTTGTCCGTCTTGCCTCCATTTGCACCACGGGCGACCCACGCCTCATAGGCCAGTTGACGCAAATCACGCCGATCAGAAAACTGCAAAAACGGCACAATCAAAGACCGCGACAACGTAACCACAGGTCCGCCCGCATCTTTTTCTTCGCCAGCTGATTTGGCAGCCGCCACAACAAAATCTGGCAAGCCCGCAAGCCCGTCTTTGTCCAGCGTCATGAACCAGTCTCGCTCGTCGGCCAGCAGGTTCTGCATGAACTGCGTCCCCAACACAGACAGTCTCGATTTCACGTCGCGCAAACGGTCGGCCTCTGAACCAGTCAACTGCGCACCAGCCCGCACAAACCCCCGACGGGTCAACATCAAAACCCGCGCCTGCTCAACGGTCAGATTCAAATCATCCCTGCGCGCCCACGAATCCTCAACCCTTGCAAACAAAGCAGTATTTGCTGTAATCCAAGATCCATAAGCGCTTAGTTGCGGCGCAAAATCGCGTTGCAATCCTTCGCGGGCTGTGTTGCTGTCGGCACCGGCCAATGCATAAAACGCCCCCAAAACACGACCCAGCTGGGCATCCGCCAATTCCAACGCGACAACAGTATTATCAAACGTCACGGGGTCCGAATTTTCGGCAATCTTCGTAATATTCGTACGCGCCACATCCAGCGCGGCATCAACAGCAGGCGCAAAATCATCGTCTGAAATATCAGCAAAAGGCGGTAGCCCAAACGGCGTCGTCCAGTCAGTCAGCAGCGGGTTGGTCATGATAAATCTCCTGTTCTTACCCAAACTAGGGCGACAACAAGTCATTTGCCAGAACCTCGCCCTCGCTTTGTTCTAAATACTCATTTCTCCGCCACCACATACAGCACAGTCAGGTCTGCGTTTGGCCTTTACGACCCGCACTTGCGAATACAGCGCGTCATAAATCATTAACCTGCCGCGCAAGCTTTCACCCGCACCCGTGATCTCTTTGACTGCTTCCAGCGCCATCATTGAACCGATGACACCCGGCAATGGGCCAATAACGCCCGCCTCTGCGCAGCTTGGCACCAGTGCAGGGTCCGGCGCGTCGGGGAATATACAGGCAAAACAGGGCGCGTCAGATGCCGGATCATACAGGCTGATCTGCCCTTCCCATTGGGTCAACGCCGCCGCGATCAACGGCTTGCCCATCGCCGCACAGGTCGCATTAACCAAATACCGCGTCTCAAAATTATCGGTCCCATCAAGCACCAAATCATAATCGCTGATGATCCCTGCAGCATCCTCCTCTGTCAGTCGCCGCTTATAAGGACGCACCGTCACGAATGGGTTTTGCGCTGTCATGGCATCGGCTGCCGACTGCACCTTGGGCTCACCGATACGCGTGTCCGTGTGAATGACTTGCCGTTGCAGGTTCGCGTTATCCACCACATCG
Organism: Yoonia sp.; assembly: GCA_047629435.1. Classification (GTDB taxonomy): domain Bacteria; phylum Pseudomonadota; class Alphaproteobacteria; order Rhodobacterales; family Rhodobacteraceae; genus Yoonia. Next base: position 4,544 of record JBLHXF010000067.1, on the reverse strand, counting down.
TCGTCAATAACACCAATGGTGCCAACGCCAGCAGCCGCCAAATATTGCAGCGTAGGAGACCCAAGCCCGCCAGCACCGACAACCAAAACCTTTGCATTACGCAGTGCCTTTTGGCCCTGTCCGCCAACCTCACGCAACATGATATGACGGGCATAGCGGTCAAGTTCGGTGCCGGAAAAACCCACCTTCGGAACAGAAGTCTGGGGTTTTTCAGCCCGTTTCCTGACCATGCGTAAGAACACACGGTACCCATAGCCAACGGCCCCAAACCCAAGCAGAAGTCCCCACAGACGCACATCGCCACCCGTCGCTTCACGCAGTGGATTGCCATCAGGCAAAACCAACTGTGCCAGCACAACTGCACCCATCAGGATGCCAATCATGGTCCAACGCACACGTTTGGGTGTGCCCATCGCCATGCCCGTCCCCCAAAGGACACCGGCCATCACGAAAACAACAATCATATGCCTGTGGACCCGAACCCAGCAGCACCGCGATCTGTGTCGTCCAACGTATCCATCATCTCAAACTCCGCTTGTGTAACGGGGGCCATAACCATCTGCGCGATCCGCATCCCGTGTGCCACATCAAATGGAACATCCGCGTGATTGATCAAGATCACACCCACAGGTCCACGGTAATCGCTGTCGATTGTACCCGGTGCATTGACCATGCTGATCCCGTGTTTCAGCGCGAGGCCCGAACGTGGCCTGATCTGCACCTCAAACCCATTAGGGATCGCCATACGCAGGCCAGTGGGGATCAATGCGCGCGCGCCTGCGTCCAGCGTAACAGTCTGGCCGTCGGCAAAGTTCGCGCGCAGATCAGCACCAGCAGCACCGGTTGTTTCATAGGTCGGCAGGCCAATCGTTTGGTCGGCACCGTCCGCCCACGCAAGCCGGATCATCATGCCAGCGCCTCGGCCAGTTTTGCCGCCAACTTGGCCGCAACGGCGTCTTTGCTCATGCGCGGCCAGTCTTCTGATCCGTCTTCCATGATCAGCGTCACGTCGTTTTCCGACCCGCCCATGATCCCTGTGGAAGGTGATACATCGTTGGCCAATATCCAATCGCAACCTTTGCGTTTTCGCTTTGCCGTTGCGTTCGCGATCACGTTGTCGGTTTCAGCAGCAAACCCAATAACAAGCTTGGGGCGCCGTTTTGTCATCTTGGACACAGTCGCAAGGATGTCTGGGTTTGCCGCAAACTCCAGCGTTGGTAAACCATTACCGTCTTTCTTAATCTTGGAATTGCCCGCATTGGCCACATACCAATCAGCCACAGCAGCGGCAAAAATCGCGGCATCAGCGGCAGGCGCGTCTTGCACGGCTTTAAGCATTTGAGCAGCCGTCTGCACTTTAACCACGCGTACGCCCATCGGTGGCGGCACATCGGCAGGACCCGTCACAAACGTGACATCTGCACCAAGTGCGGCCAGCGCCCGCGCAATCGCGGTTCCTTGGGCACCGGACGATCTGTTGGCGATATATCGGACCGGATCAATCGGCTCGTGCGTCGGGCCAGATGTGACCAACACATGCTTGCCCTTCAACGGGCCATCCGCCAGTGCGGCATCAATTGCAGCGACAATTTCCAATGGTTCAGCAAGCCGACCAGGGCCATATTCGCCGCACGCCATGTCGCCCTCACCGGGGCCAACGAACAAGATGCCATCCTCAGCCAATTGCGCCAAATTGCGTTGGGTCGCTGCATGTTCCCACATGCGCACGTTCATCGATGGCGCGACAAGCACACGTTTATCAGTGGCCAATAGCAACGTGGACGCCAGATCATTCGCTAAGCCAGCGGTCATCTTGGCCAGCAAATCAGCCGTCGCAGGGGCAACCACAATCAGGTCAGCAGCACGTGACAATTCGATATGACCCATCTCGGCCTCGGCGGTCAGATCAAACAGGTCTTGATACAACTTTTCACCCGCAAGGGCAGATACACTTAATGGCGTGACAAATTCGGACCCTGCTTTGGTCAAAACGGGGGTCACTTTGGCACCGCGTTCGCGCAATCGCCGGATCAGATCAAGCGCTTTGAACGCAGCGATCCCACCACCGATAATCAGAAGAATATGTTTGTCAGCCAGCATTGTGTCGCCTCCGGTATTTCCGAAGGCGACATTAGGGCAGAACAGACGTTAATGACAATGCGTAGGGTCAGTGCAAAAAGTCGGTGACTTCTGGGCTTTGGTCAACAAGAGATTTGCGCATCTTGCCAAACGCGGCCGCTTCTAGTTGACGGACACGTTCCTTGGACAAGCCAAGCTCGCCACCGAGACTTTCCAATGTGCGCGGCTCGTCACGCATCTTGCGTTCGCGCACAATGAATTGTTCGCGATCATTAAGCGACGTCAGTGCAGTCAAAAGCCATTGGCGCAGCGTATCGTTATCATGATTGTTCGACACAGTTTCGGCAGCCTGTGGGCCATCGTCTTGCAGTGCATCAATCCATTCGCGCCCCTCATCCTCGGATGATTGGGTCACGTTTAGCGAAAAATCAGAGCCGGACAAACGCCCATCCATCATTTCAACATCGTGCAATGGCACACCAACTTCGGTCGCGATTGATTGCAATAGGATATGGCGTTCGATCTTTATGCCATTGGCTGCGGCTTCGCGTTCGAGGCGGGCCTGCACACGGCGCATGTTAAAGAAAAGTGATTTTTGAGAAGACGTTGATCCAGTACGCACCATCGACCAGTTACGCATCACATGGTCTTGGATCGACGCCTTGATCCACCAAACAGCATATGTCGAAAACCGGACGCCACGGTCTGGATCAAACTTTTCTGCAGCCTTCATCAGGCCCACAGATGCCTCTTGGATCAGGTCGTTCATTGGGGCGCCGTAGCGTTTGAATTTGGACGCCATGGAAATCGCAAGACGCATGTAGGCTGTGATCAACCGGTGCAACGCAGCCTCATCACGCTCGTCGCGCCATGCATAGGCTAGCTTCAATTCAGTCTCCGCGTCCAAAAGCTCCGCTTTCATCGCGGTGCGCGTAAAACCTTGGTCAGAAAAAACCGGTGCAGGCATTGTATCAGTCCCCAGACTTGTGATTGGCACTTTTTGTGCTAATTGAACTTATTACGCGGCCCTTGACGCTTTGGATCAGAATTAATTGCATGAAACATTTGCCAAAACTCACTTTGGTCCTAGGGGGCGCCGCCAGCGGCAAGTCAAGCTACGCCGAAATGCTTTGTGTTCAAAGCGACCTGACCAAAATTTACATCGCAACAGCGCAGGTTTTTGACGATGAAATGGCTGTAAAAATAGCCAAACATCTGGATCAACGCGGCATGGGCTGGACCACAATAGAAGCCCCGCTTGATGTTGCATCTGCGCTCAAAGCCGCGACAAAGAATGATGTGGTTCTGGTCGATTGTGCCACACTATGGCTAACCAATGTAATTTTGGGCAATCATGACCTCGATACGCAGACCCAATTGTTGCTGACCGCACTAACGTCATGCGCAGCCCCCGTGGTTATCGTGTCTAACGAGGTTGGCCATGGGATCGTGCCAGACAACGCATTATCGCGCAGGTTTCGCAACGCGCAGGGCCAATTGAACCAAACTATCGCTGCGCGCGCCGATACTGTCGTGGCCGTGATGGCCGGTCTGCCTTTGGCATTAAAAGGCACCGCATGACCACGCTATGGATGGTGCGGCATGGACCGACACACGCCAAGGCAATGGTCGGATGGACGGACCTCCCCGCAGATTTGTCAGATGCCGCCGCAATTGCACGTCTCCGGGCAATACTACCAGATGCTCCGGTCGTGTCATCCGACTTGATCCGCGCGGTAGCGACAGCAGACGCATTGCAGCCCAGCGCACGTTTCCCTCACGACCCTGCCCTGCGCGAAATTAACTTTGGCGCATGGGATGGGCTGACTTTTCCGCAGGCCGAGGCACAAGACGCCGAATTGCTGCGCGCTTATTGGGAAACGCCCGGCGACGTCGCTCCGCCGCAAGGCGAAAGCTGGAACACCGTGCGTGCGCGTGCGGACAAGGCCATCGATGGATACATCGCCCTTGGACATGCCGATCTGATTATCGTCGCCCATTTCGGTGTAATCCTGACCCAAGTCCAACGCGCACTTGGCATCACCTCGTACGCAGCCTTCGGGCATAAAATAAGCAACCTATCTGTGACCAAAATTGAGACAACCACCACAGCTTGGGCAGCCCCCGTTATCAATCACGTCGCGTGATGGCACATCCCACGCTTCCATAAGCAGGTCAAAATTCCCAAAACGTCTCCCAACACAACTGACTTAGCTCAGTAGAAGTGGGACCCTACAAATAGAGATGACGAAGAACAAACTTCGTAAAATTTGCAATCTTCAGGAAAAAACATAGCCCAAGCACCGCGCCCAGTCTACCAAAAACAAAGTTGCACACGATTGCCAGAATACGCGAATTATGGCGGACTTGCGTCTGTGGGCGAAGTCTAAATTTGGGCTCCTAAGGAGGTCATTGACTTACGTCGGAGCAATCCGCCCTTCGTGTCGATCGACATGAACGGCCCT
>JBLHXF010000066.1:0-8017 GCA_047629435.1 Yoonia sp. | reverse complement strand
CCACGTACACACGGTTCTGCACTTTTCACACGCGGTGAAACGCAGGGTCTTGTTGTAACGACATTGGGCACTGGCGACGACGAGCAGATGATCGACGCGCTGACTGGTATGTATAAGTCAAACTTCATGCTGCACTATAACTTCCCACCATACTCTGTTGGTGAAGTTGGTCGTGTATCTGGCCCAGGTCGTCGTGAAATCGGCCACGGTAAATTGGCATGGCGTGCGCTTCAGGCTGTATTGCCTGCTGCAACCGACTTCCCATACACAATCCGCTTGGTATCAGAAATCACTGAATCCAACGGCTCGTCTTCAATGGCGTCCGTTTGTGGTGGCTCCTTGTCCATGATGGACGCGGGCGTTCCGCTTAAATCAGCGGTTGCTGGTGTGGCTATGGGCCTCGTGATGGAAGACGACGGCGAATACGCCATTTTGTCCGACATCTTGGGTGACGAAGATCACCTTGGCGACATGGACTTTAAGGTTGCTGGTACCGCAGCAGGGATCACATCCTTGCAGATGGACATTAAGATCGCGGGTATTACCCAAGATATTATGGCCAAGGCGCTTGACCAAGCCAAAGCTGGCCGTCTTCATATCCTTGAGGAAATGGGCAAAGCATTGACTGGTGCAAACGATCTGGGCGTTCACGCGCCAAAGATCGAGACCATGCAGATCCCAACTGACAAGATCCGTGAAGTTATCGGTTCTGGTGGTAAAGTGATCCGTGAAATCGTTGAAGTGTCCGGCGCTAAAGTCGACATCAACGACGAAGGCATCATCAAGTTGGCATCCAACGACGCCGCCGCCATCAAGATCGCATACGACATGATCTATTCCATCGTAGCCGAGCCAGAAGAAGGCAAAGTCTACAAAGGTACAGTTGTGAAGCTGGTTGATTTCGGCGCATTCGTGAACTTCTTTGGTAAGCGCGACGGTCTGGTACACGTATCCCAGATTGAAAACAAGCGCCTGAACCACCCTTCCGACGTCCTCAAAGAGGGTCAAGAAGTTTGGGTCAAACTGTTGGGCTTCGACGACCGTGGCAAGGTACGCCTGTCCATGAAAGTTGTTGATCAGGAAACTGGTCTGGAAGCAAAAGAAGAAGCTGCAGAATAATCTGTACTCATTCTGAATTTTAGAAAAGCCCCAGTGGAAACGCTGGGGCTTTTTGCTGATGAATGTCAGCTTGGCGCCCAGAGTGACGCGACGCGATGGCTACGATATGACCCTAGCGCGACCTATGAAACGTGTTTCCCACACGAAAAACTCAGTCGCCGCACCAAATATTCTTGGCCCGTCTGGATTTGCAAACACGAAGCCTAACTCCCGCTTGTCGCCGGGAAGTAACGGTGTATCACCAAGAAGTGGCCAAGCATTCCAGCCTTCCAATGGCTCTTCCATACTTAGCATTAGTGGACAGCACCAACCCAGCAAAGCAGGAGTATTTCTCCCTCCGTGCTCCTCGCCAAACAACTCGACATATGCAATAAATTGTGGGGAATTTGAGCGCAGTTTTGACACACGATCCATTTATTCTGCCTAGCTTTGGATAGGTTGGTGACATGCTCATCGGCCCGTCCTTTCAGGTCAACAGCCAATGTCTGAAAAGTCAGCACAGCCGCTATTTGCGTTAATCGTCACAACCCGAACTTACTGCCACTTGCTGTTAGCATCGCTTGCTAGATTAATCTCATAGCAACACAGCACAGAAAGAAATGAGACAATGGAAAACGTAGCAATCAATGCAGACAACGCGGCTGTGGGTGAGAGTGATATTGATGCGATCTTAGCCACGCTTGAAGAAAACAGTGTTCTGATCGGCCAATCCAGCATGGCGGCCCAAGCCAGCTCATACCAAAACATCAAAAAGGCCCCCGCGATTACAGGGGCCTTTTGTTTGTCGGAATTGGTTTAGTCTTTCAGGCTGGTCTTACGCAGGTACGGCAGAACCTTTTCAAAATCACCGAATTTCGCGCGTGCTTCGTCGTCGGACAATGACGTCGGGATGATCACATCATCGCCCACGTTCCAATTCGCAGGTGTCGCCACGCCGCGTGATGTTGATGTCTGCAGGCCGTCCAAAGCACGCAGTACCTCGGCAAAGTTCCGGCCGACAGTCATCGGGTACGTCATCGACAGTTTCAGCTGCTTGTCAGGACCTACAATAAACACGGCCCGCACGGTTGCTGAATCAGCAGGGGTCCGGCCATCGGGCAAATACGCCTCGGCTGGCAGCATATCGAATGCTTTGGCAACTGTCAGATCGCTGTCAGCAATGATCGGAAACCCTGCTTTTGCACCGGCCACATGCTCAATGTCGGTTTTCCACTTCTTGTGCTCTTCAACACCATCAACGGAAATACCCATGACCTTGGTGCCGCGCTTTTCCCATTCGTCGGCCAATTGGGCAACGGCCCCAAATTCGGTCGTGCAAACAGGTGTGAAATCTTTGGGGTGAGAAAACAAGATCGCCCAGCTATCGCCAATCCAATCATGCAAGGAAAACGTTCCCTGATCAGTTTCTACGGTCAAATTGGGGATCGTGTCGTTAATGCGCAAACCCATGACGGTGCTCCTTTAAGTGTGTTCGTTGATATCGATATAGTGACCCACAAGGGCCACCACCAGTCTGCTTGCAGCGAAAGACGCGCAATGCCAGATTGCGTTAAACACATACCAACCGGAGCATCCCCGATGATTGAGAAAAAACAATTTTACATCAATGGCGCGTGGGTGTCCCCCGCTGTTGCCCGCGATTACCCAGTTATTGATCCCGCGACCGAAGAACAGGTTGCCGTGATTTCCCTTGGTGGGCAGGCTGATACGGATGCCGCTGTTGCTGCTGCGACAGCCGCCTTCCCTGCGTGGTCGACCCTACCGGTGGCTGACCGTATTCAACATGTAGCCAACGTTATGACGGTATATGAAGCCCGCGCGGGCGAGATGGGCGAGGCGATTCGCATGGAAATGGGCGCGCCTTATGATTTTGCGCATGGTGCGCAGGCCCTTTGTTTGCCGTGGGCATTGGAAGACGCTGTTGCTGCCGCTAATAAAATTCATTGGGATGCCTCGTTAGGTGATGGCACCCCGGGTGCGCATATTTTGCACGAACCCATTGGTGTTGTCGGGTTGATTACACCTTGGAACTGGCCAATTAGCCAGATCGCGCTCAAGGTTTTCCCTGCAATGATCGCAGGCTGCACCATGATTCTAAAGCCATCTGAAGAGGCCCCGCTGTCGGGTGCTCTATTCGCAGACATATTGCGCGAGGCGGGGGTTCCCGCTGGCGTGTTCAACATGGTCAATGGCGATGGCGCAGGAGTAGGTCAGCAGCTTTCGACACATGAAGATATCGCGATGATCAGCTTTACCGGATCAACACGTGCTGGTCGTTTAATCACAAAAGCTGCAGCTGACACGCTGAAGCGTGTCCAGCTGGAACTTGGCGGCAAGGGTGCGAACGTTGTGTTCGCTGATGCCGATGACGGTGCCATCGAATGGAGCGTGCGCGACTGCATGAGCAACTCCGGTCAATCGTGCAACGCCCCGACGCGGATGCTGGTCGAGGCATCCCGCTATGATGCTGCTGTACTTGAAGCGACAGAAGTCGCGGCCAGCATCAAAGTCGGTCCAACGACCGAGGTCGGCGATCACATTGGTCCCGTCGTCAACAAAACTCAGTGGGACAAAATCCAAGGCATGATCCAAGTTGGTATCGATGAAGGTGCTCGTCTGACCACGGGCGGCACTGGCCTGCCAGAGAACGTGAACCGTGGTTTTTACGTCCGCCCGACGATCTTTGCTGATGTGACCAATGACATGCGCGTCGCTCAAGAAGAAATCTTTGGCCCTGTGTTGGTAATCATCCCGTTTACGGATGAGGCCGACGCAATCCGCATCGCCAATGACACGCCTTATGGGTTGACCAACTATGTCCAGTCCACTGATGGCGCCAAGCGCAACCGGATGGCCCGCGCGCTAAAGGCCGGTATGATCGAGATGAACCGCCAGTCGCGGGGCGATGGCGCGCCGTTTGGTGGCGTCAAACTGTCTGGGAATGCCCGTGAAGGCGGCGTTTGGGGGATCGAGGAATACCTCGAGTCCAAATCCATCTCTGGTTGGGACGTCTAATTCGCACAATCAGGGGCGCACAGATTACGTATGCCCCTGATTTTCTCTTAGAACGGTGCCTTTGCAGTGACGCGCGTTCCCTGCCCACCATCTGGATGGCGAAACTGGAACGTCTCGGAATGCAGCATCAAGCGTGGATAATCGCCTGCTGGCCCTTCTGCATAGAACGGATCACCTAAAATCGGGTGGCCCAATGACAGCATATGCAGACGCAATTGGTGGGAACGTCCTGTTTTCGGCATCAACCGAACCCGCGATTCGCCGTTGCCAGACCGCAGCACTTTCCAATCCGTGATCGCCTGCCTGCCGGTTTCATGGCAAATCTTCTGTTTTGGACGGTTTTCCCAATCCACAACGATCGGCAGATCAACAGTGCCGGTCTTTTCAGTCATCTCGCCCCAAACACGGGCCAGATAAGTTTTCTTAGTCTGACGTTTCTCGAATTGCAGGCCCAGATGCCGTTGCGCATGCGGTGTCAGCGCAAAGATCATCACGCCCGATGTGTCGCGGTCCAGTCGGTGAACCAGTAGTGCTTGCGGATAAACCGCCTGCACGCGTGCAAGCAGGCAATCCGTCAAAAGCGGGCCTTTACCAGGAACAGATAACAAACCGCTTGGCTTATTGACCAAAACGACCTGATGATCGTCATGCAGGAATTCAAGCGGATCAGACGGTGGGTTATAGTCACTGCTCATAGACACGGTCACCAAAAATTGCTGATCCAACACGGACATGGGTCGCACCCAGCGCAACAGCACTTTCAAAGTCACTACTCATACCCATAGATAAGCCCACCAATCCGTTGCGGGCAGCGATTTTGGCAAGCAATGCAAAATGCAGCGATGGTTCTTCATCTGCGGGTGGAATGCACATCAATCCGCGCACTGGCAGGTCCATGCCTTGGGCGGCTTTAATGAACGCATCGGCGTCAGCAGGCAGGCATCCGGCCTTCTGTTGCTCCATTCCAGTATTAACTTGTATATATAGTGCAGGACATTGCCCCATCTCTTGGGCTAGCCGCGCAATGGTTGTTGCCAGCTTAGGTCGGTCCAACGTGTGGATGGATTGTGCCAGCTCCATCGCTTGTCGTGCTTTGTTGGTTTGCAACGGGCCAATCAGGTGTAAATCGATTCCATCATAGGTTTCGCGGAAGGCAGGCCACTTTCCAGCGGCCTCTTGCACCTTGTTTTCGCCGAACACACGGTGGCCTTGATCAAGAATCGCTGCGACTCGGTCGTTGGGTTGTACCTTGGATACGGCAACAAGGGTTACATCATCGGTCTTACGCCCTGCCTTTTCACAGGCCTTGTTCAATGCGGTGCGGATTGTCTCAAGTGACATCGTAGAGTCCTGTATTTGTTATGGCTTTTGCTTTGACCAACGAAATAAAGGGTTCTGCGGCGATTGTCATCGTTCAATCTGGCAAAACAGGGTGTGACCTTGATGCATCATTTGTGGGGAACGGGACATAGCGGGGGGCAATTGTCTTGAGTGTGCAGCCTGATCGGCGCAATTAGACACCCAATGCCACTTAATCTGGCATTCTTGGGAATGCACAACTAAACGAGGGTTTTACACTATGAAAAGCATCCTTCTTACATCTACAGCTCTGGTAGCCTTCGCTGGCACCGCTTTTGCTGATGCACACTCTGCTGCGGACGGCGTATCTTTCGCTGGTGAAGCAACTTTGGGCTTCAACTCTGACTCCGACGATGGCGCACTTGGCGACAACGACGGCTTCTACTGGGACGCAAACGTTGCTGTCACATTGAGCCAGACTTTGGACAATGGCCTGACAGCTACTGCAGTATTCGACTTTGACGTTGCAGACAACAACAACGGTCAAGACCTGACATCTGGCGGCTACCTGTTGTCTTTGACTTCAGACACAGCTGGCATGTACTTCGGCGACACAGCTTTTGCTGCTGAGACTGCTTGGGCATCAGCTGGCGACATGGAATCAGACGGTTTCTCTGAAGCAGACGGCGAAGTTGTACTTCGCGGCGAAGTCACAATGGCTGGCGTAACTGCTAACTTGTCATATGCAATCGCAAACGTAGACGGCGATATTGTTGCAAATGATACAGACGACAGTGTTGACCAACTTTCTGTTGGCTTAACTGGCACATTCGGTAACTTCACAGTTTCCGCAGCATACCAGGATGAAGCAACTTACGGTGCTTACTTTGCTGGTAATGGAGATTTCAACGCTGCTGAAATCATCGGCCTTTCCGGTTCGACAACTTTCTCCGGTGCAACTGTAACTGTTGCTTACGCGTCTAACTTGACTGCCGATACATCTTCCACAGGTGTTAAAGTTGCTTACCCATTCGGTCCAGTAACAGCGACTGCTTACTACGTCATGGAAGACTCCGATGCTGGCGACGTTGATGACAACTTCGGCATCAACCTTGCATACGAAGCTGGTGCAGTTGCGGTTACTCTTGACTACCAAGACGACCAAGGCGTTTCCAAGACAGCAATCGACGGTTCTTATGACCTCGGTAACGGTCTTGAAATCTTCGCTGGTATGTACATGGAAGACGACATCGAGAACGAATTCTACGTTGCAGGTTCTTATGACCTCGGTGGCGGCGCATCCGTTCTGGTTGCTTACGCAGACGCACAAGACGACACAGATGACGAAGTTGGTGCCAATGAGTACCAGCGCGGTACAACTGTTGAAGTTTCCTTCACATTCTAAGTTGAATGTAATGGTATGATTTAGAGCGGTCCTTCGGGGCCGCTCTTTTTCTTTTGTGGGTCAAAAAACTTTAGCTACCCATGTAATGTGTCAAATGCCTTGTGACCTCGCCCCCTGTTCGCTACATATTTTGGGACTGAAATATCCCTTGGGGGGCAAAACCTTGTCAGCATTATCGCGCATCACCAAAGTAATTGGGGCAACAGCCCTTTGCGTCGCATTGACCGCCTGCTCTGGCGGCGGCTTTCTTGGCTTTGGTGGCAGCACCCAAGCAGATGCAACACGTCAGGCCGTCCGCACACGCGGCGCCGAAAGCGTGGCTGTGAACCGATATCTTTGGGCCGCATCCATCGATGTGCTCAACTTCCTACCAATCCAAAGCGTGGACCCGTTTACCGGCGTCATCGTTATGGGCTTTGGCACGCCACCCGGTGGCAATCGCAGCTACCGTGCAACAGTCTATATTACAGACCCCGCATTAGATGCACGTTCTTTGAACGTCGCCCTGCAATCGCGAAATGGTGCTGTTCCGGCTGAAACCCAGCGCGCTATTGAGGACGCAATCCTAAGCCGCGCCCGCCAGCTAAGAATTGGTGACGGCGCCCTTTAGACGTACGCACCCCGCCCGAATTTATTTTCACGCCGGGCTATAACTGCCCGGCGTTTGTATGTGAAAGACCCTGACCCGATGTCCACCTACTCCCCATCCGAGATTGAAGCGAAATGGCAGGCTGCCTGGTCTGAGGCAGAATCGTTCAAGGCCGTAAGGTCCGAAGATAAGCCAAAGTACTACGTGCTTGAGATGTTCCCGTATCCGTCGGGCCGCATCCACATGGGCCATGTGCGCAACTACACGATGGGCGACGTGATCGCGCGGTATAAGATCGCGACGGGTCACAACGTACTGCACCCAATGGGCTGGGACGCGTTTGGTATGCCCGCCGAGAACGCCGCAATGGCGTCGGGTGGACACCCGAAAGACTGGACCTATCAGAACATCGCCGACATGAAGGCACAGATGAAGCCGCTTGGCCTTTCCATCGATTGGTCCCGCGAATTTGCGACCTGTGATCCTGAATATTACGGCCAACAGCAGGCCCTGTTCATCGATTTTCTGGCCAAAGGTCTGATCTACCGCAAAAAGGCGGTCGTGAACTGGGATCCAATCGACATGACCGT
>JBLHXF010000065.1:0-8204 GCA_047629435.1 Yoonia sp. | reverse complement strand
GCCAACCTCAACAGGTAACGCTTCATGGTCAACCATGTGCCGGATTTGTGCCGCGACCTTACCAGCAAGCACGACCTTTTCGTCAGTCGCACTGCGCATATCGACAGGTTCAAACCACTTGCGGTCGACGTCGTCTTTGACTTTTTCCTCAACAGGCCAAAGATCAACACGACCAGGCATATCTTCTTTGAATGCCAGATGACCTGCGTCTGTTTCCATGCCAAATGATTGCAGCCCGCTGAACGTCTGGTCGACAACGCGCAAAATGGCAAAAGACGACCGGAACGAATAATCAAGCGAGCGGTTCATCAAGTGACGGTCCACGTTTGATAACGCCGCATCAAAGTGATGGCGCATCTCATCAAACGCTTCTGGTGCTGCCCCTTGGAATGAATAGATCGACTGCTTGCGATCACCGACGACAAAGATCGTGCGGTCAGCATCCTTTTTCGCGCCGTCGCCTGCGGTGAATTCTTGGGTCAACTGCCTGATTACAGCCCATTGGGTCGGGCTAGTATCTTGGGCCTCGTCGACCAGTAAATGATCGATACCGCCATCAAGCCGGAACAGCACCCACTGCGCCACATCGCGGTCGGTCAAAAGCTGTTTTGTCTTGCCGATCAGATCGTCAAAATCCAACATACCCATCGCCAGTTTCGCGGCCTCGTATGCGGGCAGAAACACTTGGGCGAACGCATAAAGCGCACGGGTTTTTTCAGCGGCGTTCAGCGCCCATTCGTGATTTTTAACCACAGCAACGCGGTCCATCCAACCGTGCAGGTCGACGATAAACGGTTCAGCGGCTTCGACCGCTTTCTTATGGTTTCTTTGCGGGAAATTAACGGATTTGGACCGCGCATTGCCTGCATACAAGAACATCTTGCCCACGGTTTGATAGGCGGCCCAATCGGGTGCTTTGACGTTCAGTGCTTGCAGCGCCTTGGCAAAATCGACGTAGGTCTTTGATTGACCAGCAAAGCATTGCGCAATCTCTTCGATCAAGCCGGATTCGGATCCGTCGATAGCCAATGACGGCAAATCAGCGCGGTTCAAACCGATTGGTAAATCTAGAGCTGTGAAAAGGCTGTCGTCTGTCAGTGGCGCCAAGAACCGAACGCGTTTGCGTGCAATCTCAGCTGTTAGATCGGTTAGGTCTGCGCCGGTGAAATGGCCAAGCAGGTTTGTGACAACGTGTCGGTCCGGCCCTTCAATCATCCGGTCCACGACGTCGGCGCGCAAATCGCGCGCGGTGTTATCTTCTATTTCTTTGAACTGCGGACTGATTTCGGCCTCTAGGGGGAACCGCCGCAGAACACCCGAACAGAACGAGTGGATTGTTTGGATTTTCAAACCACCGGGGGTTTCAATCGCGCGGGCAAAAAGCTGCCGCGCATTGCGCAGGCGAGCAGCGTCAATCGTCCCAGTGACACCCAAGTCGGTAAGGTCAGTCAGCAACGCATCGTCGTGCATCATCGCCCATTTTCCCAAGCGTTCGAACAACCGGTTCTGCATCTCGGCGGCGGCGGCCTTGGTATAGGTCAGGCACAAAATGTTCTGTGGCTCAACATTTTCAAACAACAACCGTGCAACGCGGTCGGTCAGTACGCGGGTTTTGCCGGACCCCGCGTTGGCCGATAGCCACGTAGATGCATAGGGGTCGGCGGCGTCGACTTGGGCTTGGGTGGCATCATCGCGGATCATGTTAAATCCTCCGGTACGGCATTGTCGCTGGTATCCCATTCGCCAAAGCGCGACAGGTGATCATAGTTGCTGTAATCCGTCGTTGAAAACATCGCAATCCGCGCAGAATAGCCGCGCGATTTTTGCTGATATTCCATAAGTAGAGCCTGAAAGTCATCCCAAACCTGCATCGCTGGGTGATCTTTTAATGGGGCCGGAACGTCGCGCATACCGGTATTTACCGCCACAAATGTGGCACCTTCGGCAATGACAGGACCCACAGCTTTGAACGCCCCAAGTTCGATCATCGCAGCCTCAAGCAAAAGTTGTTTATCAAAGGCAATTTGCTGGTTTTTGGTTGGGACGCTCCCAGTTTTATAGTCATAGATAATTGCCAGCCCTTCAATCGTCAGATCAAGGCGGTCGGCCTTGCAGGTCAGATCAACACCCGTCGTGCCAACCGCGATCTTGCCGTCTTGTTCGACGACGGTTTCGCCGTCTTTGATGCCTAGAATAGGGGTGCCGACGGCCTGTCGCTCAATTTCACCAGCGATAAATCTGTCTGCAACACGGTCTAACCGCGACAGCCATTGGGCACGGATCGTGGGCCACGGGCAGTCACGGGTGAAAATCTGTTCGGCAATACCCATCAGTTCGGCGCGTGCATCTGGTGCGTTCGCATCACTTCCTTGAGCGACGAAATTTTCCAATATCTCGTGCACAATCATGCCGCGCAATGACGCATCCACGCGCGGTGTCAGCGGATCAAGTCGGTTAAGCCGCAAGATCTTGCGCGCATAAATCGAATATGGATCGCGGATCAGGGTTTTGACCTGCGTCACCGAAATTGATGTGGGTCTGGCTGCGATGGGTGGTTGTGGCGATGGTCGATGTGCATTTGGAACTGGCGCATCAGGAACGGAAAGAGCAGCAGACTGCGCAAGCCATATATCGCCATCTGCACGCATTCGCGCCAAGGCTGCTGGCCCGTTTTGGTCTGGTAGGCCGCCAAGCAGATTGACCAATCGATTAACCCAACGCGACGATACGGTTTCAGAGTCAGATGATCGTTTGGCACGACTGATCCACACCTCTTTTGCGGCAACAGCTTGCTGATAATCATGTGCTGACAACCCGATCCGGCGTTCGGGCAACAACAATCCTGCGTCCCGCCGCATGTTTCGGTTGAGCCACGGATCAGGGCTTGCTGCTTCTGGCCAAATACCTTCGTTCATGCCGCCCAATATCACGAGATCTGCACCTTGGACGCGCGCCTCGAGCGTACCCCAAATAAGAATATTTGGATGCGCGGCGTCACGGTCGCGGACTGTTCCATCCGCAAGAACGGCACCAAATAAGTTCGTATATTCAAACGGCGTCAAGTCTCCACCCGCATCGGCATGGGTCGTAAGTGTATCGCAAACACGGCGGGCCTCGCGACCAGCAGCTTCTTTCCAAAGTTCGCCGGTGCCGTCCGTACTTGGACCTGCGCAAAGCTGTTCTGTGAACGCCAAATGTGCAGCCAAATGATCCGTCAGATCGCGGGATGCAATGTCATCGATGCCATTAATCATGACCCCGATCCATGCAGCCCAAATCGCGCGAGCTCCATCTTCGTTTTCAGTTTTTGCAGCCCATTTTGTCAATGCGTCTGGTGATGGGAACGGGGGGCCATAGCGGCGCAGCGATAGTTCCAATTCACGGGTGAACCGCAGATGCAAACCGCGATCATCACGATCCGAATGACATAGCGGGTGCTTGAGTAATGTGAGTAGACCCTCGCTTGTAATTGCTTGCCCAAATAAATCAGCAGTGTGCCGCAGCATCCGACCGGGTGGCGACAGGGCAAGCGGCAAGCCCGCGCTGTCGTCTGGTTTAATATCCCAACGATCCAATGCGGCCGTGACTTGGCGGGTCAGCATCCGGTCTGGCGAGATTAATGCGGCTGTGATCCCATCTTGGGCGGCGACGCGCAGGCGTAAGGCAATTGCTTCGGCTTCTGCGCGGGGTGATGCGGCCTCGATCAATGTTATGTTTTGCGTCGCGGCCTGTAGGTCGCCCAAGTCCGGCCCGTCGCGTAACCATTGGTCGGTCACGGGGGCGGGGCGCAATGACAAAGACACCATTTTGTTGCGGTGAGGATTTGGGGCTGCTGAATCTGGCCAAGCTGGGACATCTTTGGGCGATACGCCAGCTGACGCCAAAAATCGGTGGAATCGGTATTGGGGATGGTCCTCGGATACGCGGGCGTCGGTCATGCTTTCCCAGACATCGGCCGGCAGATCAAAGTCGAAACCGGGTAGGACGACCGCCCCCTGTGGAAGCTTTGCAATTGCCAGCATGAGAAGTGATGTGGCCCCGCGCGAACCAGTCGATCCAGCGATGATGATCGGGTGCTGTGGTGGGTTAACGGCCCATTTTTCAGCCAAACCAGAGACAACGCGGCGCAATCGCAAATCTTTGTCTGGTGCTTTGTTTTTGCCAAAATAGGGTGTGACGATTTGTAAGAATTTTAAGGCGCGGTCCCAATGGCCAGATTCGTCGGTCACATCGAGAGTCTCGAACACATCGGGACTAACGCCTTCGCCGTGCATTTCCTCCATCAATGTCGCAAGGCTATCAGATAGATCATACAGCGCGGACCGCGGCGCAAGTTTGTCGTCTTGGATTAATAACGCGGCGACCAATTGTGACAATTCTAAACGGCGGCGCAGTGGCGATACCGATGGTGGACCAGCGTCGATGGATGGGTCGTTTGCGAGGTCTGTGATAAGCCGCACCCGTGGCAAAAGTCGCGCTGGGCCTGCGTCAAATACGGACCTGATCCGGCGTTGCGTCCGGCTAGTGTTGACAAAAATCTCAACGCTGGCCCAGTCCGTTGGGCTTAAATCACGTCCTTGCTGTTGAAGCCCGGCAACCAATGCTGTTGCGAAATCCCCACCGGGCGCCATACCAAATATGCGGGGGGTTTTGCTGGCGTTAAACATGGGTGACCTCGATCATGTGCTCGGCAATTGCGATGCTTTCGGGTTGGCCGACATCACACCATTGTCCTGAATATGAAACACCATAAAGCCCACCGCGTGCGGCGATCCTATCCCACAAAACATTCATCGAAAACGCCGTGTCGGTGATGCTGGTTAGATCATCTGTCCGGATCATTTGAAGGCCAGAATACACGTCACCCGCACCACGGGAAAGCTGCCCGTTTGCATCGCGATTAAAGTCACCAGCACCAAGGTGACCGTGTACGTTTTTCTTTGGGATCGTTACCAAAAGTGCTTCCATTTCCGGCCTCCAGGCAGCCAAAAGTAATGTAATAGGGTTTGGTCCGGCCCAGACCGCATCGGTGTTGAGCGTCACAACGGGCGACCCACCAAGAAGCGGTCTTGCCTTGCGCAAGCCACCGCCAGTTTCCAAAAGCGCATCACTTTCGTCCGAAAATTTCACATCTTGATCGATCAGGTGATCGCGGATCATGTGCCCTTTGTAATGAAGGTTAATGACGATGGGCCCAAGGTTCTGCCCATCGGTTAACGCAAACGCGTGATCAATCAACGGTGCCCCTGAAACAGGGATCAGCGGTTTGGGCTTATCAGCCGTCAGCGCACCCATGCGTGTGCCAAACCCAGCGGCGAACATTAAAATTGGTGTCGTCATTTTGGGTTCAATCTTTTTAGGTTGGCAGTGTCGGGTTCTGGTAAGATCGACATAATTGTTTTTCTCAGGCCATCTAGCGCCGGATGCGATAAATCCAGCATCAGATAACGCCAGACGCGCGGGATTAGTTGCAGGTAATGTGGCTTGCCACCCTGCGCTGCAAGTCGCGCAAAGATACCTAAGATTCGCAGGTTTCGTTGTGCGCCAACACAGGCCAAATGTGCGCTCATCCCTGCGGCATCCCTGCCAATATGGTCGCAGAAGTTTACGGTAATGGCTTGACCAACTGCGCCACTCACATCGCGCCGCGCATCACGGATTAACGACATAAGATCATATCCAATTGGGGCCATACAGGCGTCTTGGAAATCCAAAATTCCAACCCTATCTGTCCCTACCCGTTCGGGCCGCCAGATAAGGTTTTCCGCATGGTAGTCACGTAGTGCCAGATGCAAAGATGGATCAACATGTGCCGTGAACGCGTTATGCATTGCATTGCAAAGTTGCGGGGCAGCAGCTGAGTTGTCGGCATAAAACTCTGCAGCTAGGCCAATCATATCCGCAGCTACTTTATGTGTCATCCAGGGGCCATCAACAGTGATATTCTGATCGTGCAATTGGCAAAGTACATCCGTCGCGGCCTTATACAAAACGGGCTCTTCAATTGGGGTTTTGATCAAGTGCTGGGCGAAATCTGTTTGGCCAAGGTCCGAGATAACCATCAAACCTTTTTTGGGACTATGCGCATAAATCTTTGGCGGGCAAAGGTCTGCATCGGTCAGTGCGGTTGCAATTTGTGCAAACCGTGAGGTGTCGCCTGATGGGTCCGTCATAAGGATCGCTGGGGGGCGGTCCAGTCTTGCGTATTGCCGCGCAGATGCATCGCCAGCTATCGGTGTTAGATGGGCGTTTTCCCAAGCTGTGCCGCGCAAAAAGTCATGCATTCGAGAAAGCTGCACTAAGGTGAGGTGGTATTTTTGCCGTCACGTGGTGGGCGTCTTTTTCAGCGCTGAACGACAACCTTGCCGCGTTTTCAGGTTGATCTGCTCCAAGCCTATCAGGCCATTCAATAAGGCAAATCGCCGTGTCGAATGCTTCTATTAGGCCCAGTTCCAATGCCTCGTCAGGATGGGTCAATCGGTAAAGGTCGCAGTGCCAAATGTCGCCTGCGGGGTCGTCATAGGTTTGAACCAATGTGAATGTTGGGGATGGCACGTCTTCTTGCCTGCCGAGGCGGGCGCGGATCAATGCACGTGCAAATGCGGTTTTGCCTGCGCCAATTGCGCCTTCCAACAAAATACAATCACCGATTTGCAGCAATGGCGCCATGCGCGTGGCCAGCGCTGTGGTGGCCAATTCATCAGGAAGGTGCAAGTTGCATGTGATCATGTACCAAGATTATGTTCTGGGGCGGTACCTGCAAGTCAATTCAACGCTTGGTAGCGAACAATGCTGGATCAATTTGCGTCAGTTTTTGGATTGTTGGTTTCACGGGGCGTTCGAACTTGAACCTGATCAAGGTCATGCCACCCGCAATGGGATCGGCCTGACACGTAATATGACGTCCATCATCAAGTATAGCTGTATCCGTCCAAGGCTGTCGTAATCCCATTTGATTGGAAATTTCGCGCAAATTAGTCCAGATGCGCGTTGGCGTGCACCGACCCTGCCATTTTCGCAATTCGATCCGCAGGTCATATTGCATCAACCCAGCAGTAATGTCGGTCCCCCAAAGTGTACTGTATGCGGCGTTTGCCATGACAAGGTGGCCACCGTTTGAGAATACGACAACGGCATCTTCGATATGATCAAGTACGGCTTGGCTCGTTTCAATTTCGGATCGGAACCGACGGGTTAATGAAATTTCGGCACTAATATCTTCGAACAACAGTGCAAATGCGCCGTCGGGATGAGGCCGGCCTGTAACGCGAAAGGTTTGACCGTCAGGAAGGTTCCAGTGCTCTGAATATGTCCCATCTTTTGCGGCTTGTTCCATTGCGCTAAATTGCTCGCGCCACGAGGCGTAGTTTTTTGGTTCTGGTAACATGCGGGATTCGCGAAGCCGGTCGAGCATTGCATCCAAATCTGGTCGACCGGACAAGAATTCAAAGTTAAGACCTGTCATATCTAAAAGTGCTGGACTAAATGTTGCCAATTGCCGGCGACGGTCAAATATCGCAAGACCAATCGAAAGCTGCGCAAATGTCTGGCTCAATGTTTGTACGAAATTGCGCTGCGCCAGCTCTGCGCGCACAATCGAATCGGCATCTGTGGCGTAATTGAAGGTCGCTGTTTCGGATTTGAACGTGGTAATGTCGAACCAACGTTGCGTGTCTTGTGCATCCAATTTCAGCGATTTGCGCGACTTTGCGTGTTCCATAACATTGGTTTCATCTAAGCCGTCAAACAGCGGGCTGTCCGACAGGCGAGGTGTTTCGATGTCGGGATCAGCGCAGGCGTCCGTGATATTGAGATAAGCGTCGTTTGCCCAGACTAGTTGCCCCTTCTCGTTACACCGCCACATCATTGAAGGTGCGTTTTTCACAACGTCGCGCAGCTCTTCCAATTCAGTGATTTCTTTGGTTGCCGTCAAGGCATTGATTTGTGCTGCGCTCGCATCAGAATTTTCACCGACGGTGATACGAATTGCATGCCCCGTTGGCACGATATTCAGCCAACCAGAAGACCCATCAACGGTAGACAAAACAATCGAGTCGCCATCACAATCATTCAGCGTTTGCCGCAGGTCTCCGAATGTCGGTGCAAGCATGTCTATAATTGATTCGCGATTTGGTGTGGAAAACCCACCCTTTGAAAGCAACAGCGCTGCGCCGCATGTCGTGTCGATAATATTTGCGCCATCA
>JBLHXF010000064.1:0-8397 GCA_047629435.1 Yoonia sp. | reverse complement strand
CAAGGTATCCTTCGGGATCAGCCCCAAAAAGTTTCCAAACATTTTTGCACGAAATGACGGGGCGTTCAGTCGACATGGGAATCCTCAAGATATAAATGACCCCGCCCGACGCATTGGTCGGACGGGGCAAAGCTAGGTTGCGCGCAGGGGTTTAGTTAACCCAAGCACCCCAAACATCAGCGTTTGCTTCCAACCATGCTTCGGCTGCTTCTTCTGGCTCCATTTCGTCAATGTCGACAAACTTGGCCATTTCAGCAATCTGCGGGTTGGTAAACGAAATTTTCTCGAGCGTTGCATAAGCGGCTGGCCACTTTGCTTCCATGCCGTCCCATGCTGCTTTCTTCAGGTAACCCGTTGCTGGGTTGCCGCAGTCATAAAGCGCATCTGGGTTTGGACCAACAGCTGGGTCTTTGTCACAACCATCTACCCAAGCTGGGAATTCAACAAATTCGCCTGGCCATACGGCTTCGGCAAAGTTTGGTGTCCAGTTGAACACAACAACAGGTGTTTTGTCAGCCTCAGCAGCACCGATTTCAGCCCACAATGCAGCAGCGGAACCCGCGTTGATCACCACGAAATCCATGTCCAATGCTGCAACACGTTCTTGACCGTGCTTAAGCCAGTCAACAGGACCGTCGAGATAACGGCCTTTGCCACCTGATTCAGGTGTCGCGAATACGGCGGCACATGCGTTCAACGCTTCCCAATCTGGCAGGCCAGGGCATGCATCTTTGGTCCACATCGGATACCACCAGTCTTCGCGCGTCACGGCGTCGTGGTCGCCCACATCGACGATGCCGCCTTTTTCCATGGCCGCACGGAATGACGCGCCAAATGCACCTTCCCAAACTTCGAGCTCCATTGTGACGTCGCCAGTGCGCACGGATTCGTACACCGCTTGGCTGTCTGTTGTGACGTATTCAACATTGTTGCCAGCGCCCTCAAGGATCTGACCAACAACGTTGGACATCACGATCTGGCTAGACCAGTTATGGATTGGAATGACGATTGGATCGCTGCTGTCTTGTGCAAGTACGGCCATTGGGGCCAGTGCCAAAACACCTGCGGTCAACGCGGTTGTCATCTTTTTCATGTTATTCTCCCTAGTGTCACGCGCCCATCTTTGTGGCGCTTGGTGGCCTGCTACGGATGCAGCGGCCGGTCGAACGGGATTACGATTCTTCGCACAGGTCCCGCATCCAACTTCAGACACTCTCGCAGTATTTTCCTCTCAAGCAAGTTTTTTTCTTCATAGTGCACATCACAATTTGCAATTTGCGCAGAAAAAAACCCCCCGCAAACGGGAAAGTTCTAAAATTCTTGCGTTTTTAGAAAGGCTTAAAGCCAGCCAGCAGCTATCTGTCGTTGATGAGCCACTATAGCATTCCTCATCAGAACAGCAACCGTCACCGGCCCAACACCGCCCGGAACAGGCGTGATCCAACCAGCGACTTCTTTTACAGCGTCGGTATCAACGTCGCCAACGATCTTAAAACCGTCGTCTGTCTTGATTTGGTTGATCCCTATATCGATAACGACGGCGCCTGGTTTGATCATATCAGGGCCAATCAAATGCGCCTTGCCCACGGCCACAACGACCACATCAGCGCGGCGTGAATGCATGGCAACGGATCGCGTCATGTGGTGGCAGACTGTGACAGTCGCACCTTCGGCCATCAGCATCATGGCTGCAGGTTTTCCGACGATTTCGGAATGGCCGATCATCACAACCTCGAGCCCTTCCATCGAAAGACCCGTCCTTTTGATCAGCTCCACGCTTGCCGCAGCCGTACAGGGTGCCAAGGCTACGTCGGAATAAACGATATTACCGATGGACGCGGGATTCATGCCTTCGACGTCTTTCAGCGGGTGGATCGCCGATTGCAGGGATCGCACATTAATATCCGCTGGCACGGGCCGTTGCAGGATCACACCCAAAACGCGCGGGTCGTCGTTCATCGCTGCAATCCGCGCTTTGCAATCTTCTTGGCTAATATCCGCAGGCCAGACTTGCTCGTCAAACGGAATACCTGCCTTTACGGCAGTCCGTTTTTGATTGCGCACATACATCGCAGATTCCGGCTGATCACCGATCAAAATCGATACTAACGAAGGGATTTCGGGGTGCTGGCTTGTATAAGCACGCACCTCTTCAATGATTTCGTTCTTAACGGCAACGCCATTGATCAGCCGGTTGTCTTGCATCATTCCGCCGCCACTTGGCCTTCGAATTTTTCGACCTTCACGGCCGAGAACTTGAACTCAGGGATTTTGCCAAACGGATCAACCGCGGGATTGGTCAGGATGTTTGCCGCCGCCTCAACAAAAGCGAATGGTAAGAACACCATGTCAGGAGACACTGCTCGATCCGACCGCGCCATGATCACAATAGACCCACGACGGGTGGTCAACCGCAACATGCCGCCCGGCTCAACGCCCAATTTGCGCAGGGTGCTTGGGTGCAGCGAACAGTTTGCCTCTGGTTCCATCGCATCCAAAACCTTGGATCGGCGGGTCATTGATCCCGTGTGCCAATGTTCAAGCTGGCGACCTGTGGTCAGGATCATCGGGTAATCTGCATCGGGGGCTTCATCCGGTGCGATCACATTAGCTGGCGTGAACTTCGCGCGGTTGTCGGCGCGCGGGAATCCATCGGCGAACACAATCGGCTGACCGGGGTCAGTCGGCGACAGCGATGGATAGGTCACGGCGTTCTCGTTCATCAGACGGTCCCACGTGATGTTGTTGAACGACTTCATCAACTCGCCCATTTCGGTGAAGATTTGTGACGGATGGGTATAAGTCCAGCCAAGGCCGAGGCGTTTGGCAAGCTCAACTTCGATCCACCAATCCTCTTTCGCATCACCCGGAGGAGATACGGCAGCACGGCCCATCTGAACCTGACGGTTGGTGTTGGTGACCGTGCCAGATTTTTCCGCGAACGCAGACGCAGGCAAGATCACGTCAGCATAGTTTGCCGTTTCAGTGATGAAAATATCCTGCACAATCAGGTGGGATAATTTCGCTAATGCATCGCGTGCATGTTCAACATCAGGATCAGACATCGCAGGGTTTTCACCCAAGATATACATGCCGTGAATGTCCCCATCATGCACCGCGTCCATGATCTCGGTCACAGTCAGGCCTTTTTCAGCCAACAGCGGTTCGTTTATCGCATCACCCGCCAGATCACGCGCCCAAACTTCGGCGAAACGCGCACGCACACTGTCATCGGTTACAGTCTGCATATCAGGCAAGAACATAGGGATTAGACCCGCATCGGACGCACCTTGCACGTTGTTTTGCCCACGCAACGGGTGCAGGCCAGTGCCGGACCGGCCTACATTACCAGTCATCAACGCAAGACTGATCAAGCAACGCGAATTATCGGTGCCGTGGATGTGTTGTGACACGCCCATACCCCAGAAAATCATGCCAGCCTTGGCGCCCGCAAAGGTACGGGCCACGTCGCGCAGCACGTCAGGCTCAACGCCACAAATCTTGGACATTTTTTCTGGTGTGAAGTTCGCGAGGTGCGCCTTTTCAGCTTCCCAGTTTTCGGTGAATTTGGAGATATAGGTTTCGTCGTACAGCTCTTCTTCCACGATCACGTGACAGATCGCGTTGAGCATAGACACGTCCGCGCCGGGGCGGAATTGCAGCATGTGTGACGAGTGCTTTTTCAGCGCCTGACCGCGAGGGTCCATGACGATTAACTTGCCGCCGTTTTTCGCGAATTGTTTAAAGTAAGTCGCCGCAACGGGATGGTTTTCGACGGGATTGGCCCCAATGACGATCGCCACGTCTGCGTTTTCAATCTCGTTAAAGGTCGCTGTAACCGCGCCTGATCCGACGTTTTCCATCAGCGCTGCAACAGACGATGCGTGGCACAAACGCGTGCAATGATCGACGTTGTTATGGCCAAACCCTTGGCGGATCATTTTTTGGAACAGATATGCCTCTTCGTTGGTGCATTTCGCAGAGCCGAAACCAGCGACGGACGCGCCGCCCTTATCGGCCTTCAGGTCAAGCATGCCTTTGGCTGCGAAATCGAGTGCCTCATCCCAAGTTGCTTCGCGGAAGAATTCTTTGAAATTACCGGGATCGACGTTTAGCCCTTTTGCAGGGGCATCGTCGCGGCGGATCAGGGGTTTGGTTAAACGGTGATCGTGGTGGATATAGTCGAAACCAAAGCGGCCTTTGACGCAAAGACGGCCTTCGTTTGCGGGGCCGTTAATGCCTTCGACGAATTTGACTTTGCCGTCTTTGACTTTCAACGAAATCTGGCAGCCGACGCCGCAGAACGGGCAGATGCTTTCTGTCTCAGAGTCGAAATCAGCGCTGTCTCCTACTTGGTTTTCGTCGGTGACTGTTGCTGGCATCAAGGCGCCTGTTGGGCACGCCTGCACACATTCGCCGCATGCCACGCACGAGCTGTCGCCCATCGGGTCATCCATGTCGAAAACGGGGTATGCGTTGTGGCCACGTCCGGCCATCCCGATCACGTCGTTGACCTGAACTTCACGGCATGCACGCACGCACAGGCCGCACTGGATACACGCATCAAGATTGACGGACATCGCAACATGGGACGAATCCAACAATGGGACAAAATCAGGCTCTAACTTGGGGAAACGGCTTTGCTCGACGCCCTGTGCATCGGCCATGTCCCACATGTGAGATGATTTGTCGTGGGCGATATCGCGCGTTGGTTGGTCGGCGACCAGCATTTCCATAACCATTTTACGGGCTTGGACTTCGCGAGGTTTGTCGGTTGTGACAACCATACCAGCGGAGGGTTCGCGGATACATGATGCAGCCAAAACACGCTCGCCCTCGATTGAGACCATACACGCGCGGCAGTTGCCGTCAGACCGGTACCCTGGTTCTGGTTTGTGGCACAGATGCGGGATGATCAGGCCGCGCCCATTTGCGACCTCCCAAATGGTCATGCCTGCGTCTGCTTCTACGGATTGCCCATCAAGGGTGAATGTAATTTTATCGGACATTAGATTTCATCCTTGAAGTGGGTCATCACCATTTTAATCGGGTTCGGGGCTGCTTGGCCCAGACCGCAGATCGATGCGTCAACCATTGCAGCTGTCAGCTCGGTCAGCAGGGATTGATCCCATGTGTCTGCCTGCATCAGTTTCACTGCCTTTTCACAGCCGACACGGCACGGCGTACATTGCCCACAGCTTTCGTCTTCAAAGAACCGAAGCATATTGAGGGCTGCATCGCGCGCGCTGTCGGATTCAGACAGAACGACCACGGCAGCGGACCCGATAAAGGTGCCGAGTGGTTGCAGTGTGTCGAAATCAAGCGGGACGTCGTTTATCGATGCGGGCAAAATGCCAGAAGACGGACCACCCGGCTGATAGGCTTTGAACACGTGACCGTCGGCCATGCCGCCAGCCGCAGCGATCACCTCCATAATCGTGGACCCTGCTGGCAAAAGGAACATGCCGGCGTTTTTGACGCGACCGGAAACTGAGTAGCTGCGCAAACCTTTACGGCCATTGAGTTCGACGGAATTCAGGACCTCTGGCCCTTCACGGCAAACACGCGCGACCCACAGAAGGGTTTCGACGTTATGTACCAGCGTTGGTCTACCAAAAACGCCAACTTGGGCGACGAATGGTGGGCGATGACGAGGAATGCCACGCTTGCCTTCGATAGACTCGATCATCGCGGATTCTTCGCCGCAGATGTAGGCGCCAGCGCCCCGACGCAGATCGATGTAGCCAACAGGCACAACGCCAGCGTCTTCGAGTTTCTTAATCTCGGCTGCCAGAATGTGCAGCACCGCTGGATATTCATCGCGCATATAGATGAATGCTTTTTCAGCCTCAACCGCCCAAGCGGCGATCAACATGCCCTCAAGGAACAGGTGCGGGGTGCGTTCAAGATAGTAGCGATCTTTGAATGTGCCCGGTTCGCCTTCGTCGCCGTTCACTGCGATGTAGCGGGTGCCAGCATTGCCGCGCACAAAGCCCCATTTGGTGCCTGACGGGAAACCAGCACCACCAAGACCGCGCAGGCCGCTTTCTTTGATTTTAGCTTGCACGTCTTCCCAGTTGCCATCGGCACGCAGGGACGCGAGTTCAGCGTAACCGCCATTGGCGCAATACGCCTCGTATGTTTCATAGTCAGGGATTGTCGCATGCGTGTGGCCGCCAGCGATTGCCGCTTCGACCTTTTCCACTGTCGCGTTGTCGATGTGGGCATGGCCCAGTTCCAGCACGGGGGCTGTATCGCAACGGCCCATGCACGGGGCGCGGACAACGCGGACTTCGCGCGCGTCCAAGCCATCGGTCAATGCTTTTTGCAAAGCGGCTGCACCAGCCAGTTCGCACGACAGGCTATCGCAAACGCGAATGGTCAATGCGGGCGGGGCGGCTTCACTTTCTTTGACGACATCAAAATGGGCGTAGAAGGTGGCGACTTCATAGATTTCAGCCTGACCGATACGCATTTCTTCTGACAAGGCGCGCAGGTGGGCGGCGGACAGGCAGCCGTACTTGTCTTGGATCAGGTGCAAATATTCGATCAGCAAATCGCGCACGGGCGGCTGATCACCCAAAAGAGCCAAAACATCGGCGTGGGCGGCATCATCAAGCTGGCGGCCTTTGGTATGGTGACGGCCCTTGCCTTTACCAGATTTCCAAACACCCTTGCGGTCATCAAGTGCCATAATTCAGCGTCCCTTCGCATTTTGTCACCGACCAGTTCTAACGGGCCGCGCAATCCGCAACAGCGCAAATACGACATTCACGGGGTGAGTTGCGTTCACTGGCGCGCAATTACAGGGCAAAAGTTTCGTATCGGGGACGCAGGTTTGCATCATATTGACGACTTAGCCGATACCAGCCGTGCCTCGCAGAACCAATCCGTCGGCCCTAGCACGCAGGTAAGCAGCTCAAAATCAAACCCTCCCGACGCATCCAATCTGCATGTTTCTGGCTTTGAATGATCTGCCCATACCCCAATATATGTTGCCATAGGCGCACAGAGGATTTTGAAGTTTGAGATTAATCCAAACACCTTAGCAATATTGACTGCAATGGCTATGGCCAACGGGGCGGGGGCGGAAACAACGTCGCTTTATGGCGCGCCGGGCCTGATCGATATGCCCAGCGCCGAGGTATATGATGATGGCAACATCTCTTTTACCAGCAGCTATTTTGGCGGCAATCTGCGCAATACACTGACTTGCCAGATCACACCGCGCCTGCAGGGAACTTTCCATTACAGCAAGATCGACGCCTATCAAGGCCCCGATGATTTATTCGATCGGAGCTTTGACCTACGTTACCAAAGTGCGACCGAAGGCCGGATCGCACCAAGCATTGCGATAGGTTTACGCGACTTTGGTGGCACTGGCATTTACAGCAGCGAATACCTTGTTCGACAAAAAACGTCGCCGTCGCATCACCAGCCCAAACACAGCATATAGCCCGACCAGCAACACCGCTGTCATGCCCAAGAACACGCCAGCCGCGCCAAACAGCCCCGGTGCACCAGCCACACCAATAAGCGGCGCACCTGTCACAACCTGTGCGCCAATCGTGGCCGCAAACAATCCGGCAATGCCTAACACACCCAACCCCGATGCATATCCTACCAAACCCGACTTGCGCAGTCGCGTCATCGCACGCCGCGCCGCTTTGGTCTGTTTTGCCACGTCCGCCTGCATCGCCATCAGCGCGGGCACCATCATCAGCACAAGCACCATGCCAAACGCCAACCCGTACACCAGCGTGATCACTGTAGGCTTCAAGAACAGCGCTTGGCTCGATCCCTCGTACAATAACGGCATAAGGCCAAGCACGGTCGTTAATGTCGTCAGCAGTACAGGACGCAGGCGGTCAGAAGTCCCGTCGATGATGGCTGGGATAAGCCCGCGTTCCTCGGCGTATTCATCAATAGTTGTGACCAGCACGATGGAATCGTTGATGATAATCCCCACCATTCCAATCAGCCCAACAACTGTGAAAATGCTTAGCGGGACATCCCATTGGTAATGCCCATAGATGGTCCCAACCAACCCGAACGGAATGATCGCCATCACAACCAAGGGTCGTGTCCAGCTTGAGAAAATCCAAGCAAGCGTTAGGAATATTCCAATCAAGCACAGGATCAAACCGTCCCGCGCATCGTTCAGGAAGTTATCCGACTGTTCGGTCAGCCCAGACATTGTGGTCTGCACGCCGTGCGTCGCTTCAATGCTGGGTAATATCACAGTTTCGATCTGTTCCATCACATCGGCCGCACGGGCAGGGTCGTCTTCTGACACGGACCCAGTGACCGAAATTAGCTGCACACCATTTTCGCGGCGGATCGTGGAAAACCCAGTGCGCTGCTCAACCGACACAATATCAGCCAACGGCACATAGA
>JBLHXF010000063.1:0-8514 GCA_047629435.1 Yoonia sp. | reverse complement strand
GCGCAAAGACCTTGGTATCTGTCTTTCAACAGCCAATGAAAACGGTGCGTCTTTGCCTGTGACTGCGCTTGTCGATCAATTCTACAAGGACGTGCAAAATATGGGTGGCGGGCGGTGGGACACGTCATCTTTGTTCAAGCGGCTTCAAAAGACCTAGTATCAACTTTGCGTAGGTGACTATGACGATCCAGCACACCACTTCTGTCTGTATTATCGGGTCGGGACCTGCGGGTCTTCTTTTGTCTCAATTGCTGGCAAATGCGGGAATCGACAACATCGTAATCGATCGCAAAGATCGAGCCTACATCGAAGCGCGTGTACGGGCTGGCATATTGGAGCAAGGAACCGTTGCGGCACTGACCGAAGCCGGTGTTTCGGATCGCCTTTTGCGCGAAGGGATCGAGCATCACGGGCTTGATCTGGCATTTGAGGGCACATCTCATCACATTGATATCGGTGCGCTGACAGGGCAGACGGTTTTAGCATATGGCCAAACCGAAGTGACAAAGGATTTGTTTGCAAAACGCACGCAGCAGGGCGCGCGGTTCTTTTTTAACGTTGAGAACGTAACGCCCGCGGCGCTCAAATCTAATCGCCCGAGGGTGAGCTTTCGACATGAAGGTAGCGAAAAAGAAATCACCTGCGATTACATCGCGGGATGTGATGGGTTTCACGGAGTGACGCGCCGATCCATTCCCGCAGACGTGCTGAAGACCTATGAACGTGTGTACCCGTTTGGCTGGCTCGGTATCCTGACCGAACGTCCACCCGTCAGCTTGCATTGCGTTTACTCAAATCATCCACGCGGATTTTCTTTGTGCTCAATGCGATCGGCCACGCGCAGTCGCTACTACATCCAATGTGACGCAACCGATGACGTTGCTAATTGGTCGGACGATAGGTTCTGGGAAGAATTCGCCACGAGGATCGGCCCGGATCTGGCTTCAAGCCTCCAAACCGGCCCATCCTTTGAGAAAAGCATCGCACCACTGCGATCCTTCGTGGCTGAACCGATGCGCTATGGGAATATGTTTTTGGCCGGAGACGCTGCGCATATCGTGCCACCCACGGGTGCCAAAGGGCTGAACCTTGCTGTGGCCGATATCCGCGTTCTTGCCCGTGGATTGGTAGAACGCTACGCCAACAACAATGCTCATTTCATCGACACATATTCGCAAACCGTTCTGGCGCGCGTTTGGAAGGTCGAACGGTTTTCATGGTATCTGTCCAACTTGATGCACCAGTTTCCGGACCATTCCCCGTTTGAGAAGAAAATGCAGCGCGCTGAATTCGATTACGTCATGCAATCTGAGGCCGCGTCGCGAAGCGTCGCGGAAAATTACGTCGGCCTACCTCTCGACTGATACCAACTGCCCGAGGACAATACATGCAATTCAAGACTCTGAACGATAATCTGACAGCATATCGCTACCGCGCTGGCGCTGGACCGGTCGTCGTCTTCATCAATTCACTTGGGAGCGACCAAAGCATCTGGGACGCTGTTATCACGGGGATAGGTGCGAACCGTGCGGTTCTGACTTACGATCTGCGCGGGCAAGGGGCGAGCGGGGTAACCGATGCGCCTTACTCAATCGATCTTTTGGCCGATGATTTGATCGCTTTGCTGGAACACCTGACATTGAAAGACGTGATCCTGTGTGGAGTTTCTATTGGTGGCATGATCGCGCAAGCCGTCGCGGTCAGACGCCCCAAGTTGATCCGAGGGCTTGTATTGAGCAATACTGCGGCGAAAATCGGAAATCGCGACGGTTGGACGACCCGTATTGAGACGGTGCAAGCAGAAGGATTCGCAACGTTAGCAGGCAGTATTATCGATCAGTGGTTTCCAGCGAACTTTCAAACCGACCACCCCGACGAAATCATGGGTCACAAAGCGATGCTTCGGCGCAATTCCAGAATGGGCTATGCCAAAACTTGCGCTGCTTTGCGCGACGCGGATTTGACGGAACAAACCGCCACAATCACCGCGCCGACAATCTGTATCGCGGGCGGTCAGGACCGATCGGTCAACCCAACTATGGTGGCAGAGCTGGCAGGCATAATCGGCGGTGCTGAGTTGGAAACGTTACCTGCGGCGGGTCATCTTCCATGTCTCGATCACCCGACACAGGTCGCGAAAATTGTTGCGGCTCTCATTCACAAAACGTCAACGGGTCTTGATCGCAACGCTACAGGTGTGGCTGTGCGACGCGCTGTTTTAGGCGACGCCCACGTAGATCGCGCTGACGCAAACAGAAGCGAATTTGATATCGCTTTTCAATCTCTTGTCACCGAAGGGGCCTGGGGTACCGTTTGGGCGAGCGATGCTATTTCACGGCGAGAGCGGTCAATGGTAACTCTTGGGTTGTTGGCAGCAGTCGGTAATTTTGAAGAAATTCCAATGCATGTCCGCGCCACTGCGCGAACAGGGGCATCCGAAACCGATATTCGTGAAGTATTTCAGCATGTCGCGATTTACGCCGGCGTGCCGCGTGCGAACCATGCGATTAAGATTGCCAAACAAGCATTGATCGAAATGAAGGAGGGTGATCGTGACTGAGTACTTGATCAAGCCACGCAACCTAGATTTGCATCCGCAACCACTCGCGCCCGATTATCGATCTACGCACTTGCGTTCCCCTCAACACGCACGGTTGCACTATGCGCCGACTGCCACTGAAATGTCGGCCCCGACCTTTGGCCACAAGATGTTGGGCGAACATGACGATGATCTGATCCTTAACTATGCCTCCGCAGGCCAATCTGCGATTGGGCCACGCATCATCGTGCACGGCACGTTGCGTGATGAAGATGGGCGGCCTGTGTCAAACAAGTTGATAGAGGTTTGGCAGGCCAATGCGGGCGGCCGTTATCGTCACAAAAAGGACGGCTATTTCGCAGCTCTCGATGATAATTTTGGTGGCTGTGGCCGTTGTATCACGAGCGCGGACGGCGCTTATAGTTTCCGCACCATTTTACCAGGTGCCTACCCGTGGCCAAATGGTGGAAACGATTGGCGCCCCGCCCATATCCATTTTTCGGTTTTTGGCGACGGGTTCGCGCAGCGGCTTATTACTCAGATGTATTTTGAGGGTGACCCTCACATCGCGTTGTGCCCTATCGTGCAATCAATCCCCGATGCGGATGCAATTGATCGCTTGGTTGCACGGCTCGACATGGAAAGGACCGTGCCAATGGACATTCGTGCCTTCCGCTTTGACATTGTGTTGCGCGGGCGCTCCGCGACGCCATTTGAAAACCAGATGGAGGGTACGTGATGAGCGATCTCAAGGAATCTGCGTCCCAAACCGCAGGGCCCTACGTTCACATCGGCTGCGTGCCCTCTTTTGCGGGGCTGCGTGGCATGTATGGTGGTCATGATCTTGGGGCAGCGATGATTGATGGGGACGTTGTCGGACAACGGATCACATTGACGGGGCGCGTTATAGACGGTGACGGCGCGGTATTGACGGATGCGATGATTGAAATCTGGCAAGCAGCGCCTGACGGGACGTTCACCGCGAGCGGCTTCAACAACTGGGGGCGCCAACCGAGCGACACAGATACAGGGCAGTTCCAATTCGAAACCCTGAAACCGGGAGCGGTCGGCAACCAAGCACCACATATATTGGTCTGGATCGTGGCCCGCGGCATCAATCTCGGCCTGACGACCCGAATCTATTTTCCCGACGAAAATAATAGTGCCGATCCTGTATTTTTGTTGGCAGGCGATCGCGCAAACACCATGATCGCGACCCTGACCGAGGCGGGTTTTCACATCGACATTTACCTTCAAGGCCCCAGAGAAACGGTGTTCTTCGATGTCTGATAACCCTTGCATATTATGTTGTGCGATTACCGGGTCGCTGCCTACCAAAGCCGACAATCCGGCTGTGCCCATCACTGTGAACGAACAGATTGAAAGCAGCCATGCGGCGGTCGAAGCAGGGGCGAGCATCATTCACGCCCATGTTCGCAACGATGACGGAACTCCCTCGTCGGACCCAAAAAGATTTGAAGCCCTCAAAGAAGGATTGGAAAAACACTGCCCTGGCGTTGTGGTTCAATTTTCGACTGGCGGGAGATCCGGAGCAGGAAAAACGCGAGGCGGTATGTTGCCGCTGCGCCCAGATATGGCGTCACTATCAGTGGGGTCCAACAACTTTCCGACCCGCGTCTATGAGAATTCACCCGATCTAATCACATGGTTGATAGCTGAGATTGTGCAATACGGGATCACGCCTGAGGTCGAAGCATTCGACCTCAGTCATATCTTGCAAGCCATTAGGCTGCACGACATTGGCGTTCTTCCAGGGCAGCTTTATGTGCAGTTTGTAATGGGTGTAAAAAATGCGATGCCCGCAGATAAGCCCGTGTTCGACTTCTACGTTCAAACCATGAAGGATCGCGCGCCCCAGGCACAATGGTGCGCCGCAGGCGTCGGTCCTGATCAGTTGGTCGTCAATGAATGGGCGATCGCTGCTGGTGGGCATACACGTGCAGGGCTTGAGGACAACGTGCGACTAGATCGCAATACGCTTGCCCCATCTAACGCCGCCCTCATCAGGCGGGCTGCAGATTTATGTTCCAAATACGAGCGCCCAGTAGCGACCATTGCCCAAACGCGCGCGATACTTGGCCTTCGGACGGTGGCGCCATGAGCGGGCTTTTGGCACATGCTTGGTTCGGCGGATTGTTCGCTGACCCCGACTGCGCAGATATCTTATCGCCTGCCGCAGAGCTGGCGCGTTATCGCAAGATTGAGGCCGCGTGGTCCATGGCGCAGGCTGACATCGGTACTGCCGATCCAGCTATCTGTGAGCAAGCAGCCAAGCACATCATGACTTGCCAAATCGAAGACGCCATCTTGCGCGCAGGTGTCGTGCAAGATGGTGTTCCAATTCCGGCCTTTGTCAGGGCCCTCAAGTCAAATGCCCCCAACCCGATCAAAGACGTGCTGCACAGTGGGCTTACGTCCCAAGACGTTATGGATACGGCATTAATTCTTTCGCTTGGGCCGGTCTTTGATTTGTTCCGCATGCGGCTGGAGGCACTAAGGGGCGGTCTCACCAGATTGGCTGAACAAAACGAGAGCAGGTCATTGATGGGATATACGCGTATGCAGGCCGCCCTGCCAATCACCGTTGATGTGCGTATTGCGACTTGGTTGCGACCCCTCGGCGATTACATCACAAAGCTTGATCAGATTGCGGGCCAAATGAAAGTTCTGCAATGGGGCGGTCCTGTGGGACTTCGCGATCACGAAAGAGCAGGTGATTTGGGTCCAGCTTTTGCCGCGCGACTGGGTGTTCGCGATCCGGGCCACGCGTGGCATACCACCCGCGCGGACATCGCAGAACTTGGATCTTTTATTGCGCGCTTAACCGGGACACTCGGTAAAATGGGGCAGGACGTGGCCATGATGGCCCAGCGTGGTCCGGATGACATTGCGCTAAATTCCGGTGGTTCGTCGTCCGCGATGCCGCACAAACAAAACCCAATCTTGGCAGAACTGCTAGTTACGATTGCGCAGTATGCTGCTCAGCAGGCAACCCTGCTCAATGTGGCTATGGTGCATGAACAGGAGCGATCAGGCACTGCATGGGTGCTAGAGTTCATGTCGCTGCCGGATTTGCTGCAATTGTGCGGCTGCGCACTTGTCAAAGCTCAATT
The DNA here is from genome assembly GCA_047629435.1 of Yoonia sp. Taxonomy (GTDB): domain Bacteria; phylum Pseudomonadota; class Alphaproteobacteria; order Rhodobacterales; family Rhodobacteraceae; genus Yoonia. Next base: position 2,841 of record JBLHXF010000063.1, on the reverse strand, counting down.
ACTAGTGAACCAGATAGTTAGTTTAGGATCCAAACCAGTTTGATTTTTGCGGTTTTTTGTTCGAATTTCCCGCAGTAATCGTGGCGAGTGCCACGTGGTTATTTTGGGTTTCTGTGCGGTACTACTGGATCGGAGAAAGCCCCGTCGGCAGGAAGTGATCGACCTGGCGTGTCCCGCGCCAGACATTGTTCGCGATGTTCTGGACGGCAAAATGGTCTTGCCACGGTTTAGTTCCGGTCTCTTTCGAGCAATGTTTGCTATGAAGGAGATATGGAATGGGAACGAGATACACTGGACCTGTCTCGGTTTGATGCCGCTTGTCTTATGAAAATTCCAGCTTTTGTGCGAAACAAAAGCCACAGACCAACATTTTAGAATGCTGATCTGTGGTGGTGGTTGGATCGTCTGCCGCTTGGTCTTTGAGGACCGTAAAGGAGTAAGATCAACCGCCACCTTCGCCAAAGGCCTGAACGGATACAGAGCGGCACGAAGCCCTCTAGGACAAGCATAGGATATGACGAAGATGACGGATGATACCATTGGCATAGACATTTCCAAAGCTACTTTGGATATTCATCGGTTGAGCGACGGGAAGATGATGTCGTTTAGCAATTGCCCTGTAGGATTTAAGGCGCTTTCCAAGTTCTGCGCAAAGACGCCAGTGACACGCGTTATTTATGAAGCAACAGGCGCCTACCACAGCGGTCTAGAACGGGTCCTAGGCGGGTATTTGCCATTGGTAAAAGTGAACCCCTTGCAGGCGCGCCGGTTTGCTCAGGCACAAGGCGTACGCGCAAAAACTGACGCCGTTGATGCCAGAATGCTAGCCGTCATGGGGAATGCCTTTGCATTAGAGCCAGATGAGACAGCTACAAAAATACAGCACGATCTGAAAGAGTTACGCTCATTTCGTTCAGGATTGATCAAAGATCGCACCAGCATCATGAGCCGTCTGAAAACCCAAACCCTGTCCATCACTTGCCGTCAAAGCAAAGCCCGCTTGGCTCAAGTTGACAGACAAATCGCTGAGATCAATGCTGAGATTGATCGTCTGATACACTCCAGCGACACCCTGGCGCATTCGATGAAAATTCTTCGCTCAATTCCAGGCATCCGCGCGGTCTGTGCTGCCACCATTTTGATAGAGATGCCCGAGATCGGGAGTATGGACAGAAAACAAGTGGCCAGTTTGACTGGTCTGGCCCCAATGACACGTCAATCTGGACAATGGCGAGGGAAGTCATTCATTCAAGGTGGCCGGAAAGTGGTCAGGGACAGGCACCACCAATTCTCAATATCAACACGGGAGCTACAACCGTTATGCCCTAGAGATGCGCAGTAAGACCGCATGTCTTTTGCAGGGCAGTTTAGCATTGTGAGGTTTCATGCTTACCTCCAGATGGATTAAACATTGTGTTGCCCTTCATTTTTGGAGGCTTGCTATGAACAAAGAGAAAGTAGTTTTCGTTGGGCTTGACGCGTCCAAGGTGACCTGAGCCCCTATTCCCCCTCCAGTCCAAATAACCATTTCCCGTAAGCGTGCATCATCTTCACGCGGTCGGGCAGGTATTCGGCTTTGTTATAGGCCGCGCGGACCCCCTCACCAGATTCATGGGCGAGTTGCTTCTCGATCCAATCGCGGTTCCACCCCATCTCGTTCATGTTCGTAGAGAAGCTGGTGCGGAACCCGTGGTGGGTGTGCTCGCCGAATCCAATCTTTCTGAGAACCGGCTTGAATGTCCCATCGCTGAGAGTCTTGCGCGGGTCGCGTGGAGCGGAGAGCACGTAGTCGTGTTTCCCGGTCAGCGGCCTTATGCCCCGGAGCACCGCGATAGCTGGAGCCGAGAGCGGGATGATGTGAGCCCGGCCCATCTTCATGCGTGAGCCCGGCACCTCCCACAGCCCAGCCTCCCAGTCGATCTCCTCCCACTTCATGCCGCGTATCTCGGCGCTCCGGGGAAAAAGATAGGCTGAAAGCAGGAGCCCAGCTTTGACTTGCGCGTTGACGCGGTCGCACTCTCGGATCGCCCGCACCATTGCGCCGAACTGGGTCGGGTCCGTGACCGCGCCGTGGGAGCCTCGTTTCCGTCGGGTCATCGCGAAGGACACGGCCCTGGCGGGGTCCTCCTTGGCCCGACCTTCTGCTATCGCGAACCTGAAAAGCTGGGAACACCTAGACCGGATTTCGTGGGCCACCTCGACTCGACCGGACTTCTCGATGGGTCGCACGAGCCCCAAGATGTCAGGCCCGCCGATCTCGCGGATGTTCATCTTACCCAAGCCCTCTGTGATGACGCCTAGCTGGCGCTCCAGTTTGTTGAGCGTTTGCGCGGCCGCTCCGTCTTGGCGGCGGTAGGCGAGGTACGCCTCACAAATTTTGCTCATGGTGTCGGGGTCGATGTGCGGCACGGCGGCCACTTTCTGGGGCTTGGCTCTCTGTGCTGCTGGGTCCTCGCCGTGGCGGACTTTGACCCGGCACACGTCGCGCTGGTCGCGAGCTTCGGTCAGTTTGGTTCCGGGATAGAGGCCGAAGTTCATCCAGCCGCGCTTGCCGTCGTCGGGACGGTAGTATCGGAACCGGAAGGTCTTCGTCCCGCTCGGTGTGATCTCCAGGTAGAGGCCGCCCCCGTCAGACATTCGGAAGGTCTTCGGCGCGGGTTTAGCAGTCCTGATCTTCGAGTCTGTTAAGCGCATAATATTTTAGCCTTTTTTAGCCCATTTCACCTGCATAGTGCTGCATCACTATGCACTATTTCGCTTTAGGCGAAAGGTGAATAAACATATTTACCATAGTTTTGTGCATCATTTTGCACCGAAAGGTAACGTATTTAGAAGCGCGCC
>JBLHXF010000062.1:0-8598 GCA_047629435.1 Yoonia sp. | reverse complement strand
CTTGGCTGCCCGTGATCGTCATGTGTTTGCATCACTGATGCTGGCACACGGACACGCTGACGGTATGGTCACCGGTGCAACACGTAAATCTGCGCATGTGTTGGAATTGATCAATCACGTGTTTGACGCCGGACCCCATGACGGGGCCGTTGGTGTGACGGCGATTTTGCACAAAGGACGGATCGTGTTGATTACGGACACGCTTGTGCACGAATGGCCTGATGAAAACGATCTGGCTGACATCGCTGAACGAGGCGCATCCGTTGCACGTGAACTTGGCCTAGAACCACGCGTGGCCTTCGTGTCATTCTCGACCTTCGGTTACCCCGTGTCCGAACGGGCCGAGAAAATGCACATTGCACCTACAGTTCTTGACGCCCGCGGCGTTGATTTCGAATACGAAGGCGAGATGACAGTCGACGTGGCACTGAACCCAACGGCGGCGGAACATTACCCGTTCTCACGTCTGACTGGACCAGCAAACGTATTGGTCGTGCCTGCGCGGCATTCCGCATCAATCAGCGTAAAGTTGATGCAAGAAATGGCGGGCGCCACAGTCATCGGTCCAATCCTGACTGGGGTCGGCAAACCTGTGCAGCTTTGCTCTACTGGATCTACAACAAATGACATCATGAACATGGCCGTGATTGCGGCCTGCAAGGTGGGTTAAATGGCGATTTGGAACCTTGGCTCAATCAACATCGATGTGGTCTATTCCGTCCCGCATATTCCCGTGCCGGGGGAAACGCTGGCTGCGACGGATCGGGCCACGTTTCTGGGCGGCAAAGGCGCGAACATGTCCGTGGCTATCGCGCGGTCTGGTAGCCGCGTGAACCACATTGGGGCAATCGGTCAAGACGGCATTTGGACAGGTGAGCGCTTGCTCGAATACGGCGTCGACACACAGCACATTTCCATCTTGGATGGGCCAACATCCCAAGCAGTTATTGCTGTCGATGCACAAGGCGAAAACGCAATCATCCTCGCACCTGGTGCCAGTATTGATATCCCACAAACGACCCTGCAAACAGCATTGTCCGAGGCCTCAACAGGCGACTGGTTCATCACGCAAAATGAAACGAACCTGCAACGCACTGGCGTCACTTTGGCCAAGAAAATGGGACTTAAGGTTGGCTATGCTGCCGCACCATTTGACGCAGCGCGGGTCGAAGCAGTCCTTGAACACCTCGACTTTTTGATCCTCAACGAAATCGAGGCACAGCAACTTGCCGACGCCACTGGAAAAACACCTGATGCGCTGGGCGTGGCAGATGTGATTGTGACGCTTGGCGGGGATGGAGCTGATTGGTACGGGGCAGGCGGCAAGCAACATTTTGATGCAATGCCCGTGACCCCCATCGACACAACCGGCGCTGGCGATACCTTCACTGGTTATGTTTTGGGTGGGCTTGATCAAGGGATGCCAATGGCCCAAGCTATCGCTATGGCAACCAAGGCGGGCGCATTAATGGTCACCCGCCAAGGCACTGCTGATGTGATCCCTGACTTATCAGAGGTGCGCGATTTTAGTGGTTAACAAACGGGGCATCATTCCCCCAAAGCTGCGTGACACGCTGATCACGACCACAGGCGTCGCGGTAAAACTTGTACGCTTCTGCCTCTGATTTTGGGCCGCGGCGGGTCAGCACAATGTCGCTGCCTTTGTAATAATCCTGATGATACGCTTCAGCGTCGTAGAAACGCGCAGCGCTTAAAATAGGGGTCACGATCTGCTGACCTAGTGCTGACTGAGCAGTCGCAATCGCTTGCTTGGCGGCGGCTTCTTCTGTCCCGTTGGCGACGAACACGGCCGTGCGGTACACATCCCCGCGATCACAGAATTGACCGCCTGCATCTGTTGGATCTACCGACCGAAAGAACATGTGTAACAGCTGATCATAACTTACTTGATCGGCGTCATATGTAATCTCGACGGCTTCATAATGGCCTGTACCCCTAAGCGTCTTATAGGTCGGGTTACTTGATGTGCCACCGGTGTACCCAGACACGACATCGATCACGCCTGTAACGCGTTCAAAGTCGCTTTCGACGCACCAGAAACATCCACCAGCAACAACTGCGGTTTGAACATCGCGGGCTTCGGCGGCGGTGCCATGCATGAATGCGCCCAGACCAATGGTCAGCGCAAGCAGGGCGGTTTTGGCGGATTGGATTGGGTGGGTCATGGGTCTCTCCTAAATGTTGATATGACCTGACCCCGAAAGGATGCGCGGCGCAATTCACGGCGTGGTGATATCACGGGCTCTTTACCACTTGGAACATTTGGAAACTGGGCCTAGCGTGGCAAAAAAGGGGACAGACATGACCGATCACGTGACCACACACCAAGCCCACGACGACATCCGCAACCAATCCATTCTTATCTATGTGGATGGTAAAATCGTGCCCCGCGATCAGGCCGTGGTTAGCGTCTACGACAGTGGTTTCATGTTGGGTGACGGTGTGTGGGAAGGGTTGCGGTTGTATAACGGCAAATGGGCGTTTCTGGACGAGCATATGGACCGTTTGTTTGAAGCTGCAAAAGCGATTGACCTTGATATCCGGATGGACCGTGATGGTGTCCTTTCCGCCTTGTTAGATACTCAAAAAGCCAATGATATGTCTGATAATGCTCATGCGCGCATGATGATTACGCGAGGCGTAAAGGTGTTGCCGTTTCAGCATCCATCGCTCTCACAATCCGGCCCGACTTTTGTGATTATCATGGAACATTCCCAACCGAAAATTCCGCGTCCAATTACGCTGGCCACAGTTCCGCATTTGCGTGGCTTACCAATGACCCAAGACCCCAAATTGAACAGTCATTCTAAGCTGAATTGTATCCTCGCATGCATCGCTGCACAAAAGGCCGGCGCAGACGAAGCGCTGATGTTGGATGTGCATGGTTTCGTGAATACGACCAACGCCTGTAACTTTTTTATTGTGCGCAAAGGGGCCGTTTGGACCAGCACGGGCGATTATTGTATGAATGGTATCACCCGCCAAAAGGTCATCGACCTATGTCGTGCCAATGATATTCCCGTTTTTGAACGTAATTTCAGCCTTGTGGATACCTACGGAGCAGATGAGGCATTTTTGACGGGTACGTTTGGGGCGCAAACACCAGTTAGTTCGCTTGATGGACGGGTAATCGGTACTGGCGAATTGGGCCCGATCACAACGCGTATTCGTGGACTGTATAAAGACCTTATCGCGCAAGAATGTACCTGATGCGGATCGCGATGTGGTCTGGCCCGCGCAATCTATCAACAGCGATGATGTATGCGTTTGGAAATCGCGCTGATTTTGCGGTTTGGGACGAGCCGTTCTATGCGCCCTATCTGAAACTGACGGGCGAAGACCATCCGATGTCCGCCGAGATTATCGCTACACACGAGGTTGACCCTGCAGTGGTTGCTATGCGTTGTTTAGATACTATTCCAGCCCAAAAGCCGCATTTTTACATGAAGCACATGCCGCATCACATGATCGACAGTGTCTCGCTTGATTGGGCGAAGAGTTGCGTCAACATCCACTTGATCCGCCATCCCGCGCGCGTGATTGCTAGTTATGGCGTTAAGCGCGAAACCATCACGGATTATGATATTGGCTACACTGCGCAGGCTGCTCTTTTTGACAAAATTGGGGGCCTTGTCATCGACAGCTCTGATATCCGTCGTGATCCTGAGGGCATGTTGAAAAATCTGTGCGCTGCGATAGATCTGCCGTTTGATCTGGCGATGTTGTCTTGGCCTGCCGGCCCGCGCAAAGATGACGGCATTTGGGCGTCTCACTGGTACAACGCGGTGCACAAATCGACTGGATTTGCGGGGTCCGAAGGTTCGTTACCGGTTTTGACGGGTGAAAATTTGACGCTGCTGGAAAACGCGCTGCCGATTTACGAAAAACTGGCAGCGCATAAGATTTAGGATTTCAGACGACGTTCCCGCGCGGCCAGCAATTTCAGGCGTAACGCGTTTAACTGAATAAAGCCTTGCGCATCTGTCTGGTCGTAGGCGCCAGCGTCGTCTTCAAACGTCACGTGGGCTTCGGAATATAACGAATGATCGGACCAACGGGCAACGGTTGTGGCGGAACCTTTGTAAAGTTTGATCTTCACAGTACCCGTCACATGTTCCTGTGATTTGTCGATCAAAGCCTGCATCATTTCCCGCTCTGGCGAGAACCAGAAGCCATTATAAATTAGCTCTGCGTAACGCGGCATAATGCTGTCTTTAAGATGCCCAGCGCCGCTGTCCATTGTGATTTGCTCGATACCGCGGTGGGCTTCTAGCAGAACAGTTCCGCCCGGCGTTTCATAAACACCGCGAGATTTCATGCCGACAAAACGGTTCTCAACAAGGTCCAAGCGACCGACGCCATGCTTGCCGCCAAGCTCATTTAGTTTGGTCAAAACAGTCGCAGGAGACAGCATTTCACCGTTAATAGACACTGCATCGCCCTGCTCGAACCCGATCTCAATGAACTCAGGCTTATTCGGTGCGTCCTCTGGGGACACGGTGCGCTGATAGACGTATTCTGGTGCATCAACGGCTGGGTCTTCCAGGACCTTACCTTCGGATGATGTGTGCAAAAGGTTTGCATCGACTGAAAACGGAGCATCGCCGCGCTTGTCTTTTGCCACAGGGATTTGGTGCAGTTCCGCAAATTCGATCAGCTTGGTCCGGCTGGTCAGGTCCCATTCGCGCCACGGCGCGATGACCTTAATGTCGGGGTTCAGCGCATATGCTGCCAGCTCAAAACGAACTTGATCGTTGCCCTTGCCAGTTGCACCGTGGGACACGGCGTCAGCACCTTCAAGCGCTGCGATTTCAACCAGACGTTTGGAAATCAGCGGACGCGCGATGGATGTACCCAGCAGATACAGACCTTCATAAAGCGCATTGGCGCGGAACATTGGGAATACGAAATCACGTACGAATTCTTCCCGCAGGTCCTCAATATAGATTTTCGATGCGCCCATCGTTTCGGCCTTGGCGCGCGCTGGCTCTAGCTCTTCGCCTTGACCAAGATCGGCGGTAAATGTCACGACTTCACAGCCATATTCGGTTTGCAGCCATTTCAGGATGATCGAGGTATCAAGACCACCAGAATACGCGAGGACAACTTTTTTCGGAGCGGACATAAGCACGGGCCTTTTCAGATGTGTGAATTTGCCAGCGGGGTAACGGGTTTTGTGAGGCCGCGCAAGGATAGCGGATTGACGGGGCAGGGCGGGTGATGCAACCAAAGGCTGACCAGTTTGATCAATTAGAGGAATTTGCCCGTGGCTTGGAATATTGTGCGACACGCGTTTGTCATCGTTTTTGGAAATTTGAAAGAAGCACTTAGGGCGTCACTTGTTCCATTCCTGATTTTGATCGGGGTATTATTTGTTCTGATGACAACACTTGGATTACCGGTTTATCAGGATGCGCTAGTGACACCGCCCATTGGGCAAGAAAGTTCAATTGCGCTTGCTGGCTTTATCAGCATCCCATTATATATGTTTATCTTTGCTTGGGTCGCGGTGACTTGGCATAGATATATCTTGCTTGAAGAATACCCTGCTACTGTACCAGCCGTCGCGAACCGCCCGATTGGTGCCTATATTGGGCGCACATTGATGATGACGTTACAATTGGTTTTGGTGATGATTCCCGTGATGCTGTTGGTGATACCGTTTATTGGCAATGCCGGTACGTTGATGTTGAATACTGGGTCGGGTCTTATATTTTCGATTGTAATTGGTAGCATATTGTCATTCTTTTGGCTGCGTATTGGTGTGTCTTTGCCTGCGGTTGCAGTAGGTAAACCGATGAGCAGTCGCGAGGCTTGGACAGAGACGAAACCTGTTTGGCAAACAATTCTTGGTGCCAGTGTTATTATGGTTGCGTTGAACCTGGCGGTAACACTCGCCTTTTCACTATTGTTCACAGGGATTCCGCTAATTTCATATGTCCTTAGTGTTGCCATGCAATGGGTCACCATGATGGTGGGGGTGAGTGTTTTGACAACTATTTATGGACACGTTGTCGAGGGTCGCCCCCTTACGGGAACTTAAAACGACAAGTTCGCCACAAACGCAGCGTCGCCATCATTGGCCAGTTCTTGGATGGCGTCGCTGGGATACATCCAGACGGCTTCGTGGCCTGCTTCACGCGCGGGGCCATGTCGCCGAATGGGCATCGCTGTGTAGATATGGCACAGTTTTTCTGCATGCATGTCATATTCTGGCATCCAGACAAAACGCCGGAACGCACCAAGGCGGCGAGGCTTTGCGATGCTCCACCCTGTTTCCTCGAATACTTCGCGGTGAAGCGCTTGCAACGGGCTTTCGCCTGCGTCGATGCCGCCACCGGGCAATTGGAATTCGTAATGCGGTTTCGCCTGATAGGTCAGCAAAAGCTGTCCCGCGTTGGGCAAAATCGCATAGGCGCCGGGGCGCAATGTGTATCTCTGTCCCGTTTTGGGTGAATTGCCGTACCGTCTGATCATGGTTGCCCCCTTGGACCGTGGCTTGTCCTGCCTATATAGGCGCGGTATGCCAATTCCGCACATGTAAGGAAAGCCCATGACCACTGGCAAGATTGCTTGGGACGATACCGTCCTGCCGTTTCAGCTCGATGCTTCTGATATTCGGGGGCGCGTGGCGCGTCTGGATACGGCGTTTGAAGAAATTCTGGCCCAGCACGATTACCCACCGCTGATCGAAAGCTTGGTCGCAGAGATGGCGTTGCTGACCGCGATGATCGGTCAGTCCATGAAAACCCGTTGGAAGCTGTCGTTGCAGGTGCGCGGCGATGGTCCTGCGCGTCTGATCGCAACCGATTATTATGCGCCGACCGCGGATGGCGAACCTGCCCGCATCCGCGCCTATGCGTCGTATGATAAAGATACGCTTGATCTTAGTGCTGTGCCGTTTAGCCAGATTGGCAAAGGGTACTTTGCAATCCTGATTGATCAAGGCGAGGACATGACACCGTACCAAGGGATCACGCCAATTGCAGGCGGATCACTCGCATCATGTGCAGAAACGTATTTTTCGCAGTCAGAGCAATTGCCAACTCGATTCGAGCTGTCCTTTGGCCGCAGCCAAGTACCGGGTGAATCCGAGCAGTGGCGCGCTGGCGGCATGATGTTGCAGCACATGCCAAAAGCATCCCCTGAAATGTCAGGCGAAGGTGGATCTGGCGAGGACGGTTTGCTTGAGGCGTCTGACATTCTGACGGATGGCGAAAGTGAAAACTGGATCCGTGCGAATGCATTGCTTGATACTGTCAACGAACTTGAGTTGATCGGTCCAACGGTAACCCCGGCCGATCTTTTGGTGCGCCTGTTCCACGATGAAAAGCCACGCGTTTATGACCCGCAGCCTGTCAAATTTGGGTGCACCTGTTCCGAGGATAAAGTGCGCCAGTCCCTGTCGATCTATTCGGCCAAGGACATCGAATATATGACGACGGATGAAGGCACCGTCACTGCTGACTGCCAATTCTGTGGATCGCACTACACGTTTGACCCAACGTCGCTTGGGTTCGAGGCTAAAAGTGAAGGCGCCTGATCTACGCCAAGCATTGATGGATGCGCTGTCTAAGAAGGGCCGCGCATCCTCTGACTACGACCTGAACAAAGATGTGGTTTTGCCCGAGGGGCGCAAGCTGACCCCTGCGTCAGTGTTGATCGCGGTTCGCGCTGAGACGGGTAATGTCATCCTGACCAAGCGGTCGGCTAAGCTGAAACATCACCCTGGGCAAATTGCCTTTGCGGGCGGCAAACAGGATGCAGATGATGCAGACCCTATCGCCGCCGCACGTCGTGAAGCTCATGAAGAAATTGGGCTGATGCCTGACAGCGTCGAAATTCTGGGCACACTGCCCCCACATGAAACGGTCACCGGATACACGGTTACGCCTGTCATTGCGCTGGTTCACGGACCGTTTGATCCAACGCCAGAAATTGGCGAAGTATCCGAAGTGTTCGAAGTACCTTTAACGCATATAACTGACCCTGAAATGTTCCGCGTTGAGGGCCGCCATTGGCAAGGCCATCGCCGTCACTATTTCGTTGTGCCTTACGGCTCTTATTATATTTGGGGTGCCACTGCGCGCATTCTACGCGCCCTCGCGGACCGCATGATATGACGTCGCTGACTGCGCCTTGGTTGAATGGTCCCGCGCGCGTCGTTTGTGCGATGCTAGAAGACGCCGGTCATCAGGCTTGGTTTGTTGGTGGGTCGGTGCGCAACGCGTTGATCGACGCGCCGGTGTCTGACCTTGATTTATCGACTGATGCGCGGCCAGAAACAGTGATGAAACTTGCGAGGGCTGCGGGTTTGAAAGCCATTCCAACAGGTATCGACCACGGCACGGTCACGATCGTTTCCCAAGGCGAACCGATCGAAGTTACCACCTTCCGCCGCGATGTTGCCACCGATGGCAGGCGTGCTGTCGTGGCGTTTGCTGACACACTGGAAGACGACGCGCGCCGGCGCGATTTTACGATGAACGCGCTGTATTGCGATATTCGTGGGAAAGTGGCCGACCCGCTCGGTGGTTTGCCCGATCTATACGCCCGCCGTATCTGTTTCATCGAAAA
>JBLHXF010000061.1:0-8670 GCA_047629435.1 Yoonia sp. | reverse complement strand
TCGCAGAAGCCGCTGTAACCGGCGTCTTCCACGCAAGAGCGGATGTCCCTTAGATCAGCGACGCCGTCGCCCATCATGCCGCGATCCAGTAGCATGTCGCCGGTGTTTTCGAGCCAGTCGCAAAGATGATATCCGAAGATTTTGTCGCCAGCTTCGGCGCAGCTTGCCCGCAGGTCACTGTCCCACCAGACGTGGTAGACATCGACTGCGACACCAAGATTGTCGGCGCCAACCATATCGCAGATGCGCAACGCATCACGCACCGTCATGATGCAGGTTCGGTTCCCACCAAACATCGGGTTCAGCGGCTCTAGCGCAAGATCCACGTCCCGATCAGCTGCGTATTCCGTCATCTGCGAGACGCGTTCTGCCAGAATTTTCTGGGTTTCCAGCACACCTTTTGTTCTCGGTTCAGTACCACCGGTCACGATTGTTAGAACAGATGCACCAAGGCCTGCGGTCATGTCGATGCTTGCTTTGGCTTCATCCAGCCAGTGGGGGGGTAGTTCAGAGCCAACCAGATAAGGGGTGCGGCACAAGCCAGTGACCTCCATGCCTGCAGCCCGGACGCGGTCGCCAATTTCGACTGCGCGAGCCCCGATTTCGCGACGCCAGAATGTGATACCTCCGAGTCCATGCTTGGCACATGCATCAATGACACGCTCGACGGGCCAACCTGCGCCGTGGCCATCAAGGTTATGACCAAGAGTTGCGGTGTTCAGCGAGAGAGCAGATGTATCGGCAGAAAAATCACGCATGTTTCAGATTAGACCCCGTAGAGTTTCAGCAGGTGACCCATGCGTTTGCACGCGAGATCGGGATTGGAAAGCGCGCCACATTCATCCGCAAGCTTAAAGCAGTCTACAAAATAGGGCAGGGCGCGCATAGCTTCAGAACCACCCAGCATCTTAAAGTGATCTTGATGTCCGTTTAGCCATGCGAGGAAAACGACGCCGGTTTTGTAGTGCCGTGTAGGCGCGCAAAAAATATGCCGCGCGAGCGGTACGGTGGGATCAAGGATCGCACGGAACTTCGCCGCATCCCCTGTGTTGAGGGCCGAGATGGCAGATGCGGCGTGATTAGCTAGCGGGTCAAAAATGCCAAGTAGAGCATGGCTGAACGCGTCACCGTCACCGCCGATCAGTTCGGGGTAATTGAAATCATCACCAGTATACATCCGCACCGTTGTAGGTAGCTGCTGCCGCATCGTGATTTCTTTGGATGCATCCAGAAGGGATATCTTGATCCCGTCTACCTTTGCCTCATTCGTGGCAATAATCTCCAAAACGGTTGGCAATGCATCTTCAAAGCTATCCGCGCCCCAGTAGCCAGCAAGTGCGGGATCAAACATGTCGCCAAGCCAGTGTAGGATGACCGGCTCATCACATGCGGCCAGCACGTCGTTGTAAATCGAGATATAGTCCTCGGCACGATTTGCAGCACGTGCGAGGGCGCGGCTTGCCATCAGGATGATCCGTCCACCGGCGTTTTGGATGGCCTCGACCTGTTCGAGATATGCGCGTCTGACGTCCTCAAGTGAATGAGCTTCTGTGTCAGCCAAGTGGTCCGTTCCGCATCCATTTGCAACAAGTGCATTTGGTAGGTCCGCCTTTGTGCGACGGATCAGGTCAAGGCTCTGTGACCAATCCAGCCCCATTCCGCGCTGCGCTGTATCCATCGCCTCTGCGATGCCCAACCCCAGATCAGCCAGATGGTGCCGGAACGCCATTGTTTTGTCCCAATCAATGCAGGGCAATCCCATAGACGCGCTGTCAGAGAACGGGTCAGCCACAACATGCGCCGCCGAATAAACGACACGTGTGCTGTCCTTGGTCAATGGCGTGCCCAAGTTAGGTTGACCTGTCAGGCTGTATGCAGCCAGTTCACCGCTTTTGTTTGGCAATTGAATTTTCATATTGTCCTCATGTGGTAGCGGCAGGGTCTAAAGTGAGCTTGTGGGTATGAATGTCATCTGATCAAAATTGCCCGAAAGTCGTTCACGTTGGTGCCGGTTGGACCGGGCGAAAAGAGGTCGCCAATGACATCAAATGCTGTCCAGGAATCGTGATTTGCAAGGAGAGCTTCCGGGTTTTGTCCCAGCGATCTAAGGTGTTTGGCACTTTGGCCTGATACGAATGCGCCAGCATTTTCTTCTGAGCCGTCAATCCCGTCCGTATCTGCCACGAGTGCGGAAAACGGAACTTCTGCGCCTGCCAGCGCCAAGGACAACGCGAATTCCGAATTGCGTCCCCCTTTGCCGGATTTGGAAAGCGTTACGGTCGTCTCGCCGCCCGACAGCAAAACGACGGGTCGTGGGAATGGACGGTCGTTGCGAGAAATTTCCGTGGCAATCGCTGCATGCATCTTGGCAATTTCCTTCGCCTCACCCTCGATTTGGTCAGATAGAATGACCGCAGGTATCCCGATCTCTTTTGCGCGTTCCGCTGCGGCTTCTAACGACTTTCGTGCCGAGGCAATGATGACCACTTCGTCACGTGCAAAGCTGGCGTCTTGGGTGATCGGTGTACCGCGCGGTGTGATTTCCAGCCATTTCGCCAAACGTGGTGGCATGGAAATACTCCAGATGTCTATCAAACTCAGTGCGTCTTCACGAGATACCGTACTTGGGACAGTGGGGCCTGACGCAACTTGTGCTGGGTCATCTCCCGGCACATCTGACACCACCAAGGTCACGACCTTTGCAGGATGCGCCAGTTGGGCAAGGCGCCCGCTTTTGATGGCACTAAACTGCCCGCGTAGCGCGTTCATCACCGAAATGGGTGCGCCAGAATTTAGCAATGATGTGTTCAGATCAATTTCGTCCTGCAGTGTCAGATCATCCAGCGGCATCGGCAGAAGTGCGGACCCGCCACCACATATCAAAGCAACAACAAGGTCATCTTCGGTAAGGTCTTGAACGGCATCAATGATTTGGCGGGATGCGTTTAACCCAGCCTTATCTGGAATAGGGTGCGCCGCGGTCAAAACGGTTATCTGATCGCATGGCACGTCATAGCCATAACGCGTAACGACCACCCCACTGAGCGGCACTGTCCACTGTTGTTCAAAAGCGCGTGCGAGCTGCGCTGCACCTTTGCCCGCACCTATGACGACCGTTCGGCCTTTGGGGGGCTTGGGAAGATTGGCTTTGATCGCTTCGTAAGGATCGGCGGCGGAAACGGCAGCCTCAAAGAGCGCAATCAAGACGGCGCGATCTGTGCCATCCACCGTGCTGCAAGTTGCAAGTTGGGCTGGGGCGCTGTTGAGGTGTTCAAGATGGTGGTTCACGCATGCAATCCTAAAACCTTGGCACAAGCATGCCGCCATCAACGGATATAACGTGGCCCGTGGTATAGGGTAGGCGATTGGTCGCGAGGCTCACAATCACTTGTGCCACTTCTTCAGGCTGGCCGACACGCGGGTAAAGGCACAGTCCGGCTGCTGCACGTTCTTTGTAGGTCTCGATCACCGCTTTTGTCATTGGTGTCTCAATGAGGCCTGGCTGCACGTCGTAGACGGCGATATTTTCAGGGGCCAATCTTGCTGCATAGCACTTTGAGATCATCGCAGCGGAAGACTTAGAGGCGCAGTATTCTGCGCGGGGCACGGCGACTGCGGTCGCATTCGACGAGGTGACATTGATGATCGCATGGGCGCAGTCTTTCGCGCGTTCGCGTGCTAATAGAGTTTTCGAAAAGGCTTGACACAAAAAGAAAACCGCCTTGGCGTTCACCGTCATACAGCGGTCAAAGCTTTGTTCGCCCACATCAAGGATGTCACCGCGGCTGATGACACCGACACCGGCATTATTGACGAGCGTCGTAATAGGACCAAGCGTTGCTGCGATGCGTTGCAGGGCGTCTGCGTGCGCATTTATGTCGGAGACATCAAAGATTGCCTTGCAAGCTTTGCCCCCCATGCTTTCAATTTCAGTGACCAGATCATCCAAGGCTTCCGACGGCTCAAGATCATTCAGAGCGACAGAAAAAGATGCCTCAGCCATGGCTAATGCCGTGGCGCGCCCGATGCCTCCGCTTGCTCCAGTTACTAATGCAACTTGCTGTGTCATGGCCTGTTGTCCTTGTAGTTTGCGGCTGTTTTTATGGTGAGTGGTGAGAGTGTGGAACGGTTTTTTGCTGTGTTAAACGGCGACATCACAGACAAAGACGCCATCGATACCCTCTTCTGTCGCAGCGTTGATCCGCGCGGCGATGCCTTTGTGTGTTTCATTCGATAAGTAGGCGTCACGCGCTGAGATATCTTCAAAGTCGATCCAGAACATATCCAGAAACCCCCGCACGACATCATTTTCAGGCGATATGTTTGAACCAGAGCCAAAATTGATAAAGCCGCTGACTTCTGTTTTGAGGGCTTCGAGGTCGCGTAGAATACCGTCCTTGGTGTCTTGTGATACCGAGTTTCTATATTTAAGAAAAACCAAATGTCTGATCATCGTGTCGTCCTCATGTTTTTGAATAACTCGAATCACTTGTAACTCACTAGAGAGTGACTTAACAAGAGATTAAGTGATCAGCGCCTGATCAAGAGGAGGGCGCATTGCGGGAGGACTAATATGTCGACGGCATTTACAGGCGTTTTTCAGCGCGGATTTGGGACATTTCCACTTCGCGGTGAGGAGTTGAAATCTGCGGTGCGCACGGCTGCAGAGATCGGGTACCGCGCTTTTGATACGGCGCAGTGGTACGGAAACGAAGCTGACCTGGGCGCCGTGCTTCCTGAGTTAGGGGTTGATCGCACATCGCTGCAAATCACGACGAAGGTGCATCCGCACAACATGTCAGCTGACAAATTTATGCCGTCAGTTGAGCAGAGCTTGCGTGACCTGAAGACAGAACAAGTTGATGTCCTGCTGTTGCATTGGCCGCCCAACGACAATCCGGTCGAGCCTTCATTGGCCCTGCTGCAAGAGGCATATGACAAGGGATATGCAAAGCATATTGGCGTGTCCAACTATACAACTACGATGATGCGCGCTGCGGTGCGTTGTTTGGATGCGAAGCTTGCGATCAATCAAATCGAATTTCATCCGCTGCTTAATCAAGACAAGGTTTTGGCCACTGCTGCCGCGGTCGGAATTCGGCTAGGATCCTATTGTTCCATCGCACGGGGTGAAATTTTTAAGTATCCCGTTCTGGGCGAAATTGGCGAAGGCCACGGTAAGTCAGCGGCGCAGGTGACCCTGCGATGGATTTTGCAAAAGGGCGTGGCGCTGAACACAATGTCGACAAAACGAACCAATATTCAGGCCAACTTTGACGTTATGGACTTTGTTTTATCGTCGCCTGAAATGCAAAAAATCGACGCGCTGACGACGGTTGGCTATCGCATTAGCAACGCAGAAACAGTGCCGTTTGCCCCAACGTGGGACTGATCGCTGAGCGGAATAACATGAAAGTCATTTATCGCATTTGCCGTATTGACAGAATCTTCAAACTCCATAACTCTCCAGTGAGTGAATAAATGAAAGAGACGGGTTCCACGTGATTGAATTGTCGGCCATGGACTGTGCAGACCTCGTACGTGACGGGGCGACGATTGCTGTTACCGGCAATGGTGGCGGCATGCTTGAGCCGGATGCAATCTTTGCAGCACTCGAATCCCGTTTCCTCGCAACCGGCCACCCTAAAAACCTAACATTGATCCATGCACTTGGCATTGGCGACGGCAAAGCCCGCGGCATCAGCCGATTTGCACACAAGGGCATGGTGGGTCGCGTTATTGGCGGGCATTGGTCCTGGTCACCGCAGATGCAGCGACTGGCACGCGACAATGATATCGAAGCTTTCACCCTGCCGTCTGGTGTGATTTCTCTTTTGCTGCGCGAAAGTGGGGCAGGCCGTCCTGGTTTGATCACGCATGTTGGTTTGGGCACGACATATGACCCGCGCGAAACTGGGGGTGCCGCCAATGATGCCGCGAAATTGGCAGCGCCGCTAAGTGAAATCGTTGTTCTGGGTGGCAAGGACTATATTCGCTACCTACCCATTCATCCTGATTTCGCGATCATTCGGGGCACCTATTGCGACCAGACAGGAAATATATCCGGTGCGGAAGAAGCTGGTGATCTGGATGTTTATTCTGTGGCTCTTGCTGCGAAAAACGCAGGAGGACAGGTTCTGGCGCAAGTGCGTGAAACCCGCAAGGCAGAAGCCTGTCATGCACGGCTTGTGTCTGTGCCAGGCGTACTTGTCGATTGCGTGGTGCAGATCGCTGACCAGCCGCAGACGCATCTTCGCAATGATCAGCCAAGCGTTGCTGGTTTGCCGCATGCAGGCGCGCCAGTTGGGGAAGCCTTTGAAGGATTGACCCTTCCGCAAGGAGTGCGGGCCATCATCGCGCGGCGTGCAGCTGATGAAATCGTCGACGGGCAATCTGTGAATTTTGGATTTGGCATTCCCGGTGGAATCGCGGCCATTCTTGAGAACCGTGGATCTATCGGCAAGATTTGGGTCACCGTGGAGCAGGGTATCCACAATGGTCGGCTCATTGATGGGCCGTTGTTTGGGGCGGCGATCAATCCGGAAGCCATTATGCGCTCTACGGATCAGTTCGACTACTATAGCGGCGGAGGGGCTGACATTGCCTTTTTGGGTGCCGGCGAATGTGATGCTGTTGGCAACGTCAATGTTTCGCAATTGGGCGGAGATGTCGTGGGGCCTGGTGGTTTTGTTGATATCTCGCAAGGTGCGAAAAAGGTCGTGTTCTGCGGGACATTCGAAACGGGTGGAATGCGCGTCGCTGCGGTCAACCAGTCTTTGTCGATCGAAAAGTATGGTCTCATTCCCAAATTTGTAAATCAAGTACGCGAAGTAACATTCGCCGGTGCGCTTGCCGCCGCTATAGGTAAGCCAGTCACCTACATCACAGAGCGTGCCGTCTTCCAACTTACTGCGGCCGGTTTGGAATTGATAGAAATCGCGCCAGGGGTCGATCTGCAGAAGGATATTCTGGATCGCATGGCATTTGCACCGCGTGTGTCTGAAAATCTGACCGCAATGCCCGCGCATTGTTTCGTGGGTGACGAAACTTGCGCCAAACCTTCTTCACCCAAAGCGCTAGGAGCACCACATGTCTGACGCGGTACAACAGGCCTTTGCAAACCCAAAGCGCTACCAGAACTTTATTGATGGTACGTTTGTAGATGCATCTGACGGCGCGACGATTGAACGCGAGAGCCCTGCGCATGACCGGGTGGTTAGCATTTATGCGGCCGCAACCACAGGCGATACCGATGCCGCGATTTCGGCTGCACGGAGTAGCTTTGATGGCGGGGATTGGGCCTATGCCTATGCGGGTGACCGTGCCGCGGTTTTGCGTGCCGTTGCGCAGAAAATCCGCGACAATGTCGAAGAACTGGCACTTGTGGAAACGTTGGAATCTTCAAAGCCCATTGGCGTGTCGCGCGGTGAGGTCATGTTTGCTGCCGAACTTTGGGACTATGCTGCGGGTCAGGCACGCGGGTTGCACGGTGACAGTCACAACAACCTTGGTCCCGACATGATGGGCATGGTGCTACGCGAACCGATTGGTGTTGTTGGCATTATTACACCTTGGAACTTTCCGCTGCTGATCCTGTCCGAGCGATTGCCTTTTGCACTAGGTGCAGGCTGTTCAGTTGTTGTAAAGCCAAGCGAATTCACATCCGGCACTTCATTGATGCTTGCACAATACTTGGTTGATGCAGGCCTACCTAAGGGCGTCTGCAATATACTGGCCGGAGACGGCGCAATAGTTGGGCAAACCATTATCGATAGCCATGATGTGGACATGGTGGCCTTTACCGGTTCCAGCCGCGTCGGCAAAATGGCGATTAAAGCGTCAGCTGGAAACATCAAGAAGCTGTCGCTAGAGTTGGGCGGCAAATCGCCCTCCGTCGTGTTTGCGGACTGCGACATAGATGCCGCCATTGACGGTGTACTTAAGGCGGCAAACGTCAATATGGGTGAATGCTGCATCGCGGGATCACGGTTACTGATTCAGGATAGTATTGCAGATGCGTTTCAGGCGAAACTTGCCGCGCGTCTCAAAGATCTGAAAATGGGTGACCCCTTCGATCCAACATCGCGCATTGGTGCGATCATCAACGATCGCCAATATGCACAGATATCGTCTTACGTTGATATTGCGGTGAAAGAGGGCGCGACCATCGTTTGTGGCGGTGATCAAGATGCATACGATGGCTTGTTTTTCCCACCGACGATCATTGCTGATGTGCGCCCCGAGATGCGCGTCGCTCGCGAAGAAATCTTTGGTCCGGTGCTTGTCATGATGACGTTCCAGGATCGCGATGAGGCGATCAAGCTTGCGAATGCCACCGACTATGGTTTGGCTGCCTACGTTTGGACGCAGGATTTGGCCAATGCGCTTTATTGCACGCGTCACATCAAAGCGGGTCGGGTCTGGGTGAATTCCGCGCTGGATGGTTTCCCAGAGATGCCTTTGGGCGGCTTTAAGCAGTCGGGCAACGGTCGTGAAACCGGCCGCTACGGTATTGAGGAATATACAGAATTGAAGTCCGTCCATTTACAAATGGGCACGCAGAAAGAGCGTTGGGTCACCGACGTCTAAGCAAAGGAATAGGATCGTTTTCACGATCTATGGAGGAAAGATGGCTGATATTGTTCTCAAAAACGTCCGCAAGTCCTTTGG
>JBLHXF010000060.1:0-9001 GCA_047629435.1 Yoonia sp. | reverse complement strand
ACCGGTTCGCGGAATGCTTCGCCCATGGCTGTTAGTGAATATTCGACCTTGGGCGGGATCGTCGGATGATATGTGCGGTTGACGAGGCCGTCTCGTTCTAGGGCACTTAAGGTGAGGCTAAGCATCCGTTGTGAAATACCCAGGTGCCGCTTTAGTTCGTTGAAACGCAGTGTCCCATATTGGGAAAGCGAAAGTATGACCAAGACGCTCCACCGGTCGCCAACACGCGACAGAACCCCGTTGATGCGTTTGCAATCGGGACATTGTTCAGACTCTGGCATGGTGGTTTCCTTCGTGTGACCAAGGGTCATTTTTGTGCCTACTTGTGAGGTGGTTTGGTTCTCTATATAGCGTCGGTTACTAAAGTATACTGCGCCGTGCAGGCACCCACAATAGGACTCGAAAAATGATCGATAGCACGCTGTTAGAGCAATTGAACTGGCGTTATGCCACAAAGAAAATGGACCCAAGCAAGGCCGTACCACAAGACAAGGTCGACATAATCATCGAGGCCATCCGCATGGCACCAACGTCAAGCGGCACCCAGCCGTTCGAGCTTATCGTGGTTACAAACCCCGACGTCTTGGGTGACATTTGCAAGACCGCTGGGGGGCAGGCTCAGATCACGGATGGCTCTCATCTGTTGGTTTTTGCTGCATGGGACAATTACACAGCCGAGCGTATCGACGAGGTGACACAGTTGAATATTCAGGCGCGTGGCGATCTGCCAATGTTGAATGCGTATTACGACAATCTAAAATCGAATTATGTGCCGCGCGACGCCGAAGTTAATTATGCACATGCAGCCCGCCAAGCCTATATTGCGCTTGGCATTGCGCTGGTTGCTGCTGCAGAGCAAAAGGTCGATAGCACCCCGATGGAGGGCTTTGACCCAAATACGGTTGACGATATCTTGGGTCTCAAGGCACGTGGTTTGCGGTCGGTTGTTCTTCTGCCATTAGGGTATCGTGATCCGGCAGCAGACTGGTTGTTGCCGATGCAAAAGGTGCGTAAGCCCCACGACACTATCGTGACCCATGTCGATTAAGCGACTGTCACAAAAGTAAAAAAGAGCGGGCATCTGAGCATCATTTTTGCATGCTCGTTCTTTGCTATTGTTTACCCATAGGCCAGCGCCAGTATTGAAGCCTGTTTTGAACCATTGAATACACCTTCAAATACAGGTTGTATTAGACAGGTTACACAATGACTGGAGTGCCCAATGTTGAATGCCGTCGCCCTATCAGTTGCCGTTCGGTCAAAGCCGCCCCTATGAAAGGTTTCGATCCGCAGTTTTCCGACCTTCCAGATTATATCCTAAAATGCACTGCGATGATTTGGGAAGGGCGTCAAATATCCGCGCTCAATTGGCACTATGGCGATGATCTGCTGGTCCGAACACCCGGCGGTATCAACCGCGGTAACGCTGCCGGAAAAGCCAATACGATGGCGACCCTCACCGAATTTCCAGACCGTCAACTTTTTGGTGAGGATGTTATTTGGTGCGGCGACGAAGACGCAGGCTTTTTGTCATCGCACCGGATTATCTCAACCGCGACGCACGCAGGCGGCGCGTTTGGTCCGGCAAGTGGACGCAAGGTGACATTCCGAACAATTGCCGATACGTTTTGCCGTGACAATCGCGTTTGGGACGAATGGTTGATCCGCGACAACGCGGCGATTGCGCTTCAGTTGGGTCAAACTGCCAAAGATGTTGCACGGGCCTCGATTTTGTCGGGCGATACAGCGATGCCCTTTACACCTGAAACAGATATTTTGGGTCCTTACTCCGGTCGTGGCAACGACAGTGAATGGGGCAAGAAACACGCCGAAATTTTAAACCGGATCATGGCCGCCGAGTTCGCGGTTATCTACGATGAATACGACCGCGCGTGTCAGTTAGCATTGCCAGGGGGACACGATGTTCATGGCAGAGACGAAGCTGACAGCTTTTGGGTGGGTCTGCGAAGCGCATTTCCATCAGCGAAGTTTCGGATTGATCACCAAATGGGGCGGAAAGATCAATTGATGTCCCCGCGAAGTGCTATTCGTTGGTCTTTGACAGGGCGCCATGATGGATGGGGGCGCTTTGGGCGTCCGACAGGCGCACAGGTGCATGTCATGGGGGTCAGCCATGTTGAATTTGGTCCATGGGGCCTTCGTCGCGAAATTACGCTTTTTGACGAAATTGCGATATGGAAACAGATATTACTGCAATCCGAAACTTTAGCTGAATGTCAGGAGCCAGTGAAATGATCAAAGGTTTCCCAGACCTCCCTCCAATCTGGTGGGCGACAAGTATCGGACTTATCTATTTTGCAAAATGGTTGCTCCCTGAGGTGCATTGGTCGAACCCATTCCTTAGTCAGGTGTCATGGATTATCATGGCCGTTGCTTTGGCCGTCATCGCTTGGTCGGGCATTTGGTTTTGGCGCAAGCGCACCCCAATTGAACCGCATCACAAACCAAAAGCGCTTATTGTCGAAGGTCCATACCGCCTTTCGCGCAACCCGATCTATCTGGCTCTTGTTTTGCTGACTGTTGGGTCGGCAATCGGCCATGGTTCAATTATTGGCCTTGGGCTTGCAGCACTGCTTTGGTGGGTGCTCGACCGACGCTTTGCATCTGTTGAAGAGATCCTTTTACGAGAAACATTCGGGTCTGACGCAGACACCTATTTGTCCCAAACACGCCGATGGGTCTAGGGATCGCAGTCATTCAATAGCGCCCCCGCTGCGTTTTTTGCGCGTGATCCCATGCCAACCGCAAAGGGGTCCTATTTGTGCGCATCCAAAGCCCTAAAAATCTCAGTGCCAATACTTTGAAACTTGCTTTGGACAGGAAACTCGTCCAGCACTTCGGTCATGTCAGTTATCAGCGCCCTTTCCGTATCCCGCCGTCCCGTTGCAGCCTTTGTTGTGGTCGGGCTATTCTGGGGGTGTTTCGCAGCCTCTGTGCCCGTGATCAAAGCCCAGCTTGGGGCGAATGACGCCCTTTTCGGTATCTTATTGTTGGGGTCTGCCACTGGTTTGGTGTCATCGATGTGGTTGGCACCCAAGGCCGACAAAATCCTGGGCGGGCGGTCGATGCAATTGGGGGTCATATTGTTGGCGCTCGCGTGGCTTTTCCCGCCATTGATCAGCACACCGATCATATTTGCAGTGGCCTTGGGGCTTGTTGGCATGGCGTCTGGCCTGCTTGATGTGGTGATGAATGCGCGGGTGTCCGAACTAGAAGCAAAGCACAACCGCCCCTTGATGAACGCGAACCACGCTATGTTTTCAGTGGCTTATGCGGTTGCCGCAACAATCACCGGATTTGCCCGCGAGGCAAGTATCCCGCCGGTCTATGTCTTTGCGGGCTTTGGGGTTGTCGCGATCCTGTTGGTGCCACTTATCTACATGGACGTCGAAGTTACCGAAGCCGAAGCCGGCGCCGTTGGCAGGTACCCGCTTTGGCCCGTTCTGATATCTGGGGCAATTGTGTTTATTGCCTTCATGTCTGAGGCCACGGTCGAAGCATGGTCAGCCCTTCATATTGAACGTACATTGGGTGGTGGCGCTGCCGAAGGGGCGCTTGGCCCCGCAATGCTTGGGTTCACGATGGCGTTCGGGCGGTTTTCCGGCCAAGCGGTGTCGGAACGGATGCGCGATGTTAATGTCATCATCGGGGCTGCTTGCATCACTGCGCTGGGCGCCGTTATCGCTGCAATCGCACCTGCGCCACTGTGGGCATACGTCGGATTTGGGATCTTTGGGCTGGGTGTGTCCGTGATTGGACCACTTGGCTTGGCCATTGTGGGCCGGATCGTACCACCACACCTGCGCACTGACGCGATCAGCAAGGCCGCCGTCATGGGCTTTTCTGGCTTTTTCTTTGCGCCCGTCCTGATGGGCCTCGTGTCTGAGGCTTACGGGCTGCGGGTCGCATTCTGCGGTGTGGCAGTTGTCGTATTACTTGCAGTGCCGCTTACATTACTCGTGGCACGGATGCCGCGCGTAGACGGTAAGTCCTAAGCCCAGTCGCCTTCAAAATTGCGCGGGATCAGCAGGATGTCTTTGTCCAGCGTGGTCACATCACGGCGACCACAAAGTGCCATCGTGGTATCCAGTTCTTTGTGAATAACCTCCAGTGCTTTGGTGACACCGGCCTCGCCCATGGCGCCTAATCCGTTGACGTATGCGCGCCCGATATACGTGCCTTTTGCACCCATCGATAATGCCTTAAGAACGTCTTGGCCGGACCGAATACCGCTGTCCAAATGGACCTCGACCTTATCACCAACGGCATCCAAGATCGCGGGCAGGGCGCGGATTGACGACAATGCACCGTCCAATTGACGACCGCCGTGATTGGATACGATGATCGCATCAGCGCCCAGTTTGGCGGCCATCTTTGCATCCTCGGCATCAAGGATACCTTTCAGGATCACCTTTCCGCCCCACATTTCCATCAACTTGGCAACGCGGTTCCAATCCAATGCGTGGTCGAACGCTTCGGCAGTCCATGATGCCAGCGAAGATGGATCGGCGACACCTTTTGCGTGACCGACGATATTGCCAAAAAACCGACGCTTGGTTTGCAGTATCTCAATGCCCCATGCCCATTTGGTCGCAAGATCGGCCATACTGGCCACGGTAAATTTGGGTGGGGCCGACAACCCGTTCTTTAGGTCTTGGTGGCGCTGACCCATGACCTGTAAATCCAGCGTGATCACAATCGCGGAACAACCCGCCGCGCGGGCACGCTCAAACAAGCGGCGCATGAAATCATCGTCTTTTAGAGTATAGACCTGAAACCAGAACGGCTTGGTCGTATGTTCGGCCACATCCTCAATCGAACAAATCGACATCGTCGATAAGGTAAACGGCACGCCGAATTTCTCGGCAGCTTTTGCGGCTTTGATTTCGCCGTCCGCCGATTGCATGCCGGTCAGCCCAACTGGGGCAAGGGCGACAGGCATCGCCACATCCTGTCCGATCATTGTTGACGCAGTGGTGCGGTTGGTCATATCAACTGCCACCCGCTGGCGCAGGCGGATTTTGTCAAAGTCCGATGTGTTTTCGCGGAATGTCTGCTCGGTCCAACTGCCGCTTTCAGCGTAATCATAAAACATCTTTGGCGTACGCCGTTTGTGCAGGCGTTTTAGATCAGCGATGGTTGTAATGACGGGCATGACGATGGCCTTTGACTGTAATTGGTATGAATGTGTTACCAATTATGCCGGTCTAGCGCAAGTCGCAGCGAAAGAACCTCCGGCGGGAGTACTTTCAAAAAAGCGAGGCGAATTTACGCGCGGTGTGTGCCGTCCGCTAGGGATTTCACAAACGCCAAAACATCAGCGACAGACTCTCCCGCGCCGATTTTCTCGACAATAGCGGATCCAACGACAGCGCCATCTGCAATTGCAGCGATGTCTTGGGCCGCATCAGGCGTCTTAATGCCAAAACCAACTATGACAGGTAGGTCAGTTTGCGATTTGATACGCGCGACCTCTGGTGCCACATCTCCTGCTTGCGCAGACGCCGTGCCAGTAATGCCCGTGACAGATACATAATAGACAAAGCCGGACGTGTTTTGCAGCACCTTTGGTAGGCGCTTGTCGTCAGTGGTCGGGGTCGCAAGACGGATAAAGTTGATGCCAGCCGCCTGGGCTGGAATGCACAGCTCTTCGTCTTCCTCTGGCGGTAAATCCACAATGATCAACCCGTCAACGCCCGCTTCTTTGGCTTGGGCAAGGAAAGCTTCCACGCCGCAAGAATAAATCGGATTGTAATAGCCCATCAGCACAATCGGGGTTGTATCATCAGTTTTGCGCAGCTCGCTAGCATACTGCAAAGTCTTTTGCAGGTTCTGACCGCCACCCAAGGCACGCTGACCGGCCAACTGAATAGTCGTGCCATCGGCCATCGGATCAGTAAACGGCAGCCCCAGCTCGATAATATCAACACCTGCAGCAGGCAGCCCTTTGACGATCTCAAGGCCTTTTTCATAGTCAGGATCGCCCGCCATCACGTAGGCCACAAAAGCCTTTTTGCCCGCGGCATTCAGTTCTGCAAATTTGGCGTCAATCCGGCTCATGTCAGTCCCCTTAAAACTCGCCTTCGTTTTGGGCCAACATGCGCGATAAATCAATGCCCCATTGCGCAAACCGCCAATGGCTTCTAGAAGCAGCGCCATACATTAAGGAGAGTGCGCTATGGGTTTCAAGATGGGTATCGTGGGTCTGCCGAATGTCGGCAAATCAACCTTGTTTAACGCGTTAACGAAAACCGCAGCCGCACAGGCCGCCAATTTCCCGTTTTGCACCATTGAGCCCAACGTGGGTGACGTCGGTGTACCAGACGCGCGGCTCGACAAATTGGCGGCCATCGCGACCTCCAAAACCATCATCCCAACGCGCATGACCTTCGTCGACATCGCGGGCCTTGTGAAAGGCGCGTCCAAGGGCGAAGGCCTCGGCAATCAGTTCCTTGCAAATATCCGCGAATGCGACGCCATCGCCCACGTGCTGCGCTGTTTTGAAGACGACGACATCACCCATGTCGAAGGCCGCGTTGACCCCGTTGAAGACGCCGAAGTCATCGAGACTGAATTGATGCTCGCCGATCTGGACTCAATCGAAAAACGGCTTGCCAACCTGCACCGCAAGGTCCGTGGCGGCGACAAAGACGCCGTCGATCAGGTCCGCCTTTTGGAACTGGCCAAATCCGCAATCGTGGCAGGGCAGCCAGCCCGCACATGCAAAATTGACGATGACGACGCCAAGCAGTGGAAAATGCTGCAGCTGCTGACCACCAAACCCGTTCTTTACGTCTGTAACGTTGAAGAAGACAGCGCAGGCACCGGCAACAGCTTATCTGTGCGCGTCGCTGAAATGGCCGCAGCCCAAGGCAACTCTGCTGTTGTGATCTCTGCGCGTATTGAAGAAGAAATCAGCCAGCTAGAGCCAGAAGAACAAGAAATGTTCCTCGGCGAAATGGGACTAGAAGAACCAGGCCTCGACCGTCTGATCCGCGCAGGCTACGAACTGCTGCACCTGCAAACCTACTTTACCGTTGGCCCAAAAGAAGCGCGCGCTTGGACCATCCAAGAAGGCACCTCCGCCCCCCAAGCCGCAGGGGTGATCCACGGCGACTTTGAACGCGGCTTCATCCGCGCCGAAACCATCGCCTATGATGATTTTGTAACGCTTGGCGGCGAACAACCGTCAAAAGAAGCCGGTAAAATGCGCGCCGAAGGCAAAACCTACATCGTCAAAGACGGCGACGTCCTGCACTTCTTGTTTAACACTTAGGGTAGCCGACACCGTTCCTTATTGATGCGCTGATATCAATTTTAAGCGTACTAATTTAAGGGCGGTGGCATGGATTTTTCTATGCTTCGAGTGAAAAAGCCTCGATATTTTCATCGATGAGCCCACGCAATTGTTTTTGAGCTATTGCCTGATTTTGTGGGATGCTGGGGCCATTGATGCCAGTGCGGTTTTTGTAATTTTCTAGATCAAGATACATTTCCCAAAAGACGAAAAATTCAGCCGCATCTGAGTGGTCGCTCTTGTTGGGGTTTTCAGGGATATTGAAAAAACTCCCTAGGTCTAACATATTCAAGGTACCAGCCTTTGCCTTCGCATATGTGCTGGGGGACAATGTTTTGATAACTGCGAGCGTTAAAACTACGGTTTCGTCCGTGCGATCAGTAGGAACCAAAGTGAGCTGTATCACTGGTAACATGCGCTCAACGCTTCGAAGCGATAACGCTCTTTCCGGTCGCAGAAGTTCTAATAGTTTTTTACACCGAAGCCTCGTATTTGATGTCATCCCTATCGATTGAGCCGCGCGTTCAAAGTAATGGATAGCATGCAGCGAATTTCGTTGATCAGCTGATGTTTTGGGCAATTCCATCGAAAGCGTGACAAACTTCTGCAAATACAGCCCCGCATTAATCTCTGCGCCATACCGCGCCTTCACACTGTTTTCTAACTCATGCAGATTCACACCCAACACAAAATGCACGTTCGGCACCGCAAAGAAATGCTTGATGATCTCAAGCAGGGTCAAGGCATAATCAGGGCGGCAGCGGTCCAATTCATCAATCACGATGACCAGTTTTTGCGGCTCAGGTTTAACCGTCTCACCTTCGGGCTGCTCTGTATCTGCGGGGCTCTCTTCCGGCTCCGTCAAATCAGCAAGGGCATTGCTAAACTGCTTCATCGCTGCTCGCTTGCCGGTTTCGCGTTTCCAAAAATCATCGGCGGCGTTTGCGAGTTCCTTTTCGGTGCCTTTCGTCACGGCGTCCATCAACGCACCGCCCGCTTCCGTGGCACCAGAACTTGCAACAGCAAGTGCCACACGGGTGAGCGGCAAAGCAGCGCGCTTCAGCACGCCAATCGCCTTTGCAGTTTTTGTATCCGGATTTTGGTCTTCAAATCGTTCCGCCAAGACGCCCATCAACGATGCCAGCGGCTCGTTCATGAAGTCATGCTCGAACGCATCAAAATAAACGGTCTTTGCGGTACCCTTATTCTGCAACTTATGCGCCCCAACCCAGCACTGCAAAAAGAAGCTTTTCCCAGATCCCCAATCACCGTCCAACGCAATGACCATCGGGTCCGAAAACCGCTCAACCAAAGCTGATAGTTTCTTGCCTGTCTCGGCTCTGCCCAGCAAATCCTTTGCGGGATCAAACCCCTCTTTATACAGATCAATATTAGGGGTAGAGGGCATCAACAACATGGCACATCTTTCAATAACTTTGAGCAATGCATGCACCCTAACGCCATTTTTGACAGCGTCCAGAACCTGTAAAAACAGCATATTCAAAATTTACGTGAAACGTATGCGAAACCTACGATACAATTTGGGGTTTTTGCCTCTTGCCCCGCTTTCAAGATACCCCTAAACGGGTCAGCGGAGACGTGGCCGAGTGGTCGAAGGCGCTCCCCTGCTAAGGGAGTATACGTTAACGCGTATCGAGGGTTCGAATCCCTTCGTCTCTGCCA
>JBLHXF010000059.1:0-9390 GCA_047629435.1 Yoonia sp. | reverse complement strand
AATATGGTCGGATGCATGCGTCACGCCTGTGCGCTTTGCAACCCCCCAAGGTTCTTGCTACCTACAACGTAACTGCAAATCGAAGGGATAAATCATGCGCCGTAAACTCGCCGCCGGAAACTGGAAAATGAACGGGCTTGCCGCGGCAATGACCGAAGCAACTGCCATCTCGGCCCATGATGCAAACGGTGTCGACGTCCTTATTTGCCCGCCCGCCACGCTGCTGGCCCAAATGGCGACACTGCCAATGCCTGTCGGCGGCCAAGACTGCCATGCCAACACAAGCGGCGCACATACAGGCGACATCAGTGCTACCCAACTGGCTGACGCAGGGGCGACTTACACGCTTACGGGTCACTCTGAACGGCGCACCGATCACGGCGAAATTGACGCGATGATAAACGCCAAAACAACAGCGGCGTATGCCGCAAAACTCACAGCCGTGGTCTGCATCGGCGAAACCCTGTCAGAGCGAGAAACCAACAAAACCCTGACCGTCATCGACACGCAACTCGCAGGCTCGGTCCCCGATACGGCAACCGCCGAAAACACCGTCATCGCCTACGAACCCGTCTGGGCCATCGGCACCGGTAAAGTCCCCACCAACGACCAAATCGCGCAAGTCCACGCGCACATCCGCACCCGCTTGACCGAACGGTTCAGCGACGGCGCCGATTTCCGCATCCTGTACGGCGGATCCGTCAAAGCCAGCAACGCGACTGAAATCTTCACGATCCCAGACGTCGACGGCGCACTTGTCGGTGGGGCCAGTCTCAAAGCCACTGATTTCATCCCAATCATCACAGCTTTGGCTGCAAGCTAGGCTTTTTCCGAGCATAAATATGTACCTGTAGAATCCAGAAAAAAGGCGACGCACCTACTATGATGCGTCGCCTTTCGTCTTGTTGAAAAAGGAATGCGCGGTAGCGCCCCTTTAGTTCAGAACAATCTCTGGCCCCATGAACTTCGTAGGCAAATAGGTCGACAGCCATGGAATATACGTGATCAAAATCAAGAACACGAACAGCACAGCCAAGAACGGCAAGGCCGCACGGACCACAGCCATCATCGGCATGCCCGCCACACCAGAGGTCACGAACAAGTTCAAGCCAACCGGCGGCGTGATCATCCCGATCTCCATGTTAACAACCATGATGATGCCCAGATGGATCGGATCAATGCCCAGCGATATCGCAATCGGAAACACCAGCGGGGCGACAATCACAATCAAACCTGACGGTTCCATGAATTGACCACCGATCAACAAGATCACGTTGACCACGATGAGGAACATGATTGGGCCCATACCCGCCGATAACATCGCCTCGGCGATATGTTGCGGGATCTGCTCGTCGGTCAAAACATGCTTTAAGATAAGCGCGTTGGCGATGATAAACATCAACGTCACCGTCAGCTTACCCCCCTCGAAAAGCGCCTTGCGGGTATCCGCGTGGAACCATCCAGTGATCAATGCCTGTGGTTTTTGCATTAACGAAATCGGCGCAGCCCCATCTACGCTCGCCAATGGGCCCATATCACGATAGATAAACGTGGCCACGATGAACGCATATACAGCAGCGACAGCAGCGGCCTCGGTTGGAGTAAACGCGCCCGGTTGCCAAACCAGCCCCTCAAACGTCAGCCAAGGATGGCCATAAATACCGCCCATAATGATAACGATCAACAAAAGCCCCCAAGCCGCATCGCGGAAACTGGCGAAAATCTCGCCCCAGCCCTGCCATTCGCCCTTAGGCATATTCTTGATGCGGGCCATGATATAGATGGCGATCATCAACATTGTGCCTGCCAAAATACCCGGGATGACACCAGCCAAGAACATACGGCCTACCGACACATCCGTGGCTGATGCATAGACCACCATCACAATGGACGGCGGGATCAAGATGCCCAATGTGCCTGCGTTACAGATCACGCCAGCTGCGAATTCCTTGGTATATCCGACCTGACGCATAGCCGCGATCACGATAGACCCGATTGCGACAACCGTAGCAGGCGACGACCCAGACAAGGCCGCAAACATCATACAGGCCAGAACACCGGCAATGGCCAAACCACCTTGCAAGTGACCAACGCACGCGATGGAAAATCGGATGATCCTTTTGGCCACGCCGCCCGTCGACATAAACGTCGATGCCAATATGAAGAACGGGATTGCCAGCAGCGTGTAATGCCCTGCCATTGCTTGATACAACGACTGCGCAACCGACGCCAAAGACGTGTCCGAGAACGCCAGCAAAAAGATGATCGACGACAAACCAAGCGACACAGCGATAGGAACACCGATCAACAGAAGACCAACAATCATCCCAAATAAAAGTACTACATCCATGATCTTAGGCGTCCTTGTTCATGTGGGCGACCTCTTGGACCGCCTCTTCTGCTTCGTGACTTACAATCATACTAGACCGGCGACCTTGGGCCACAGCCACAGTGGCTTGAATGATGCGCAACAGCATCAAAGCCACACCAAACGGCAGCATGAAATAGGGGATAAAACGAGGAAGCTTCTCGTACTCCTCACCCATATTAAACGTGTTTTCGAGGTAAGTTTGGGCAAACGGGATTGGAACAAAGTCGGTTTCATACCAACCTTGATCACGGGTATTTTCATCAAATCCGGTCGGAATGAAACGGCCAGTCGTCTGTGGAAAACCACCAAACGGCGCCCAGTAATCCCAAGCACCTTTCATCATCAAACCGCCATACGCTACACACACCAGCGCCGAGAAAATCACCATCGCCTTGCGCAACCGCGTGCCAGCCATGTTCAAAATAGCATCGACCCCAAGATGGGCGGTAATTTTAAACCCGTAGGAAATGCCAAACAGCACCAGCCATGCGAACAAGATCAACGTGACCTCAAGCCCCCACAGCAGGGATAATCCAAACCCGTACCGCAGCACGACGTTGGCGAATGTGACCAAAACCATCAGCCCCAGCAAAGTGGCGATAATCGTCTCTTCGATATGTGAAATCATTTGGCCCAGCTTACTGCTTGGCGCATCATGGGTGCCCGACATTGCGGTCCCCTCCCCCAGATTTTGAATGTGGTGTGATGGTCTTGGGGCGATCACATTGCCGCCCCAAGTGAGATCAGATCTTGGTGCTTACAGCCCCATGTTGATCTTTTGTGCCGCATCGATGTTTTCTTGGCCAACATCGCCTACAAACTGTTCCCAAACTGGCTTCATCGCGACAACCCAAGCATCACGCTGCTCGGCTGTCAGCTCACGAACTTCACCACCAGCTGCGATAACTGCGGCTTTTGCTTCTTCGTTCACTTTGAACGCTTCGCTGTTACGCATTTCGGTCACTTCACGCAGAATCGTCGTCAGTTGATCACGCACTGGCGCATCAAGGCTGTCCATAAAGTCGACTGATGTCACGACAAGATAGTCGATGATGCCGTGGTTTGTTTCTGTGGTGCCGTCTTGGACCTCAAAGAATTTTTTACCATAGATATTCGACCATGTGTTTTCCTGACCGTCAACAACACCTGTTTGCAAGGCACCGTAAACTTCTGAAAACGCCATTGGCTGTGGTGATGCGCCAATCGCAGCCATTTGGGCTACCAGCACATCAGAGTTTTGAACACGGAATTTCAGACCAGCCGCATCAGTTGGCAGGTTCAGTGGCACGTTCGCCGAGAACTGCTTCATGCCGTTGTGCCAGAACTCCAAGCCCTGCAAGCCGCGACGCTGCATGCTATCTTTCATCGCTTGGCCAGTTTCAGACGTCTGGAACGCGTCAACGGCATCGATGTTTGTGAACATAAATGGCAGATCGAAAATACGGAACTGCTTGGTGAACGCCTCGAACTTGGACAGGGATGGTGCCGCCATCTGAACGTCGCCCTGCAGCATCGCCTCGAGGACTTGGTCATCATTGTACAGCTGCGATGATGGGAACACTTCCATGCACATTGTGCCGTCCATCTCGGTGTTCACGCGTTCCTGCAACAAAGTGGCCGCAATCCCTTTAGGGTGACGGTCTGTGTTGGTCACATGGCTAAACTTAACAACGATTTCACCGTCGTCACAGCCAGCGGCGTGGCCATCAGCAAATGCTGCGTTTGCAGCTACGGACATTGCCGCGACCATCGCAGCGTTCTTTAGAAATGTCATAGTGGTTCCTCCCAGAACGTGAATTGCAGCCCAAGTTAGACCGTCTGCATTTATAAAACGATAGTTGAAGGATCGGAACAAGCAGGTTTTTGCCGATGAATGGGAACCGCGCAAAGCACTGTAATACATATATTTTTGAACAAATCCCTGTCGATCGCGCTGCAAGAATGCGAAATTTCACACATCAGTTAGCCCTAACTGTGCGGAAAACCGCACATAGGATCTAAGCGCGGTAATCCTCGGCACGCAAGCTGTGGCGAGCAAGTTTATCATAGAACGTCTTGCGCGGCAGCTTCAGGTCGGCGGCCGTATCCCCTGCCCGTCCACCGTGACGCTGCAACGCAGCGATTAACAATGACCGTTCAACCTGCGCCATCTGTGCCGACAATCCGTGCCCCTTATCCTCAACCGCGTCGTCCAATCCCATCGCAAACCGCATCGCGGCATTCATCAACGCGCGCGCATTGCCTGGCCAGTCCTGCGCCATTAATCCCGCGATGATCTCTGCGTTTACGTCGGGCAAAGGGAGGTTAGCCTGCTCGCAGGCTTGGGCGACGTAATGTTGAAACAGAACCGGAATATCCGCGCTACGTTCGCGCAAGCTTGGGATACGAACATGTAGAATATCAAAATGGTAAAACAAATCTTCCTGAAACCGTCCTGCCGCGACCTCAGCATCCAATGATATGGTCGTGCCTGCCAAAAGGCGTAAACCAGTGCCTACCTCGACGGCATCAATCAACGCGTACTGCACATCTGCTGACAAACGACTGACCTCATCCAGATACAACGTCCCGCCTGCACCAGTGTCCAATGCGGTGCGTAACCCAGCGACAGTCAACAAACCTGCGTTTTGTTTTACAAACGGCCGTGTCGCATTGGGCGACAAAAGGTGGATCACCTCTGCGACCTTGGATGTGCCAGACCCGCGTTCGCCCGCAACCAAAGCATCCGTACCCATGCTGGCTATCCGGCGGACCTGTGCGCGCAAATCAACAGCCTTGTCGGAGGTGCCATGCAACATCCGCGCCGCTGCATCGCCCTTTTCCACAGCTGCGATCAAACGGCGATTTTCTAACACCAAAGCACGGGCCTTTAACGCACGGGTCACCACCACCATAAACGGCGCAGGACCGCATGGCTTTTCCAAAAAATCATAAGCGCCCTTGCCCATCGCCTTCACAGCCATCGGGATATCACCTTCACCCGTCAGCAAGATCACCGGTAAATCGGGGTCCGTCGTGCGGGCAAAATCCAACAAGTGAAACCCGTCACGGCCCGGCATACGCATATCGGTCACGACCACACCGTCAAAACTAGGGGTCAGATGATCCTTGGCCGCCAAAAATGACCCCGCTAATACGGGTTCAATTCCCGCCAGCTCCAGCGTTTGGCCCAAGGCCTCGCGGATCGCAGGATCGTCATCAACTAAAAGCACGCGCATTGTCATACCGCTTTGTCGGCAGCAGCGGGGATAAGTTCAACCGTAAAAATTGCGCCACCTGCATCATGGTTCCGACCACGGATGACACCGCCAAAACTTTGGACCAAACCGTAAGAGATACTAAGGCCCAGCCCCATGCCTTCTGCAGCGCCAATCGCCTTGGTCGTATAAAACGGATCAAATATCTTTTCCGGCTCTGTAATGCCGGGGCCAGTATCGCGCACGGACAAGGTCACGCAGTCGGCTTCAGACGCGACTTCAATCGTCAAAACACGCGGGTTCGACAGTTCCATCGCATCAATGCCGTTGGACGCAAGGTTCAAAACAACCTGTT
Organism: Yoonia sp.; assembly: GCA_047629435.1. Classification (GTDB taxonomy): domain Bacteria; phylum Pseudomonadota; class Alphaproteobacteria; order Rhodobacterales; family Rhodobacteraceae; genus Yoonia. The sequence continues at coordinate 3,467 of JBLHXF010000059.1, read as the reverse complement.
GCAACCGGACTTCGCCGCCGCGCACGACGACACCGTTGGCGCCATCCCAAAGGACGGAAACCTGCGCATCAGCAATCTTTGGACCAAGTAATTCCAATACTGCGTCCACAACCCGACCGACATTAACATCCCCCAAGGGTTCGCTTTCTTGGCGGGCAAACGCACGCAGATTACGAATGATCCGGCCCATCCGGTGCGCCAACTCTGATATTTTACCAAGGTTTTTGGCCGCCATATCGGGGCGATCACGGTCCATGAAACTTTGACCGTTTTCTGCAAACGATTGAATAGCCATCAACGGTTGGTTTAATTCATGGCTGATCCCTGCGGACATTTGACCCAACGCAGACAGCTTACCTGCCTGCACCAAATCCGCCTGAGCCTTCGTCAACCGCACCTCAGTAGCACGACGCTCTTCAACCTCGCGGCGCAGGCTTAGGTTGGCAGACGACAGCTGTTCTGTCCGATCTTGGACGCGGTGTTCTAGCTTGGCATTCGCCTCGGCCAAGGTGCGTCTGCGCTGTGTTGCCAGAAAAAGAAGTGCGCCAAATGCCAAACACAGCGCACCAGCTGCAGCCGCTTGCAAAAAAGCAATCTGTCGGGCGGGGGCCACATCAAGCAAAACCTCACCCTGCATATCGATCACAGGAAGCTCTTGGGTCAGGTGCAATGCATAACGCGGTACATACCTGCTGCCCGACACCTGCCAAACATCCATGCCACGCACGTCACGTGCAGTGAAGTTCAAGAAATCACCGGGCGCGCGCGATCGCAGAACCAATTCAGACCTATTGGACACAAACACAACGTCATCAACATCGGTGAAAAATAGAACTGGACGGGCACCGCGCCACGTATCTTCAACGCCACCGACGCCCGCATAAACCAATAATGCACCAATCACGGGTCCCGCGTCAGAAAATACTGGGGCGGCAAAAACAAACGTGCGCACCCCGTCACGCACCGGATGATCCACGCCCAAGGCGCCGTCCATTGCACGTTCAAAATACGGCTGGCCTGCATGACTGAAAGCGGGTGCATCTTGGGTCCCAATTAACGGCACACCAAAGGTATTCAACAGCACAATATCCAATGCACCTGTCTTATCGCTCACTTGCTGTAAAACCGGCCGTACGGCTTCTGAAGTTCCTGATCCGGTCAGAACCGCGCCCAACTGCGGACGGTCAGCCGTCAACACGGCCAATTCGCGATACCGACGCAATTCAGCGGTCAGACTGTCGGCCGCCAATGCCAAATCCGACTGCGCACGACGTTCAAGCTGGCCCAATGCAGCGACATAGCCGTACCACCACACACCGCTGACGAACAAAGCCACGGTGATCAGATAAGCCAATATGCCCCAAGGGCTTTTTCTGGTGCGCAAATTCATATCGCAACATAGGGCAGACCTGCTTGCAAACACCAGCGCGTCTTGGCAATGCTGCACCTATGCAAAACCTATCCCAAGATCCTAAAGATCCCACCTTCGTCCAAGACCCCTACCCGTTCTATGACGGTGCGCGCCGCCACGGCGATATGTTCTATTGGACCGACTACGGCATGGCCTGCACCCTGTCGCACTCAGCGACCCACGCAGCCTTACGTGATAAACGGATGGGCCGCGAATGCCTGCCCGAATTTGCACCGGCAATCCCAGATGCGCTGGCACCTTTTTATAAAATCGAAGCACACTCTATGCTGGAGCTCGAACCACCACGGCACACACGCCTACGCGGTTTAGTCCTGCGCGCCTTCACCAGCAGGACGATCTCGAGCCTCGCACCTGCAATCCATGACTTGTGCAATCAATCCATCGACGCATTCCCTGACGGGCCGTTCGATCTGCTGACCGCCTACGCACAACCCGTCCCCGTACGGATTATCGCAAGGCTTTTGGGTGTGCCAGACAGCCACGCCAACGACTTGCTTGGCTGGTCCAACGCCATGGTCGCCATGTATCAAGCCCGCCGGACGCCTGAAATTGAATCCGCCGCCATCAAAGCCACGTTAGAATTTAGCGCCTTCATCGCAGATTACATCGCGCATAAACGCAAAACACCGTCTGACGACCTTATTTCGACGCTGATCGCGGCCAACGAGGCTGGCGATAGACTGTCCGACGACGAGCTGATCACGACCTGCATTCTGCTGCTAAACGCGGGCCACGAAGCGACGGTGCACACCTTCGGCAACGGCACCAAAACCCTGCTGGAAACCGGCCATCGCGACATCACAGCAACCTTGGTCGAAGAAGTCATCCGTCACGACCCGCCTTTGCATATGTTCACCCGGTATGTGTATGAAGATATGGAATTTTATGGAGAAGTCTTGAAACGTGGCGACCAAGTCGGTTGCTTGCTAGGGGCCGCAAATCGGGACCCGTTGATTTATGAAAACCCGAGCCAATTTGACCCGCTGCGTCGCGACAAACAGAACACCAGCTTTGGCGGCGGCATACATTTTTGCGTCGGCGCACCGCTTGCACGGCTAGAACTGCAAATCGCGCTCGAGACCCTGTTCAAACGTTGCCCGAACCTGAAACTGCAGGCACCCACGCAATACGCAGATGTATTCCATTTCCACGGGCTAGAGCAGCTTATCGTCACCCGCTAAAGCGGCAAGGCGACTGTCGATTTGATCTCTTCCATCGACAAAAGTGCCGTGACGTTGAACACGCGTACTTCGGCGATCAACGCCTGATAAAACACGTCATAGGCCCGGGCATTTTGCACGCGGACCTTCAGGATGTAATCAATATCGCCAGCCAAACGGTGCGCCTCTTGGACCTCATCACGCGACAACAACGCCTTTAAAAACTTCTGCTGCCATTCGGCGTCATGTTCTGACGTCCGGATTAAAACAAAGAAACAGGCCTCAAATCCGAGCGCCTCTGCATTCAGCATCACAGTCTGCTGCCCTATGACCCCCGCCTCGCGCATTTTGCGAATCCGGTTCCATACTGGCGTCTTGGAAGACCCAACAGATTTGGCAATATCGTCCAATGATTGCGCTGCATCAGCCTGCAAGCTGCGTAAAATTTTCCGATCCATCTCATCGATCCGCAAAGACATTCTCAATTCTCCGTATTTGGGGGACAACCCATCTGACCTTCCGCTATGGCGGAACATTTGTCCTTACCTACGGCGCAGGGGCGGCAATTTCTAGAACAATATTCTATATTGGACACAGGAATTCACCGAAAGGCCGTTGTGATGAAACATTTTCCAATCTTTCTGTCCGTCTCAGGGCGCCGGATCGTCGTCTCTGGCGGTGGGGACGCGGCAATGGCCAAACTGCGGCTGTTGATGAAAACCGAAGGGCGCATCAGCGTTCTCGCGCAAAACGCCACCCCGGAAATCCACCGTTGGGCAGCTGAGGGCAAGCTGACCCTGACACCCCGCGCAATGGACCGTGGAGATGCAATCTGCGCCGCACTCTTCTATGGCGCAAACGAAAACGCTACCGAG
>JBLHXF010000058.1:0-9455 GCA_047629435.1 Yoonia sp. | reverse complement strand
CGTGCCGATTTTTTCGTTCCGGTTGAACAAGTACAACCAAATCCAGATCAGCCGCGCCGCGCGTTTGACGACGGTGCATTGCAAGAGCTGGCTGCGTCTATTGCAGAAAAAGGCGTTATTCAGCCCCTTATCGTGCGTGAACATCCGACGCGTACTGGCATATACGAGATTGTTGCTGGCGAACGTCGCTGGCGCGCGTCGCAGATTGCGCAAATCCACAATGTTCCTGTTATTGTACGCGAATATACAGACACTGAAGTCCTCGAAGTTGCGATTATTGAGAATATCCAGCGGGCTGACCTCAATCCGATTGACGAAGGCGCCGGTTATCGCCAGCTCATGCAGAAATTTGGTCACACGCAAGAACAGCTTTCTTCCGTTCTGGGCAAAAGCCGTAGCCATATCGCGAACGTCATTCGGCTTTTGAATCTTCCAGATGGTGTTCGTAACTATCTTGTCGAGGGAAAGTTGACAGCTGGACATGCCCGCGCGCTTGTTGGTCACGACGATGCGCAACGCTTGGCCGATCATATCGTTAAGACGGGTATGTCTGTTCGGGATGCTGAAAAGCTTGCAAAGCAGGGTCTAATATATGCAAAAACGACCAAAGCAGTTAAGCAAGCAACGACGAAAGATGCCGACACCGTTCAAATTGAAGGCGAACTTACCGCTGCTTTGGGCATGAAAGTTTCAATCGATCACGCAGCGGGAACCGAAGGTGGCCGCTTAAGCGTCAGTTACCGTGATCTTGATCAGCTTGATGATCTGTTGCGCGCGCTGTCAGGCGGCTAGCTCGACCCTGTCAAAAGTTGCCGTAAAATCGCGTTCAAGACAGGCCGTCCTGCGTCTGTCGTGCAAAGCTGATCTTGGTATAGCGATAGCATACCCATATCAACCAAGTCCTTGATATTGTTATTAAAAGAACCACGACCGCTCGCGATGCGACCCAAATCTACACCGTCATTTAGACGCAAACCCATGAGCAGAAACTCAATAGATTGATCCTCTTGGGACAGTGCAGTTTTGCTTTGCTCGCCTGATCCAGAATCGCGCACCGCATTCAACCATTTACCAGGTGCCAATGGCGTCTCAGTAGCAAACCGTTGCCCGTTTAACGTGACACGACCATGCGCACCAGGGCCAATCCCAACATAGTCACCATAGGTCCAATAGATTCGGTTATGCGTGCTTTGCGCGCCCAATTTGGCATGATTAGACACTTCATAGGCTGGAAAACCAGACTCTCCGCAAATGTCTTGTGTTGCCTCGTACATGTCAGCCGCACGATCATCGTCTGGTAAGCCCGCCAGTTTTCCCGCCGCATAACGGTCCCCAAATGCGGTCCCAGATTCGATTGTCAGCTGATAAAGTGAGACATGATCAATCGCCATCGATAGTGCGGTCTTCAATTCTGCCTGCCAGTCGGTCAATGTTTGATTTTGCCGCGCATAAATTAGATCAAAACTAACCCGATCAAATTCCTGCCGCGCTACGTCAAACGCCGCCATTGCATCTTTGGCTGAATGCAGCCGACCCAGTGCCTTGAGATCAGTATCATTCAGCGCCTGAATACCCATGGAAACACGATTCACGCCGGCTTGGCGATAGCCCGCAAACCGTCCTGCTTCGACCGATGTCGGGTTGGCTTCTAGCGTGATCTCGATGTCATTGGCGATTGTCCACGTGTCCCGTACTTTGCGTAGGATCACATCAACGACTTTAGGGTCCATCAGGCTTGGAGTGCCGCCGCCAAAGAAAACGGACCGCAGCAAGCGACCTTGGGTCACGGCCCCTACCCGCTCGATCTCAGAAACATAGGCTTTGGCCCATGCCATCTGATCGATGTGCGCCACAACATGGCTGTTAAAATCACAATACGGGCACTTCGCCTGACAAAACGGCCAGTGGATATAAAGGCCAAAGCCCGCGTTTTCCCAATCTTCAGGCAAAACAACCAGCCACAAGTTTAGTAAACGCATCGGCGCGGTGGCTGATTTTGTTCTTTTCCCAACGATCCATTTCACCAAAGGTCACATCGTATCCTTCGGGTTGAAAAATCGGATCATATCCATGTCCTTGATCGCCACGCATTGGCCAGACAATGCGTCCTGCCATCACGCCTGCAAAAACTTCGTCGTGTCCATCAGGCCAAGCCAACACAAGCGTTGAACAAAACTGGGCGGTTCGTGGTTCTGGTGTATTCACTGCCTCCAGTTCCTTCCAACTGCGCGTCATCGCCATCACAAAATCACGGCCATTCGGCGTTTCGGCCCAGTCTGCAGTATAAACGCCGGGTGCGCCGCCAAGTCCGTCAATCTCGATCCCGCTGTCATCCGCCAATGCAGGCAATTCGGTTGCTTTCGCCGCCGCATGAGCCTTTATCCGCGCGTTCCCAACAAACGTTGTTTCTGTCTCTTCGGGTTCGGGCAATCCATGATCCGCGTTGGATGATAATACCACACGATAGGGCCTTAAAAGATCAGCGATCTCCTCAAGCTTACCGTTGTTATGCGTCGCCACAACCAAGCGCGGTTCAATGAATTTGCGCATTTAGGAAACCGCTTCTTGCTGCTTGATGATCAATTCCGAGACACCTTTTTCAGCCAAATCAAGAAGGCCATCCATCTGCGCGCGGGTATAAACAGACCCTTCGGCAGACATCTGCACTTCAACTAATTTTCCACCAGTCATCACAAAATTACCATCAACGCCAGCTTCAGAATCCTCTGGATAATCCAGATCAAGGATCTCTTGGCCCGCATAGATACCGCAAGAAATTGCAGCAACCGGATCAATCAGCGGATCAGACGTAACAAGCCCAGCCTTCATCAATTGGTTCACGGCCAGCTTCAACGCAACCCAACCGCCAGTGATCGACGCACAACGTGTTCCACCATCAGCCTGAATAACATCGCAATCGACAACAATCTGACGTTCGCCCAATGCAACGCGATCAACACCAGCCCGCAATGACCGCCCGATCAAGCGTTGAATTTCCTGCGTACGACCAGATTGACCATTCTTGGCCTCACGGCGCATCCGCGTATTTGTCGCACGTGGCAACATGCCGTATTCCGCAGTGACCCAACCAAGGCCGGACCCTTTTAAAAATGACGGCACACGGCTATCGATCGATGCGGTGCAAAGCACATGGGTATTCCCGCATTTAATCAGGCACGACCCTTCGGCATGCATGGTCACGCCAGTCTCAATCTTAATTTCACGCATTTCGTTGGTCTGACGGCCTGATGGGCGCATGGGAAGTCTCCTGAATATGGGTTGCGTCATGGGGATACGCTGCCCATGTATGATATCCAAGCTCGATTGACTATGCATCCCGCCACGTCTTCGCTAAACAGGTTTCCATGTCTGATACACAACCACCCTTTTCCGATATGAACGACCGCTCGCGCGAAGTATTTCGCCGCGTCGTCGAAGGTTATCTTGAGACAGGTGATCCGGTCGGGTCCCGCACCTTGACCCGTACCTTGTCTGAACAGGTCAGTGCGGCCACTGTGCGCAACGTGATGCAGGACCTCGAGCATCTAGGTCTATTAGACAGCCCGCACACCAGCGCAGGCCGTATGCCGACGCAGCTTGGCTTGCGTATGTTTGTCGACGGTATTTTGGAAATGGACGATGTGACTGGTGACGATCGACGTCAGATCGAACAAACTGTAGGAAATACAGACCAAGATGTGGCTGCTCTGCTCGACAACGTCGGCACTGCCCTATCGTCAATGACTCAAGGCGCAAGCCTTGTTCTAACTCCAAAACACGAAGCACCGATCAAACATATCGATTTTGTGTCATTGTCTCGTGACCGTGCATTGGTGGTTTTGGTTTTCGCCGATGGGCGGGTCGAGAACCGCCTTTTCAATCCGCCGCCTGGACAAACACCATCATCAATGCGCGAGGCCGCCAATTTTCTGAATGCGATTGCCGAAGGACACACCTTGTCTGACCTCGGCGCCGTTATCGCCCGTGAAATCAGCGCGCGTCGCCAACAGATCGACACGCTTGCCGCTGAACTGGTCGAAAGTGGCTTTGCGACTTGGGAAAATGAAGGGCAAGCCACAGAACGTCTTATCGTGCGTGGCCGTGGAAACCTGATCTCAGACACCGAATCTGAGGGTGACCTTGAGCGCATCCGAACCTTGTTTGATGACCTTGAACGCAAGCGCGATATCGCCAATTTCCTTGATCTGGCCGAGGGTGGCGACGGCGTTCGCATTTTTATTGGCTCTGAGAACAAATTATTCTCACTTTCGGGTTCATCTTTGGTCGTTTCCCCTTATATGAACGCCGACCAACAGATTATTGGCGCAGTGGGTGTTATTGGCCCGACGCGTCTAAATTACGGGCGTATTGTGCCCATCGTGAATTACACCGCACAGCTGGTGGGCAAAATGATTGCCGACCGCTCATGACAGGACGAAACCATGACTGACGACAACGTCGAACCACTAAGCCTTGATGATCTCGCCGCAGAAGGTGACATGCAGGACGATATGCTTGGCCGTCTGGCCGATCTAGAGGCAGAGCGCGACGATTTCCGCGACCGTTTCATGCGTGCGCTGGCTGACACCGAAAACATGCGCAAGCGGTCAGACCGTGATCGTCGTGAAGGTGAAAACTATGGCGGCTCTAAACTGGCTCGCGATATGCTCCCTGTTTACGACAACATGCGCCGCGCTTTGCTGTCCGTTGAGGAATCCGACAAAGAAGTAAACTCCGTCCTGCTTGAAGGGATCGAGCTGACGATGCGTGAACTGATCTCTGTCTTCAAAAAGCACGGCATTGATCCAATTGTCCCCGCTGTTGGCGACCGTTTTGACCCAAAGCTGCACCAAGCCATGTTCGAAGCCCCCGTGCCCGGCACCAAAGCAGGCGACATCATCCAAGTCGCCGCCGAAGGCTTCATGATCCACGACCGCCTGCTGCGCGCAGCACAAGTCGGCGTATCATCTTCGCCCGCGTCTTAACTTAATCGTTCAACAAGTCACGCAGCTGGTAAACTAATGCCAGCGCGTCCTTGGGGGTAAGCTCGTCAGGCATCACAGACCGTAGTGTGTTTTCTACCTTTGATGGTGCTGCAGGCTTTGCCATCGGCGTCGGCGTCATGGAAAATAACGGCAGGTCGTCGATAATGGCCTTTTGCCGCCCTTCCCGCTCGCCTTTTTCTAACGCTTCAAGCACGACTGTGGCACGGTCCACAACGACCTGCGGTAACCCAGCCAACCTTGCGACCTGCACACCGTAACTGCGGTCTGCTGTGCCTTTTTTGACCTCGTGTAAGAATACGATGTCGTCGTCCCATTCTTTTACTGTCACCGTGGCGTTATCTACACCGTCCAGCTTTGCCGACAGCTGCGACATCTCGTGGTAATGCGTGGCAAACAACGCTCGACAGCGGTTCACGTCATGCAAATGTTCCAGCGTGGCCCAAGCAATTGACAAACCATCATACGTCGCGGTCCCGCGCCCGATTTCATCTAAGATAACCAGCGCCCGATCATCCGCTTGATTCAAAATCGCCGCTGTTTCGACCATTTCGACCATGAACGTCGACCGGCCCTTGGCCAGATCATCTGACGCACCAACGCGGCTAAATATTTGACTAATAATCCCAATATGCGCGGATTTTGCAGGCACATAACTGCCCATCTGCGCCATAATACCAATCAGCGCGTTCTGCCGCAAAAATGTCGACTTACCCGCCATGTTCGGACCTGTTAGCAGCCAAATCGGCGTCTCGCTTAATCCGCAATCATTGGCAATAAATGGCGTGCCAGATTTTTGCAAAGCTTGTTCCACAACAGGATGCCGCCCATCCGAAATATCAAACGCACGACTGTCATCAATCGTCGGCTTGCACCAGTTTTCCATCGTTGCCAAATGCGCCAACGCAGTTGCCGCATCAAATTCCGCTAGTCCCTGAGCCAAAGCACCCAGAGGCCCCGCTTGTTCAACAATTGCCTTTGTTAGTGTCTGATATAGCCGTTTTTCAATTTCAAGCGCCCGCCCGCCCGCATTCAGAATCCGCGTCTCAATCTCGGACAATTCAACAGTTGTGAACCGAACTTGGTTGGCAGTTGTTTGCCGGTGGATGAACGTCTCGTTCAACGGTGCAGCCAACATCTTTTCCGCATGCGTCGCCGTCGTTTCAATGAAATAGCCAAGCACATTGTTGTGCTTAATCTTCAGCGCCGAAATCCCGCTAAGTTCAATAAATTCCGCCTGCATAGAAGCGATCACAGATCGTCCTTCATCACGCAGTTTACGGGCTTCATCCAGTTCCGCGTTATACGACGGCGCAATGAACCCACCATCTCGTGCCAACAACGGCGGTTCAGCAACAAGCGCGTCATCTAACAACGCCAGCAAGCCATCATGCCCCGATAGCGCAACACCGGCAGCGATCAAAGCATCCGGCATATCGGTGAGCAGCGTCCCGCGCAGCTTATCTGCCTGCGCAATCGTGCTGCGGATTGCGGTCATATCGCGCGGTCCGCCACGTTCCAGCGCAAGCCGCGACAGCGCACGATCTAAATCATGAACACTGCGCAATGTATCGCGCAGATCTTCGGCCAGCCGCGTGTTTCCAACGAAATACGCAACACTGCTTTGCCGCTCGGAAATCACTGACAGCGTACAAGAAGGACTCGACAGACGCCGTTCTAACAACCTAGCACCACCTGCGGTTACAGTCCGGTCAATCGTCGCTAAAAGCGACCCTGCTCTGCCGCCGCCTGTGCCATGGGTCAATTCAAGCGACCTGCGTGTCGCAGTATCAATCTGCATCGCGCTGGCTTGACCCTCAATCACAGGCGGACGGACCAGCGGCAGTTTCCCCTTTTGGGTAATCTCAAGGTATTCAGCAACAGCTGACATCGCGGATAATTGCGCACGATCAAAACTGCCAAACGCATCCAATGACCCAACATTGAACAGCGATAGCAGGCGTTTTTCACCCGATGTGCTATCAAACGCAGCACCACCCAACGTGGTCATCGCGGCACCAGAATCAGATACTATTTCAGCGTAATCGTTCTCAGTTCCATCCAAAACAATGACCTCGCGCGGGGTCAGTCTCGCGAGTTCCGGCCCCAATGTCACACGCGGACAGCTCATTACATAAAATGCACCGGTTGATATATCGATCCATGCAATTGCACCGATCCCACGGACATCAGCATACGCGGCCAAGTAATTATGACGGCGCGCATCCAGCAATGAATCCTCGGTCAATGTTCCCGGTGTGACCAACCGAACCACATCGCGGCGCACAATGGATTTATAGCCGCGTTTTTTCGCCTCTGTAGGGCTTTCCATTTGTTCGCAAACAGCAACGCGAAACCCTTTTCGGATTAGCGTCAGAAAATACCCTTCGGCGGCATGATGTGGGACACCGCACATCGGAATATCCGCACCATCGTGTTTGCCACGTTTGGTTAACGCAATATCCAACGCAGCAGACGCAGCGACAGCATCGTCAAAGAACATTTCATAGAAATCGCCCATCCGGTAAAACAACAAGGCATCAGGATACCCCGCCTTCAGCTCCAGATATTGCGCCATCATGGGCGTGACTGTGGATGTGGCTACAGACATGAAGTCCCCCGAGATTAATCAGTGCGACAGTATCGCCGCAATGTTAGCGACGAAAGTGCAAAAGTCGGGCGTTGCGGGTCCCGCCTAATTCGCAATAGGTTGGACCGACCAGATTAAAGGACGGCACGATGGCCAAGCAGAAACTGACCCGCGAAGACGCGCTTGCATTCCACCTGCAACCAACCCCCGGAAAATGGGAGATAAACGCGACCGTCCCCATGACAACGCAGCGCGATTTGTCGCTCGCATATTCCCCAGGTGTGGCTGTGCCGTGCGAAGATATTGCAGCTAACCCTGCCCTCGCTTACGATTATACAAACAAGGGTAACCTTGTCGCTGTAATCTCAAACGGCACCGCGGTTCTGGGCCTTGGCAATCTTGGCGCGCTTGCATCCAAACCTGTGATGGAAGGTAAGTCAGTTCTGTTCAAACGGTTCGCTGATGTGAACTCGATTGATATCGAGCTGGACACAGAAGATCCCGATGCGTTTTGCAATGCGGTTCGCCTGATGGGTCCGACATTCGGCGGTATCAACCTTGAAGATATCAAGGCGCCCGAATGCTTTATCATCGAACAGCGGTTAAAAGAGGAAATGGACATCCCCGTTTTCCACGACGACCAGCATGGCACTGCTGTGATCTGTGCGGCGGGTTTGCTGAACGCGCTCCAAATTTCTGGTAAAAAAATTCAAGACGTTAAGATCGTGCTTAATGGTGCAGGTGCTGCGGGCATTGCATGTCTTGAATTGCTCAAGGCGATGGGCGCCAAGCATGACAACTGCATCATGTGCGATACCAAAGGTGTGATCTATCAAGGCCGAACCGAAGGCATGAACCAGTGGAAATCTGCACATGCCGCCAATACGGTCCACCGCGATTTGGCCCAAGCCATGGCTGGCTGCGACGTCTTCCTTGGCGTATCGGCCAAGGGCGCTGTGACTCAAGATATGGTTGTCAGCATGGCGCCAAACGCCGTCATCTTTGCGATGGCAAACCCCGATCCTGAAATCACCCCAGAAGAAGTACACGAAGTACGCGAAGACGTGATTGTGGCGACTGGTCGGTCTGACTATCCGAACCAAGTGAACAACGTTTTGGGTTTCCCGTACTTGTTCCGTGGTGCGCTTGATATTCACGCCCGTGCAATCAATGACGAGATGAAGATCGCCTGCGCCCGCGCCCTTGCTGATCTGGCCCGCGAAGACGTGCCAGACGAGGTTGCGATGGCCTATGGCAAGAAACTCAAATTCGGGCGTGATTATATTATCCCAACCCCGTTCGATCCGCGCCTGATCCACGTCATTCCGACCGCCGTTGCGCGTGCTGGCATGGACACTGGTGTCGCTCGTCGTCCCATCGTCGATATGGAAGGCTACGAGAATACGCTTAAGGCACGGATGGACCCGACTGCCAGCATTTTGCGCGGCCTGAACAACCGTGCGCGCGCTGCCCAGTCGCGCGTTGTTTTTGCCGAGGGTGACGATCTGCGAGTGCTACGCGCCGCCGTGCAATTCCAACGATCTGGCCTTGGCCAAGCTTTGGTTGTTGGTCGTGATGATGATGTGAAAGCCAAGCTTGAGGCCGAAGGTCTTGGCGATGCCTTTGAAGAGCTCAAAATCGTGAACGCCGCTAAGACTGAACATTTTGAGACCTACAAATCGTTCCTTTATGACCGCTTGAACCGTAAGGGATTTGATAGCCAAGATATTCATCACTTGGCTGCCCGTGATCGTCATGTGTTTGCATCACTGATGCTGGCACACGGACACGCTGACGGTATGGTCACCGGTGCAACACGTAAATCTGCGCATGTGTTGGAATTGATCAATCACGTGTTTGAC
>JBLHXF010000057.1:0-9480 GCA_047629435.1 Yoonia sp. | reverse complement strand
GGGTGCCCAAGTCACAGACACCAAGGGACGGCTTGGTCTGACCTTTGCAGAGGTACAGCTATCCGATGGGTCCACGCGGACGTTAGAAGTCGGCGCGCTGGGTATGTCCGGTGGCTGGAACCCTAATGTTCACATGACCTGTCACCAACGTGGTCGTCCGAAGTGGCAGCCGGAAATTGCGGCCTTTGGTCCCGGGGAAACCTTGCCTGACGGTATGTCCATCGCGGGGTCAGCAACAGGCGCATTTTCAACTGCAGCAGCCCTGTCGACTGGGTCAAAAGCAGCGGCAGAAGCTGTCCGTCACCTTGGGTTCAAATCCAAAGTCTCCCGCCAACCCCAAACTGAAGATACCCCCACAAACGTGACCCCGTTTTGGTATGTCGAGGGCTGCAGCCGCGCGTGGCTAGACCAACAAAACGATGTGACCGTCAAAGACATCAAGCTCGCCCACCAAGAAGGCTTCAGGTCGGTCGAACATCTGAAACGCTACACCACCCTTGGCATGGCGACCGATCAAGGCAAGACGTCCAACATGGGCGGCCTTGCGATCATGGCCGAGCTGGCTGGAAAATCAATCCCAGAGGTTGGCACAACGATATTCCGCCCGCCTTATACGCCCACATCATTGGGGGTGTTGGCGGGACGGTCCGTCGGCAAACATTTCCACCCAACTCGTCTAACGCCGACCCATGCGTGGGCCGTCGAACACAACGCAGTCTTTGTCGAGGTTGGCAACTGGATGCGGGCGCAATGGTTCCCACGGACAGGTGAAACCACATGGCGGGAAAGCGTGGACCGCGAGGTGCTAGCAACCCGTAATTCCGTTGGTGTGTGCGATGTGACCACATTGGGCAAAGTGGATGTGCAAGGCGCAGATGCTGCGATATTCTTGAACAAAATCTACTGTAACGGCTTTGCGAAACTGGCAGTTGGCAAGGTACGCTATGGCCTAATGCTGCGCGAAGATGGGATCGCGATGGACGACGGTACTGCCGCGCGTCTGGCTGATGATCATTTTGTTGTAACCACGACAACCGCCAACGCCCTGCCCGTTTACCGGCACATGGAATTTGTGCACCAATGCTTGTTCCCCGATATGGACGTGCAGTTAATCTCGACCACCGAAGCATGGGCGCAATACGCCGTTGCTGGTCCAAACAGCCGCAAATTGCTGGAAAAGATCGTCGATCAAGACATGTCCAACGAAGCGTTCCCATTTATGGCCTGTGCCAACATCACCGTTTGCGGTGGGCTGCGTGCGCGGCTGTTCCGCATTTCGTTCAGCGGTGAACTTGCGTATGAAATTGCAGTGCCATCCAACTATGGCGATGCCCTGATCCGTAAGATAATGGAGGCAGGTGCCGAATTTGACGTGACCCCATATGGCACCGAGGCGCTTGGCGTTATGCGGATCGAAAAGGGTCACGCTGCGGGTAACGAGCTGAATGGCACAACATCCGCTCAGAACCTCGGCATGGGCCGCATGGTGTCCAAAATTAAGGACAGCATCGGGTCAACATTGTCGGAACGCGAGGGGCTGAACCGTGAAAACGATTTACGCCAAGTTGGGATCAAACCTGTGAACCCAGCTGATCCTGTGCCAGCAGGCGGGCATCTGATGAACGCCACTGGCCCCGTCGATGCCGCGCACGATCAAGGCTATGCAACTTCGGCTGCGTTCTCGCCCAGCATGGGTCACATGATCGCCCTTGGGTTCCTGAAAGACGGTGCAAACCGGATGGGCGAACGCATGCGTCTTGTGTCACCCCTGACTGGTGTTGATACAGAAGTCGAAATCACCAGCGCCCATTTCATTGACCCTAAAGGGGAGCGGCTTCGTGCATAATTTGACACCAACATCAGCCTTGGGCGGCATGACCGATACCATCGGCACCATCACCATCACGGAAAATACGGGCGTGTCTTTGGCATCGGTCGCCGCGCGCATGGGTGGTGAAAAGAAGACCACGCAGGTTTTGAAAAAACTGCTCGGTGGCGTTCCTGGTCCCGGTCGGTCACAACAGCATGACCCAGAGGCGGGTTTCTGGATGGGACCAGATCAATGGATGATTGGCGCCCCCATGGCGACGCACGAATTATTGGCTGATCAGCTGAAAGACTTACTTGGTAATGCAGCGTCCGTGACCGAACAAACTGGTGCTTGGGTCGTTTTCGATGTGACCGGAGCAGCAATGCGCGACGTGATGGAATTGCTTTGCGCGGTGCCGATCCGCACCGTGATTGCTGGCGATACCCAGCGAACGATCATTCACCACCTTGGTTGTTTTGTAATTCGGCGCAATGCAGATGATCATGTGCGTATTCTTGGGCCACGCGCATCAGCAGGGTCGTTGCATCACGCATTGATTGCGGCGGCACATTCCGTCGCCTAGGCTGACGGCACACTCACGTTTTCACGAACGCGGAACATGTTGATTTTCGCACGGTCATCGGACGGGTGCACGCCGAACACTTCTTCGTAGTTTTGGATCATCGGCGTGGCCGACGCATAGCCGACTGCCAACGCAATTTCGGTCATGGTATCCTTGGAATATAGCACCAACTGACGGGCAGCTTTCATCCGCATCGCGCGGTAATAATGTAATGGACTTTTGCCCGTCGTTTTCTTGAACATCCGTTCAACTTGACGGACCGATACACCGACAGCGTTCGCCACATCAGCCACGTTGATCGGATCCTCTATGTGGCTCGCGAACATCTCGACGGCTTGCCGCACAATAGGAGGCAGCATGTCATCGGTGCTGGAACTGCCTGCGGTAGGCACACGCTGGACGACGCCTTGGCCACGCATCAACGGATGCTGAAACCAGCACGCAACTTCGGTCGCAACATCACTGCCTAAGACGTCTGCAATCATATGCAACGACAGGTCAAACGCAGCGGCAGCACCGGATACTGTGATCGTGCGGGCATCGCGTGAAATAACCTCGTCAGTCGCCGTCAGTTTTGGGAATTCCGCCTCGAACGCGGCAGCATAGCACCAATGCACTGACGCTTTGTGTTGTCCCATCAGACCGGCACGCGCCAACGGGAAAACACCCCCGCTGACAGCCCCCATGACGACGCCGTGGCGGGCAAGCTTGCGCAGTTTTCCATCAGATGTATGGGCATTATCAAACGTACTGGATGGGCCAGACAGCAAGAAAATCTGATCCACATCGTCAGCGGCGTCTAAGGAAATGTCAGGATCAAACGCAACATTTGCGCTTGCTGTGACCTTCGCCCCGCCCTCAGATATCAAGGACCACGCGAATGCCTCGCGGCCCGTAATCTCGTTTGCGGCGCGCAATGGTTCGATCATTGACGTAAGGCACGACATCGGAAATCCTGGAAAAATCAGGAAACCAATGCGGATGATTTTACTCGTGGTCATACTTTTATACTATCAGGAAAAATTTGTGCTAAGCTAGGCCCAGTTTTTAAGGAATATCACGACTGACTTGCCCAATTGCAACAACCCGCTAAAAGGCCAATCAAATGAATATCGAAAAACATCACTTGAAAGCGGCTGACACTATGTTGCAACAAGACCCCCACAAGATACGCGGCACCCGCGAAAAAGTTCTTGAAGTTGCGATCGGCCGCGAGGTCCGTAACTATCGTCGGAACCAGAATATCACAGTGGCTGAAATGTCAGCAAGCACTGGTCTGTCCATCGGGATGTTGTCCAAGATTGAAAACGGCAACACGTCGCCATCGCTGACCACGCTGCAATCATTGGCTGACGCATTAAACGTGCCCATCACCGCATTCTTTCGCGGGTTTGAGGAAACACGCATGGCCGTGCACACCAAAGTGGGCGAAGGCGTTGAGCTGGAACGTGAAGGCACGCGGGCCAATCACCAATACAATCTGCTGGGACATATCGGCGCCAATTCTAGTGGTGTGATTGTGGAGCCCTATCTCATCTCGCTGAACGCGGAATCAGATGTTTTTCCCACGTTCCAGCATGCTGGGATTGAAACGATCTATATGCTCGAAGGTGAGGTCGACTACCGGCATGGCGATGCGGTCTATTCGCTGAAACCAGGCGATACGCTGTTCTTTGATGCAGACGCGCCGCACGGACCTGATGTCTTGGTCAAGCTGCCGGCAAAGTACCTATCGGTCATCTCCTACCCGCAAGGCGGATAATAAAACCTAACCCTTTTGCAACGCTGGTTCTGTGTCCAGATCAGGCCAAATCCCCAGTGATGTGGGCAGACCGTCGTCAAACCGGCTTAGGTAATCAATTAGCATTGGGCGGTTATCGATGAACCCTTTATAGGTCGCCAATTCATCCGGCAAATCACGGATCACGCGGTGCAAACGACGGGCCCATTTGGGCGTCTTTGTCAGGTCCTGAAAACTGCACAAATAGCACCGGATCGGGAACACCAATGCGTTGGATCGTGGCAGACGGAAAAACGTCTGTAATTCGACCCGCAAATGCTGTTTCGCGCCAACAGTTTCCGGTTTCATCGACGTCTTTTGGATACCCCATTTGTGATAATTCTCTGGGGAGGTATCCAGCAATGGATTGACTGTCAGCGTCCAGTTCAGGCGCCGCGCAGGCGCACCTTGTTGGATGTTCAAAAGGAACTTAAGCGCGCGGACAAAAATACCCTTTTCATGGGCAAGCGGCACTGGCGCGTGCCATTCAAAGAAGTTCATCCCAAGGTCAAAATCCAAAGACCAATCTGCTTGGGTCGTGATCATTCCCGCGTCCATCCACAGGTTATCATCGCGTTGATCAAGCACGCAGAAATCGCCTTGGGTCTGGCGGGTAATGTATTCCATCGGACCGTAGGGCAGCGTCGCTTCGTCAAGGAACGTGAACGTGTCATCAATGCCCATCGGCTTATTGACCCAACGCCATTGATCGCCATCGCGGTGCAGTTCAAACAGGTCAGGGTAATCCTCGGATTTACTAACCATGATCAGTTCCAACAGATCCCAACCAGCCAACTTCATATGTGGCAGGGATTGACAGCGCAGAGGGTCATCGGCCAGCACCATGGCGCGGTCGCGCATCTCTGAAAGGTAATGTTCGTCTACGTCAAATCGCTTTTCATAGATACTGTCGGACGGACCACCTTGATGCTGCTCCATGTTGACCGAATACATAAAACTGTCTTCGTGAAACGGAAACGGAAACCGCTTAAGCGCGCGATCAGAATTGTGGAACGAATAATCGTCGCGAAAGGTTTCGTCGTTGAATTGAATTGTCATATCAGCGGTCCAATACCAAAGTTTTGCCCTCAAAGCGGGATACGCACGGCATGATTTTTTCGCCCGATGCATGCTCAGCATCATCAAGCCAATGATCGCGGTGGATGAAGTTACCAGTGTAGTCGATCACACGCGTCTCACACTGCCCACAGGCACCGCCGCGGCACAGATAAGGAGCGTCAACGCCGCAGCGTTCGATGGCTTCCAGTAGGCTTTCTTGTTCACCGACTTGGATAACCTTGTTGGACACAGCCAACTTGACCTCGAACGGCTTGCCTGACTGTGGCGCAAGGAATTCTTCGTAATGAATACTCTCGCGCGGCCACCCTTCAGCGGCGGCAGTATTACGCACCCAATCGATCATGCCTTTGGGTCCACAAACGTAAATATTCGTGCCAATCGGTTGGCCATCGAGCAAGGCTTTCAGATCAATCCGCTGTTCTTGATCATCATAGTAGATGTTGGCCTCGTTCGGGTGCTGTGTCGTTAGATCGTCAACATACGATCCTAGCGCTTCAGACCGGCACGTATAATGCAATTCCCAGCGACCACCCAAGCGTTCCATCTGTTTGATTTGCGCCATAAACGGCGTGATCCCTATGCCACCTGCGATGAACAATTGTTTCTTGGCACGCAAATCAAGGCTGAACAGATTGACCGGATTAGAGATGACCATCTCGTCGCCAACAGACACATTGTTATGCATAAATAACGACCCACCGCGACCTTCGTCATCGCGGCGCACGGAAATCGCATAGGTGTTTTGATCCATCGGATCAGACATCAGCGAATAGGGGTTCATGCGTGGCGCATCCCCATCATGCATTTCGACGACTGTATGCGCGCCACCGGAAAACGTGGGCAGCAGGCCACCATCTGTCCGCATAAATTCAAACCGCGTAACCAGTTCATTCAAAGGAACAACAGCCGCGACTGTGACGTCAATTTTCTGGGCACCGCTCATTCGTATATCCCCTTGGGTGTCGGCACATTGCCCGGGTCTTCGGCGTCGATGTTCACGCCTTGATAGGCGGCTAAACGGCGCGAGTAATGATCACGGACGAACAAATGCAGACCACAATGGCTACATTGGAACGGGTCAGTGGCGACGTCTTCGGTGATGCCTTTGCAGTGGACACATTGCATCCGGCGGGCTGTTGATCCGCGATGTTCGGTTTGGATTGCCGTATGCGGAACGCCTGCTTGCATGGCAGCATGTTGGGCTTGGCCCATTACGCCTTCGGTACCGGACAGGTAAACTTGTAGGCCCATTTTTGCGTCACCGAATGCTTTTGCAATGCGCTGGGCTGCCGCAGCGTAACTTGGCCCTTCGTAATACTGCGCAGGGTTCAACGCCCGAAGACGGTCACCAAAATCAGCACCTTTGGGGATGTAAATAATGTGCGCATTGGCCATCATATCTGGGGTTGCTACGTCCAAAATTGCCTGTGCCCCGTCGGCGTCGGCGATCATCAGGTGGGCAGACCCATCGCGGGGTTCCAGCGTCCCATAAACGGGACGGCTGATAATGCTAGGCGGGAAGGCGAACTTTGACATATCGGTCTTTCAAAACTGGCGAAAAAGGCGCGAGGTTTTCCCCGCGCCCTTGGTATTAGATTAACCCTTAGCGGTGCGGACTGATTTGTCTTTATCGTAAAATGGCATGCCCTCGGCCGTTGCAGACAGTTCAGTTCCATCAAGCTGAACGACGGTCAGCGTCGTTCCTGCAACAGCGGCAGCCGGAGAAAGCCGTGCAATCGCAACGCTGTAGTTGTTCAATTCGGACGACAGGCCATAGGTGATCACGCCAACATCCATGCTGCCGTGCATGACGCGTGCGCCCATGTCCATTTGCGCCATGCTGTCAGACAGTTGAACGCCATAGATTTTGAACCGTTCTTTGCCCTTGGATGCGTAGTGGTTTTCAGATCCAACAAAGCCGATTTTGTCTGGTGATACAGTGAATTCTAGACCCAATTCAAACAGCGTATCGCCGCAGGTTTCATCCTCGAACGGGAAGGTTTCAGAGTTATCACCAGGGTAGAATAGCAGGTAGGATTCGATGCGCAGCATGTCCAAGGTCGAGAACTGAACGGGGCGAACACCCATGTCTTTTCCTGCGTCAAGAATGCTGTCCCACAGGTGAACCGCGTCTTTGCGGCGGCAGAAAATCTCGTAGCCACGCTCGCCTGTGTACCCTGTTCGGCTGATCATCACGTCACGGCCAAACAGGCGGGTTTGCATGATTCCAAAGTAGGCAAGATCACGGATTGCAGGGATTTCTTTGGCTAGTAAGTCAACAGAAACAGGTCCTTGCAGGGACATATCATGCAGGTCGTCGTCGAATAGGACGGCACAATCTTTGCCCGCAGCCACTGTGACCAGCGATTCCATGCCGGTGCCTGTGCCGATCACAACCATCCATGTATTCACGGCGAGGTGGTAGATGACGCAGTCGTCGATGAACTTGCCTTCAGGGTTCAACATGGACGCATAAATGGCGCGACCCGGTGCAATTTTTTCGACGTTACGGGTGGTACAACGGTCGATGACATAAGCGGCGTCTTTGCCTGTGATGTGCAGCTTTTTAAGGCCGGACACATCCATCAGGCCTGCCTTGGTGCGGATGGCCTCATAGTCGGCTTTTGCGCGTTCTGGGGTGTGGTCGTAGAACCACGCAGTGCCCATGCCGTTCCAATCTTCCAACTCTGCGCCGATGGCTTCGTGGCGCGGCCCTAGAACCGAGTGTCTCCAAAGAATGGCCATGATGTATCCCCGTCAGTGTTATTTTCTGTTGGGGTGATTGAGACTCATGCAGCTTTTAAAAGCAAGACTGTTAGTCAAAAAAGTTTCCTGAGAGGCAATCAATATGGCGGAATCTACAATATCATCTTCGCCTGCTATACTTTGAAGCGCTCAACGGCAGCATAGCGGACAAAACTGCCAATCGAGAGGTCTGGCTGAAGGTCTGCTTCCAAGGCCATGGTTCAGGTGATCCCTGCACCGATAAGGACAGGCAAGGTTTGGTCATCGGTTTCGACAGAGAATGCTTGTTCAACTCGGATGGATCCGAATTTCGCTGTTTGGAGTGCATTACGGATTTTGCTTTCTGACAGCCCAAAGTCTTCGCCATCGGATGCACGCCAATCCCATTGGAGAAAGTGTCCGCCGACTCTGAGAAGCCGCGTTAGTGCCAGCACCGCGCCTTCATAATCGGGCAAGAAACCGCAAACAGACGACGCATAGATCAAATCAAACCCCGACTGCAAATCCGCTTCGCACCGATGGTCGGTTGCCAGAATGTCGCCATGAACGGCAATCACATTCGGGATGTGCATGTTTTCCAAAGCCGCGATCATTTTCTCAGATGTATCGACGGCAATCAGTTCGCCCACAAACGGGGCAACTTTCTGGGCAAGCGAGCCGGTCCCGCATCCAAAATCCAGAACCCACTTCGATGCCCAGCCTGAGCCACGAATATCAGTCGTTGAAACCAAGTATACAAAGGCCTGATCTGCGTAGAATTTGACGTCCTAGTTGTCGTCCCAGCCGTCTGCATGTTCGTTCCATGTTTCAGTCATTCGGTAGGTACTTTTCCATGGAAACGGTGTTGCCACTACGGGACACCTCAGCCCATCCCAAGTACTGATAGAGGCGAATATTCTCAGGCATATCGACGTGGGTATTCAGACGCATTTCGCAAAATCCCTGCCGTTTGGCCTCACATTCTGAAAGCTCGATCAGTTTGCGTCCCAAGCCCTTCCCGACATGATCCGGATGAACCGCAAGGTTCGCCAGTTTCATAAATCCATCAGCGGCGATAAGAACGAGACCGGCAATAACCTCGTCACCTTGCACGGCGACCCAGACCTGATTGTTGGCAATGTCCTGCGCACACCCGTCGGAAACCGATGGCATATCGGAGATGCGCTCCGCGTATTGGGCATATGCAGCGTCAATGCAGGCTGCCAACGCACCGGAATCCGTCGCCTGTGCGGGGCGAATGACTGGTTCATGAGTCGTCAAATCATTTCCGTCCATCGGGCTTGTTTCAGGTCCCGGCGACCATAACGCGGAACTCAAAATCATTGAAGCGGGCTTTTGCTGCATCGCAGAAGATAGGAAAAATGGGCTCTTCTGGAACCTTCGCGGCGTGATCCACGAACGACAGGTTTAGGAAGTCCTACCTTTCGCTGCACGCCGCATCAACTGGAAGTGTGCGGGCCAGAGCGGATCTTCGCTGCGATT
>JBLHXF010000056.1:0-9945 GCA_047629435.1 Yoonia sp. | reverse complement strand
GTCATCGAGTTCAGGTATCCCATATACCACGACGGGTCAGTCAGGATCGTTATGTAGTTGTCGAACGTCAGGTCGCGCGGCCAAAGAGTGAAGCTGTTCAAAATCTCTGAATTATTCTTCAGGCTCATGTTCAAAAGCCAATAGATAGGCAAAAGCAGGAACAGCAGGTATAGGCCCATCACGATCGCATTGCCCTTGATCTTTGGTAGGGCAAAACCGCGCTTTGTCGCTGTGTTTGTAAAGTCAGACATCATTGGCCATCCCTTTTGTCGAGGTTCGTCATCACAGTATAGAAGACGTATGAAATCAGCAGGATCACGAGGTAATACATAATCGAGAACGCGGCTGCGGGACCAAGGTCGAACTGCCCAAGCGCCATCTTGACCAAGTCAATCGATAAGAACGTCGTCGAGTTTCCGGGGCCACCACCTGTCACCACAAAGGGCTCGGTGTAGATCATGAAGCTGTCCATAAAGCGCAAAAGGATCGCGATCATCAGCACGCCCATGATTTTGGGTAGCTCGATAAAGCGGAACACTTTCCAACGGCTGGCTTGATCGATCTTTGCAGCTTGGTAATAGGCGTCAGGGATAGATTGCAGACCTGCATAGGCCAACAAAGCCACCAGCGATGTCCAGTGCCAAACATCCATCACGATCACGGTCGCCCATGCCGCATAGAAGTCTTGGGTATAGTTATAGTCGATCCCCAAAGCGGCCAGCGTATAGCCAAGCAGGCCAATATCAACGCGCCCAAAAATCTGCCAAATAGTGCCAACCACATTCCAAGGAATTAGCAAAGGCAGCGACATCAGGATAAGGCAAGTTGAGGCCCAGAACCCTTTTTTCGGCATATTCAGCGCCACAAAGATGCCCAACGGAATTTCAATCGCCAAGATAATGACCGAAAACGCGATCTGTCGACCAAGAGCATCCCACATACGTTCGGATGCCATCATTTCCCTAAACCAGTCGAGACCAGCCCAAAAAAACTTGTTTTGCCCAAAGGTATCTTGGACAGAATAATTCACGACTGTCATCAACGGAATAACCGCCGAGAACGCGACGAGCAAAAGCACTGGTAAAATGAGGAACCAGGCCTTTTGATTGACTGTCTTATTCATGGCGGGTTCCTTTTGAAGGGGGGCAGATTGCGTGTGTCATCACGCCACCTCGGGCGCGACGCGCCAGCTATTGGAATAGACGTTGATGCTTGCGGTATCGAAAACAACGCGGTTCATATCCGGCGAGATATTTTCGCCTTCACCCGCCAGAATGTTGATCTCTGTGCCTTTGTAGTCGGCGCGCACGATTTTGTGGCGACCTACATCCTCCACCCGCTTGATGGTCACTGGCAAACCTGTTCCACCCGCAGTTAGCGATGTGAATTCGGGACGCACACCAAGTTCGACATTCCCGGCAGGGCTGCCAAAACCTTTGCCCAGTGCGATTTGCGTCCCGCCAATGACGGCGGTGTCGCCCTGCACTTCGGCAGCCAGAACATTCATCCCCGGCGAGCCAATGAAGTAACCGACAAAGGTATGTTCAGGCCTCTCGAATAGCTCTTGCGGCGTGCCCATTTGAACAACGCGGCCATCATACATGACAACAACTTTATCCGCGAAGGTCAGTGCCTCGGTTTGGTCGTGGGTCACGTAAATCATCGTGTGCCCAAACTCATGGTGCAACGATTTCAACTGCGTCCGCAGTTCCCACTTCATATGCGGATCAATCACCGTCAGCGGCTCGTCGAACAACAACGCATTCACGTCTTCACGCACCATGCCACGACCAAGCGAGATCTTTTGCTTGGCATCCGCTGTCAAACCACGGGCTTTGTGGTTCAGGCTGTCCTCCATCCCGATCATCGCGGCAATCTGTTGGACACGGTCTTTGATATAGGTTGGATCAGCTCCACGGTTGCGCAGTGGAAACGCCAAGTTATCGCGCACGGTCATTGTGTCATAGACCACAGGAAACTGGAAAACCTGCGCGATATTGCGCTGCGTCGTAGGTGCGCTTGTCACGTCTTTATCGTTGAAAAGGATGCGTCCCTGACTGGGGTGCAACAGGCCAGAAATGATATTGAGCAACGTAGATTTTCCGCAGCCAGATGACCCCAACAGGGCATAGGCTTCGCCATCCACCCAATCGTGGTTCAACTCTTTCAGTGCATAATCGTCTTCATGCTTTGGGTGGGTCAGATAGGAATGCGCCAGATTTTCGAGGGTAATTTTTGCCATTTTCCCGTTCCCTCAAGCTGCAGCTGCATAAGACGCAGGGGCGACAGAGGTGCCGTCTTGCGCAAAGATATAAACATGGGCTTGGTCAAGATAGACGCTTAGCTCGGCGCCAATTTCCAAATTTTTGACGCCGTGCACCAAGCCCACCCAGTTTTCGCCGTGGTGCTTGAGATGAATAAATGTCTCTGACCCCGTGATCTCTGTCACCGTCAGGTTACCGGTGAACTCGAGCGCATCGGTCGCTTGTTTTTCCAGCTTGAGGTGATTGGGGCGAAAGCCCGCCACATAGCTGCCATCGCCAAGCCCTGCAAAAGCACCAGAAGTGGCGCTGCTCATCTGTCCATCACCAAAACGAAGCTGATTACCCACCTTCTCAAATTTCAAAAAGTTCATCGGCGGATCAGAGAAAACGCGCGCGGTCGTCGCATTCACGGGTTGGCGGTAAACGATCGGGGTCTTGTCAAACTGCGTGATACGGCCTTCCCAAATCGTGGCCGTATTGCCGCCAAGCAACAGCGCCTCTTCCGGCTCGGTCGTAGCATAAACAAAGATTGAACCCGCTTCCTCAAAAATCTTCGGGATTTCGGCGCGCAATTCCTCACGCAGTTTGTAGTCGAGGTTTGCCAAGGGCTCGTCTAGCAAGACAAGGCCCGCATCTTTTACAAGGGCACGTGCAAGGGCACAGCGCTGCTGTTGACCGCCTGAAAGCGCAAGCGGCTTGCGATCAAGGAATGACGAAAGCTTCATCAGATCGGCGGCCTTTTTCACGGCAGCATCAATCTGGTCGGCGGATTGCTTCAACAGCCGCATCGGGCTGGCAATATTCTCGTAAACGGTCATCGACGGATAGTTGATGAACTGCTGATACACCATCGCGACACCGCGATCTTGGACGCGCATGCCAGTGACGTCCTTGCCGCCCCAGATCACCTTGCCAGTATTGGGTACATCAAGACCCGCCATAAGGCGCATCAATGATGTCTTGCCAGACGACGTTGGCCCAAGCAGCACGTTCATTGTGCCGGATTGCAGCTCCAAATCGGTGGGGTGAATATGTGTCTGGCCATTCATTACCTTCGACACGCCCTCTAGAACAAGTGACATTTCTCTCTCCCCTTTTCGCAGCTTACACTGCGTGTTGCTTTGACGACGAAGCAGGCGCTTTTGCCAGCCACGCGTCAAGCACATCAATTTCTTGTGGCGTAAGACGAAGACCCAGCTTTGAGCGACGCCAAACGATATCCTCCGCAGTTCGCGCAAATTCGTGTTCAACCAGCCAGTTCACTTCTCGCTCGGTCAAGTTAGCCCCGAAATTTTGACCAAGATCGGTTTCATCCGTTGCGTCGCCCAACACATTGAACACGTCCAGCCCATAAGCTTTGACCATACGCGTGACCCAAGCGGCACTTAGAAATGGATACTTGGCTGCCAGCCGCTGCGTCAGCGCGGCAACCCCATCGACCGGGAAATTACCGCCAGGTAAAGGCACGCCAGCGGTCCATGGCTTCCCCGTGTTTGGAAAGAATGGTGTAATCTTTTCCAAAGCCGCCTCAGCAAGCCTGCGGTAGGTCGTGATCTTGCCGCCAAAGACATTGAGGATTGGCGCACCTGCTGACTGATCTACCTTTAACACATAATCGCGTGTTGCCGCTGTGGCCGAGCTCGCTCCGTCGTTATAAAGTGGTCGCACACCGGAATAGGCCCAGACGACATCGTCCTTCGTGACATCTTTTTTCAGATATTTGGACGCGAACGTCAAAAGATAATCTTGTTCTTCGGGCGTGCAAACTGGCTTTTGATTGGCATCAGTGTGGTCTGCATCGGTAGTGCCGATCAGCGTGAAATCTGTCTCGTAAGGGATCGTAAAGATGATCCGCCCATCCTCACCTTGAAAGAAATAGCATTTGTCATGGTCATATAGCTTGCGGGTCACGATGTGACTGCCGCGCACAAGCCGCACACCCTCGGTCGAATTAATCCGCACAGTGTTGCGGATGACATCTTCCACCCAAGGCCCACCAGCATTGACCAACATGCGGGCCTTAACGACGCGCGGAGTGCCAACCTGCGGCTCGAGTGCTATATGCCAAATGCCGTCGATCTGCTCTGCCGATGCAACCTTCGTGCGTACATTGATCTTTGCGCCACGGGCTTCGGCGTCGCGTGCATTCAAAGCAACCAAACGACTGTCTTCGATCCAGCAATCGGAATACTCAAAGGCTTTCTGAAAACGGTCCTCAAGCGGCGCGCCCTCGGGTGTTCCGTTCAGGCCCAAAGAGCTGGTCCCCTTAAGAATTTTACGTCCGCCAAGATTGTCATAGAGGAACAATCCAAAGCGAATAAGCCATGCAGGGCGACGCCCCTTCATCCACGGCATTACAATACTCAAAACCTTCGACGTCGGCGTATCGCCATCAAAACGCATGTCTTCGTGGTAGGGCAACACGAACCGCATCGGCCAAGATATATGTGGCATCGCTCGTAACAGCGTCTCGCGTTCAATCAACGCCTCACGAACAAGTCGGATCTCCCAATACTCAAGATAGCGCAGTCCGCCGTGGAAAAGCTTTGTCGATGCAGAGGACGTGGCTGACGCCAAATCGTTCATTTCAGCCAACTCAACGCTGAGCCCGCGACCAGCTGCGTCACGCGCAATACCGCATCCATTGATGCCGCCACCAATGACGAAAAGGTCAACGATGTCGTGAGTTTCACGCTGTTCCACTGAAGCCTCCCCGCGTTCATAATCCGCCACAGCCTCCCAGCTTGTGACATCCCATTAATCAACACTGATTCAAATAGTAACGCAAGAACGAATGTTCGTTTGCGTTCGTTTCTAAGTAAGATCTTGAAAAATATGGAGATTATACTTTCGATTTACCGAAGCCTTAACAAATTCGGCCTCGCTTATGCGACGCGAACACTTGACGTTCGGTCATTGCTGTTGGTTATTGCTGGGCAATAGACATCGCAGCCTTGTCGTGAGGTACGGTAATGATAGTGGGGAAGTCATGGTCTCGAATTTCAGACAACAAGAGATACTCGACCTGGCCCGCAAAGATGGCAAGGTCACCGTTGACGGACTTGCCGAAATCTATGACGTGACCGTTCAAACGATCCGTCGCGACCTATCCGACCTCGCTGATGGTGGGCGGCTTAAACGAGTTCATGGCGGCGCGGTTATCCCTTCGGGTGTCATCAACATCCAATATGATGAACGTCGCAGGTTGAACGAGGCAGGCAAGAAAGCGATTGCTGTAAAATGCGCGCAAGAAATCCCAAACGGCGCCTCAGTCTTTATGAACATCGGAACCACCACAGAAGCGGTGGCGCATGAACTGCTTGATCACGAAAACCTGCTCGTTGTGACCAACAATTTGAACATCGCAAATATCTTGGCCGCCAATCACAGCTGTGAAATCATCTTGGCAGGCGGCGTTTTGCGACGCGCAGACGGCGGCATCGTCGGCGGATTGACCGTGGAGATGGTGAAGCAATTCAAGTTTGATTACTCTGTTCTTGGCTGCTCTGCGATTGATGCAGACGGTGATCTTCTTGATTTTGATGGCCAAGAAGTCATGGTTAGCAGCACGGCAATCAAAAGATCCCGCAAGGTCATGGTCGTAGCGGATAATGATAAGTTTGAACGCAAAGCACCGCTCACGATCTGCTCACTGAGCGATGTAACCATACTCTTCACCGACGGTGGCCTGTCGAAAGAGCTTATCGCCAATTGTAATAACTGGGGGACCGAAGTTGCCATCGTCTGATCGGCGAAGTCGCATGTGAGGGCGTTGATATGAAAAATCGCGACAACACCGGATGGATTTTCGTCTTACCCGCAACGTTTGTGCTTGGGCTCATCGGGCTAATTCCCCTGATCACCGTGGTCAACTATTCCTTCTTTGAAATCTTCATTCTCGATGCGCGTTTTTGGGTCGGAACCGACTGGTACACCGAAATCATCGGTTCTGGCCGCTTCTGGGCTAGCTTTGGCCGTAGCACATTATTCGCGGCTTTGGTCCTCGCGATCCAAATTCCGCTTGGCATCGCGGTTGCTCTTTGCATTCCCCGAGAAAAATTCTGGGTTGGGATCACACTCGCCATCATCGCCCTGCCGCTCCTTGTGCCGTGGAACATGATCCCATCTCTCTGGCTCAGCCTGCTCAATCCAGACACAGGTATTTTGGGGCGGCTGCTCCCTCAGGTTGGCTGGCCTGCCGACTGGAAGCTCTCAGTTGTGCACACATGGCTGGTCATCATTGCGATGGATGTTTGGCATTGGACAAGTCTTGTGGTGATCTTGTGTTACAGTGCGCTGACCACAATTCCCGCCGCCCATTATCAGGCCGCAGCGATTGATAGCGCGGGCCCGTGGCAAGTGTTCCGCTTCATTCAATTGCCAAAGCTTTATCACGTGCTGCTGATGGCAATCCTGTTAAGGTTCATGGATTCCTTCATGATTTACACAGAAGCATTTCCGATCAATGCAGGCGGGCCAAACGGTGCGACCATGTTCCTCGCCGTCGATCTTGGCGAAGAGATCAAAGCCTTCAACTATGGCCCATCTGCCGCGCGCTCCGTGATCTACTTTCTTATCGTTTTGACGGTCGCATGGACGTTCAGCAAAGCGCAAGGTCACCTCGATCGCGAGGACACAACTTGAAGCTCCCGCTGTTATATATTCCCGCGATAAAGCGAATTCTCTTAGTCAGTTTTATTGTCTTTGCATTTTTGCCACTGGTCCAGATGACCCTGATCAGCTTCATGGCGACATTGCCGACGCCCACCACCGAAGTCGGAACCTTCACACTTTCAAATTACGCGGGCATCTGGACCAACCCCAATTTGCGCTCTGCTTTCATCAATTCGATTGCCTATGTGCTGATCAACATCCTTATCACGGTACCCGTGGCGATCCCTGCCGCCTATGCGTTCTCACGCATGTCGTTCATTGGCGACAAACACCTTTTTCTTGCGTTCATCGCCTTTCGAATTACCCCGCCTGTGGTGCTAACATTGCCAATATTTCAGCTATTTTCGTCCCTCGGCATCGTGAATTCAGTCTTTGGCATTGGACTGGCGCATTGCCTGTTCAACCTGCCAATATCGATCTGGATTTTGCAGGGGTTTATCTCGGTCATTCCCAAGGAAATGGATGAAACCGCATTTCTGGATGGATATTCACGCCCACGGTTCATTTGGAAATTTCTCATGCCTCAGATCGCCTCAGGCATCGCAGTCACGGCGTTTTTCTGCTTCATGTTTTCGTGGGTCGAGGTAGTTTTCGCGCGCATCCTGACGACCACCAATGGCAAGCCAATCAGCATGGCAATCAATGCACTCTTTGGTTTTCAAACGGATATTGGATTGGTGATGGCGGTAACTGTCGCATCAGTTTTGCCAGGCGCAGCATTGCTATTCGCGATGCGCAATCATCTATCTAGGGGCTTTAAGATTGGCCGCGTTTGAAGCGTTCTTGGGATCCCATGCATGCTGACAACATTACTGACCTTCTGGACACATTCGTACATTATCGAAGGCCTATTTTCTTTTGGCTGTCATGGAGAATGAATTTACGGCAAATGAAAACTTAGCCTGAAGCAGCGTTTGCCTGCCTCACCCAAGAGGAAAGACAGAATGAGTATCAGTCGACTGGCAGTTCAATTGCATATCCCAACGAATAACCTCTCCCTTGCAAGATCCTTCGAAGCCCACCCCCACATATTAAAAGGGCTTTCTCAGGCATTATAAACATAGCTCCGCCTACAAAACACTAAATGCGACGTCTGGAATAGCATCGGTGGGCGCCAGCTTCTCCCCAAAGCAGACATCCGTGCGGGTTGCAGCGAACGGCAGCTCTCCGCCCAAAGTGCTTGTGTTGTCCTCATGCTGATGTAACGCAAAGTAACCGGTAGGTATGCTCGGCCTTAGTCGCCGCTTCATCAGCGTAGAACCGCATCAGATCGGCGAGATACGCCGCTTCTTGCATCTCACCATGTTGACGCTCGAACGCTTCCGCCTTAGCGGCCACATCAGCTTCAAACGCCAGTCGCTCTGTATCCAGCGACTCTTGTTTCATCCGCAAAGCAACATCACGCGCTTCAGCCGCAGCGGTATCATCGCAAACCTTTTGCCTATGAGCTGCAGACAGTGCGTCAAGTTCTTCGTTCCATATTGCAATCTGCAGCGCTTCGAGAGCCATCCTATCCGCATCTGCCAAAACCTGCGCCTTATGCGCTGCATCGCGGGATAGGGCTTCGGTTTGACGGGAACTCAGCGCCTGATCTTTTGCGTCGAGTTCAACGCGCAGTTTGCCACACTGAATGACAAGGTCTGACAAGTCCGTCTCTTTCTTGGCCAATCGCTTCTTATAAGTCCTCGCCGTCTTCATCTGCTTCGCCGTCTTGTCACGACGTGCTTCCATGGCGTCAAAGTGGCGCCGCGTCTTATCAATGGAGGCGGTCAATGCAACCATCTCATCAACCAGGATTTGCAGCTCGGCTTGCTTTACCGCGATTTCTTTCGGCAGGTCTTCATGCAGCTGTTTGACCGAGCGATTGATCGTATCGGCATAGTCAGCCCCGTTCTCTAAGCGGTTCCATTTGGTATGGCCGCGTTCAACGTCTGGGCAGTATTGCTGCATGACCTCAGCGGCGATGTCCTGCATTTGGCGCGTCACGCGACAAGTCGCGCGTTTGGAAACTGGCTGACCATCGTCGCAATATCCGCGGAGCATAAAATGGGCATGGGGCGCCGCCTCATCACCGTGCACAACGAGGCTTTCAAGCTGTGTCTGCAAGAGCTCTGCAACACGTTCCGCTAGCTCGCGGTAAGCAGCATCTTGTTGATCATCCGTGAGATAACCAAACATCAGCTGCGCTTCATGGCCAAAAGTGATGATACCCCCGACTACTACGGCAGCATTGCTCTTCATTGCTTTCAGACAGCCGCGCACTTTCCGCAGCGCAATGTTCTCGCGTCGGATAGCAGGCAGTGACCGCAGTTCGATCAACTCGCGGTTCAGATGGCGGCGCTTTCCATCAACGTAGTCCGGCTGCTTACCTTTCCGAAAATCATGGCGGCGCTGAAAGCGTGCCTTCGACATAGCGAGCGACTTGATGCGAACAGAAGCAGCGCGAGGGTTGCTTTTGGCGGCGGCGGGAAGAGGTGTATGATTATCTTTTTGCATTCCAAGTTAATCACTGCAATCACTGAAGGTGCAAAACGAATTCTGAAACTTTTTTGGATTCCTTTTTTGAAAACCGAAAATCTGATTACATAACCTACTAGAGATAACGTTGCCCCAAGGGGCCTTTGTTATCTCTTTCCGGTGAAGGAGGATGCTCCGCTCCCCCTTTCAAAACCCCCAAGGACGAGGGCAAAAACGCCGCTCTCAACAGCCCCAGTTTGTCTACATTAAGCTAGACTGGGCTCTAGACAAACGATCACCTGCGCGGTGGTGGCGGTCACATTCTGTCATAACTGTTCTATCAGATTGGCGTGATTTTCATTGCTCGGATGGCTGTATTTCTTTCGGCGATTTTGATCATTGCATCGGACGCCCCTCAACAAAAAGGGCGGAAAGCATGCGTAATTGGGCAGCCTTTCGCTTTTAGGCCAAGCTCCCACTAAGATCACAGCACAGCTGTGAACAAGGGAGAAAGAAGATGGAATATTATGTTGGATTAGATGTGTCGTTG
>JBLHXF010000055.1:0-10085 GCA_047629435.1 Yoonia sp. | reverse complement strand
ATCGTAATTTGGCCCGTTGCGACCGGCGAAGTGGTCCTTGGCATTGAGCAGACTGAAAGGCGCCTTCATTCGATCCAGTCAGCTTCAAAGGAAACAGGCATAAGCCCAATCCTGCTCGAAAAAATTCTAGTGGAAGCTGGGGCCGTAGACGCGGAAGACGACCGGCCGATTTCTAGGCGAGTTTTCAACGCACCGACCTACGTCGACCTGCTCACTGAAATGCCAACGTTGGTTGGCCGCGTTGAGATGGAGACAAGAATGGGTGCCACGCGGAACCAATTGTGGGCACTCGAGGCGGATCACATCTTAACCCCTGTAATCGACATTCCGAAGGTCAAATCACCTTGGCGATTGTCTGACGGCTTGGAACTTGTCTCAGAACTCCAATGCAAAGCAATTGTCGTCAGAATGGCCGACGCTGCCTGGGAGGGAATCCAGCAGGCGAAAGTCCGATCTGGGCTGGGCGTCGGTGCAATAATCAACGCAATCCGCGATGGCAAAATTCAAATTGGACATCGTCAGGAGATGTTTGGCTATAATGGTTGTTGTGTGCTTAAGAGCGACATAGACCAGCTCAAGGCGTTGACGGGGGAATTGGCGGAAAACATACCCGCCCTTCCAGATGGGGCGACAACCACAGCAAGAGAATTTGGTAGGCTGGTCGGCATGCGCGACAAGGGAAGGTTCCGAGCGCTCGTTGCCGCGGGGCATTCACCTGCAAGTCAAATGCCCAATCCGAAAACTGGGGTCATGCAGCTGTATATGTCGGACAAGGACATCGAGGCGTTTCATGACCGCTTCATGACATCGACGACAATGTCGAAGGAGTTTGGCGAACACCGGAACTCGATTAACTCAAGATTGGAAGCAGGCGGCGTGAAACCGTTTTCGCCTGGGGGTGAAGATTTCGGGACGGTTTACCTTCGACAAGACATCAATGCCGCCTTCGGCCGCAACTGACGCAACTATTTTCGTCATCATCCCCAGCCCTCAACTCTGATTAAATTGAAGTAATCACTCCGCCGGTATTGCGAAATTCACCCAATCACATGCCTAGAAGAGTGCGAAGGCGGCTCAAAGCGAAAAATTTGAACCCCTTATTTATATGGTTTGCGCAACCTATTGCTTTTTTTTGCGCATGCTTCCGCTTTTTTTGGCAATAGGTGTTTGTGGTGACCCCGATTGGATTCGAACCAATAACCTGCCCCTTAGGAGGGGGCTGCTCTATCCAGTTGAGCCACGGGACCACAAGGGTCTGAATGCCTGTGTTTGGAAACTAGGTCAACGGCTACGCGTAGGCTTTGCAATCTTCTTGGACAAAGCTGATGCTGGCCTGTAGTCTAAACAATAAGCCATATAAAACAGGACATCCCACCGTGATCCCGCAAAAGAAACGCCCACTAACGCTGCGTGACGTGTCCGAGGCTTCTGGTGTCAGTGAAATGACCGTCAGCCGTGTTTTACGTAACAAAGGCGACGTATCAGAAACGACCCGCCAAAAGGTCCGCGAAGCGGCCAAGAGGTTGGGCTATGTTCCCAACAAGATCGCCGGCGCATTGGCATCGCAACGGGTCAACCTTGTTGCAGTCATTATTCCCTCTCTTAGCAATATGGTTTTTCCAGAGGTGCTTTCTGGTATTTCCGAAACACTCGAAGATACAGGACTACAGCCTGTTGTCGGTGTGACAGATTACTTGCCTGAAAAAGAAGAAAAAGTTTTGTTCGAGATGCTGTCATGGCGTCCGTCTGGCGTGATTATTGCGGGCCTAGAGCATTCGGAAGCATCGCGCGCAATGATGCGCCAAGCCGATATTCCTGTCGTCGAAATTATGGATGTTGATGGGCAACCTATCGATTGCGCCGTTGGCATTTCGCACAGGCGGGCAGGCCGTAAAATGGCAGAGGCGATCATTGCTGCTGGTTACCGCCGGATCGGTTTTATGGGCACCAAGATGCCATTGGATCACCGCGCCCGCAAGCGGTTCGAAGGATTCACACGGACGCTCGCCAAGGCGGGTATCGAGATTGCTGATCAAGAATTTTACTCTGGTGGCTCTGCGCTGGCCAAAGGGCGTGAAATGACCGCCGCGATGCTAACGCGCACCCCTGATTTGGATTTCTTGTACTACTCCAATGACATGATCGGTGCGGGCGGGCTTTTGTACCTGCTAGAGGCTGGCGTCGACGTACCCAATTCGGTTGGCCTTGCTGGTTTTAACGGCGTGGAACTGTTGGATGGACTGCCTCGGCAATTGGCCACAATGGATGCGTGTCGTCGTGAAATTGGTGTTAAGGCTGCCCGTATCGTGGCGGACCGTAACGCTGGTGACGAAAGCGGCGCCGGGCAGGTTATTGAGCTTAGCCCAACAATTGCCTTTGGTGATACGCTGCGGTCGTCGTCTTAACCACCCAATCGCATGGCTGTTAACACCCGCCGTGTGGCATCCCCAATTGGGACGGCCTGCCGGCTGTCACGGTCCACGTTGACGTGCACAAATTGACCCTGCGCCGCAGCCTCACCTGCGTCATTGCGAAATAATCCGATGTCATAGGTTACTGAACTTTTGCCCAAATGCGCGACGCGGACACCAGCGGTGATCAGGTCTGGAAATGCTAGTTCCCCAAAATAATCGCAACTTGTTTGAACGACCAAAAACACGGTTAGGCTAGATTTCAAATCAAGCACGCCAGCAGACATAAGATGCCCGTTCACCGCCGTATCAAATAGCTGGTAATGCACCGCGTTGTTCATGTGCCCGTAAACATCATTGTCGAACCACCGCGTCGTAATCGTTTGGAACACGACATAATCATCACGCGTATTGGGTGTTGGGCGGGTCATAACGCGGCCTCATAAATCGCAAGCGCATCGTCATGGGTCACTGTGCGTGGATTGTTCACCAACAGGCGGGTTTGATTCATTGCGTCGGTGGCAAGGCGGGGTAAATCATCGCGGCTGATCCCAACTTCACGCAAAGCCTGCGGTAGACCACATGCCTTTGACAATGCGACCAAGCCGTCAATTAACGCATCTGCAGTCGCTGCTGATCCAGCGAATGCATGCGGCGCAAGCACAGCATAATCAGCTGGATGGGTGACTGCGTTGAACCGCAAAACATGCGGAAGGACCAAAGCATTCGACAGGCCGTGCGGCACCTTGAAATGCCCACCAACCGGATAGGCCAATGCATGTACCGCGGCGACGGGGCTATTGGCAAATGCTTGGCCTGCCAACAGTGATCCAAGCAACATGTCTGCACGGGCGGCAGTGTCCCTTGGGTGGGTCACAGCACGTTCCAACGCACCACCCGTTAACCGCAACGCCTCAACCGCCAACGCACGGCTAACCGGATTGTTGTTTGGGCTTTTGCTGGCATGGGCTTCAATCGCGTGAACCATTGCGTCGATGCCTGTCGCCGCAGTCACATGCGCGGGTAAATCATAGGTCAATTCAGGATCTAACAAGGCAATATCGGGTATAATCAACGAACTAACGACACCCATCTTTTCACTCGCGCCTGTTGTGACAATTGCAATTGGCGTGACCTCTGATCCGGTTCCGGCTGTGGTTGGAATGGTGATCAATGGTAGGCGCGGACCCGTCGCAGTGTTCACGCCGTAAGCCTCCGCAAGGGCCCCGCCATTGCCCGCAAGAAGCGCGGCAAGCTTGGCCACATCAAGCGATGAACCTCCGCCCAACCCAATGACCAGCCCACAGTCCTTTGCCATTTCCGCAGCGGCCAGCACCACGACTTCGGGTGGGTCAGCGATGACATCGGCATAGGTTTTGACGGACAATCCAGCACGTTTTAAAATCGCCTCGGCACGACCCACGATCCCAGTTTTTACCATGCCTGTGTCGGTCACAATCAGCACAGGCCCAGTGCATACCGCAGACGAAATCTCGCCAAGGTTTTCGATTTCGCCTGCACCCATCCGAATGCTGGGCGTGGTATTAAAAACGAACGGGGTCACATCTTTTCCTGCGTATGTTTGCGCAGTTCGGCGCGGGCGACCTGACGACGATGCACAGCATCAGGACCATCCGCCAACCGTAATGTCCGCGTCGCAGCCCATGCACCCGCAAGCGGCGTGTCTTGGGAAATACCCATAGCGCCATGCATCTGCACGGCTTCGTCAATCACCTCAAGCGCCATGCGCGGGGCGATCACTTTGATCTGACTTATCCATGGGGCCGCAGCACGCGCATCGCCTTGATCCATCATCCAAGCAGCTTTCAAACACAGCAGGCGGGCCTGCTCGATCTTCATCCGGCATTCAGCTATAATGTCGAAATTCGCACCCAGATGAGACAATGGCTTGCCGAATGCCTCTCGCGCCAGTGCGCGCTTGCACATCAATTCCAAAGCGGCCTCTGCTTGCCCAATGGCACGCATACAGTGGTGAATACGGCCCGGTCCGAGACGCCCCTGTGCAATCTCGAATCCGCGTCCTTCACCCAGCAACATATCCGCAACGGGCACACGCACATCGGTAAACCGCATGTGCATATGCCCGTGTGGAGCGTCGTCGCTGCCATAAACGGTCATAGGGCGGATTTTCTCGATTCCAGCAAGCGCAGCATCAACCACAATCATCGAATGACGCTGATGTTTGGACACGTCTTCGCCGCCAGTGCGCACCATGATAATATAAACACCGCAACGCGGATCGCCCGCACCCGTCGCCCACCATTTTTCGCCGTTCAGCACATAATGATCGCCGTCGCGAACACATGACATCGCAATATTGGTCGCGTCAGAGCTGGCAACATCGGGCTCGGTCATCAAGTATGCGGACCGGATCAAACCATCCATCAGCGGCGTCAGCCAACGAGTCTTCATTGCGTCGGTACCGTACCGCTCGAACACCTCCATATTACCGGTGTCAGGGGCGTTGCAGTTGAACACCTCTGCGGCGATATGCACGCGGCCCATTTCCTCGGCCAAATGGGCATAATCAACCGTCGATAACCCATGACCTTTATCGCTATCGGTCAACCAAAGGTTCCAAAGACCCGTCGCCTTTGCGCGGGTTTTCAGGGTTTCCAATATCTCGGTCTGGCGGGGCGTGAATTGCCACCGATCACCCACAGACACCTGCGCATGATACTCCGCATCAAGCGGCGCAATCTCGTCGCGGACCATTGTGGCGATCTGATCGCGCAATACTGCCACACGCTGACTAATCCCAAGGTTCATTTCCATCGCGTCACCATCCCTGTCGTTTTCTAGACTGTGCGGCGGAGCATCGCTAAGGTCAACCAAAGTGACAAAGGATCAGCCGCAATGACCAAACTACTGCACGATTTTGACCATGCTGAATTGTCGAAATATCTGTCGGATCATGTGCTCGATTTTACTGGGCTGGATACGGTCACGCGGTTCAGTGGTGGGCAGTCAAACCCAACCTACAAAATCACATCCGGCGCTAGCAGCTATGTCATGCGCGCCAAACCAATGGGGAAATTGCTACCAAGCGCGCATCAGGTCGCGCGCGAATTTAAAGTCATGCAGGCCTTGGCCAAAACAGATGTGCCCGCCCCGAAAATGTACCATCTTAGCGACGACAACAGCCCGCTCGGCACGCAGTTCTTCGTGATGGAAATGCTTGATGGAAATATCCATTGGGACCCCGCTTTACCTTTATTAGACTCTGATATACGGACCACGATGTATATTGCGATGGCCGAAACCTTGGCTAAATTGCACACCGTTGACCCCACTGACATTGGGCTGGCCGACTACGGCCCGACGGGCAATTACTTTGACAGACAG
Source organism: Yoonia sp. (assembly GCA_047629435.1). GTDB lineage: Bacteria > Pseudomonadota > Alphaproteobacteria > Rhodobacterales > Rhodobacteraceae > Yoonia. The sequence continues at coordinate 4,308 of JBLHXF010000055.1, read as the reverse complement.
GTCGGGCGTTGGACCAAACAATACCGTGCGGCTGAGACAGATAAGATCACCGACATCGACTGGGTGATCGACTGGCTCAAGGACAACATCCCATCCAGTGACGGTAAGACCCGCATCGTGCATGGCGATTTTCGGATGGATAATATGATGTTCGCACCTGACAATTCCCGCGTGATTGGCCTGCTCGATTGGGAACTCTCGACGCTGGGAAACCCGATGGCAGATATCGCGTATCAATGCATGTGCTTGCGGCTGCCACAGCTCGGGCTGATCAAAGGTCTCGCTGGTGTGGACAGAACCGCGCTGGGCATCCCATCAGAGCAGGACTATGTCGCGACCTATTGCACAAAACGAGGCGTCGACGCGCCCGATGCATGGGGGTTCTATATAACCTTTGCCTACTTCCGGCTGATCGCAATTTTACAGGGTGTGATCAAACGAGCGATGGATGGGAACGCATCCAATCCGGCCAATATCGATATGATGCGCGCAGCGATCCCGCAATTGGCGCATGCTGCTCGCGCAGCCACTTACTAGTGGATCACTACTTGGGATTGCTTTTGCACAAACGGGATCTGATCATCGATATCGCGCGTGACCTCTGCCATTAGCTGATCGGGGTCAAAACGAACCTTGGCAACTACAGGCTTTAACCGCAGCCCGCGCATATCCATCATCTGACGTTTGCGAGAGACGCTGACACCGGAAATGCCCGGCGCAGTCAGAACGTTTTGCGTCACAAGCCGATCAAACAACCCCTGTGCAACGTCCACCGGAACACCCAGTGCGCTGGTGATCTGGCTGACTGAACAGGCATTGTTCATCTGCGCGTAATAACAGGCCCACGTGTATTGCATCGTCGTATAAGCCGCAGGAACTGGTGCGGCCGCAACGGGCAACGCGGGCAGGGCAGGGGCGAACCCTGCGGCAGTTAATCCCTGCAAAAAATGACGGCGGCTTAATGTTGGCATGGCTTCGGCCCCCTTAGACCATTCGGATAACATCCTTATCGATAGCCAACATATAACCCTTGCGGGCGATGTTTTTAACCAGTAATTCGCTAACCATCTGATTTCCAAGGGTATCTCTTAGGCGTTTGATGCGTGTGGCACCTGCAGCCTCGTCACAATCACTGGACGGACGACCGGAAATGACACCTTCGATTTCTGCGCCCGACATGACTTCATCGTCCATACGGGCCTCGGCCAGAACCGACAGCGTTTCAATCGCGGCCTCGGTCAGCTTGAATTCAAAATCATTCAGGTAAACCGATTTTTGATCGCGGCTAATTAGCAATGAATTGACCTCAATCCCTTTACGCTCAATCTGGCTCATGCGGCGGTTCAGCGCGATCAGCATAACCAAAAATGCAATAGAGGCGACCAAAAGTGCCGTCGCAAACATAAGAAGTACAAAAATGACGAAACGGTAAGACGATAGCGTGTCTGAAAATGCAGTGCCGGACTGTGCTAGAATTTCCAGTAGCTTAATCTCGGCATTGCCCGTCAGCGTATCATTTTCAATAAACAGCTGTTCAACACGCGCGTTGAACGCGTTCGCATCTGGCAGGTTTACAAATAGCAAAATCGCAGTGATCGCCAATATCAGAACAATCGCGGCAATGCCTGCGACCACAATCCGATTGCCGATTTCGCGCGCCTCAATAGAAGAGGAAGTAGTCACCAGCGCTTTCCTTTCGTTCCTCAAGGCCCGCATCATCAAAGACACCAAGCACATTCAAAAGCTGCCAATTATCGGCAGACAAACGGTCCGCGAGCGTTTCAGCAGCAGCATCAACCGTGCAGTCGCCATTAATGGCAGCAACACCATAATGCAGGCGCAACGGGTCGTCCCGCTTTGCTTTATAGTCAGCATAGCAGACCGCCTGCGCCGCACCGGCCCAGATCGTCAGGATAAAAAGTGAAAGAGTTATATGTTTCATACCTGACAGATGCCCCACCTTGGTCCTGCTATTCAATATCGCCCGACGTTACCCGTCCTGCCATCACATAACCATCCCCCGTTATTGAGAGACATAACCACCTGCCCGCATCCTCATTCCATCACCAACACCTGGAAAGGGTAACACCATGTTTAAGACACTTATTGCAGGCGCTACCGCGCTGTCGTTGACCTTCTCACCTGCCAGTGCGCAAGGGCTTGATGAAGACCAAATTGGCCGCATTATCTTTGGTCTTTTCGCGACGGCAGCCATTGCCAAGATTATTAAAGATAACAATCGGCCTGCACAGGCTAACGGCTGGACGCAGCCAACGCCATTGGTTGACCACGTGGCACCTGCGCCGCGTCATCCAGCAACACCGCGTAATGGACGTAAGGTTCTGCCGCAACGCTGTGCACAGGCATTCCACACTTATCAAGGACGCGTGCGGATGTTTACGCGCAGCTGTATTGCTCGACACTATAGACATGGCGCCAATTTCCCGCGTGCATGCGAACAGGACGTGATGACTCGTGACGGGTTCCGCACTGGTTGGGCCGTGCGGTGCATGCGCAATGCTGGCTTTCGGACCAATCGCCGGAACTAACGACATCGGTGCGGCCATTTCTTCAAACGGCCGCGCTGTACCTGAGGGCGCAAGTGTGGACATGACCTGCGCCCTCTTTTTGTACTTGATCCGCAGCCGTGGCTCTGATCACTGGTGGGCATGACAAAAACAACACCAGATTTCGCATTCGAATTGGCCGCCATGGTAAATGGGGCGCACGCAGTCGCAGGCGTCGACGAGGTTGGGCGCGGTCCATTGGCCGGACCCGTTTGCGCAGCCGCTGTGGTATTAGACCCCGACAACATTCCTGACGGGCTGAACGACAGCAAACAAGTCACCCCCAAAATGCGTGACATCTTGTTCGATCAACTGATGGCTTGCGCTGATGTCTCCATCGCCGAGGCAACGGTGGAAGAAATCGACACGCACAACATCCTGCGGGCATCTCACATTGCGATGGTTCGGGCGATCACTGGGCTATCGGCCCCTGCCGATTTCATCCTGATCGATGGGAATATGGTTCCGCGCGGATTGAACATACCCAACCAGACAATCATCAAAGGAGACACGCGTTCTTTGTCCATCGCGGCGGCCTCAATTGTGGCCAAAGTGTGGCGCGACAGGCTGATGGTGGACTTAGCGCAACAGCATCCGGGTTATGGATGGGACACAAACGCGGGATACCCGACACCTGTGCACAAAAAGGCACTGCTAAAACTTGGGGTAACCCCACACCATAGACGTTCGTTCAGACCGGTACACAATATCTTGTATCAAGACAAAAACTTAAGTGTCTGATTTAATTACTTTTTGACAGCGAATCGTCTCTGACTCACAATGGGCCCAAGCATAGAGCGAACAAATCGCCGGGCATTGAGGCAGTATAAAATGACGATCAAAACCAAGGGCGCAGCTGTGCCAAAAGTGGCGGAAACGCTTCCACTGAATACAATTCTTGACGGTGACTGCATTGAACGGATGAACAGCCTACCTGCGGGCTCGGTTGATCTGATCTTTGCGGACCCACCCTACAACCTGCAGCTCAAAGGTGACTTGCACCGTCCCGACAATTCCAAGGTAGATGCGGTTGATGATGCTTGGGACCAATTCGACAGTTTTGCGGTTTATGACAAATTCACACGCGAATGGCTGGCAGCAGCCCGTCGCCTTCTGAAACCAAATGGAGCGATCTGGGTGATCGGATCTTATCACAACGTATTCCGCATGGGCTACGAGCTGCAAAACCAAGGCTTCTGGATTCTGAACGACGTCGTTTGGCGTAAATCCAACCCAATGCCAAACTTTCGCGGCAAACGGCTGACCAACGCCCATGAGACACTGATCTGGGCAGGCAAAACCGAGGCCAGCAAATACACCTTCAACTACGAAGCGCTCAAGGCGCTCAACGAAGGTGTGCAAATGCGGTCCGACTGGGTCTTGCCAATCTGCACAGGCCACGAGCGTTTAAAAAATGAGGACGGCGACAAAGCCCACCCAACGCAAAAGCCGCAGTCACTGCTGCACCGCGTTTTAATCGCAACCACCAACCCCGGTGACGTTGTCCTTGATCCATTCTTCGGCACAGGCACCACCGGTGCGGTCGCCAAAATGCTGGGCCGTGATTTCATCGGGATTGAACGCGAGGCTGCCTACCGCAAGGTCGCTGAAAAACGCATCGCCAACACTCGCAAGTTCGACAAAGAGGCGCTCGAAGTGTCCACGTCGAAACGGGCTGAACCGCGCGTCGCCTTTGGCGTGCTGGTCGAACGCGGCATGCTACGCCCCGGAGAAGAGTTGT
>JBLHXF010000054.1:0-11562 GCA_047629435.1 Yoonia sp. | reverse complement strand
ACCACTGTGACCCACAAGGCCAAAGTGTTGAGCTTTAACGCAGAAATGAACCGTCAGTCGACGACATTGGCGTTTGAAGACAGCACAGTCGACCGCGTCGCCGCCTATTTCCATACAGGTGGTACGACAGGCATGCCGAAGGTCGCACAGCATAAATATTCCGGGATTGTGTATAACGGGTGGCTTGGTGCGCGGTTGTTGTTCACCGAAGAAGACGTGCAGATTTGCCCGCTTCCGATGTTCCACGTGTTTGCGGCGATTGTATCTCTTGGTGCGTCGCTTGCATCGGGTGCGCATGTCGTGTTCCCAACCCCACAAGGGTACCGCGGCGAAGGCGTGTTTGATAATTTCTGGAAACTGATCGAGCGGCACAAAGTCACGTTTATGATCACTGTCCCGACGGCCTTGTCTGCGTTGATGCAGCGCAAGGTTGACGCTGATATTTCGTCCCTACGTATTGCGTTTTGTGGGTCGTCCCCGCTGCCGCTAGAGCTTTACCGCCGTTTTGAAGAGGCTGTGAACGCCGAGAAAGGCCCCAGTGACGTCAAGTTGTCGATCTGCGAAGGTTATGGCCTGACAGAAGCGACTTGTCTGGTGTCTATCAACCCACCTGACGGGGAAAAGCGCGTCGGCTCTATCGGTATTCCGTTCCCGTACACGGATGTCCGCATTGTGAATGTCACAACACAAATCGATTGCGGCACGGATGAGGTCGGTGAAATTTGTGTGGCATCTCCGGGTGTCTACGACGGTAAGACATATACCGAGACTGCAAAGAACGCCGATCTGTTTTATCCGGGCGAAAACAGCCCGCTTGGGAAATCTGTGCAATATCTGCGCACTGGCGACTTGGGCCGGATTGATGCCGAAGGTTATTTGTGGATCACAGGCCGTGCCAAAGACCTGATCATTCGCGGCGGTCACAACATTGACCCTGCCGAGATTGAAGAAGCACTTGCAGGCCACGAGGCCGTCGCCTTTGCTGGTGCAATTGGCCAACCTGATGCGCATGCGGGCGAAATCCCGTGCGTATATGTCGAGCTAATTGATGACGCCACGGTGACAGAGGCCGATCTAATGGCCTTCGCGAAAGCGAACATTCATGAGCGCGCCGCACATCCTAAGCATCTAGAGATCATGGATGAATTGCCGAAGACAGCTGTTGGTAAAATCTTTAAACCGGACCTGCGCAAACGGGCGATCACGCGTATCTTTAATGCAGCCCTTGTGAATGCGGGCGTCGCCGCAGAGGTCGGCACTGTTGCCGAGGATAAGAAGAGGGGCCTCGTTGCTCATCTTGTCAAAACCGGCACTGTCGAAAAAGCAGACGTCACCAAAGCGTTGGGAGCTTATACCAACCCATGGGATTTGGCCGAGTAATTTCAAAAGGGCGGCAGCATCGCGCTGCCCTTTTTTCGTCCCGTAGCAATATTCATCTGATGTCAGTTTCACCGTAAGCCGCGACCCGAAATGGCGTTTCAACAAATGCGTTGATCGCAAAATTCGTTCACTTGCAAAAATCAGATGGTTTCTTTCCCATGGTGAGAAATAGTGGGTGGGGGCCTGCAAAGCGAGCTGCCCTAACTTTCTGGGAAAACCCCATTGGCCAACACGACCCGCTATGCTCTTGCCCGCATAGCTGAGTCAGGGAGACCGCTGGAGGGGCAGCTTCAAGGGGCTTAGCGGGGGGACCCATGCGGGAAACCTGTTGGCCTTTGGGTCAGGGCTATAGTCGCCCTCTGCGTTACGCCCGATCAATTCAAGCGCTTGGATGTCGGTCCTATGTATTTCGCGTAGCAGTGCTTCTCGGGTCGGAGCATCTACTTGTATGCCGTGCGCCTTCAATATCCGATCTGCCGTGCGACCATACCAGACCTCAAGCCTCGTTATGTCCTGATCGACGCCAATGCGCATCTCTAACTCGTTTTGGGTTGAGGCAGTGCTTGGCGGGTTATCCCCAAAATGATCCGCAAAGAAGTCGTAGCGTTGCTTGGTTAAGGCAACCACTTGCTTATACGACAGTGTTTGGACTTCGGCGCGATGGTAGGACCATTCGTCCTCTAACGCTTGAAGCTTCTTAGCATGACGCACTTTGGCCTTCGCGGGGTCTTGCGTGCGCAATGACATCTTAATCACGTCACGCCCCACTTTTTGCAGCACGTCCTTAGGAACCCGCTTTTGAAGGTAATAAACGCCGCTATTATGTTTGATTGGTCGGGACATTGGGAGAGCCATGTATACCACCTCTGTATACCAGCGAGGGAGCTTTAAACCCCTTGTAACGCACATCTTCCTGATAACAATGGGAAAAGGATGGTGCTGCGAGGGAGAATTGAACTCCCGACCTCGTCATTACCAATGACGCGCTCTACCACTGAGCTACCGCAGCATCCTTGCGGGGGAATTAGCTGTAATCGACAATTGGTGCAAGCCCTCACTGGACGGTTTTTGCATAGCTTGGTAACAGGGTCAGTATGGATAATAAGAGCCCTATCAAAAAACACCGTTCTGAGGCCGAAATCCGCGAGGATCGGCTTAAGGCGTCGTTGAAAGCGAATATGGCCAAACGCAAGGCGCAGACCCGTGCACGGGCTGCCGATAAAGATAAAGAAATGAAAGAGTAGGCAGGCATGGATTCGATCGTAGTTAAGGGTGGCCGTGAATTAAATGGTAAGATCCATATCGCCGGGGCAAAGAACGCAGCGCTTGCGCTGATGCCGGCCACGCTGTTGTCCGAAGAGCCGCTGACGCTGACCAATGCGCCGCGCTTGTCGGATATTAAGACGATGACCGAATTGCTGGAATCGCTGGGTGCTGAGATATCGTCGCTACAGGACGGCAAGGTGCAGGTCATGTCGACCCACAGCAACATCAATACTACTGCGGATTATGATATCGTGCGCAAGATGCGTGCGTCCAACCTTGTGCTGGGTCCGTTGCTAGCCCGTGAGGGCAATGCGATTGTGTCGCTGCCGGGTGGCTGTGCGATTGGTGCGCGTCCGATGGATATCCACACTGACGGTTTGGAAAAGATGGGCGCGTCAATTGAATTAAAAGAAGGTTACCTGCACGCTAAGGCGGCTGGTGGCCGTCTTAAAGGCGCTGTCATCGACTTCCCGTTTGCATCCGTTGGTGCGACTGAAAATATTATGATGGCTGCCACATTGGCCAAAGGCACGACTGTTATTAACAACGCCGCCCGCGAACCTGAGATCGTTGATCTTGCAACTTGCTTGCGTGCGATGGGTGCCCAAATTGATGGCGACGGCACATCGCGCATCGAGATTCAGGGTGTTGACCGTCTTGGTGGTGCGACCCATCCCGTTGTGACCGACCGGATCGAGCTGGGCACATATATGTTGGCCCCAGTGTTTACTGGTGGCGAAATTGAATGCATCGGTGGCCGTATGCATTTGGTCGAAAGCTTTGCGGCGAAACTGGATGCTGCTGGTATTGACGTGTCCGAGACCAAAGATGGGCTTAAGGTCAAACGCCGTGGTGATCGCCCGAAGGCAGTGAATGTCACAACTGAACCGTTCCCCGGTTTCCCGACTGACTTACAGGCCCAGATGATGGCGATGCTTTGCTTTGCCGAAGGCAAATCAGTGCTGGAAGAAACGATCTTTGAAAACCGCTTTATGCACGCGCCAGAATTGGTCCGCATGGGGGCCCAGATTGATGTGTCCGGCAATACTGCGACCGTCACAGGTGTCGATAAGATGAAAGGTGCGCCGGTTATGGCCACCGATCTGCGCGCATCTGTGTCACTGATCCTTGCGGGCCTCGCGTCTGAGGGCGAAACAATTGTGAACCGCGTTTATCACCTTGATCGTGGCTACGAGCATGTTGAGGAAAAGCTAAGCGCTGTTGGCGCACAGATTGAACGGATTTCAGGCAAATGAGTGACGCAAACTTTGAAGATGGAGGTGACAGACCACTTCGCCTGAAGGCGCTTGATGCAGACGACTTGGCAGTGATGTCGTCATTGACCCAAGATGCCGTGTTTCCTGCGTCTGAGATGCGGTGGGACCGTAAGGCGCGCCGCTTTGCCTTACTGCTGAACCGGTTTCGTTGGGAAGATGCGCCAAATGCCAAGATTGGCAAACGCGCCGTCGAACGTGTGCAAGCAGTCATGTCTATTGAGGACGTCATGTCGGTCAAATCCCAAGGGGTGCAGGCTGGCGATGCAGATATGATTATGTCACTGCTGTCAGTGTCGTTTGAGCCATCAACTGACGGCATGGGCCGCGTTTTACTGACTTTGTCTGGTGACGGGGCCATTGCGATTGAAGTTGAGGCGTTGGAAATCATGCTGGCTGATGTCACGCGTCCTTATATCGCGCCGTCTAAATCCGTACCGCAACACGGCGACTGATTGGCGCGGTTGGAACGTTTTCGCATACCTCCCAATTGAAGCACTGGTCCTCTCGGCGTATGTCGGGGAAAAGGAGACGTCTCATGCCACAGTTTTTGTCCACCACGGATGCCAATTTTGAAGATCAGTTCGTGGCGTTGCTTGGGGCCAAGCGTGAAGACAGCCCTGATGTGGACGCGGTTGTTGCGGACATCATTGCCGATGTGCGTGCGCGCGGTGATGCGGCTGTCATTGAGCTGACGTCAAAGTTTGACCGTCTTGATTTGACCCCAGATACGATGCGGTTTTCCCCATCCGAGATTGAGGCTGAATGCGCCAAAGTGGGCGATGAGGATCGCGCGGCGTTGATGCTCGCTGCTGATCGCATCCGTGCATATCATTCCCGTCAAATGCCCACAGACGAAATGTGGACGGATGACGCTGGTGCGACGCTTGGGTGGCGTTGGACACCTGTATCGGCTGCTGGCCTTTATGTGCCCGGTGGATTGGCGTCGTATCCCAGTTCTGTGTTCATGAATGCTATCCCTGCCAAGGTTGCGGGGGTAGGGCGCCTTGCGATTGTTGTGCCCACACCCGACGGTAAAACCAACCCGCTGGTGATCCTTGCTGCAAGAATTGCTGGCGTGGACGAGATTTACCGCATTGGCGGCGCGCAGGCTGTCGCTGCATTGGCTTACGGGACTGAAACCATTCCGGCAGTTGATAAGATTACAGGACCTGGAAACGCGTTTGTTGCCGCAGCCAAGCGGCGCGTGTTCGGCAAGGTTGGCATCGATATGATCGCGGGTCCGTCCGAAATTTTAGTAATTGCGGATGCGGACAATGATCCTGACTGGATCGCGCTTGATCTGCTGTCTCAAGCGGAACACGATGAAAGTGCGCAATCTGTGTTGATCACGGATGACGCTGCATTTGGTCGCGCTGTGGCCGCTGCCGTTGATGTGCGGCTGCAAACCTTGGAACGCCGTGCGATTGCTGGCAAAAGTTGGGCCGATTTTGGGGCCATCATCACTGTGCGCGACATGGACGAAGCCGTCGTTTTATCAGACCGTTTTGCGCCAGAGCACTTAGAGATTTGCACCGCTGATTGCGAAGAAATGGCGGGCCGTGTTACCCACGCAGGCGCAATATTCATTGGTAGCTGGACGCCTGAAGCCATCGGTGATTACATCGGTGGTCCAAACCATGTGTTGCCAACTGCAAGGTCAGCACGATTCTCTAGCGGGTTGTCAGTTATGGATTTCATCAAACGCACCACACTTGCCCGCATGACGCCCGAAGTCTTGGCTACCATTGGCCCATCTGCAGAACGCTTGGCTAAGTCCGAAAGCCTTGAGGCCCACGGGTTGTCTGTGCGGGCCCGTTTGGATCGGTTGAACCAGTCATGAGCCGGATTATTCATATCGAGCTGGACGACAGCGGTCTGCCAGCGCCGACACCAGAAATCGAACAAGAGCGCAAAGTCGCGATCTTTGATCTTATGGAAGACAACAGTTTTGCATTGCCTGCGCGCGACGATAAGGATGTGCCAACTGGGCCGTACCGTCTTGCGTTGTCTATCCGTGAGCGCCGATTGGTGTTTGATGTGCAGACCGAAGAAAAATCGCCCGCAGGTGAATTCCATCTTTCGCTTGGGCCGTTCCGGCAGGTTGTAAAAGACTATTTTCAGATTTGCGAAAGCTATTTCGACGCGGTGAAAACGCTACCGCCCAGTCAAATTGAGACCATCGATATGGCCCGCCGCGGCATCCATAACGAGGGTGCGCGCGTGTTGCAGGAACGACTAGAGGGTAAGGCAGACGTGGACAATGATACTGCGCGTCGTCTTTTCACCCTTATTTGCGTCCTGCATTTCGGGGGTTAAGGCATGGGGTCAGACACATCATTTGACCCGCTTCCGCAGTCCGTCCTGTTCTGCTGCGACCACAATGCCGTTCGGTCCCCGATGGCCGAAGGCATTATGAAGAAATTTTACGGCACGGAATGCTATATTCAATCCGTTGGCGTCAAAAACGATTTGGAAATTGATGGGTTTTCAATCGCCGTCTGCGCAGAGCTTGGCGTTGAACTGTCCCGCCACCGCAGTCGTAGTTTTGACGAAATGGAAGACTGGGGCGATGATTTGTCATCGTTTGATCTTGTTTTGGCGTTGTCGCCTGCAAGCCAGCGTCGTGCGCTTGACCTGACCCGATTCTATCATCTGGAGGTGGAATACTGGCCAATTCTTGATCCGACAGGGCTTGGCGGCAACCGTGAAACCAGTTTGGTCAGCTACCGACAGGCTCGCGACCAGATAATCACCCGTCTGACGGAACGATTTGGCCCACCACGTGCCGACGTGGACACCTAAGCTGTTATTAGCCCTTGAAATATGACGCTTAAGGGCGCATTTACCACCCGTCCGCAATTGTTGGCGGATAAACAACCATAGGAGATCACATGGCCAAGGAAGAACTGCTCGAATTCCCAGGTGTCGTAAAAGAACTTCTGCCCAATGCGACGTTTCTGGTCGAGCTTGAAAATGGCCATACGATCATCGCACATACGGCAGGCAAGATGCGCAAAAACCGTATCCGCGTTCTGGCAGGCGACAAGGTTCAAGTCGAAATGACACCTTATGATCTGTCCAAAGGTCGGATCAATTATCGTTTCAAATAATGTATGGCGGCGCCTACGTGCCGCGATGCCTGTCTGGACGCAAACATGACCGCAATTACCACTGACCACGGGCTCAAATTGATCCTTGGATCTGGCTCGCCACGGCGGCTGGAGCTATTGGCGCAAATTGGGGTGACCCCGTTTGCAGTCCGCCCCCCTGACATTGATGAAGAGCCGCGCCGCGCTGAATTACCGCGCGACTACGTCAATCGCATCGCCCATGAAAAGGCCGCAGCCGTTGAGGCTGGACCAGATGACGTTGTGCTTTGCGCCGACACATCTGTGGCCCTAGGGCGCCTTATCTTGGGCAAGCCCGCCGATGCGGGGCAGGCGGCTGAATTTCTGCACGCCTTGTCCGGTCGTCGTCACAAAGTGATTACAGCCGTTTCAGTCAAGCGTGGCGACCGTATCTGGGTGCGCGACGTTCAGACGACCGTGTCTTTCAAGCGCCTGAGCGATGCCGAAGTAAACTGGTACCTCGCGACTGATGATTGGCGGGGCAAGGCAGGTGGATACGGTATTCAAGGTCCAGCAAGCGTATTCATCCCGTGGATCAACGGATCGTTCCATGCGGTCATGGGCCTGCCATTGCCCGAAACCGCAGCTCTGCTGACAGCAGCAGGTTACCCCTTATTTGGAGGCGCACCATGAAGGGTCGCACAATCGTTCTAGACCATATCAATGGGCTCGAGGCTGCGGCCTATTTGGTTGACGGCCAGCTTGATGATTTGCTGGTCGATGACACCGACGCCCCGCGCCCCGGTGCGATTTACCGCGCCATCTGCGACCGTCCTATCAAAGGGCAGGGTGGCATGATGATGCGCCTGCCTGAAGGTGGCACCGCATTCCTGCGTCAAGGTAAAGGTCTAAGTGCAGGACAAGCCTTGTTGGTGCAAGTCACTGGGTATTCGGAAGATGGCAAAGCGGTGCCAGTTACCGACCGCGTTTTGTTCAAAAGCCGCTATGCGATTGTGACACCCGGCAAACCCGGATTGAACATCAGTCGCCAGATTATTGAAGAAGAGGTGCGTGACGCATTGCGCGCCGTTGCTCACGAGGTCCATGACGATACCTACGGTCTTATCTTGCGGTCATCGTGCGAAGGCGCAGACCCGTCCGAGATCGCCGAAGATATTTTGGCGATGCAAGACTTGGCTGGTGCTGTGATGGCAGACGCCACAGGCGCCACCGCTGAGGCTTTGACCGAAGGTGATGGCCCTCACACCATCGCATGGCGCGAATGGACTGGTGCTGCGGATGTGATCACGGATGATGGATCGTTTGAGCACATGGGCGTGCTAGATCAGATTGACGCGCTTGATGGTGCCAAGGTTATTTTGGGCGAGGGTACGATGTATGTTGAACCTACTCGTGCAATGGTCGCCGTTGATGTGAACACTGGCAGTGACACGTCACAAGGGGCCGCCCTAAAGGCCAATCTGGCCGCGTGCCGTGCACTGCCGCGCGCATTGCGTCTGCGTGGCCTTGGCGGGCAAGTTTCGGTCGATTTTGTGTCGATGTCCAAAACCCACCGCAAGCAAGTGGAACAATCCTTGCGCGCCTCGTTTAAAAACGATCCGATTGAAACCAGCCTTGTTGGCTGGACCCCGATGGGTCTTTTTGAGTTACAGCGCAAACGCGAACGCCTGCCTTTGGCCGCGATCCTGCGGAGCGTTTAATGGCTTGCCCAATTTGTGATCGAGACGTCGTAATCGCGTTCAAGCCTTTCTGTTCCAAGCGCTGTGCTGATGTGGACTTGTCCAAGTGGTTGTCAGGGTCTTATGCGATCCCGTCAGCCAGCCCAGATGACGAAGACCAGCTAAACCAAGAGCTATCTGAGGCCGAAAACAAGCCGCATTGAATTTAGGTGAAAATGGCTATGGACACCTAGGTTTGTGTGACCTAAAACGCCGATACCCGATGGATACGTCCATCCCGGTGCCCGGGTAGCTCAGGGGTAGAGCAGTGGATTGAAAATCCTCGTGTCGGTGGTTCAAATCCGCCCCTGGGCACCATTTTACAACCAGACGTCTTCAAGAACTCTAACGCTTTGAACGGAAAGCTAGTTTCTCCGGTTCGAATACCCACACCGCGACGATACGCAAGCGGGCGGGCGAACACGAGCCTAAGCACAGTTTTCTTAACGCTTGGGCTCCCGTTCGCCCATATATTGTAGGGTTTCGCCATGAAGTTCATGGAGAGTTCGAACAACTTGTCGAAGTCTGCGATGGGTGATAGCAATTTTTGCTCTTCCTCGGTGAAAAGAATCAATTCCGATTGCAGCTCACAAATTCTAGTTTCATAGGCTCTGACCGTAAGTTCACTTTTGGTTCGAACAACTCTCGACAACAGTTCGTCGACCTCATTGCGAACCTTTTTGGCTTGGCTTCGTATTCTCACTACCTCTGTGGAGCGAGATTCTGTACGTTTGTCCCACGCGTCCCTAAACATCCGCTTTCCTATCTCGACCGTCTGTTGATCAGGTTCGACGTTCTTTAGGATCGCTTCGAACTCCCTCTCAACTAAATCCCGGGAAATCGACTTGCGACTATCCACGCAATTCTTGTGGTGGCACAGGTAGTACGGATACTTTCGACCCGTTCTGCTCTTCGACCAACATGCCGTCAGCCGATAACCACAAGCTTCACAAATCAAGAAGCCGCGAAGTGGGAAGTCTTGATCAATTCCCTTTCTTGCAGGAGCCACTTGCTTTTCTACCAAGCGGTCCTGATTGATGATGTAAGTTTCGTAGCTGATAAGCGGTTCATGGACCCCTTTGGTCAAGGGTACACCCCAATCCTCCATCTGGAGGTACCCTGCATAAGTTAGGCGTGTCAGTAGTGCTGTAATACGATCAAACTTAACCTCATTCGTGTTACCAGTTTTTGGGAACTCTGGCTTGCTGTCGAGATATCGTTTGACCTCAGACTGGGATTGAAAGCGGCCTGAAGCAAAGCCTTCAAGCGCTTCTTGAATAATCGAAGCGATTGGTTCATCTCGTTCAAGCATGCGTCCGCCGCCGGGCGCTTTTGTGTATCGATACCCTACGGGAGCTCGAAACACGTAATAGCCATTCTTTAAACGTGCAACGGTTCTAGTGTGAGACTGCTCAGCGTTTTTCTCTCGATCGTGTGCAGCCAACGCAGCGAACACCATTTCCATGAACCTACCGCCAGCGTCCTCTCCGAATTTCTGGCTCGGGGTTTCTATCTTGGCACCGCTGGACATAATCTTGTCTCGTAGGATTGTATGACTGGAAACATCGCGAGCAAAGCGAGTCATATCATCGACAATGACAACGTAATTTCCCCCGTCAATATAGCTAAGATATTCGATTAGCCGATTGGTTCCCGGGCGATCAGAGAGCTTGCCAGAAATGACATCGCGAAACACAGCGACAACTTCATAACCCTGGCGCTTGGCGAATTCCCTGCAGGTTGTCTCCTGGCTGCCAAGGCCGTCACCATCACTTGTTTGCTTGGCGGATGAAACACGACAGTAGATGATGCAATGAGTACGTTGAGTTTTAACATGCAAGTTGTTCATGGAAATTACCTTTCGTTCGATGTTTCAGACAGCATCGTTTATGTTTTCTATCGCGAGGCTAAAAATATTAGAGTTCGGAAGGACGCAAAGATTCATTTGCTGACTCGGATGGATGCCGCATCCAAGATCGATAAATGCGGTGATTATCGTCCAAATGGCTTCCAAGAACCCTTCGCGTTGCTCTTGAGTGAGCGACGTCTCATTCATTAGGCCTTGGTATCGCTCCACATCGAATTGGAATGTGCGAGTTTGTGACCAGGGTGTTGTCCCCGCAATTTCATACGTTGTTGAGGTAAGGCGACTTCCGAAGAGAGTATTATCGTTTTTGGTTAAATGGGGACGGTCTCCCCGTGGGATGGCGCTTTGTTTTGAACCATTTGGTTCGAAGTTCATGATTGGTGTCATCTTCATATTTGTGCCCTTTCTGAAAGTATGAGTAATTTGTTGACTAGTTCTGCGTCATTGATTTGAACTCCTGGCTTGACGTTGAGTCAACTAGTTGATTTTATTCACAATAAAGTTTTTTTCGGTATAATTTATTCACATAGAAAGATATGTGTTAAGCGTTGGAAACTGCGTGCAATTTTCACAAAGAATTTTAGTTGATAGTTTGTTTTCACGTGGAAAATTGGGAGATTTTTGCGGAAACAATCCCAGCCCAAACGCGCCATTGGCCACAAAGTGGGGTCGCCTCTGGCGAATCTTAATCCACGTTTTCTGATGGTAAGGAGTGGATTGAGGCAAACTTTCTCAGGATATTGCTCTGCAATACCTTGTCAGGCAGTGAACCGTCTCCATACTTCGGGCTAGTTACGCGAAAATGCCTCTTTGTGGCGAATGGCGGCTCGGAACTCAAAATTACTGATGCAGTAGATTGTTCAGATGACACCAAGGGCGGAAACCGGACCTTCGCCGCAATTGCGAAGTATAGGTTCACCGTATGAGAAAGCAGACGTTCGGCAGCACGTGGCACTTTCAACCGC
>JBLHXF010000053.1:0-11665 GCA_047629435.1 Yoonia sp. | reverse complement strand
CCACCAAAAACCCTGTCGTTTCCAAAGCCAGACCAAACTGAATCGTTACCGGCGCCAGCATATATCAGATCCGTACCTTTAAACGTGCTGTGCGATCTGAAAATATCGTTGCCATCCAACAAACGGACGGTATAGCTATTTTCAAGCCCCTGAATAACGTCAACATTATCTGTAAATCTTTGAATTAATGACATTTTAATTTCCCCTAAATGTGTTGTGGCGTGGCTCATACCACACCTCCGTAAGGGACAATAAAATTATCCCACGCTACGAACGCTCAAGACGACGGAGCGATCCGAACAACCTGAGACGAACTAAAAGTCCCTCGATGCACTTACCAATGATGTTGAAATTGTATGAGCAATTTTCGCCATATTAATAACTTAATTTGAACACATTCATCCAAAAGGAGCAAGTAAGACGCCATAAAAAGCTGTAAAATCACTCAATTGGGAAACAAAGCCGGCTGGCTAGCCTGTTTGGTCAAAAAAAATTGACAATAGCCCCTCTGCCATTCGTTTTATCGACCGAGCGGCCGTGGGTTTCGTGGCAATGAAATTTCAATTCTATAGTCTAATCATGACGGTTGTCGCCGCGGTTCAAACGCAGTGTCTTCTGGCCGTGCCACGGATATTGGGTAACATCTGGGCTAAACTGAACGTTGACGCCGTGATCTGGCGTCAGGGACCAGCTCAACACGGGATCTGGTCGAAAAAGTAGCCGAGGCTTCGATGCAATTTTTCTGCAACCGTATTCCCGCGTTCGCGTTCAATATGTGTGCCGATCCGGACCCTGTGATCTGCTGTAATTCGGTAACCAACATAACGGATGGTGAATGTGTCCTAGCGCACAGATCGTTTGTAAAAATGACCCTATAACCAAGACACATTCCACGGCACCGAACTAGAATATTCCTTTTCAGAACTTTGTCGTCGAAGGATTTTGTCCTTCGGCGACTATTACGAATGGTTCGTGCTTTCAGGTGCTGTGCTTATGTTTACTGAGGACTGTAAGCCAATGCTCCATTGTCATTCATCATGTGAACTGGACAGGCCCCAGCAAATGGTTGCGGTCGGCGGGTTGGGCGGCAGCGGCGGATGAGAACCTGCCCGCGTTACAGACATCTTACGATCTATATGACCCCGCTGAGCCAAGTTTTGCAGACTGCCGTCAGTGCGGTCACGCAAGTAGGCGCAGACTTGGCGTTTTACGAAACCCTTGTTGGCCGGTCTCGGCTTATGGAAAAAGTTCTAAAATAACGCAATCAAAACCTGCGTCATTTATTTTTCACTATCCTTAGAATTGCGTATTGATTAAACATAACAATTAGTGAGTTTAAAAGGTTATTTGTATGCTGAAATCTGCCGGGCAATATGATGATTTGCAGAAAACATCGAACGAGGCAGCAACGCTGCGGACGCTGAATGCGTTCGCCGTCGACTTGATATCTATCCCCAGCGTTGCAGATTTATTTTGGTATATTGCTCAAAATGTCGTTGGGCGGCTCAAGTTTGTTGATTGCGTGATCTACCAAGCGGATGATGCGCAAACCGAACTTGTTCAGGTTGCAGCCTTGGGCGAAAAAAACCCCTTTGGGCGCAGCATTATCAACCCGCTTCAAATTCCGTTTGGCCAAGGCATTACCGGACAAGTCGCCCAAAACTGGCAAGCCATCGTTGTCGACGATTTGCTCAAGGATCAAAATTACATTGTAGACACGCAATTGGCGCGCTCTGAAATCTGTGTGCCAATCATTTGTGGCAACCGGATCGTGGGCGTTATCGACAGCGAACATCCGGCGCCCGCTGCATTTGGCACTGCGGAGCTTGAAATTCTGGAAACGATTGCGGCGATGACAAGCGCAAAGCTGGACCTGTTGACCGAGGCAGATCGATCCAAACGGCGTTATCATGATCTTGTCGAAGTGCACGCGCAACTTAGCCAAGAAACGACCAGTCGAAAGTCACTTGAGGCCAAGCTGTTTGATGCGCGAAAACTAGAGGCGGTTGGCAGCCTGACAGGTCGGTTTGCGCATGAATTTAATAACCTTCTGACGGTCATATCGGGCAACTTGGATTTTATCAAAGAAACTAGCGGCGACGACGTGCCATTGGACCCGTTGCACGATGCCCAGGCCGCGGCACAGCGCGGCAGCGAGCTGATCAAATCGATGTTGGTATTTTCGCAGCGGTCAAAGTTGTCATCAAAAGTTGTCGACATCAAGACGGTCATTTCTGCACTCTGCGCGCCATTTGCCACGGACGCAGATCACCAGGTTCACATGAACTTTGCAGCGCCAGTCGATTTGGTCAAAATCGACGTCGCACTCTTTCAAACCGCCCTGTCAAATTTGCTAAATAATGCGCGTGATGTGATGCCGGCTGGTGGTCCGGTTCACATAACGACTGAGAATTTCACCTCTAATTTTTTGGATCAACAGCCGTTTGCGTCGGCGATTTTGCCGGGTCGCTATGTGCGTATCAGTGTGCAAGACAGCGGTTGCGGGATATCGCAGGACCGGCTTGCGCAGATATTTGACCCGTTTTACACAACCAAGCCCATCGGCTCTGGCACCGGCCTAGGGCTGTCGATGACATTGGGCTTTATGCAGCAATCTGGCGGAACCGTCGCTGTCCACTCTGACGTTGGCCAAGGGTCGACTTTTCAGCTGTATTTTCCAGCCGCCTCTAAGGATGAAAGCGATTTGTTAACTATTTAGCGTTAACAAAAAGTGAATATTTATCGGGGGGCGATATGCAATTATTAAAAAAGAACGCGCTGGCGCGGGACGACCAGCTTCCGTTGATCAGCGTCCAAGGGCTTTTATCTCAAAACCGTGCAGATTACATGAAAACAGCCGATGAGATGGGGCATGCGGCCCGCACATTCGGGTTTTTCCGTATCTGCGATCACGGGATCGATCGTTACCTGTTTGAGGCCACATACCAGGCCGCCGCGCAGTTTTTTGCACTGTCGCAGGACATCAAGCAACAATATTACATTGGCAACAGTTCCAACCACCGTGGGTACGTCCCGTTCACTGAAAAAGGCGATTACCCCGACGAGGTACACCGCAGCTATGAAGCCTTCGATCTTGGCGTTGATTTGCCCGATAACGACCCTGATTATCTTGCGGGCAATAGGGTTCTGGGGCCAAACGTCTGGCCAGAATTATCTGGGTTTCAAGACACTGTTGCGCGGTATTATGCAAAAATATCAGTGCTTGGCCGTCTGCTGTGCACAGCCCTAGAGGCGCATCTTAGATTGCCAGTTGGCACCATGACCGACCAGATGAGCAAACCCATATCTCAGCTTCGGCTGCTGCATTATGTCCGCGACGCCAAAACATTGCAGCGTAAATCGGTGAATATGGGCGCGCATACGGATTATGAATGTCTGACGTTATTGCACACGCGCAATCAGGGATTGCAGGTGATGACCCAAGACGACAAATGGATAGATGTCCCCGTCGATCCGGATGTTCTGGTTGTGAATATTGGCGACATGCTTGAGGCATGGAGCAATGGTATCTTACGCTCAACCCCGCACCGCGTTCTAAACCTAAGCCCAGAGCGATTTTCACTGCCGTATTTTGTGGCCACAAACCACGACACAGTGATCCAGCCGTTCCCGCAATTGGTCTGCGCGGATCAAGATGTGAAATACCAACCATTTGCGGCAGGCGCGCATCTTGAACGCATGTTGATGCGGGATTTCCCGTATTTTCGGAACAAGGCAAAAGGTTGCCCTAACGGCAATCTTGATGTCGCGTCTGTATCTGTCCGAAACCCGTTCGAGCAACGACTAAATCAAGGTGTTATCTAGCCCATGCCTCCATTCGATAGTGTTATGGCGGTTTTCATCGCAGGCGTGTTCCTAAGTGCGGCGCCCGGTCCGTCCATGTTATATGTTTTGTCGCGCAGCATTGGCCAAAGCCGGTCCGCGGGGCTCGCATCTGCCTTTGGTCTGTGCCTTGGTGGGATTATCTTGGCTGTGGCCACCGCGATGGGCCTCGCAAAGCTGTTCGCAGAATTTCCGGCGCTTGTTGTTGTTTTGCGCTACGTCGGATCAATATATTTGATCTGGCTGGGTGGCACCATGATTTTGCATGCCCGCACAGATGCGCAAGCAGAGCTAAAAGTGGCGCAGGTCATCCAAAGGTCATTTTCATCCATTATCTGGCAAGGTGTTTTGGTCGAGCTGCTTAATCCTAAAACAGTTTTGTTTTTCGCACTTTTCTTGCCGCCATTTGTGGTTCTTGGCGATGGACAAGGCTCTGATATGGACGTCATGATGCAGCTTTTGGTGTTGGGTATACTGATACCGCTGGCCGCTATCCCCGCTGATGTTCTTGTCGCCTTTATGGGGGGCAATTTGGCGCGTAGCATCAACCGCCGTCAGGATTTTCGAAAAAAACTGGGCCGGATTGGCGGCGTCACGCTTATTGTGATTGCGCTGAATTTACACCTTGGTTTCTTGTAATTTTGACCCTCGCGGGCTTCTTCTGACTTGTAGGCCGCTACCCTTCTGACCATTACATCTAGAATTCGCTTGCACGGATCTCTCTCCTCGTACAATTTTCACGGAAAACGCCGCCTACACGAATATTTCAGTGAACACGCGCAAGAGGCTCAGAGCAGATATGAGGTCGCGGATAAGGGGTCAATGAACACCAATAAACAACAAGACCTAAATGAGGTCATTCGTCAACATGCAGAGCAGTTGGCGCAACAGTTGCCGCCATAGGTGCTAATCTGGTCGTTGCCCCCACCACCAAACACGTTGTCGATGCTTCCGCCGCTAAAAATCCCGTCGGCCCCATCGCCACCAAAAAGCCCGTTTGTTCTTGTGCCTCCGTAAAGATAATCTATCCCAAATCCGCCATACATGCGGTCCTCGCCAGTTCCTCCAAAGAGCGTATCATCGCGCAATCTGCTTTGAGTGATGTCGTCTCCAGTACCGCCATAAATGGTGTCATTGCCGTCCAGAAGGCGCGAAAGATAGCTGTCTTCGATGCCCCCCTAAAATTTCGGAAAAGTTTTGGTAAATTGGCATTGGTAAATCTCAATAACATTAGTCTGAGGGTGAATGTGACATAGGTACCTGAATTGATATAAGGTTTGATAAGGCTCAGGGTGGTTGCCGTGCTGGTGGTTGATGACCTATTGCGTATTGATTGCACCTGATCTATATGAACATTCAACAGCGGCGTGCTGGCTTCCAAACCCAGCGCCCAACCGGAAATTTGTGACGGGCCGTGCGCCCGTTTTTTTGTGCTTGGAGCACCCATGAACGATCTGATCGCAAAGGCGGCTATTGACCGCCGTATCGCCGAGATCATCACACCTGTTGTCGAGGACATGGGTTTTGAGATCGTGCGTATTCGTCTGATGACTGGCAAGGAAAGCATCTTGCAGGTTATGGCCCAAGGCCCTGACGGCAACATCGAAGTTGATGCTTGTGCCAAGATCAGCACCGCCATTTCGGCCACGATGGATGTCGAGGATCCGATCCTTGATGCCTATACGTTGGAAGTATCGTCCCCCGGCATTGACCGCCCGCTGACGCGGTTGAAGGATTTTGCCAAGTGGGAAGGTTTTGAAGCCAAGATCGAAACTGACGAGTTGATCGATGGTCGCCGCCGTTTCAAAGGCCAGCTTGCTGGTGTTGAGGATGACGAGATTTTGATCACGATCACTGAGGGCACGATTGGCCTGAAATTTGAATGGCTGTCAGATGCCAAACTGGTACTGACAGATGAGTTGATCCGCGATGTTTTGCGTGGACGTAAAGATGCGGGTCAGATCGACGAGACCCAATTTGATGAAATCGAAACCATCATTGATGGTGAGGAGAAAACCTGATGGCAATTACTTCAGCAAACCAGCTTGAGCTTCTGCAGACAGCCGAGGCCGTGGCCCGTGAAAAGAACATTGATGCCAATTTGGTTATCGAAGCGATGGAAGAATCGCTCGCCCGTGCGGCGAAGTCTCGTTACGGCGCAGAGATGGACATTCGTGTGGCCATTGACCGCAGTACTGGCAAAGCGACCTTCACCCGTGTTCGTACGGTTGTTGAAGAAGATCTGATGGAAAACTATCAGGCCGAGTTCACTGTTGATCAAGCCAAAGAATATATGACTGACCCTGAGGTCGGCCAAGAGTTTGTTGAAATCGTTCCACCAGTTGAGTTGGGCCGTATTGCCGCACAATCCGCCAAGCAGGTGATCTTGCAAAAGGTCCGCGAAGCTGAGCGTGACAAGCAGTACGAAGACTTCAAAGACAAAGCCGGTACAATCATCAACGCGCTTGTTAAGCGTGAAGAGTACGGCAACGTTATTGTTGATGTGGGTTCTGGCGAAGCCATCCTGCGTCGCAACGAAAAGATTGGTCGCGAGGCATACCGCCCGAACGATCGTATCCGTTGTTTCATCAAAGAAGTCCGTCGCGAACAACGTGGTCCGCAGATTTTCCTTTCGCGGACAGCACCAGAGTTCATGACCGAGCTGTTCAAGATGGAAGTCCCTGAGATTTATGAAGGCATTATCGAGATCAAGGCAGTTGCCCGTGATCCAGGTTCGCGTGCCAAGATTGCTGTCATCTCTTATGATAACTCAATTGATCCAGTCGGTGCCTGTGTCGGTATGCGCGGTAGCCGTGTTCAGGCTGTTGTGAACGAACTGCAGGGTGAGAAGATCGACATCATTCCTTGGAATGAAGATATGCCAACGTTCCTTGTGAACGCATTGCAGCCAGCGGAAGTTTCTAAGGTTGTTCTGGACGAAGAAGCCGGCAAAATCGAAGTTGTTGTTCCTGAAGAGCAGTTGTCGTTGGCAATTGGTCGTCGTGGTCAAAACGTACGTCTCGCGTCTCAGTTGACTGGGTTGGCCATCGACATCATGACCGAAGAAGAAGAATCCAAGCGTCGTCAGGCCGAGTTTGAGCTGCGCACTGGATTGTTCATGGAAGCGCTTGATCTGGACGAATTCTTTGCACAGTTGCTGGTATCCGAAGGGTTCACCAGCCTTGAAGAGGTTGCCTATGTTGAGTTGACTGAATTGCTGGTCATTGAGGGCATTGACGAAAGCACGGCTGGCGAATTGCAGACACGTGCGCGCGAGCATCTGGAAGCAATCAACAACAAGGCGATGGAAGCTGCCCGCGCTGCTGGCGTTGAAGATAGCCTTGTGAACTTTGAAGGTCTGACACCGGTTATGCTTGAGGCACTTGGTGCTGACGGCGTGAAGACGCTGGAAGACTTTGCGACCTGCGCGGATTGGGAGCTGGCCGGTGGTTGGACCACAGTCGACGGCGAGCGTCATAAAGACGAAGGCGTTCTAGAGAAATTTGAAGTGTCACTGGAAGAGGCACAAAATATGGTCATGACGGCCCGCGTAATGTTGGGTTGGGTTGACCCTGCTGATCTTGAAGCCGATAGCGACGACGATGCCGACGCGGCAGAGGAGGCCGAAGCCTGATCGCAGGCTTCGGAGAACCCTAGATGGCGCGCGGTGGTTACAAAAAACAACAAGACGACGATGTAGAACGTAAGTGCATCGTAACAGGAGAGGTCACACCAGTGACTGGCCTAATCCGTTTTGTTGTTGGTCCTGAAAACACAGTTTACCCCGATATTTTGGGTAAATTGCCGGGCCGTGGTATGTATGTGTCCGCCACGAAGGCCGCATTGGAAGAAGCAGGGCGCGGACAATTTTCGCGCAGTGCCAAGCAGGCAGTGACCGTTCCAGATGGATTGGTTGAAGAAGTTGAACGTCAATTGGCGCGTCATGCGCTTGAGATGATCACTTTGGCCCGTAAGGCCAGCCGCGCGGTTTGCGGATTTGAAAAGGTTAAGGGCTGGCTCGCCGGTGGTGAGCGTGTCCGCGTTTTGTTGCAAGCCTCTGATGGATCAGAGCGTGGCAAGGCAAAACTATGGACCCCTGAGGGTGCCCGGTATTTCGGGTGTTTCACTTCAGAGGAATTGGGTTTGGCATTTGGGCGTGGAAGTGTGATACATTGCGCGCTCTCGACTGGAAAACTCAGCAACCGTGTTGTAGAGGAAGCCACAAAGCTACGTGGCCTACGAGAGATAGACGGCGGCGATGAGCCAGCCGGGAAGGATATAGAAGCCAAATGAGCGATAACGACGGCAAAAAGACACTCGGTCTTGGCGGTTCGCGCCCGAGCAATGTGAAGCAGAGCTTCAGCCACGGACGTACCAAGAACGTGGTCGTTGAAACCAAACGCAAGCGCGTTGTGGTTCCCCAGCCTGGTGCAGCAAAGACAACGGCGAGTGGGAACACTGCTCCACCGATGGGCGGCGACCCATCCAAGCGTCCAGCAGGCATTTCTGATGCCGAGCTCGCACGCCGGATGAAGGCATTGGCAATGGCCAAGGCCCGTGAAGCCGAAGAAACAATTAAGCGTGAGGCTGAAGAAAAAGCCCGCGCCGCAGAGCGTGAAGAACGCCGCGCCGAGCAAGAAGCCAAAGAGGCTGAACTTCGTGCACGTGAAGAAAGCGTGAAGGCAAAAGCTGACGAAGAAGAGCGCAAGCGCTCTGAGGCCGTTAAAGCTAAAGCCGTCGCTGATGCGCCTGCTGCTGCACCACCCGGTGAAACGTCTGTATCACGTCCGTCGTCTGCACCGCGCAGTCCGGATCGCGAAAAGGCGAACCGTGGTAACGACAACACCAAAGCCAAGCCAACCCGCGGTGCTGATGATAACCGCCGCGCCGGTAAGCTGACGCTGAACGATGCGATGGCTGGCCGTCATGGTGGCCGTCAACGGTCAATGGCTGCGATGAAGCGCAAGCAAGACAAAGCCCGCGCCAAGGCGATGGGTATTTCTGCCGAGCGTGAAAAGATCTATCGCGACGTGTCCTTGCCAGAAGCGATCACCGTTTCCGAGCTGGCGATCCGTATGACAGAACGCGTGTCTGACGTTGTAAAAGCCTTGATGAATAACGGTATCATGGCTACGCAAACACAGACGATCGATGCTGATACAGCTGAACTGATCATCGAAGAGTTTGGCCACACAGTCGTTCGTGTGTCTGACGCTGATGTTGAGCAAGTCATCGACCAAATCCAAGACGACGCTGCTGACCTGATGCCGCGTGCCCCGATCATTACGATCATGGGTCACGTTGACCACGGTAAGACATCGTTGCTGGATGCAATCCGTAACGCCCGTGTTGTTGCTGGCGAAGCTGGTGGCATTACACAGCATATCGGTGCGTATCAGGTCACAACCGATAGCGGTCAGGTTTTGTCATTCCTTGATACTCCGGGTCACGCGGCGTTTACGTCGATGCGATCTCGTGGTGCTCAGGTCACCGACATTGTTGTTCTGGTTGTTGCAGCCGATGATGCGGTTATGCCGCAAACCATCGAGGCAATTGCACACGCAAAAGCCGCCGGTGTCCCAATGATTGTTGCGATCAACAAGATTGACCGTCCAGCAGCCGATGTGAATAAAGTGCGCGTCGAATTGTTGCAGCACGAAGTGATTGTTGAAGCCATGTCAGGTGATGTGCAGGACGTTGAAGTGTCTGCGATTACTGGTGAAGGCCTGCCAAAGTTGCTTGAGGCGATTGCGCTTCAGGCTGAGATTTTGGAACTGAAAGCCAACCCGAACCGCGCCGCATCTGGTGCTGTTATCGAGGCACAGCTTGACGTGGGCCGTGGTCCTGTTGCGACTGTTCTGATCCAGAACGGTACACTGAAAACTGGCGACATCTTCGTTGTTGGCGAACAGTGGGGCCGTGTACGCGCCTTGATCGACGACAAAGGCGACCGTATTAAAGAGGCCGGACCATCTGTTCCGGTCGAGGTCCTAGGTCTGAACGGTACACCGGAAGCGGGTGACGTTTTGAACGTCACCGAGACAGAAGCACAGGCGCGTGAAATCGCCGAATACCGTGCCAACGCCGCCAAGGACAAACGCGCTGCCGCTGGCGCCGCTGTGACCCTTGATCAGTTGATGGCCAACGCCAAGCAAAGCGAAAGCGTTAGCGAGCTGCCAATCTTGGTCAAAGCCGACGTGCAGGGTTCTGCTGAAGCGATCATGCAGGCGATGGAGAAAATCGGCAACGAAGAGGTTCGCGTTCGTGTGCTTCATTC
The DNA here is from genome assembly GCA_047629435.1 of Yoonia sp. Classification (GTDB taxonomy): domain Bacteria; phylum Pseudomonadota; class Alphaproteobacteria; order Rhodobacterales; family Rhodobacteraceae; genus Yoonia. The sequence continues at coordinate 1,545 of JBLHXF010000053.1, read as the reverse complement.
GGGTGTTGGTGCCATCACTGAATCCGATATCGGCCTTGCCGAAGCATCGGGTGCACCTGTCATCGGCTTTAACGTCCGTGCCAACGCATCGGCCCGTCAAACGGCCAACCAAAAGGGCGTCGAGATCCGGTATTATTCCGTTATCTACGACCTTGTGGATGATGTGAAAAAGGCCGCTTCTGGTCTATTGTCTGCCGAGATCAAAGAAAAATTCATCGGTTACGCGACAATCAAAGACGTGTTCAAAGTGTCCAACGTCGGCAAAGTTGCTGGTTGTCTCGTCACCGAAGGCGTTGCCCGTCGATCTGCTGGCGTTCGCTTACTGCGCGACAATGTGGTTATCCACGAAGGCACGCTTAAGACGCTCAAGCGCTTCAAGGACGAAGTTCCAGAAGTGCAGTCCGGTCAGGAATGTGGAATGGCGTTCGAGAACTATGAAGATGTCCGCGCGGATGATGTGATCGAAATCTTCGAGCGCGAGTCGGTTGAACGTAATCTGTAAAGATTGCCGTTAGAATTGAAAAAGGGGCAGCTGGTTGGCTGCCCCTTTTTCGTTTCGTGCTACCCGATGTGGCTGTTAAAGCCAGTCGCGTAGAATCGGGATCAGCGGAATATCAGCGGCGGGCATTGGATAGTTTTTCAAATCCTGTGCGCGCACCCATTTGAGCGCTTGATTTTCACGGCCTTGCGGGGTGCCTTCCCATTTCCGGCAGACGAACAGCGGCATCAGCAGGTGGAAATCATCATAGCTGTGGCTGGCAAAAGTCAGCGGCGCGAGGCAGCTTTCCCATGTGTTGATCCCTAACTCTTCTTCCAGTTCGCGGATCAGGGCGTGTTCTGGCGTTTCGCCAACTTCGACTTTGCCGCCGGGGAATTCCCAGAGACCTGCCATGGATTTGCCTTCGGGGCGTTGACCCAGAAGGACACGCCCATCGATATCGATAAGGGCGACTGCCGATACCAGAATTGTTTTCATGAACGGTAGTCCGCGTTGATTGTGATGTAGCCGTGGGTGAGATCGCAGGTCCACGCTGTTGCGGTTCCTTGGTTAAGTCCAAGGTCGACATTGATCGTGATGTCTTGGTTTTTCATGTAGTCTGCGCCTGCGTCTTCGGTATAGGTTTCTGCGACCCAGCCGTTTTCCGCAACAAGGATATCGCCGAAACTGATTGCGAGAAGATCGCGGTCAGCGGCGGCGCCAGATTTACCGGCAGCCATAACGACACGCCCCCAATTGGGGTCTTCGCCTGCGATTGCTGTTTTAACCAAAGGTGAGTTTGCTGTGGCCATCGCGACCAGCCGTGCATCTGCGTCGGATGCGGCTCCAGTCACGTTGATGGTTATGAATTTGGTGGCCCCTTCACCGTCGCGCACGACTTGGTGGGCAAGGTCGCGCATTAGGTCGTGCAGCGCTGTCTCGAATATTTCATTGCCAGCAACATCGACGCCGGAAGCCCCTGTTGCGGCGATCATCAGGCTGTCAGATGTTGATGTGTCGCTGTCGACGGTGATGCAGTTGAAGGTCACGGCATTGTTGCGTGATAC
>JBLHXF010000052.1:0-12000 GCA_047629435.1 Yoonia sp. | reverse complement strand
AATGGCGGAGGCTCAGGGATTCGAACCCTGGGAGGACTTTCACCCTCGTCGGTTTTCAAGACCGGTGCATTCGACCACTCTGCCAAACCTCCGCTGCACGGACCTCATAGCGGGGCATTTGTGATTCGGAAAGACCAGACATGCTTTGGGGAAATCCGCCGACATCTGCGGCCTTGCCCTTTCAAAACAACCTGTTGGGCGCTAGAGTCAAATCAAAGAAGACTTCGCGATGCGCGTGCCACCAAACCGGAGGCCGCAAATTGCTAAAACATCTTGTGGAAACGAACCAATATAAGGTTCAATCCTGCATAACGTAGGGCACATTATCGCTAGGGGCAAAAAATGACGGGTTACAATTTTATCGTTTCAAAGCAAGCACGTATGTCCTTCGTTTTGGTTGCGTCCTTTGGGCTTGCAGCCTGCGACGAGAACGGCCAATTCGCAATGCCAAGTCTGGCATCAGACGCTGTAGCGACAGGCGATGCAGCCGCGCCAACGATTAGCAACAGCACTGAATTGGTTGAACGCGACGTCGAAGCGCCTGACGTTTTTCAGCTTACAGAACAGGGTTTGTGGGATGGTCGCCCGTCTTTAGGTGGTGTTTGGGTCGCACATCCTGATGCAACCGACCCCGAACGTGTGATTATTCGGAACAGTTCCAATGGTAAGTTTGTCATCGGCGCATTGTTCCGCCGTGAACGCGAAAATCCGGGCCCGTCGCTTCAGGTCAGTTCTGACGCGGCAGAGGCGCTTGGTTTATTGGCAGGCGCACCTGCGTCCCTGAACGTGACAGCGTTGCGCCGCGAAGAAGCAGCCGTCGCGCCAGCCACAACAGCGACCACTGACTTTGACGAGCCTACAGAGATAGCTGCGACCCCGCTTGATCCCATCGCAGGTGCGGCTGCCGCAATTGATGCCGCTGAGACCGCAGCCCCAGTGGCTGTGCCAACACCAGTGGCTGCTCCGACCCCCACTCCGACACCGACGTCGTCAGCCCTGACCAAGCCGTTTATCCAGATTGGTATTTTCAGCATCGAGGCAAATGCCCGGCGCACTGCCGAAAAGCTTCGCGGCGATGGCATGTCATCACGCGTATTGGCCCAAGAAAGCCAAGGCCGGAGCTTCTGGCGCGTGATCGTGGGCCCTGCCCCGACCTCAGCCGATCGCGCGGCCGTACTCGCCAAGGTTAAGGCACTTGGCTTTACAGACGCATATTTTGTCACCAACTAACGACCCAACCGGAGGGGCCATTATGATGTTGATCCTACGCCACGCGTTTGCAGTGGCCATGACGGTTGCTTTGCTACCGCTGGCGGCTGCGGCGCAAGCATTTGATACACGCGCCAGCGCTGCCTATGTTATTGACCAAACAACGGGCACAGTATTGCTGTCTAAGGACGCAAATACCCCACTGCCTCCTGCATCTATGTCAAAGCTAATGACAATCTATATGGCATTTGAGGCTGTGGCTGACGGGCGATTGCGGATCGATGAAAAATTACTCGTTTCCCAACATGCCATGAACTACGGCGGCAGCACCATGTTCTTAAAGGCAGGCGAACGCGTCTCAGTCGAAGACCTGTTGCGCGGTGTGATTGTATTGTCAGGCAATGACGCCAGTGCTGTTTTAGCCGAGGCGCTGTCGATTGACGGATCAGAGGCTGGCTTTGCCCGTATGATGACAGAGCGCGCCGGTGAAATGGGCATGATGAATTCGGCCTTTGCCAATGCCAATGGTTGGCCTGCCGCAGGTCACCGCATGTCGATGAAAGATCTAGGTATTTTGGCCAATCACTTAATTTCCGATTTCCCGACCTACTACCCTCTGTTCTCTGAACAAGAGTTTTTTTTTGATGGACGCGCGCCATCCAATAGCCAAAACCGCAACCCGCTTTTAGGTCTTGCTATTGGTGCAGACGGCTTGAAAACAGGCCATACGTCCGAGGCAGGTTACGGGCTTGTTGGGTCTGCAAAGCAAGGTGATCGTCGGATCATCTTTGTGATCACCGGTTTAGACACAGCAATTGAACGTGCAGAAGAAGCGGAGAAAATAGTGAATTGGGCATTCCGCCAGTTTGCCCAGAAAGAGATCGTGCGCGCTGGTACGAAATTGGCTGACGCTGCCGTTTGGATGGGTGATCAGCCAAACGTGGGCCTGACTGTCGCGCAGGACCTATCACTACTGGTCCCTGTTCTAGGCACCGCGCAAGGGATTTCTGCCGAGGTTGTTTATGAAGGGCCGTTCACAGCGCCCATCACCCAAGGCCAGCAGCTTGGTGAATTGGTTATCACACTGGACGGCTTGCCAGAAGCGCGCTTTCCACTTGTCGCGGATCGTGATGTGGCCAAAGGCGGATTTAGCGAACGGCTTCGCACGGCAGCGCTGGTGTTGTGGCAGCGGTTTGCCCCATCCGCCCAAGACGCGGCCTAGTCCCGACAGATGGCTGGCCGCTTCATCACATTTGAAGGCATCGACGGGTCGGGTAAATCCACGCAGTCGCGCCGCTTTGTCGAAACGCTTCGTGCGGCAGGACAAGATGTCATTTTGACCCGCGAACCAGGCGGCAGCGCGGGCGCTGAACAAATCCGCGAACTTGTCTTAACCGGTGACCCAGACCGGTGGTCAGCCGAGACAGAACTGCTGCTATTTACAGCCGCCCGCCGTGATCATTTGGAAAAAACGATTGAGCCCGCTCTTGCAGCAGGACGCACGATTATCTGTGACCGCTTCGCCGATAGCACCCGCGTCTACCAGGGTGCGACGCGCGGCGATCTGCGTGCAAAAGTGGATGCATTACACAACCTAATGATTGGCCGCGAACCCGATATGACGTTCATCTTCGACATGGATCCGACCATTGCATTGGAACGCGGCCTTGCGCGTAAATCTGGGGAAGACCGGTTCGAAGACTTTGGTCTAGGGTTCCAAGAAACGCTGCGCCACGGGTTTTTGGCGATTGCCAAAACCTTTCCAGATCGCTGCATCGTGATTGATGGCAACCGCACCGCTGATCAAATCGCATCCGAGATTGCGGCCTACGCATGAGCGATGACGCGCTTCCCGAACCGGACCGTATTGAAGGGGCGCCGCACCCCCGCGAAACGGCCACGTTGTTTGGACAATCTCGCGCTGAGACTGATTTTCTAGAGGCATACAATACCAGCAGGCTACATTCGGGCTGGTTAATCACTGGTCCGCGCGGCGTTGGCAAGGCCACGCTTGCTTGGAAAATTGCGACCTTTTTACTGGCAGAACAAGCAGGTGGCGGCATGTTCGGCGATGCGCCCCCTGCGGCGACGTCGCTCGCAGTGTCAGTTGATAACCCGGACGCACGGCTTGTCCAGTCAGGCGCGCACCCCCGTCTTATCGTGATCCGCCGTCCATATAACTACGACACCCAAAAGCTGCGTCAGGAAATTACCGTTGATGCAGTGCGTGGCCTCAAAGACTTTTTCCACATGTCCGCCGCTGATGGGGGCCGCCGTGTTGTGATCGTGGATGCCGCAGATGAAATGAACCGCAACGCGGCCAATGCGATCTTGAAAGAACTCGAAGAGCCGCCAGCGAACACCACGATCATGTTGATTGCGCACCAGCCGTCACGGCTTTTGCCAACGATCCGGTCCCGGTGCCGCGAATTACGCTGTGCAAAACTGGGTACAGACGATCTGCATGCGGCGTTGCAACAAGCAGGGATCGACGCGCCAAACGCCGAAGGTCTGGCCACACTTGCAGGCGGGTCTGCGGGTGATGCGGTCCGGCTGATGCGGCACGACGGCCTGCAACTCTATGCAGAGCTTATCCATATGTTTGACGGTCTGCCCAATGCAAACCGGACTGCTGTGCTAAAACTTGCAGAAAGCTGTGCGGCACGCGGCGCGGACGTCCGGTACGGCCTGACGCTTGACTTGATCGATCAGTTTATTGCACGTGCAGCCCGGACAGGGCTGTTTGGGGAACCATCCATGCAAGCAGTCCACAACGAAGCACGTCTTTTGGCACGGCTATCACCCAATGATCATGCGGCGCGCGCATGGGCGCAATTGCAGCAAGACCTCACTGGGCGGGCGCGTCACGGGCGGGCGGTCAACCTTGACCCTGCCTCACTGATCCTTGATATGATCTTTAAGATCGAACACACGGCGCGCTCTGTCGCCGCGAAATAAGGGCAAGTTATGCACGCAACGATTGTCGACAGTCACTGCCATCTGGATTTCCCCGATTTCGATAGCGAACGCCCCGATGTGATCGCACGCGCGGTTGATGCAGGTGTCGAACGAATGGTCACGATCTGCACACGGCTGCGCAACGAGCCAACCGTGCGCGCAATTGCGGAAGCTTACGCGCCTGTCTTTTACGCCGCTGGCACCCACCCGATGAGCGTCGTTGACGAACCGATGGCAACGGTCGACGAGCTGGTCGCAATGGCAGCACATCCCAAATTTGTCGGCATTGGCGAAAGCGGACTTGATTACCATTATACCGCAGAAAGCGCTGATTTGCAGAAACAATCGCTGCGCATTCACATCGCTGCCGCACGCGAAACCAAGCTGCCGCTGATCATCCATTCCCGTGCTGCCGATGATGATATGGCCCAGATTTTAGCCGAGGAATTCACCAACGGGGCCTATACCTGCGTCATGCATTGCTTTTCCAGCAGCCCCGCACTTGGCCGCGCAGCACTTGATCTTGGGTTTTATTTGTCGATGTCCGGTATTGCGACATTTCCCAAAAGCCAAGAGGTACGCGACATCTTTGCGGCCACGCCCAAGGACCGAATTCTGGTCGAGACTGACAGCCCTTATTTGGCGCCCAAACCACACCGTGGCAGACGTAACGAGCCCGCCTATACAGCGCATACAGCCGCTGTCGGCGCTGAGGTGCTTGGCATGGACTATGCAGATTTCGCGACCCAAACGACGGCAAATTTTGACCGCTTATTTTGGAAAGCCAAAGTATGAATAACGATACAATCACCTTTCGCATACTAGGGTGCGGATCGTCTGGGGGTGTTCCGCGTCTTGGTGGGCATTGGGGTGATTGCGATCCGACGAACCCAAAGAACCGGCGGCAGCGGTGCTCTATGCTAGTGACGCGCCATAGCGGTGACAAAACCACCCGCGTTTTGATCGACACGACACCTGACATGCGCAATCAGCTGTTGGACGCAGAGGTCGGAACCCTTGATGCGGTTCTATACACCCATTCACACGCAGACCACGTACACGGGATCGACGATCTGCGCATGCTTGTGTTCAATACACGGCAACGGCTGCAAGTTTGGGCTGACGGTGACACTGGCAACGCGCTGTTGGCGCGGTTTGGCTATGCGTTCGTGCAACCCAAAGGATCCGCTTACCCACCTATTTGCGAACTGAATACATTGGTCGGCAATGTTACCATCACGGGTGACGCAGGCCCAATTACATTCACTCCGATTGAGGTCGCACACGGCAACATCGACGCCTTGGGTTTCCGCATCGGCGATGTCGCGTACATGCCCGACGTGTCGGACATTTCGGCATCTGCGTGGGATCAGTTACTGGGTTTGGACCTTTGGATTGTCGACGCCCTGCGCCGTGCGCCGCACCCGACACATAGCCACCTCGACAATACGCTGGACTGGATCAAAACGTCCCAAACCAAGCAGGCCGTTTTGACCAACATGCATGTTGATCTTGATTATGAAACGATTGCGTCAGAAACCCCTGAAAACGTGTCACCTGCCTTTGACGGCATGGAAATCACGCGGCCAGCTTAGACCGCGCGCCACATCCGAAAGGCTCACGATATGGGCGCTTTGATCAACGTCATTCTGCCAGTATTTCTGGTCATCGGCTTTGGATACCTTGCCGTTTGGAAGGGGTATTTCAACGACGCCGGTGTCGATGGATTGATGAAGTTCACGCAAAGCTTTGCGATCCCCTGCCTGCTGTTTCGCGCGATCTCTACACTTGATCTTGGCCAAAGCTTTCAATTCAATTTGCTGTTCAGCTATTATGTTGGCGCGCTGGCTGGTTTTACAATTGGCTTCCTTGGCGCGCGTTACATCTTTGGACGCAGTGCCGAAGACAGCGTAGCCATTGGGTTTATCGGGCTGTTCTCAAATTCGCTTTTGCTTGGGCTGCCGATCACAGAACAGGCTTACGGCGCAGATGCATTGACTAGCAACTACGCGATCATCGCGATCCATTCGCCGTTTTGTTACGCCGTGGGAATTACCGCGATGGAGATCGTGCGCAACGCGGGCAATTCAATCGCCACCCTGCCCGCCAAGGTTTTGCGGGCAATGTTCAAGAATGCCCTTATCCTTGGGATCAGCCTTGGATTTGCCGCGAACTTGTCCGGTGTTACCTTGCCAGAGGCATTTACCGATGCGGTTGACCTTATTGTCCGAGCGGCGCTGCCAGCAGCACTATTTGGGCTTGGCGGCGTGCTGTATAGGTACCAACCCGAAGGCGACATGCGCACGATATTCTTTATCGTCACGGTATCGCTTGTTGTGCATCCGGTGATCACGTTTTCGCTGGGCACAGCACTGGGGCTATCCACGTCTGATATGCGATCATCAGTCATGACCGGTGCAATGGCGCCGGGCATCAATGCCTATGTGTTTGCAAATATGTACGGTGCCGCCCGCCGTGTCGCAGCATCGGCCGTGCTTATTGGCACGGCCTTATCTGTCGTCTCAGTTTGGATATGGCTTTCGGTGTTACCTTAGTTCGGGGATAGCCCGCGTAGACGTTCTGATCGCCTGCGCAACAGTTCCACTGTCGTTAGCAACATAATCGACACAATCACCAAGATTGTAGCCACCGCCAAGATGGTCGGGCTAATCTGCTCGCGCAGGCCAGTGAACATCTGCCAAGGCAGCGTCTTTTGGGCTGCCGCACCAACGAACAGAACCACAACCACTTCATCAAACGACGTAATGAAGGCAAACAAAGCGCCTGAAATTACACCAGGCAAGATCAACGGCATTTGTACGCGAAAGAATGTCACGGTTGGGGTCGCACCCATGTTGGCAGCAGCGCGTGTCAGTGAATGGTCAAAGCCCACCAGCGTCGCCGTTACGGTGATAATCACAAACGGAATACCAAGCGCCGCGTGTGCCAAGATAACTTTGATATAGCCGGACAGCGATTTGGATATCCCGAACGTATTTTCCATGAACAGCCCCATTTGGCTGTAGAAAAAGAACATGCCAGTCGCTGAAATAATCAGCGGCACAATCATTGGCGAAATCAGGATCGCCATGATGGCGCGGCGGAATGGAACGTGGCTTTGGCTTAGGCCAATGGCGGCCAACGTGCCCAACGATACCGAAATTACCGTAGCAAAAGGCGCAATGATCAAGGAGTTTTTAAGCGGCCGAAGCCAATCATCATTACTGAAAAAGTCGCGGTAATGCTTCAGCGAATATCCAGCAGGATCAAGCGACAGCATTTCTGGCGTGAAAGTAAAAAAGTTCTCTGCGTTGAACGACAACGGAATGATCGTCACAATCGGTGCGATCAGAAAGAATAGGATCGCGCCGCAGATAAACTTAAACGTATTGTGCCACAAAACCTGCCCTGGTGTTGCATAGGGCGGCATGCTTGCGCGGTAACGCCCCGTATGCACCCAATATGCGCACCAACCGATGGCGGCACCAGACAACAAGCCGACGATCAATCCAATCGTGCCACCGACAATTAGACCAAGCACGCCAACCGCCGCAATCGCAGCCAAGCGACCTGTTTTATAAGGCAACATTGTCACCAACACAAAGGCTATGATGGCACCAACAAAAGCGCCAGCCACGATACCCAGCAAAGCCCCTACGCCTGTTGCTTGCCCCGCCAGAAGGCCAAAGAAAGCGCCAAAAGCTGCGGTAAGCGGAAGGGTAAACCCCATGAGGTTCGGGGCAACGATCTGCCCTTTAAGTGCGTTCGTTGTCATGGCCTTAGCCCCCCAGCTTTACGTTATCGATGCCGACAATTCTATCATAAGCCCAGTAGAGTAACAAAACCATGGCCAGCAGAATTGCGCCAAGCGCGGCTGCCAAGCCCCAGTTGAGCGAGCTTGAAATATGATAGGCGATCCGGTTCGAGATAAAGACACCCTTAGTACCCCCAACGATTTCCGGCGTAATATAATAACCAATCGACAGAATGAACACGAGGATTGAGCCCGCACCAATGCCAGGAACAGACTGCGGGAAATAAACCCGCCAGAACGCTGTCCAGTTTGTTGCGCCAAGCGATTTCGCCGCCCGCAGATATGTTGGCGGGATCGTCTTCATCACCGAATAAAGCGGCAAAATCATAAACGGCAGCAAGATATGCGTCATCGCAATGATCGTGCCCGTCGCATTGTTAATCAGCGCAAGTCTATTATCGTCGGCAACAAGGCCAAGCCACACGACAATATCGTTAATGACACCTTGCTGTTGTAACAACACTTTCCATGCAGATGTCCGCACCAACAGCGATGTCCAAAACGGCAACAGAACAAGGATCATCAACAGGTTCGCTTGACGCATTGGCAGGTTCGCCAACAGCCACGCGACTGGATACCCAAGCAGGATGCAAGAGATCGTAATCGTCATCGACATGATCATCGTCCGCACAAATAGCGTCAGGTAAATCTGCTGATCTTCCGGACGCCACTCTGCCCCATCAGGGGATTTTTGCATATCGACGGCATTCAAGAAATAACCGTTGGTAAATTCAGGGCTATAGGTTTGAATTGTTTGCCATGTCTCAACAGTGCCCCAATCCTCGTCAATATCGATGTACGCTGCGGCGAGGTCCGGAACCGCAAAACCACTTGCAACCGCCTGTGCCGCGGCGATTTCAGCCGGTAGTCCGCTGAGGTCAGCGACTGGATCAGCGGTCAAATCCTGATGCAGCGCTAGGTAAACAGTATGCCACGGCTGCTCTGCCCGCGGATCTTTTTCGTCTTCTGAAATGATCGTGCTGGCAAACGCATTGTAGGCGTCGGTGGTCTGCGGCAACGCTTCGGCAGCGGATGGGGCTTCTATCAGGTCAGCCCAGAACGCCGGATCAGCCCAAGCCGGGTCCAATGCAACAAATTGGTCCGTATACCCTTCGCCCATGTCATCAACTTTGCGTCCCGACTTGCGAAACAAGGACGAAACACCTGTGGTTTCATAGTTCAAACGCGATCCAAGACGGGTGTGCTGTTTCTTTTCAACTGCAACCATAAGGTCCTTGGTTAAGGCGGCAAAAACATCGTTGTCGGGCGCTTCACCCGAAGCGGCATCCCAATCACCAAGCATCTGTGTGGTGCGCGGTAAAACATCACTTACGATTTGGTTCTCAACCGACCGGAACAGCATCTGCCCGATGGGGACCACAAACGTAATCATAATAAAAAGTAAAAGAGGCGCGATTAGCAACATCGCCCGCAATTTTTGGCGGCGAAGTGCGCGATTTAGCGAAGCCTTAAGCGGACGGCCATCAGCCGCCAGAACGGGGCCAGAATTTGCGGTATCGGTCATGTGCGCACACCTTGGAAAATATAAGGAAGTGCCGCAGCCCCAATTGTTCGGGGCTGCGGCGAAACGTAGGATGGGCTTCAACCCATCATACTTAGCTTACTGGGACAGCCACGCCTGGAATTTTGCATCCAGATCGTCGCGGTAGTCGGCCCACCATTCGTAGTTATACAAGAACGTGTTCTTTGCGTTTTCTGGGTCTGTTGGCATGTGCTGTGCCATGTCGATACCCAATGTGATGTGCTTACCGACCAGAGGTGCGGAAGATGCACGTGCAGGACCATAAGAGATGTACTGCGCTTGGTCTGCTAGACGCTGTGTGTCTGTTGCAAACTTTACGTAGTCCAGTGCACGCGCTTCGCGCTCTGGGGACAAACCAGTTGGAATGATCCAACCATCAAGGTCAAAGACTTGCGCGTCCCACAACATGCCGACTGGCTGCTTTTCTTCTTCGATCAAGGCAAACAAACGACCGTTGTATGTTGTGCCCATGATAACTTCGCCATCAGCCAACAACTGCGGTGTATCTGCACCAGCGGACCACCAAACAACGTTATCTTTGATTGTGTCGAGCTTAGCGAATGCTTGCGTTTGACCTGCTTCTGTTTCCAGAACGTCATACACGTCAGCTTTTGCTACGCCGTCGCAAAGCAGTGCCCATTCCATGTTGTTGATTGGACGCTTTTCCAATGAACGCATGCCAGGATATGCTTCAAGATCGAACATTGCGCAGATGGATGTTGGCGGTGTGTCACCAACCAAATCTGTGCGGTAACCAGCAGTTGTCGAATAAACGATCTGCGGGATGAAGCAATCAGAGACCAGCAAGTCGCCGAAATCTTCAGTGGCTGTGGAGCCGTCATCGCCATTTGCCAGCTGTGTGTCAAAATCGATTTCGAGCGCAAGACCTTCGTCGCACAGACGGATCGCATCAGACGCAACAACGTCAACAACATCCCAAGTGACGTTGCCCGCTTCGGACATCGCACGCAGCTTGGCTACTGCTTCAGCAGAGCTTTCGTCGTTGACGATAGTGACGCCAGTCAGCTCAGAATATGGGTCGTGGTATGCGCCCTTCTGTGATGCGGAATATGCGCCGCCCCAGCTGACGATTGTCATTTCAGATGCCATGTGAGCGTCTGCAAATGCAGATGTACCCGCCATGACCATGGCTGTGGAAGCCATCAGTGTAGTTGTAATTTTCATTTTTTTCTCCCGTTTAGATACCCGGTATAGTCTTGATAAAGCGGGGGTGTTTCCCAGGCTCAAACGCCCCCGTATTTGTCCGCAAAGACGCAATTAAGCGTCCAGTGCGCGGCAATCTTCAGCAAGCCAGCCAATCTCGATCTGCTGCCCAGGAACAAGCCGAACCTGATCTGGGGCGTTACGTGACTTGATCACAAAGTTGTCCATGCCAGCCACACGCAGGCGCGTGCGGAAAATATCACCCATATAAATGAATTCAAGCACTTCAGCTTTCAGCGTATGTGCACCCTCTTGCAGGCGGTTTTTGTCAAACTCGACACGCTCTGGACGGATCGACACTTTCGTGCGGTCGCCAACAGCAGATACGTTCACTGGGATCGCATCAATAATGTCGCCACTATCAAGCTTCACAATACATGTGTTGCCTTTGATTTCCTGAACGACGCCATCAAGGGTGTTATTTTCACCGATGAACTGCGCAACAAAGCTGTTTTGTGGCGACTCGTATAATTCATCTGGCGGAGCCAGCTGCTGAATACGGCCATCATCAAACACAGCAACCCTGTCTGACATAGTCAGCGCCTCGGTTTGGTCATGGGTCACGTAAACAACCGTAATCCCCAATTCGTGCGCCAAATGCGTGATTTCAAACTGCAGCGTTTCGCGTAATTGTTTATCGAGCGCACCGAGCGGCTCGTCCATCAATACAAGTTCCGGTTCAAACACCAGCGCACGCGCCAAGGCGATCCGCTGCTGTTGTCCACCAGACAATTGTGTTGGACGGCGCCCTGCAAAGTCTTGCATCTGGACCATGCCCAGCGCGCGCATGACTTTTTCCTCACGGATGGATTTACCCATCTTGCGGACTTCCAGCGGGAAGGACAGGTTTTCGGCAACCGTCATATGCGGGAACAATGCATAGTTCTGGAACACCATACCAATGCCGCGTTTGTGCGGCGGGATGTGGTTGATCGAAACACCATCAAGGCGAATTTCGCCATGAGTAGCCGTTTCAAACCCCGCGAGCATCATCAGGCAGGTCGTCTTACCCGACCCTGATGGCCCTAGCATTGTAAGAAATTCGCCCTTGGGCATCGCTAGATTCAAGTCTTTAACAACGAGGTTCTCGCCGTCGTAACTTTTCTGCACACGTTCAAATTCGACGAATGCGGTGTCGCTTTTCGTGTTGGTCAAACCCAACTCTCCCTGACTCTGGTGGCTCAGGCCACGCTCTGTGTCATCGACTAGAACGACTGGTCTCAATATTTGCAACAGCAAACCCCACTTTAAA
>JBLHXF010000051.1:0-13754 GCA_047629435.1 Yoonia sp. | reverse complement strand
CCCCGTCCGACCAATGCGTCGGGCGGGGTCATTTATATCTTGAGGATTCCCATGTCGACTGAACGCCCCGTCATTTCGTGCAAAAATGTTTGGAAACTTTTTGGGGCTGATCCCGAAGGATACCTTGCCAAAGTGTCTGGGGATATGTCGTTTGATGACATGCGCGCTGACGGATATATCGCGGGCGTCAAAGACGTATCGCTTGATGTATTCAAAGGCGAAATGCTGGTGATTATGGGCTTGTCCGGTTCTGGTAAATCCACGCTGGTTCGCTGTTTCTCCCGTCTCCATGAAATTACTGGCGGCACGATTGAAGTCGACGGACAGGACATCATGTCTTTGCCCGAAAAAGAGCTGATTGATCTGCGTCGCTCTAAAATGGGCATGGTGTTTCAATCTTTCGGTTTGCTGCCGCATCGCTCCGTTCTTGATAACGTCGCCTTCCCGCTGGAAATGCGCGGCCAAGATAAACACACCCGCCGCGCTCGTGCGCTTGAAGTGATTAAGCTCGTTGGTCTTGAAGGCCGAGAAGATTACTTCCCGCGCGAATTGTCCGGTGGGCAACAGCAGCGCGTCGGCATTGCCCGTTCATTGGCAATCGAGCCTGACATCTGGTTCCTCGACGAACCATTCTCTGCGCTTGACCCGCTTATCCGTCGCGAAATGCAGGATGAATTTTTGCGCCTTCAACAGCTGCTCAACAAAACCATCGTGTTCATCACTCACGATTTTGACGAGGCCCTGCGCCTTGCTGACCGCATCGCCATTATGAAAGACGGTGCTGTTGAACAATGCGATACGCCCGACCAAATCGTGCTGCACCCCGCAACAGAATACGTGCGCAAGTTTACCGAAGAGGTGGATAAGGCCCGCGTTGTTCACGCTGGTGTCTTGGCGCAAGCCGATCAAACAGGCAAAGGCGAGCCTGTCGATGCCCGCATGACCGTACACAAACTGGCCCGCATGTTGGTGAATGACAAACGCGACTTCATTCCCGTGACCCGTGACGGCGCATCTATTGGTGCCATGTCGCGCGCCGATGCTTTGGACATTTTGCTGGGGGCTGAATAATGGTCGCTATCCCCGCAGTGACCCGTGAACCGATGACCCGAAACCGTACCGCCATTTGGCTGCTTGGCATCGCGGTTGTTTTAACCCTGTTGCAATATTCTGGCGTATTACCTGCATGGCTGCACCGCATTCCAGAAGGGATGATCCCGCCGTTTGCCATTTGGCTTGACGTCATCTTTAACTTTGTAAAAGACGATCTTGGGTTGCTAAAATTCACCCGCTTCCTGACAGGCGGCTTGGAAAACGTGCTCGATACGTCCGGCAATATTCTCTACGGCAAACGGCGCTGGCCTAATCTTGGACCAATCCCATGGACAGCAATCGCAGGCGTCGCAGCCGTCATTGGATATTACCTCGGCGGCTGGCGTTTGGCGGTGCTTGGGGGCGGCACATTCGTATGGACCGCACTGATCGGCCAATGGAAAATCGCGATGGAAACCATGTCGGTTCTCGTCGTCGCTGCACCGCTGGCATTTGTGATCGGCTTGTCGCTTGGCATCGCCGCATGGAAATACGCGTGGGTCGATAGGGTAATCAAACCAGTTTTGTCTGTCTTACAAACTCTACCGTTCTTTACCTACCTTTTGCCCGCCGTGATCTTTTTCAAAGTAGGCCCAACAGCAGGTGCCGTCGCAACAACGATCTATGCAATCCCACCAATGATCTTGATGACAACACTTGGCCTGCAAAAGGTATCACCAGAGGTGGTCGAGGCTGGCAAAATGTCCGGCTGTTCCAAATACCAAATGCTGCGCCACGTCTACATTCCGTCTGCGCGGACCGAGATTTTGGTCGGCGTGAACCAAGTCATCATGCTGTGTTTGGCCATGGTCGTTTTGACAGCATTCATTGGCATGCCCGGCCTTGGGGCAAAACTGCTGGCAATGATGGGCAGCTTTAAACTAGGTCGCTCATTTGAGATCGGTGTGACCATTGTTTTGCTCGCCGTCACGCTTGATCGCATGTCCAAGGCATGGGTCGTTAAACAGCCTGAACATTTTGAAAAAGGCACGTCGTGGGTCAACCGCCATAAGACACTTGTGCTAGCTATTAGCGTGTTCATCGGGTTCACGCTGCTGTCCATAGTGCTACCGATTGCGGGCGTCATCGGGCGTGGTCAAGATTTCAGCCAAGGCAAAGAGCTTGATAATATGATCAAGGGCTTCCTTGCGATTGACATCGTTAAATCCGTGACCTTTGGCATCCGGTATTTCCTTAACGTCTGGGTTCTCAATCCATTCCGCGACTTTATGCTGTCGATTCCAACACCCGCCGTCATCATGGTTGTTATGGCGTTTGCCGTCTGGCTGGGCGGTAAACGTGAAGGAGTGATCGCCGCGATCTTTTTTGGCCTCGTTGCCCTATCAGGCTGGTGGGATCGGTCGATGATAACGCTGTATTCCGTGCTTGCTGCGGTCTCGATTGCGATGCTGATCGGTATTCCCGTCGGTATCCTCGCGTCGCGGTCCGACAAATGGTCCCGTCGTGTGCTGCTGGCCTGCGACACAGCGCAGACATTCCCAAGCTTCATCTACCTGATCCCGGCGATCATGTTGTTTGGCATCACAGCGACGGCTGTTGTGGGATCGATCTTGATCTTCGCGATGGTTCCATTGACCCGCTACACCATCGAAGGGCTGCGCACCGTGCCGCCTGAAATGACCGAAGCGGCGGATATGGCAGGTGCCACCCGCATGCAAAAACTGATCAACGTGCAATTGCCTCTCGCGCTGCCCACGATGGCCGTTGGGTTTAACCAAGCGATCATGTTCGCGTTTTTTATGGTGATCATCGCGGCCTTTATCGGCACACAGGATCTTGGTCAGGAACTGCAGCGGACGCTGGCTGGTACTGACTTGGGCAAGAACTTTGTCCTTGGTATCTGCGTGTCACTTATGGCGCTAACCTTTGATCTTGTGATTATGAAGTGGGCGGCGGATAAGAAAAAGGCGCTTGGCCTACCTTAAACCGCCAAGTACCCGATCCCCGCAAATGCGATGGCGCACCCTGCCCACTGTGGGGGTGTCATCTTTTCGCGCAAAAATGCCCATGCCATTAGGATCGTCAGCAATCCAAAGCACGATGATGACACGGCGGCATATTGCGCGTCTGGCAGGCCGCCAGCCGCAAGCAAGCACAACAATGCGATCCCATCTGCGATCCCCATAAGTATTAATGTCGGTAACGCGCGAAAGCCCGCCCAGAACGGCAAACGCATCACCACCATTGCCGCGACAAGCAGCACAACAGCGGTGATCCGTGTGACCAAAGCCACAGGCAAATGGCCAGAAATCTCTGACGCATGTTGCCCAATTGCAAAGGTACCTGCGAACCCCACGGCGGCCATCAACGCAAATGCAATCGTCGGGCCAGCGGGCGGGTTTTCTTCGCTGTCTTGCTGCGCCAATGTGGCAACCAATGACACGCCAACAATGATCGTGATCACCGCGCTCCATTGCCATGCTGAAATCTCTGCGCCGCGCATAACGGCCCAGCCCAACGACAACACCGGATAGCTTGCGATGATCGGTGCCACCAGCTTAACTGGTCCGCGTTGAAACGCGCCATAAAGCCCAAGACTGGCCATCAAGAAAAACACACCGGACAACACGGCCATCCACGTGGTTTGCGTTGTTAGCGGGGTGAACCCATCCTCTACAACCAATACGCCGATATGGAACAGCAACCCTGCGATCAACACGGTCAAAAGTGATGCCATCAGCGGTGTGCGTTGGCTTAGGTACCTTACGCAGATGTCGTGAAACCCCCACGCAAACGCGGCGATGATACCCAGCGAAAGGGCGCTCATTTATCGGCTCTGAAAAAAGGAATCATAAAGACTAAGCAAGCGAGTAAAAAGAAAATGGACCCAAACATGGCCCAAAAGCTGCCAATACTGGCGACGCAAAACCCAATTGCTGAGACAACAAAGAGAATCCAGCCAATAAAATTAATCTGATGGTGCGTCATTGTGTCTTTTCATTTGCTGGAATTACGTTTGTATGTATTCTTAAGGTTAAATAATTATTCCGCTCATGCAACATGCACTCAGGTTATTGCCATGCTCGACCATACATATCCCACTGTCAAACGTGGCCCGCCATCGCCCAGTAAAATTATTCAACCGAATGTGTTTTCGATGCCAGCAGGTACCGAACGCTATGTGGTTGAGGGTGCAGGTGCAGTTTTCATCCCGATTGAAACGGGCGATCAGGTCACAATCAGCAATGACGAAGGCGGGCAGTTGTGCGAGCTTGTCGCGACTGACCCCAAGGGTAAAATCGATGCGGGCGTTCTGGGTGAAACCGGTACGGCCCCTGCGGGCGGTCTGCACAAGCTTCTGACAAGCGACAATCAATCCCTGCGCGGTCTACGCATGAGCCTAGAGGCGCGCAGCATCGATTTGTCACAACCCGGTGCAATCCATCTGTTCGAGACAACAACGCCAGCAAAAACTGACGCCAGTTTCCGCGCCGTGCGTGACGGCGCCATCATTATCGCAGCGCCTGCTGACGCGATGGATGCCGAACTGCAAAACACCGCGACACCTTTAGTCGTCATGATCAAAAGGGCCGTCATTAAATCAACGGTGAAGTTCGAAGCCCCCGATCCACTTGCCGACCCGCTGTCAGACATTCGTGTCCATACGCAAACTGCAGAATCATTTTTCGTAAAAGCAGGCGACTATATCCAGATTATCGATGTGGACGGGCGTCAGTGTTCCGATTTTGAATGCTTCAGCGCACGCAAATTGGACAAAGGGATCGAGCACGCACTCGATGTAACAACCACCCGCACATTGATGGGCCACGCCTATCCGATGCCAGGTTTGCATGCGAAATATTACGACCAAGAAATGCTGCCCTTGGTCGAAGTTATTCAAGACACCTGCGGTCGCCACGATGCATTCGCGATGGCTTGCACCGAGAAATATTACAATGACATCGGCTATCCGGGGCACGTGAACTGTTCGGCCAATTTCAATGGTGCATTACGTGACTATGGCGTGGCACCGCGGCACGGATGGATGGCGATTAACTTTTTCTTCAACACGTTCCTTGATGACCACGGCGTCTTGTATTCTGACGAACCATGGTCCCGTCCGGGCGACTACGTTCTGCTGCGCGCATTGACCGATATCGTCTGTGTCAGCTCTGCGTGTCCAGACGATACATCGGCGGCTAACGGCTGGAACCCATCCGACATTCACGTTCGCACTTATAGCGGTCAAGAAACATTCAGCAGGTCCATTGCGATCCGCACGACCAAAGATTCGGAGCCCAAGATGACCAAGAAAACAGCGTTCCACGATAGCTTTGCCAAGCACACGAACAACTTTATCGAATATAACGGGTACTGGTTGGCGGCGAATTCAACCAGCCATGGATGCATCGAAGAATACTGGGCCTGCCGTCAAAAGGCGGTCATTCTTGATTTGTCCCCACTGCGGAAATTCGAAATCACGGGTCCCGACGCAGAGGCGTTGTGCCAGTACGTGTTCACCCGCAACATGAAAACCCTGTCTATCGGCGGCGTTGTCTACACCGCGATGTGCTATGAACATGGTGGCATGGTAGATGATGGCACTGTGTTTCGTTTGGGCAAAGACAATTTTCGCTGGATTGGCGGTTCTGACTATGGCGGCGAATGGATGCGCGAACAGGCTGAAAAGCTGGGCCTTAAGGTGCTGATTCGCGCGTCGACCGACCAGATGCATAACGTCGCTGTGCAAGGCCCAGAAAGCCGCGACCTGCTGCGCAAAATTGTATGGACCGCACCGCACCAGCCGAACTTTGATCAAATTGGATGGTTCCGGTTCGCACCCGCGCGTTTAAATAACGAAAGCGGTACGGCGTTTGTTTTGTCACGCACGGGCTATACGGGCGAGTTGGGTTATGAGGTCATGTGTCACCCTAAAAATGCGACAGAAATTTTTGATGCGATCTGGGAGGCGGGCAAAGATCACGGGCTGGTCCCAATGGGTCTAGAGGCGCTTGATATGGTCCGCATCGAAGCAGGGCTTATTTTCGCTGGCTACGATTTCTCTGACCAGACTGATCCGTTCGAGGCAGGTATCGGGTTCACCGTGCCGTTAAAATCCAAGCCTGATGATTTCATCGGTCGCGATGCGTTGATCCGGCGCAAAGAACATCCGCGCAACAAATTGGTTGGGCTTGATGTGGATAGTGCAGTTGATGTTGGCCATGGCGATTGCATGCATACCGTCGGTGGGCGCGCCCAAGTCGGCGAAGTTACGTCAGCCATTCGGTCCCCGATGCTGGGTAAAAACATCGCAATGGCGCGTGTTGACGTTGCACATGCAGATGCAGGTACTGAACTGGAAATTGGCAAATTGGACGGCGAGCAAAAGCGCCTGCCTGCGGTGATCCGACCCGACCTTGCCGCGTTTGACCCCAAGAAAGAACGACCAAGATCCTAATGGAAACGCTGATTGATCATGTTGGCGGGGAAGAAGCCGTGTTCCGGCTGGTGAACCGATTTTATGACCTTATGGAAACCGACCCAAATGCAGCGGGCATTTACCGGCTGCATTTTAGGGGTCATGGACTTGATCACACGCGTGTCCAGCAGGTTGACTTTATGATTGGTTTTTTGGGTGGACGGCAGCATTACCGCGAAACCCACGGCCATATGGATGTACGTGAAATCCACGCGCATGTCCCAATCCGGCAAGCGGACGCCGACGCATGGCTGGCCACATGGGACACAGCCCTTGTTGACTGTGGGCTTTCAGGTGTCAAAGTGGAACAGCTACGCCGCGCGGTTCATCGTGTGGCCCAGATACTGATCAACGACGTGCCTGATTGGCGAATAGGAGAAACTGCATGATAATTCGGCGCACGATCTTTGCAGGCTTGTTGGTCGCACTTGCCATGCCTGTCGCTGCTCAATCTGTAAAATTGCTTGATAAAGAAATCACTGTGCTTCTGTCTGGCAATACGGCGGTGGGAACGTGGGAAGGCGCTGATTATCGCCAATATTTTGACCCCGACGGGACCACGATCTATGCTGAACAGGGATCAATGCCCGAGTATGGCGAATGGCGCGTCCAAGACGACAGCTACGGATCCATTTGGCCGGATGATGACGACTGGGAAAGCTGGTTTATCATGGAATTCGCGGGTGGCTTTTTCTGGGTTAGCAAAACGACATCGCCGACACCGTTTACCATTGTGGATGGTGACCAGATAGTCGCGGACTGATACACCTGTCTATGACTGCACTGCTGGATTTGCAGGAAGGATGTTGAATTGAAACTGCCACATCTTTTTGGATACCTGATTGGTATGAGCCTGACTACATCCCTGGCTCAGGCTCAAACATTTTGCGACATCTTCGACGCGCTGGTGGATGAGGCGGTACCAACTGTGGCCTTGCCGTTTTTGCCCAATACGGTCGCTGCATGTACGCGGTCGTTGGATTTGTCCGGCGCCAGTTCCGTGAATTGTGCATGGCCGCACGCCTATCGGTCAGCGCAAGCAACAGCCGTATTTGATGGACTACTAACCGCCGTGACGGCGTGTGCTGACCAAGGCATCGCACCAGTCAACGATCAGGCTGTGAACCATCCCGACTTTTATGATTTAAGATTGTTTGTCGTCGATAGTTTTGATGTTGGGCTGTCGATTAAGGACAAAGGCGGCTTGCAGCAGACTTATGTGTTCCTGCGTGTAACGCCCACCAGCCCAAAGTAATTTAGGCTAGTGGGTCTGCTTTTAGTTCTGCAAATAGACCTCTAGGCTGTCGTCCAATGCATCTTTCCACGCGGTGTGGTGCTTGGGGGCCATCGTGCCAGTCATAACGGATTTATACCCGTTATCGCGGAACGTCATGATGCCAGCCTTCTTGTGGCCTTTCCATGCCTTGAACGCCTGGCAGGCACCCTCAACATCAAAGGTCGGATAGTCGGTCTCGTCGATCAATTCCTTGATGTAACCACCCTGATACCAGATGGCATCATAGTCATCTTCACCGGCATCTTCACGCGCAATTCGGTCGGCCACATCGGCGACCATAGTGGCGTGATCAGGCATCTCGATCCGGCCCATAATCGCGTCACGAACCCACCATGCTTGGGCGTCAAACATGTTGAACGTGAACCACTGGTCCTGCATGCCGAGGTAAAACAGGTTCGGCTCGTTCACATAAGCAACGCCTTTATAGAGGTCAGACGCAGCCAAGCGGTTCGCAGTCTTCAGGCGCAAATCATCCGGCAGGAATGGGAAATGGTGGCGATACCCAGTGCACAGAATGATCGCATCAACATCACGGCTGGTGCCATCTTTGAAATGCGCAGTGTTGCCGTCGACATGTGTCAACAGGGGCACCTCTGCCCAATTGTCAGGCCAATCATATCCCATCGCAGCGGTCCGGTGGCTGACGGTAATCGACTTGGCGCCGTATTTCCAACACTGCGATCCGATGTCTTCAGCTGAATAGGACGTGCCGACGATCAGGATATCTTTGTCCTTAAACTCCATCGCATCGCGGAAATCATGGGCATGTAGAATACGGCCCTTAAAGCTCTCGAATCCGTCAAACTGTGGGACATTTGGCGTGCTAAAGTGACCAGATCCGACGATCACATGATCAAAGTTTTCGGTATATGTGTGGTCATTCGGCAGATCACAGACCGTGACGTTAAACTTTTCACCATCCTTTTCGACCCAGCGGACAGCGGTCTCAAATTTAATCCAATCGCGGACGCCTGCCTTGTCAACGCGACCTTGGATGTAATCAAATAAAACGGCGCGCGGTGGATAGCTGGCGATCTGCTTGCCAAAATGTTCCTCAAACGAATAATCGGCGAATTCTAAACCTTCCTTTGGGCCGTTGGACCACAGGTAGCGGTACATGGAACCATGCACGGGCTCGCCGTATTCGTCCAACCCGGTGCGCCACGAATAATTCCACAACCCACCCCAGTTTGATTGCTTTTCAAAGCAGACGATTTCAGGAATTTCCTCGCCTTTTGCAGCGGCTGATTGGAAGGCGCGCAATTGCGCCAGACCTGACGGACCGGCACCGATGACGGCAATACGTTTCTTCATTCTCGACTCTCCCAATGGCATTTTGACGTTTGGTCAATTGCACAGCGATCCTTCCTCTAAGTCAACAATTTTTCCCGAGGGTAAATCTGAAAGTGTTAGTTTCTTTACATGAAACTGGGTTAAGGTGATCTGAACTCTAAAAGGATACGGCACGTGCAAAAACCACATTACAGCTTTTGGATCGTCGCCATCGTGGGCCTTATTTGGAACCTGATGGGGTGCATGAATTACATTGTGCAAACCAATCCTGAAACGGTGGCAGCAATGCCCGATGCCTACCAACTTATTATCAATGGACGCCCGGCATGGGCCACAGGTGGCTTTGCCATTGCGGTGTTTGGCGGGGCTGTTGGGTGCATTTTGCTGTTGCTAAGACGCAATGTGGCTGTGCCTGTTTTCATGCTGTCGCTTGCGGGCATTGTTTTGACAGTCATCCACGCGACAATGCTGGTTGGTATTGTGCCTAGCTCGGCCATGTCCGTTCTGGTCGGTGGTGCATTGCTTTGGTATGCCACGATTGTACGCCGCAAGAATTGGTTACGTTAAAGGAATGAAAACATGATCGAACGTATTGATGTTGGGGCGCGGTCCTCAAAAATCGTTAAGCATAATGGCGTGGCGTATATCACGGGCCAAGTCGCCGATGGTGATACGATCCAAGAGCAGGTGCAGACTTGCTTAGATAAAATTGACGCGCTGTTGATCAAGGCGGGGTCTAGCCGTGAAAAAATGCTGCGCGTCACGATCTGGTTGGCGGACATGTCAGATTTTACTGGTCTGAACGAGGTTTGGAATGCGTGGGTTCCAGAAGGCCACGCACCTGCGCGTGCTTGTGGTGAAGCCAAATTGGCCCGTGCAGAGTTGAAGGTCGAGTTTATCGTTGACGCTGCCTACGATTAACAGTTTTTGCCCGATCGAGACGATGACCATATGACTTAAAAAACCGCACCAATCGATTGGTGCAGTTTTTGATTTTTTGGGGTTTGGATCAAATATCCATCGTGTTTTGCTTTTCCCAATCTGAAAAGTAACTACAGAAGTCAGTCCATTCCTGCATCTTCATTTTCAGATACGCGTTCGAGAATTCCTCGCCCATCGCGGCCTTTAAGGCCTTGTCTTTGTCATATTCGCGTAGCGCGTCGAGCATGTTGAGCGGCAGCTTTGGAGCACCGCGGACTTTATGACCCTCAGCGTACATATCAATATCGTGGCGCTTGCCCGGATCGGCTTTTGACCTCACGCCCGACAGACCCGCCGCAATGATAATCGCCTGCAACAGGTACGGGTTCACCGCACCATCTGGCAGGCGCAGCTCAAACCGACCTGGGCCAGGAACGCGGACCATGTGTGTCCGGTTATTGCCAGTCCACGTCACCGTGTTTGGCGCCCAAGTGGCCCCCGACATCGTGCGAGGCGCATTGATCCGTTTGTAGCTGTTCACCGTCGGGTTCGTGATCGCGGCCAAGGCGGACGCGTGTTTCATAATCCCACCAAGGAAATGGCGGCCCTTCTCGGACAGACCCAATTCAGCAGTTTGCGAGCTGTCGTTGGCGTCCATCGCAAAGACATTAACCTTCGAGTCCTTGCCCGGCGCATCCCAAACAGAGATGTGCGCGTGGCAGCCGTTACCAGTCAGCCCCTCAATTGGCTTTGGCATGAACGTCGCGCGGTATCCGTGCTTTTCAGCCACGCATTTGGTCATGAACTTAAAGAAGCTGTGCTTATCAGCTGTCTTTAACGCATCGTCGAAATCCCAATTCATTTCCCACTGACCATTCGCGTCTTCGTGGTCGTTTTGGTACGCACCCCAACCAAGCTCCAGCATATAATCTGATATCTCGCGGATCACATCAAGACGACGCATGAACGCTTGCTGATCATAACAAGGCTTGGCGGCCGTATCGAATTCATCACTGATCTGATCACCAGCAGGGGTCAGTAAAAAGAACTCGGCCTCGATGCCCGTTTTAACATGCATGCCCTCAGATGCAGCCTCGGCGATCAGCTTGCGTAACACGTTACGCGGGGCCTGATCGACGTCTTTGCCGGACATCACACAGTTGCCAGGCACCCATGCGATTTCCTTATTCCATGGCAGGATGATCACTGCCTCCGGATCTGGCATAGCCAGCATATCAGGGTGGGCGGGCGTCAGATCGAGCCATGTGGCGAACCCTGCGAACCCCGCTCCGTTCTCTTGCATGTCAGCGATGGCGCGGGCCGGAACCAGCTTTGCACGTTGTCCGCCGAACAGATCGGTAAACGAAATCATGAAGTATTTGACGCCGTTATCTTTGGCGAATTTTGCGAGATCAGTTGCCATTGTTTTTTCCCTGTCGACTTTTATTGAAATGGGGCGCGGTCCATTACTGGCCGCGCCCTGAATTTAGAAACCTGTGCCGGGTTTTCCGGGATACCAATCGGTGCCACACAACGGAACTTTTGCCATTGCAGCAGCTTCCATCGTCAGCGCCACAAGATCCTCTGGTTCCAGATTGTGCAGGTGGTTTTTGCCGCAAGCACGCGCAATCGTCTGTGCCTCAAGCGTCATCACCTTCAGATAGTTTTTCAAACGACGGCCGCCTTCAATAGGGTCAAATCGCGCCATCAACTCTGGGTCTTGGGTTGTGATACCCGCAGGATCGCGACCCTCGTGCCAATCGTCATATGCACCCGCAGTCGTACCAAGCGCGTTATATTCAGTTTCGTATTTCGGATCATTATCACCAAGCGCGATCAACGCGGCAGACCCGATTGACACGGCATCAGCGCCGAGCGCCATGGCCTTGGCCACATCAGCACCAGACCGGATACCACCCGACAAGATCAGCTGAACCTTTCGGTGCATGCCAAGATCCTGAAGCGCCTGAACAGCAGGACGAATGATTGCAAGCGTTGGCTGACCGACATGCTCAATGAACACATCTTGGGTTGCTGCAGTACCGCCTTGCATACCGTCCAAAACGATCGCATCAGCACCCGCCTTAATCGCAAGCGTGACATCATAATACGGACGGGCACCAGCAACCTTCACGTAAATTGGCACCTTCCATCCGGTAATCTCGCGCAGTTCCAAGATCTTGATCTCAAGATCATCTGGACCCGTCCAATCGGGATGACGACACGCAGACCGCTGATCAATCCCCTTGGGCAAGTTACGCATATGCGCCACACGGTCGCTGATCTTTTGACCAAGCAACATACCACCACCACCGGGTTTGGCGCCTTGACCAACCACGATCTCAATCGCATCTGCTTTACGCAAATCATCAGGGTTCATCCCGTAACGGGACGGCAAATATTGATAGACTAGCTTGTCGGAATGACCGCGTTCTTCGGGGGTCATACCGCCATCGCCGGTGGTCGTAGATGTACCAGCCAGCGTTGCACCACGGCCCAACGCCTCTTTTGCGGGACCAGACAATGCGCCAAAGGACATGCCTGCAATCGTGATCGGGATATCCAACTCGATCGGGTTAGACGCATTCAGGCCGCCAATGGTGACATTGGTCTCGCACTTCTCGCGGTATCCTTCCAATGGATAGCGGGAAATCGATGCGCCCATAAACAGTAGATCGTCAAATGACGGAACCTTACGTTTGGCACCACCACCACGGATGTCGTAAATACCAGTCGCGGCAGCACGGCGAATGTCACTGTTCACATCAGCGGTAAACGTCGCAGATTGGCGGGGTGTCGTGGTCGGGATTTTATTATCAGTCATGTCGGTTATCCCTAATATGCGCCAGCGTTATCAACATCGAAATTATAAAGCGTACGAGCAGACCCGTAGCGTGTGAAATCGGATGGGTTGGCGTCAATGCCAGCCTCATCCAAAAGGCCTTGCAAGATTTCGATGTGCTCGGCGCGCATCTCTTTCTTTTCACAATCAGCACCAAGGGATTTAACCGACCCGCGCACAAAGAAACGCGCCTCGTAACAGCTGTCACCTAATGCGTCGCCCGCGTCGCCGCAGACCACAAGGTTGCCAGATTGACCCATAAACGCAGACATGTGCCCGATGTTTCCAGCAACGACGATGTTCACGCCTTTCATGGAAATACCGCAGCGGGACGATGCATTGCCTTTGACAACAATCAATCCGCCATGACCGGTCGCGCCCAGATACTGGCTTGCGTCACCTTCAATAATAATCTTGCCGGACATGATGTTCTCACCAGTCCCGGGGCCAGCAGACCCATCAATTTTGATTGTCGCATGCTGGTTCATGCCACCGCAATAGTACCCCGTTGAGCCTTTAACAGTGACTTCAATTGGGGCATCAAGACCGCATGCAATCGCATGTGACCCCTTGGCATTCTCTATGGTCCAACTGGTCTGGTTGGTATCAGCCGCTTGATCGTGAAGCATCTTGTTCACTGCACGCAGGCCAAGTTCAGATAGGTCGATGGTCTGCATTTATGCGGCCTTTTCAGAAGATGTCGGGGCGCTGTCGTGGCTCCAGAAATACACGGTTGCTGGTTCCGGTTCCCAAACGCGGGCATTCTCAATGTCGGGCAGATCAACAAGCGCGCGGTACTCGGACCCAAAGGCCACGTATTGATCGGTCTCGGCCATAACGGCTGGCTTACAAGCAATCGGGTCGCGCAC
>JBLHXF010000050.1:0-14439 GCA_047629435.1 Yoonia sp. | reverse complement strand
GGGCGGATTGCGGACCTTCGCTGCAAGTGCGAAATTTCTGATTTTTACATGTCACGAGGAAAGACCGGGAGCAGTTCTATTTCACTTCATAACTGCGCCAGATTTGGATTTTATGACTATTTTTCATACATACACCGAAAATACGCCACTAAAATAGTCACTCATATTGATTTGTCCGTGCAATCTTTTGACTTCTTAAGTCTTACCCGAACGCAGTCCCTATAGGTTTTGCAATGACACAATGCCTGAATATATTGGTGGTAGAACCCAACGCCGACAAAGCGCTTGAGATTAGTGACGCACTTCAAGAAAATGGCTGGTCCGATGTCACTGTGATTGGGTTGAATGGAGATATTGCCGAGGCTGTCGCCAGCCACAATCCTGATCTAATCCTGATTGATCTGACAAACCCAGATCGCGATACGCTGGAACACCTCAGCATGACGTCGCAAGCGCAATCGCGCCCCGTCGCGATGTTTGTGGATCATACCGATGACACGATGACCAAGGCGGCCATCAGTGCAGGTGTCAGTGCCTATGTCGTCAATGGCTTGCATACTGACCGGATCAAACCGGTTTTGGAAACGGCCATTGCGCGGTTTCATATGATCCAGAAAATGCAGACTGAATTGTTCGCGGCCAAGCGCGCATTGTCAGACCGCAAAATGATTGACCGCGCCAAGGGGCTTGTGATGCGGGCACGCGGAATATCAGAGAACGAGGCCTATAACCTGTTGCGCACGACCGCCATGAGCCAAGGGCGCAAGGTCGCCGATGTGGCGCAGGCATTGGTCACATCGGCGGATTTGCTCGGATGATGCCATCTGTCACATGTGGCTACTTGCCTTTGGTCGACAGCGCCCCGCT
The DNA here is from genome assembly GCA_047629435.1 of Yoonia sp. Classification (GTDB taxonomy): domain Bacteria; phylum Pseudomonadota; class Alphaproteobacteria; order Rhodobacterales; family Rhodobacteraceae; genus Yoonia. The sequence goes on along the minus strand of JBLHXF010000050.1, from coordinate 13,572 downwards.
TATTATCGCCAAGGACCTGTTGTTTGCCACCCAAGAAGGGCTTGACCTGACTTTGGTCAAACAACCGTCTTGGTCGGCGATCAGGGACCATCTTGCGTTCGGGCAATTGGATTTTGCGCATCTTTTGTCACCCATGCCGATTGCCATGTCATCGGGGCAAAGCGGGTATCCCGTGCAAATTGATGCGCTCATGGTGCTTGCGTTGAATGGCACGGTGATTGGCGTGTCTACTGATATGGCCAACCGCATGGCCGCCCAGGGTTGGGCGCCGTATTTTGACAACCCCCGCGCCACATCTGCCGCCGTTTTAGCGGGTGGCCAGCAGACTTTGCGCATCGGCGTGCCATTCCCATTTTCCATGCACCGTTTGCTTGTGGATTACTGGCTGCGGCAAGATCCTGCTTTTGCCAATGACCGCGTCGAGATCATTAGCGTGCCTCCACCGCAAATGTCACAAGCCCTGCGCGATGGGCGGATTGATATGTTTTGTGTGGGCGAACCTTGGGGGTCTGTGGCTGTGCAAGACAGTGGCGCCGTGTTGGTGTTGCCGACATCCGCCATCTGGAATTGCGTGCCTGAAAAGGTGCTTGGTGCGCGCCGTGATTGGGTCACGCAAAACCCTGCCACCTGCCATGCGATGGTGCGGGCGGTTTACCGTGCTGCGCGTTGGTTGGAACAACCGCAAAACGTGCCCTTGGCAGTCGAGATTTTGGCTAGTAGCAAGCATCTTGATTTGCCAGATCACGCGATTGAACCCGCGTTGACGGGGCAAATCCGTCCACGTTCGGGTGCGGACCCGCTGCGCGTGGATCGGTTCATGGTTTTCCACAACGGTGCGGCTAATTTCCCTTGGCGCAGTCAGGCATCGTGGATATCTGCCCAATTGGGCGTGCCTGACCAATCGCAATGCTTCCGGAGCGATATTTACCGCGATGCCCTGACACCAATTGGGGTCGATATCCCAAATGCATCGGCCAAAGTCGAAGGCGTTTTATCTGAGGAAACGCCAGTCACGAACCCTAAGGGCGCGCTGATTCTGGCCCCTGATAATTTTTATGATGGCGCAGCTTTTGACATCGCTACGGAAACTACGCCCAAGGAATAGGCAATGCTGCAACGCGGCATGATTTCCCCCCATCCTAATTGCGATCGGATTGTGAGCCTGCGTCGATTGGCAGATGTTGGTTTCACGGGCAACGCTGCCCCATCGGTCCACGACGCTGTGGACTACAAAGTTTAAGAGCAAAGCCGCTCGATTGTCGCATGCACCTCCTCCCGCATGTTCCAGTCGTGCGGTTTTTTGCATTTTCGACAGGGATAACAAAAATGAACACGTTTAAATGGTTACTTGCCTCCACTGCATTGTGTGCCTCGCCCGCGATGGCGCAGATGTTGGATCTGGAAAAAGACGAGCTGACGTTTGGCTTTATTAAGCTGACAGACATGGCCCCGCTGGCCGTTGCATACGAGCAAGGGTATTTTGAAGACGAAGGTCTGTTCGTCACAATTGAAGCGCAAGCAAACTGGAAAGTTCTGTTGGATGGTGTGATCGACGGTCAACTGGACGGCGCGCATATGCTTGCTGGACAACCGATTGCCGCCACAATCGGGTACGGTACAAAAGCGCATATCATCACGCCTTTTTCCATGGACTTGAATGGTAACGCGATCACTGTGTCCAATGATATTTGGGATCAGATGAAGCCAAATGTCCCATTGATGGACGATGGTCGCCCGCAGCATCCGATCAGCGCGTCGACTTTGGCCCCTGTGGTTGAAGAATACAAAGACCGCGGAGAGCCGTTCAATATGGGCATGGTTTTCCCTGTTTCAACGCACAACTATGAAATCCGCTATTGGCTTGCTGCTGGTGGATTAGAACCGGGGTATTATTCACCGCAAGACGTTAGCGGTACCATTAACGCTGACGTGTTCTTGTCCGTTACGCCACCTCCACAAATGCCGTCCACAATGGAAGCGGGCACAATCAATGGCTATGCCGTGGGCGAGCCATGGAACCAACAAGCCGTGTTCAAAGGCATCGGTGTGCCCGTCATCACCGATTACGACATGTGGAAGAATAATCCTGAAAAGGTGTTCGGCATCACTGCCGCATTCGCTGAAGAAAACCCGAACACAACATTGGCCCTCACCAAGGCGTTGATCCGCGCGGCGATGTGGCTTGACGAGAACGACAACGCGAACCGCGAGGAAGCGGTCGAGATTTTGTCGCGCTCTGAATACGTCGGTGCTGATGCCGAAGTCATCGCCAATTCTATGACAGGGTTCTTTGAGTTTGAAAAAGGCGACGTGCGTCCAGCACCCGATTTCAACGTGTTCTTTCGCTATAATGCGACCTATCCGTTTTACTCGGACGCGGTTTGGTATCTGACACAAATGCGTCGCTGGGGCCAAATCGCAGAACCTGTGTCTGACGATTGGTTCATCGAGAAAGCCAAAGAGGTTTACCGCCCCGACATCTATTTGCAAGCCGCGCGCTTGTTGGTCGACGACGGCATGGCAAACGCGGTGGATTTCCCTTGGGACAGTGACGGATTTAAGACGCCAACCCCTGCGGGCGATATCATCGACGGCATCGCTTACGACGGGCGCAGCCCCAATGCTTATCTCGAAAGCCTGCCAATCGGGCTTAAGGGCACACAGACCGTCGTCGACGGCGTGATCGTTGACTAAGCCTCTTGCGCCGCAGGGTGATCCTGCGGCGCAACCCTCCCTGATTTTGACAGCCAAAGAGGCCCGTTCCCATGACCGCAATAGACCAAGACACCATAAGCGCAGAGGCCCGCCGTGCGCGGTTGTTTACGCGGATCAACAAGGCAGATGCTTGGTTTCAAGTATTTGGTTTGGCGTGGCTGACACCGCTGCTTAAGGCGGCGGCTGGTGACAACCCGCGCGCGCAACTGTCCGAAGTCTGGCGTCTGCTTTGTGTGCCGATTTTGGCGATCCTTGTGTTTTTGGTGGCTTGGGGCACGCTGGCGCCCAAGGTGCAAACATCTCTGGGCGCAATCCCTGGCCCTGCGCAGGTCTGGGAACAGGCGGTCAGTCTGAACGCAGATGCCGTGCGAGAACGCGAAAAGGCTGTCGCATTCTACGCGCGTCAAGACACACGCAACGCCGATCTGATTGCCAATGGCCGCGCTGACGACGTCAAGGAACGTGCCTATACGGGCCGCCCCACATATTACGCGCAAATCTGGACGTCGATCATCACCGTATTCTTCGGGTTTCTGATCGCCTCTGCCATCGCGATCCCGCTGGGGATCATGGCGGGGCTGTCGGCCACAGCAAATGCAGCAATCAACCCGCTGATCCAGATTTTCAAACCTGTCAGCCCGCTGGCTTGGTTGCCGATTGTGACCATGATCGTCTCGGCGCTTTATACAACCAACGACGGGATGTTTTCCAAGTCGTTCCTTGTGTCGGCCATCACTGTGACACTGTGTTCGCTTTGGCCGACGTTGATCAACACAACCCTTGGCGTGTCGTCAATCGACAAGGATCTGGTGTCTGTGTCCAAGGTCCTCAAGATGTCGACCTATGCCAAAATCACTAAACTGGTTTTGCCATCTGCATTGCCACTGATTTTCACCGGTTTACGCCTGTCATTGGGGGTTGGCTGGATGGTTCTGATCGCAGCAGAAATGTTGGCGCAGAACCCTGGTCTTGGCAAATTCGTCTGGGACGAATTCCAGAACGGATCGTCGCAATCACTGGCCAAAATCATGGTTGCCGTCTTCACCATCGGGATCATCGGGTTCTTGCTCGACCGTGTGATGTTTGCACTGCAATCCATGTTCACCTTTACAGAGAACCGGTAATCATCATGAGCATTCTGAGTTTTCAAAACGTATCCAAAGGCTTTGGCCAAGGTACACATCGCAACGACGTGCTGCGCGACATCAGCTTTGACGTGGCCGAAGGGGAATTTGTCGCGATCCTCGGGTTTTCGGGCTCTGGCAAGTCCACGCTGATGAACCTGATCGCAGGGTTGGAAACCCCCGACAGCGGCACGGTCACGTTTAAAGGCGCACCCATCAAAGGCCCGGGTCCAGAACGCGGTCTGGTGTTTCAAAGCTATTCACTGATGCCATGGCTGACCGTCGGCGGTAATGTTGGTTTGGCCGTGGATGCGGTGTTCCCGAAATTGTCCAAGGCCGAGCGTGAGGCAAAGATCGACCACTACGTCGGCATGGTCGGCTTGCCTCATGCCAAGTTGCGGCGCCCAGCGGAATTATCAGGCGGCATGCGTCAACGTGTATCGGTTGCACGCGCGCTGGCGATGAACCCTGAAATGCTCTTGTTGGACGAACCGCTCAGCGCGCTTGATGCGCTGACCCGCGCCAATCTGGCAGACGAGATTTTAGACATTTGGGAAAAGGACAAGAAAACCTGTATTCTGATTACCAATGACGTGGACGAGGCGATTTTACTGGCTGACCGGATCATACCGCTGAACCCTGATGGGACATTGGGCGACGCCGTGCAGGTTAACATCCCGCGCCCACGTGACCGTGCGGCGATGAACGATGATGCCATATTCAAGGCCCTGCGCGTGCAGGTCACCAACTATCTGATGGATGTGGGCATTGCTGCCAAAATTGAGGAAACCCGTCACCTGCCAAAGGTCACGCCGATCCGTTCCGTGCCCGCCGCAGTGGCCAAAGCCCAGACAGGCGGGGTTGAGGAACGATATCTGAATTTCTCGCAATTGCACAAAGTGTACCCGACGCCAAAGGGGCCACTGACGGTTGTCGAAAACTTTGACCTCAAGGTGAATAAGGGCGAATTCATCAGCCTGATCGGCCATTCGGGTTGCGGTAAATCCACCGTGCTGACGATGGCCGCAGGGCTGAACCCGATTTCTAAAGGGGCCATTCGACTTGACGGTTGGAACGTCGAAGGAGCTGATCCGGAACGCGCGGTTGTATTCCAATCGCCCAACCTGTTCCCGTGGCTGACCGCCAAGGAAAACGTCGCCATCGGCGTCGACAAGGTTTACCCAAAAGCCTCCCAAGCGGAACGTCAGGATGTGATCGAATACTACCTTGAAAGGGTCGGTCTGGCCGATGCGATGGATAAACAGGCGGCGTCGATGTCCAATGGCATGAAACAGCGCGTCGGTATCGCGCGCGCCTTTGCTTTGTCGCCCAAATTGCTGTTGCTGGATGAGCCGTTTGGCATGCTTGACAGTTTGACGCGCTGGGAATTGCAAGAGGTCTTGATGGAGGTTTGGTCGCGCACAAAAGTGACCGCCGTTTGTGTAACCCATGACGTGGACGAGGCGATTTTGTTGGCAGACCGCGTGGTCATGATGACCAACGGACCCAAAGCGACCATCGGTAAAATAACCGATGTAAAGCTACCACGCCCACGCACCCGCAAGGCGCTGCTTGAACACCCTGATTACTATAAATACCGCTCTGAAGTTCTCGATTTTCTTGAGGAATACGAGCATGGCGCAAAGCCAAAACCCAAATCCATTGCGGCGGAATAAAACATGACCCAAAAAATAATCGTTATCGGCGCAGGCATGGCGACAGGCCGCGCGCTTGAGCATCTTTTTGACGCAGGCGCTGACGTGGAAGTCACGTTGTTTAACGCAGAACCCCGCGGCAATTATAACCGCATTATGCTGTCGCCTGTGTTGTCCGGAGACAAGACTTATGGCGAGATCGTGACCCACGACGACGCATGGTACGCAACACATAACGTGACCTGCCGTTTCGGCGAACGGATTGCCAGCATTGACCGTGCAGCGAAGACCGTCACAGCGCAAAACGGCGATGTATTGCCCTATGACAAGCTGATATTTGGCACGGGATCTAACCCGTTTATCATCCCGCTGCCTGGTCATGATCTGGACGGCGTGATCGCCTACCGCGATCTGGAAGACACCGAAAAGATGATGTCTCTGGGCGCAGATCATAAGGTTGTTGTGATCGGCGGCGGGCTTTTGGGACTAGAGGCTGCCGCTGGCATGGCAGCGCGCGGTGTGGATGTGACCGTGGTGCACATCATGGGTCATTTGATGGAACGCCAATTGGATGAGACCGCGGGATATCTGCTGCGCAAAGCCTTGACCGAAAAAGGTATCACCGTGAAATGCACGGCGAATTCCAAGGAAATCTTGGGCGAGAACGGGCATGTGAAGGTTTTGTTGCTGGACGATGGCACCGAGCTGCCTTGCGATTTACTGGTCATGGCTGTGGGCATTCGTCCCAACGTGGCGCTTGCGTCTGAGGCAGGTCTGGCCGTCGGGCGCGGCATTCATGTCGATGATCACATGGTCACGTCGGATGCTAATATATTGGCGGTCGGGGAATGTGTCGAACATGACGGTGCGATCTTTGGATTGGTGGCGCCGCTTTATGAACAAGCAAAGGTAGCGGCCCAGACGCTGATGGGCGTTGAAGCGACATTTGTGCAAAAGGAACTGTCGACGAAGCTTAAGGTGACGGGTTGTGATCTGTTCAGCGCAGGCGATTTTGCCGATGGGGACAGCCGCGAAGATATCGTGTTCCGCGATCCCGCACGCGGTGTCTACCGTCGTTTGGTTTTGGAAAACAACATCATCATCGGCGCGGTGATGTACGGCGACACCGCCGACAGCAATTGGTTCTTTGGCCTGATCCGCGACAAGACCAACATTGCGGACATGAGAGAGACGTTGATCTTTGGCCCCGCCTATCAGGGGGGCGGTGCGCTGGACCCGCTCTTAGCCGTTGCAGCCTTACCGCGTGATGCGGAAATCTGTGGGTGCAACGGCATTTGTAAAGGTCAGATTGAGGATGCAATCGCCGCAGGGGCGGCTGATCTTGGTGCTGTGCGCCGCGTCACCAAGGCATCGGGGTCTTGCGGAACATGCACTGGATTGGTGGAGCAAGTCCTTGCGGTAACCTTGGGCGATGATTTTGTGATCCCTGCGGCAGCATCGGTTTGCGGTTGCACAGGCATGACCCACGAAGACGTGCGGCGCATGATCAAATCGCAAAAACTGACGACGATGCCCGCAGTTTGGCAGGCTTGCGGGTGGAAGACGTCTTGTGGCTGTCACATCTGCCGTCCTGCGTTGAATTTCTATCTGCTGGCCGATTGGCCGTTGGAATATAAAGACGATCCGCAGTCGCGATTTATCAACGAACGCAAACACGCCAACATCCAAAAGGACGGCACTTTCTCGGTCGTCCCGCGCATGTGGGGTGGGATCACAACGCCCGATGAATTGCGCGCAATTGCGGATGCGGCTGATAAATACATGGTGCCGACAGTCAAGGTGACAGGTGGTCAACGGATCGACTTGCTTGGTGTCAAAGGCGAAGATTTGCCTGCAATTTGGAAAGACCTGAACGATGCAGGCATGGTGTCGGGGCACGCTTATTCCAAAGGGCTTCGCACGGTGAAAACTTGTGTTGGCACCGATCATTGTCGGTTTGGCACACAAGATTCCACAGGGCTTGGGATCAAGCTGGAGAAGGCGCTGTGGGGCTCTTGGACGCCGCATAAATTGAAGCTTGGCGTGTCGGGCTGCCCGCGTAATTGCGCCGAGGCGACCTGCAAAGACATCGGGATTATCTGCGTGGATAGCGGATTTCAAATCAGCATTGGCGGCGCTGCTGGCATGGACGTGCGCGAGACCAAATTGATGCTGCAAGTCTCAACCGAGAATGAGGCGATAGCGGCGATTAAAGCGATCACGCAGCTGTACCGCGAGAACGCGAAATATCTTGATAGGATTTACAAATGGATGGCCAAGGTCGGTTTGGATTGGATCACACAGCAGATTGAGGATCTGGACAATCGCACGGCCCTTGTTGACCGCTTTGAGGTGTCGCAATCGATCTACAGGCGCGACCCTTGGGCAGATCATGTGGCAACCAAAGCGGCCACATATGCCCCCCTTGTAGACTTGACCCTGGAGGCCGCCCAATGAGCAGCTGGATTGATATTGCGGCCCTTGAAGATGTGCCACAACGCGGTGCGCGGTTGGTGAAAACCGTGCACGGATGCGTCGCGATCTTTCGCACAGGCGCGGATGAAGTATATGCGCTCGACAACGCTTGCCCGCATAAAAACGGACCATTGGCCGAAGGGATCGTGCACGGCGCATCAGTCACTTGTCCGTTGCATAATTGGGTGATTTCATTGGAAACGGGCCAAGTTCAAGGTGCCGACGAAGGCAAGGTCAACACCTATCCGGCGCGGGTTGAAAACGGGCGGATCAGTCTTGATGCAGAGGTATTGCGCGAACGGGTTGTGGCATGACGCTGACCAAAACGACCTGCCCCTATTGTGGGGTCGGCTGTGGTGTTTTGGCAGGACCAGATGGCACGATTAAAGGCGACCCCGATCACCCCGCGAATTTTGGACGCCTGTGTTCCAAGGGATCAGCTTTGGGTGAGACCATTGATCTTGAGGGGCGGCTTCTGGCGCCGCAGATTGGGAAAATTGAGGCCAGCTGGGATGACGCACTTGATCTGGTCGCCACAAAATTTAGCGATGCGATCCGCGATCACGGGCCTGATAGCGTGGCGTTTTATGTGTCGGGGCAATTGTTGACCGAGGATTATTACGTCGCCAACAAGCTGATGAAAGGCTTTATCGGGTCGGCCAATATCGACACGAATTCAAGGCTTTGCATGGCGTCATCGGTGGCGGGGCACAAACGCGCGTTCGGGTCCGACACGGTACCTGGGACCTATGAGGATTTGGAACTGGCCGATCTGATCGTGCTTGTGGGATCGAACCTTGCGTGGTGCCATCCTGTTTTGCACCAGCGGATTGCTGCGGCAAAAGAGGCGCGGCCAAATATGCGGATCGTCAACATCGACCCACGCAAAACCGCCACGTCAGAATTGGCTGATACCCATTTGCGTATTGCACCCGACGGGGATGTCGCCCTGTTCAATGGCTTGCTTGCACATCTGGCCAATACGGGCAAACTTGATTTGACTTATGTCCATGACCACGTGAACGGTTGCCTTGAAGCGGTGAATGCGGCGCGGGCCTGCGATCCGATGGACAGTGGATTAAGCGCGGAAGATCTGTCTGGGTTCTACACCCTTTGGGCCGCTAACCCAAAAGTGGTGACGGTCTATTCCCAAGGGGTCAATCAGTCGGTTTGCGGCACTGATAAGGTTAATGCCATCCTGAATTGTCACCTTGCGACGGGGCGCATTGGCACTGCTGGCAGCGGGCCGTTTTCGGTCACTGGGCAACCTAATGCGATGGGCGGCCGCGAGGTTGGCGGATTGTCCAATATGCTGGCCAATCATCTGGATATTGAGAATGCGGATCACCGAGCAGCCGTGCAAGGGTTCTGGGAAAGCCCGACGATCTGCACCACGGCGGGACTTAAGGCGGTTGATCTGTTTGATGCCTGTGCAGCGGGCAAGATCAAGGCGCTATGGGTCATGTCGACCAATCCAGCGGTCAGTATGCCAGATGCGAACGGGGTCGCGCAGGCGATAGAAAACGTGCCGTTTGTTGCCGTGTCCGACATCATGGCCAGTACCGATACCGGCGATTTGGCCGACGTGCTTTTTCCGGCTGCAGGCTGGGGTGAAAAGGACGGCACGGTCACCAATTCGGAACGCCGGATATCGCGGCAACGCGCGTTTTTGCCAGTCCCCCAAGGCACGCGACCCGACTGGCAGATCATTTGCGACGTGGCTTCGCGCATGGGGTGGGGGGATGCGTTTCCCTATGCGGCGCCAGCGCAGATATTCGCAGAATACGTTGGCCTTTCGACGGCCACCCGTGATTTTGGCCGTGCTTTGGATCTTAGCATTTTTGCGGATGCGGATTATGCCGAACAGGTCCCAACGCAGTGGCCACAAAACGACACGCGGTTCTTTGCGGACGGGCAATTTTTCCATGCTGATGGCAAGGCGCAGATGTTGCCGGTCGCAGCACCTGCCGCGAAAACGGGCGGGTATATGTTGAACACTGGGCGCAACCGCGACCAGTGGCACACGATGACCCGCACCGGAAAATCACCCAAATTGGGTGCGCATTTGGCGGAACCTTACGTTGAAATTCATCCCGATGATGCCAGCAGCCTTGCGGTAAGGACTGGGGATTTGGTGCAGCTTGGGGCGGGCAATGACCATGTGATCTTGCGTGTGTTTGTAACGGCGCAGGTTGCCAAAGGGCAGTTATTTGCGCCGATGCATTGGACACGCCAGAACAGTATCAACGGATCGGTCAACGCGGTGATACCTGCGTTAACCGATCCGGTGTCGGGCCAACCTGCGCTTAAGGCGGGGCGTGTCACAGCCAAGAGGTATGACGCTGCTTGGTATGGCTTTGCGGCGGCGGCCACCGACCTGCATCTGATGGGGGATTATGCCGCGATTGCGCGTACATCATCGGGGTGGCAGGGCGAGTTTGCGGGGCAGATGGTCCCGTCCGATTGGGCCGCATTGGCTGTTCAGTGCTTGGGGTGTACCAGCGCCGATCTGGTTTCGACCTATGACTGCGGCAGTCATACCTACCGGTTTGCTCAATATAACGGTGCGCAATTGGCGGGTCTGTTTTTTGCTAGTTCCCAGCCCGTTCGGCTGGCACGGCACAATGCGATTTCGCTGATCGGAACAGATGTGCCTGCATTGGTCGCCATGACGGGGCGAATTGGGACTGGGCAACCTGATCCGGGCCGGGCGCTTTGTGCCTGTATGAATGTCGGCGTGAATACCGTGCAGCGCGCGATTGACGCAGGTGCCACGACCACTGACGCCGTGGGTATCGCGACCTGTGCGGGCACCAATTGTGGATCGTGCAAGCCCGAAATACAGGCCCTTTTGGCGGCGGCGACACTGCTGATGGCCGCGCAATGACTTTGGCCCCTTATGTGCGGATCGTGGCCCAAGGCAAAGGCCGCGCAAGGGCGCTGAGCATGGCGGAAGCGCAAGAGGCGATGACGTTGATCCTAAGTGGTAACGCCGCGCCAGAAGCGGTCGGCGCTTTGTTAATGGTGCTGCGATTGCGCGGCGAAACGGACGCAGAAATTGCCGGGTTTACAGCCGCTATGCGGGGAAATGACGGGGCCGGCGTGCGGCCTGCAGATCTTGACTGGCCTTGTTATGCGGCGGGGCGAACACGGGGTGCGCCGTTGTTTTTACTCGCAGCGAGGCTTGTCGCCAATGCTGGTTATGCCGTGTCGATGCACGGCTGGAATTCACATCAAAGCACAGCGGCAAACCTACGCGGTGCGATCGGTCAATCGGGGTTGGAAGGTGATGGTCTGCGTTATGAGCCACTTGAAGACTTACACCCGATTGCGTTCGATTTGTTGGGTTTGCGCGATACCTTTGGCCTGCGATCTTGCATCAACACTGTGCTGCGCATGTGGAACCCGTCTGGTGCCGCGGCGTCTGTGCAAGGGGTGTTTCATCCGTCTTATCGGGGGCTTCAATCGCGGGCTGCAAACCTGCTGGGTGACAAAAACTTGACTGTGATCAAAGGTGGTGGCGGCGAATTTGAACGCAACCCCGCAAAACAATCAGCGTTGTTTGGTCTGCGTGACGGTTGCGATCTTGACGCATCCGCGCCCGCATTGATCAATGAGAACCGCAGGCTGAATGAGCCGTTCCAACCGATTGATCTGGCTGCGTTTTGGACTGGCAGTCAGGTGAACGATTTTGCCCAAGCGACTGTGATTGGCACGGCCGCACTCGCGCTTTGGACGGTCAAAGCGGCTGCAACAATACCCCAGTGCGAAGCATTGGCGCATGATTTATGGGCTGATCGCCATCCACTGCGCAGGAGAGTATCATGAAGACCTTCCCGATGTTTTTGCAAATGCAAGGACGGCGCGTCGTCATCGCGGGTGGTGGCGAACAAGCCGCACAAAAATGCCGTCTTATATTGAAAACACAGGCCAAGATTACCGTGCTCGCCTCTGAGTTAGATCCTGAATTGGCAGATTTACATGCCAACGGGCGGATAGATTTGGACACGGGGCCCATCAGCCCCGAAAGTTTTGCAGGCACCGCTTTGGTGTTTATCGCGTCAGGGTGTCCGGGTCTTGATGCCAGTCTGCATATGTTGGCCAAGGCGGGCGGTGCGACAGTCAACGTGGTTGATCAACCAGATCTATGCGACGCGCTAACCCCATCGATTGTGGACCGCAGCCCTGTCGTTGTGGCCATCGGCACGGAAGGCACGGCGCCCGTTTTGGCCCGCCAAATCAAGACGCGGCTCGAGCAGATGTTAGAACCGGGTTTGGGTGATCTGGCCGCAATTGCAGGGCGTTTGCGCGGACGCGCGGCCATGCGTCTCGGACCACGTGACAGGCGTGATTTATGGCGCTGGGTTTTTGATGGACCCGTGCGACGCAGCCACGCAAGCGGTCAAGAAAGAGAGGCCATTCAGAGTATCAAAGCAGCAATTGAGACCGGCGATTTCCACGAGGACAACGCAGGATCAGTGGCCTTGGTCGGGGCAGGCCCCGGCGCCAAGGACTTGATCACATTACGCGGGGTGCAACGACTGCAAGAAGCCGATGTCATCTATTACGATCGTCTGGTTGATCCCGAAATCCTTGATTTGGCGCGGCGCGATGCAGAGCGGGTCTATGTCGGCAAGGCACCAGGATGTCACCATTGGCCCCAAGACAAGATTTGCGATGTTATTGTTGCGGCGGCCCGTCAAGGGAAGCGGGTTGTTCGGTTGAAATGCGGTGATCCCGCCGTGTTTGCGCGCGGAAAAGAAGAAGCAGATGCTCTGGCATCCGCGAATATCCCGTTTGAAATCGTGCCCGGCGTAACAGCGGCAAGCGGCGCCAGTGCTGCGATGGGTGGGTTTCTGACCGAGCGCGGGGCTTGCGACACGCTGATCTTGGCTGCAGGACGAACAGAGCTTGAGACCACATCACCACAGTGGTTGAACGCTCTTGGGCCAGGCACAAGGGTCGCACTTTACATGGGGGTCGCATCAGCAGGCAAGATTGCCAAGATGTTGCAAACGGCAGGCCTTGAGAATGTCGTGAAAATCGACATTGTTGCCAACGCGCAAAGAACGGATCAAATCATTGCCTGTTGCCGTCCCAGCGATCTGGTATCCACGATCGCAGAACATGGCATCTGTAATCCGGCGATCTTGTTCTTAAGTTGGTCTTCTGCAATCATTCCGCTATCCGCAAGGACAAGCGAAAATGGCTGAATTAACGGAATTTGCAGGCAATTTTGACGACGGTAATCGCCTTGCCTGTGTGCATGTCTATCTGCTTACATCGTATCCATATGGTCGTGTCCAAGCGCGTGATGAATGGCCAATCATCCGCATGAAAAGGTCCCAAAAGCAAAGCTCACAGCTTCAGGACGCATGTCGGCATCGGAATTGGAAATGTCAAAAACCGTCTTAATTGAACGCGATTGGAAAATGGAACACCCCATGCTGCATCGCCGCGACCATGCCCCCACACGAATGTCCGGTATGGGCCGTTCTCGTCGTTATACAGAAAGGGCGGAAAGCATGCGTAATTGGGCAGCCTTTCGCTTTTAGGCCAAGCTCCCACTAAGATCACAGCACAGCTGTGAACAAGGGAGAAAG
>JBLHXF010000049.1:0-15960 GCA_047629435.1 Yoonia sp. | reverse complement strand
GGCTGGTCAACCGCTTTACCCGCGTGACCAAGGCCGAAATTGGCGAACTGGATAAAATGGCCCAAGCCCTGCACGAAGCCGAAGAAACCCGCGATCAAGCGATCACGTATCTTCAGCAACGCGAGGCCGAGATTACGAACCAGCTGTCCCAGACAGAGGCCGAATTGCGCGCCGCCATGGACGGTCTACGTGAAGCCCGCCAAGAAGCCGAAGAACTGCGAACGTATATTGAGCGACAGCAAGGTTAAGACCTATGTCGTGACGGACAGGTCTATCTGCCCTTAAAACTAACTCAAAATAGCAATGCACGTCCATAAAACAACGGATTTCAACAATATCCGCAAGAAACATCGTTGGTATATGTCCCGATATTCCACGTCTTCCGGTGACAGTGCATTCCTCGGCTTTGGCATCAAAAGTCCAATATGAAGGATATCCATTTCTTTCGTTCCATAAATGCGCGATTTTTCTTGGAAAAGTGTTTGGCCAAGTTTTGATACCATCAAAACAAAATAAACCAGCAATCCCATCACGGTGCATGTTGTTATGAAATCAAATATCGTCAAAATGAATCTATCTTTCAGTAGTCGTCAGCAGAGTTAAGACCGACACCATAATGGTGACGATCAATTCATTTCAAAAGTCTTATTCTGCGTGAGCATCCGAACGCATACGTGCCAAATGATCATCCCAGCCCTTATCCAGCGCCAACGTCAGCCCAAACGCGGCTTCCCCTGCAGGTAGACCTTCGTGTTTTAGCGTCAGCTTTGTGCCGCCTGGGACTTCGTCCAAGGCCCAGCGAACCGTGCTAATCGCATCGCCCATCGGTGTAATTGTGAACGTGTATTCTAGCCGCGTGTGCGGTTCGGATAGCAACACAGTTCCCCACATCAACTTGTCACCGCTGTCGACGCCAAACATTGCAAAGTCACCCTCAATCAACGGCGACTTTGGTTTATGAAACCAGATCGCCAATTTGTCAGGATCAGTCAGATAATCCCAAACCGTCGCTGGCGTTGCCTTGAGGAATATTGTCTTTTGAATGCTTGTATCGGTCATCGGATTTCCTTTTCGATTTCAATTTTAAGGTCTGAAAGACGATCATCCCAAAAGGTGTCAAAGTAGTCGAACCAGCTAAAAACTTGCTTCATCCCATCAACATCGAGCGCGTTCAACTTCGTGCGCCCGTCCGAACGCACCTTGATAAGACCACCATCATTCAGGATCAGTAGATGCTTTTTGACAGCAGCACGGGTCATCTGAAAATTCTCAGCAACCTCTGCGATTGTCATCTCGCGCTTGGCCAACATTTGCAGGATATCCCGCCGCGTAGGGTCAGCTAAGGCGCGAAAGCCCATTTGCTCTGGATTAGACATCGCTCGCGCCTCCATAGGATACCTTTTGGTATCACTTTATTACGATACCAAAAGGTATCACGTAAAGAGCTAATTTTGAAATTGGTCAAGGTAAGCTGGTATCAATCCCGATGATGCAGCACCCGCCCAATCACATTCAGCAACAACTGCGCCGCCAAAATTGCAGTCCCGCCAGTGTGATCATAATCCGGTGCGACCTCGACCAAATCGATCCCCACAATCCGTTGGCGTTTGGCCACAGCGGCGATGATCTCGAGCACTTCATAATACAAAAAACCACCATGACTGGGTGTACCTGTGCCCGGTGCGATTGACGGGTCAAAGCCGTCGATGTCGATCGTTAAATAGATGTCCGCGTCCACAGGAATGCGGTCCACGACGGCAGCAACGCCCAGCGCCCTGATCTGGCGTACTGACAAAATATCAGACCCCATCGCACGGGCATCCTCATATCCATCCTTGGCCGTGGACGACACGTTGCGGATACCAAACTGCGACAGGCCGGTCACATGATCCTGCTCGGCCGCGCGGCGCATCGGGTTACCGTGACCGTGCCGCACACCGTGGCGTTCATCAACGAAATCCAAATGCGCATCGATCTGCAAAATATGAATAGGTCCGTGGTCGGCAAACGCACGAATACAAGGAATGTTGATCGAATGATCACCACCTATGACGACAGGCAACGCACCAGCAGCGCGGATGGCAAGAACGGCGTCTTCAATCCGCGCATGGCTTTGTTCCGTATCCGTATGCACGATATCTGCATCGCCAATATCAACGATCCGCGTCCCTTCGCCCAGATAGGTTACATCATCTTCATGGTCGTATGCGCCCGCATGGCCAAACGAAAACAGTGTTGATGCCTCACGGATCGCCCGTGGCCCAAACCGCGCACCGGGGCGCCATTGCGTACCAAAATCATAAGGCGCACCGACGACTGCGACATCAGCATCAATCGCTGACCAATCAGGTTGATATTCATATTTACCAAAGGTTGCGATGCCAACGAATGGTAAGTTCAATCGCCCTTTGTCATACCCATGTGTCATCTGAGCCCCTTAATCGCGAGGCGCGGAAGCCCTGCGTAATCTATCATTGATCGCTTGACCCAAACCATGGTCGGGGATCGGCGAGACAGCAATATGTTTCGCACCCAATGCATCCAATTGGTGCAACATGCCAAATAAATTGGCCGCAGCTTCATTTACATCACCCGAAACCGACAAATTAAGGTCGGCATTCACAGTGCCAAATCCAAGCCATGTCTCATGCGGTTCTGCGTAGGATGCGTTTAAACGCA
The DNA here is from genome assembly GCA_047629435.1 of Yoonia sp. Lineage (GTDB taxonomy): Bacteria > Pseudomonadota > Alphaproteobacteria > Rhodobacterales > Rhodobacteraceae > Yoonia. The sequence goes on along the minus strand of JBLHXF010000049.1, from coordinate 13,281 downwards.
TCTGACCATTGGGCGCGTAATGTGACACCAGTTGCCCCGGTGACATTGGCGCATCAGGGTCTTCATCACGTTTTAACGAGGCGCCCAAACAGGCCTCAAGCGCTTCAATTGAAATACCCCCTGCGCGCAGTAACGCAGGAGTACCAACACAGGACACAATCGTAGATTCGACGCCAACATCGCATGCGCCACCATCAACAACAGCATCGATCCGCCCGCCTAGCCCTGCCAAAACATGGGCCGACGTTGTGGGACTAATGCGACCTGATGGGTTTGCAGAAGGTGCGGCAACCGGCCCGCCGAATGCTGTCAACACGGCGGTTGCGACAGGGTGATCTGGCACGCGCACAGCCAAAGTATCCAAACCGGCGGTCACAAGCTTGGACACGGCCCCACCCGACACAATTGGCAAGACAAGCGTCAACGCACCCGGCCAAAACGCGTCTGCAAGCCGATTGGCTGCGTCGTTCATCTGTACATATTGCGAAACAGCGGCCACATCGGCCACGTGCACAATCAATGGGTTAAAACTCGGTCGTCCCTTCGCTGCATAGATCTTTGCAACCGCTGCATCATCGCACGCGTCCGCACCCAACCCGTAAACTGTCTCAGTCGGAAACGAGACAAGACCGCCTTTGCGCAAAATTTCAGCGGCCACACTCAACCCATGAGTGCCGGACGGTAAGATTTTTGTCTTCGTTTGGTTCATGACGCTGCGTTTCAGTTGAAGGGGGCCGCTGCTAGGGTAGCTTGGTTCTAGATTTACGTTGCATACTTGCGGTAACCGCATTTGCCAAGTTGCCAGAATTTTTCGGAGAACATCCATGCCATATCGCGCCCCTGTCAGCGACTATCATTTTATCATGAATACTGTCGCTGGTTTTCAGTCTGTTGCTGGTACCGAACGCTTCGCAGAAGCGACTGACGACATGGCAGATGCGATTTTATCCGAAGCTGCCAAGCTTTGTGAAAGTGTGCTTTATCCGCTTAACCGCGCAGGTGACTTGCATCCGGCCAAGCTCGAAAACGGGATTGTGCGCACATCGCCCGGTTTTGGCGACGGATACCACGCGATTGCAAATGGCGGTTGGATCGGCATGTCCGCGAGCCCAGAGGTGGGCGGCATGGGCCTGCCAATGACCCTGACCACTGCTGTGAACGAAATGATGGCCAGTGCATGTTTGTCGCTGCAGCTTAATCCATTAATGTCCCAAGGCCAGATCGAGGCGCTGGAACATCACGCATCCGACGAGATCAAAGACCTGTACCTGCCCAAGCTGATTTCCGGCGCATGGTGCGGCACGATGAACCTAACCGAACCACAGGCAGGGTCCGACGTTGGCGCCTTGCGGTCTAAGGCCGAACCAAATGGTGACGGGTCATATGCAATCACGGGTCAAAAGATTTACATCAGCTGGGCCGATAATGATTTTAGCGAAAACGTCTGCCACCTTGTTTTGGCCCGCCTGCCCGACGGCGTTGCAGGTACCAAAGGCATCAGCCTATTTATGGTTCCAAAACTGATCCCAAATGCCGACGGCACGCTTGGTAAACATAACGACCTGCGGGTTGTATCGCTTGAGCATAAGCTGGGCTTGCACGGATCCCCCACTGCGGTGATGGAATATTCCGGCGCCCAAGGTTGGCTTGTCGGCCCTGAAAACGGCGGCATGGCGGCAATGTTCACGATGATGAACAACGCCCGTCTGGGTGTCGGCGTCCAGGGCATTGGCGCTGCCGAAGGCGCGTATCAACACGCGCTCGCCTATGCGATGGACCGCAAACAAGGCAAAGCTGGCGGATCAGGTGCCATTATTGAACACGCAGACGTACGCCGCATGTTGGCCAGCATGAAGGCTGATATTTTCGCGGCGCGTTCGATTGCATTGATGAATGCCGTCGCCATCGACATGGCTGCTGCGACAAGCGACGACGCTTGGCGCACGCGCGCGGCCTTTCTGACGCCGATTGGCAAAGCATTCGGAACAGATGTAGGCATTGACGTTGCCAACACAGGCATTCAGGTTCACGGCGGCATGGGTTTTGTCGAAGAAACAGGTGCCGCCCAATATGCCCGCGACGTCCGTGTGACCGCGATTTACGAAGGCACCAATGGCATCCAAGCGATGGATCTTGTGGCGCGCAAACTGATGGACGGTGGCGAGGCTGCGTTTGCAATCTTGGATGAAATTGAAGCAAGCGCAGACAATGCAAAAGCAAACCACCCCGAATTGGCTGGTGCCGTATGGAACTCTGCTGAATCCCTGCGCGAAACGACTGAATGGCTTGTTGATCAAGACCTCACCAACCGGTTTGCTGGTGCTGCTCCCTATCTGCGCGCATTTGCTCGGGTTTTGGGTGGTCACGCGCATCTGGCCGCTGCCATGTCAGGCGACACGGCCCGTACGCGGCTGGCCACATTCTATATCAAACGCCTATTGCCCGAACATAGCGGCCTGCTGGCGCACACCCGCGAGGGTGCAACCGATCTGATGGCGATAACCATCGACGATCTGGTCGCATAAATGGCCACTGCTGGTATTCGTTACCCGTTCCCCGAGCCACCCGTTGAGGGTGAAGCGATCATGGTCGCAGAAGGTGTGCTTTGGATGCGCCTGCCGCTGCCGATGGCGCTGGACCATGTGAATGTTTATGCGCTGGACGACGGCGACAGCTGGACCGTGGTTGATACCGGGTTCGATACCAAAAAGACCCGTGCGATTTGGGAAAAACTGCTTGCAGGGCCGCTTGCTGGCAAACCAGTCAGTCGCATCATCGGCACGCATTACCACCCCGATCATATCGGTCTTGTTGGCTGGTTTATGGAACGTGGCGCAACGTTTTCAACGACCCGCACGGCATGGTTGATGACGCGAATGCTGACGCTTGATCCGCATGCCGTTCCAACACCAGAGACGCTCGCATATTACATCCGGTCCGGCATGGACCCTGAAGAATACTCCGCCCGCAGAACCGAACGTCCGTTCAACTTTGCCGATTGTGTCGCCCCAATTCCGCTTGGTTACACTCGGCTGCAAGAAGGCCAGACAATCACCATAGGTGGACGAACGTGGGACATTCGGATGGGCGATGGACACGCGCCTGAACACGCCACGTTCTGGAGCCGTGACGACAACCTTGTTCTTGGTGGTGATCAGTTGTTGCCATCAATCAGCGCAAATCTGGGCGTCTATGCCGCAGAGCCTGAAGCCGATCCGGTGCAAGATTGGCTTGTATCCTGCGAGAAATTCAAACCCTTTGCGACGGACAATCAGCTGGTTCTTGGCGGCCACAAATTGCCATTCACAGGGCTGCCTTTACGGCTTCATCAGATGGTCGAAAATCATCACGGGGCTTTGGGTCGTCTGTTAAAGCACCTGTCGGAACCGCGCAGCGCTGGCCAATGCTATGCGCCATTATTCAAACGTAAAATTGGGCGCGGCGAATACGGGTTGGCCTTGGTCGAAGCGGTCGCACACGTGAACCATCTATACCTGGCAGGCCAAGCCAGCCGTACATTGGGCGAAGACGGCGCGTATTATTACGCTGCCTTGGCCAATGCGCCCGAAGACACCACCACCAACTGATTTGTTGGAACTTCGGTCCAGCGGTCCCCATCCCCACAAAGCGGTTCAGACGCCAAAGCCCGCCCACCATTGTCGAGCGTGCCAGATAAATACAATGTCGGGCACAAATCGTCAGACGCATAGCGATATGCATAAAGCTGAACACCATCGGAAAACACGCATGTCAAACGGACCGGACCTGCACGCGCAGCAGAGCCAATGCTCGCGAACATCGCGGCAAGTGCGCGTTCGGGATCATCGTTCAGCCCGTTGGCCAGCAACGTCAGAAAGATCATTTCACTATCAGTTGTTCCGCGCCGCGCCGCGTAAAGATCATCCGGAAGGGCTGCTTCTAGCTGTCTGCGGATCGCGGGATAATGCGGGACTTGGCCGTTATGACAAAAAGACCAGTTGTTATGGGTAAACGGGTGACAGTTTGCGCGGCTTGTCTCGCCCATCGTGCTTGCACGGATATGCGCAATGAAATGGTGCGATTTCACCATGCGGCACAGGCTGGTTAGGTTTCCATCCGACCACGCAGGCAACACATCCCGATATAGCCCCGGCTTTGCATCATCACCGTACCAAGCGATACCAAAACCGTCACCGTTCACCGCAAGCTTGGCCTCTGACGCATGCTGGCTTTGCTCTAGCAACGAATGTGCAGGCCGAACGATAATGTTTTCAAGCGGAATTTCTGGACCAGTATAGGCCGCGATCCGACACATATCAGTGGCGACTTTCAATGCGCGCATGCAGGCGTTTCAGAATGCGACCAGCCGTTGTTTCACAAATGGCAGGGACAATGGCATGCACCAGTGCGGCCATTGCGGCCACGCTAAGCCAAAATGCGAACCCAAGTGCAAACCGCATATGTCCAAAATACGTTTCATTCACGGTGGCAGGATGATCAGTGAACAATGCGGCGATTGGGCTGCGGCGGGTGGATTGGCTGGTGTCTGACATGGGTGATGCGTCCTTTTTTGTGAATACAAACATCCTACCTGTTGCTGCCCGTGCGCGCGTCCCAAATGACACTGCCAATTTGGATATTTATAGGATACCATCCCAACATGACCGAAAAAATAGACATAATTGACCGCAAAATTCTATCAATGCTGCAAAAGGACGCGACAGCATCTGTTGACGCCATTAGCGATGCAGTGGCCCTATCGCGCAATGCTTGCTGGCGACGGATTAAACAAATGGAGGCTGCAGGCGTCATCACTGCACGCGTGGCTCTTGTGGATCCGGTGGCTGCGGGGTGTCCATTGCAGGCGATGGTGATGATCCGCACTAATGCACATGATGCAAAATGGATGAAACAGTTTCAATCCGCACTTGCGGCTATGCCCGAAGTCGTCGGCGCATACAGGATGTCAGGCGATCTTGATTATGTCCTGCGTGTCCGCGTGGCAGACGTGCCAGCCTATGATGCATTCTACAAAAGGCTCACATCACGCATTTCTGTATCGGATATTTCGGCAAGTTTTGTTATGGAAGATATGAAAGACACAACTGCGGTGCCCCTATGACCAAAAAACAAAACACGATCGAAACCTCTGCGGACGCAATGGAAAATGCGCATCTGCCCACATTGCATGAAAACCATGTATCCCAAGCCAAGGGCGGCAAACACGCTGATCTGCCCAAAGCGTTAAAAGAACCCGTAGAAAAGAAAAGCCCTGCCCAATGGGCCTACGAGCGGGTCATCATGTATATTAAAAAGTTCGAGGAAACCTTGGACAACGACCACGAGGTTGGGCTTGGCTTTGCAGGGGGCGATGCGGGCGTGATCAAAATCGAAGGTTTAGGGTACTTTGACCCTGATATCGTGACGTATTTTGGGACCAATGGCGCAGGGGCAAAAACCCAACTGATCCAGCATGTCAGCCAGCTTAATGTGATGTTAACTGCAAGCCCGAAACATATAGATCAGGCGGAACCAAACCGTATTGGCTTCCAGCTTGCTCAGGAGCTGGACCGCGCCGAGGATGCGACCACATAGCACCCGTGACAAGGCTTGCGATATGGGCTACGAGACGAACAAATAAACACCTGATACAAGTAAGGATTCCTTTGATGGCTGAACATAAACATGGCGAAATGGACGTTTCCGTTCAGGAAAAAACATTTGATGGCTTCATCTCGATGGTCACAAAAGCAACTTTCATCATTATCGCGTTCTTGATTTTTCTCGCGCTTGTCGGCGGATAATTAAGATGCAGCGGCGTGCGTTTGTAATCGGTGCCCCTTTGGCACTGGCAGGATGTGGCGCGCAAGCTGTTTGGGCACCCGACAATGTGGTCAACGCAGCCATGGTGGCGGGGACTGGCTCCAGTTCGCTAACGCTATATACCATGCGAAACACCAACTCCGGCAATGGTGCGCACACCGCGCTTATGATTAATGCAAGCCAGCGCGTTATGTTTGATCCTGCGGGATCATTCAAAAGCCCAAGCATTCCTGAACGCAACGATGTCTTATTTGGCATCACACCTGCGATCGAAGATTATTACGTCAGCTTCCATTCTCGTGAAACATTTTTTGTCGACGGTCAGCGCATTGTTGTCCCACCAGAAGTTGCGGAAAAAGCGCTGCAATTGGCGATGGCGAACGGCCCCGTTGCACAGGCCGCCTGCACGCGCGCCACATCGGCAATCTTGGGCCAACTAACCGGGTTCGAGACTATCAGGTCTACGTTCTTCCCAAACAACTTGCGCGACGCAGTCGCAAAGCTGCCCGGTGTTGAGTTCACAGTTTATAGCGAATCTGACAGTGACGATAAATCTATTGCCGCCGCCCAGATTGATGCAGCCCTTAAAGCAGGCCAGTAATCAGCGGGCCGTAGAACACTGCGCAACCTGCGACCATTCCCCAGACGACTTTGCGCGTTTTATACGCAATGCCCAACGCAGCGGCGGCGGCCATAAAGTGTAGAACTGTCGGCTCTCCACCTGCGCTTGTCGGCCAAAGTACCAAAGGTGCGACCATGCCTGGTAACACGGCAACAGGTGTGAACCGCAGCATCCGTTCGATCAGTGGATGCATGCCCCCAGCCCCAATCAATCCCAGAAACGAGAACCGGATTGCAAATGTACCCACGGCCATAATGCCGATGATCAGCCAAATTTCAGTTTGGGTATAATTCATGGCTTGACCCTTTCCATCCACGTTTCGACCGCGACGCCAGTGACCATCGCGCATACCGCTGCAATCAAAAGGCCACTGCCAGCAGGTAAGCCCGCCAACGACAAGGCCACAATGATCGACACGAACGCAGCCGCCACATGGGGTAACGATTTGATCATCGGGGCCACCATCGACAAAAACGCGATCGGCAAGATGAACGCGACCTCAATGTCCGACGGAACCGTCGCCCCAAGCCGCGCACCAACGTAGGTAAAAAGGCACCAAAGTGGTGAAATGACTAGTGCGACCCCGAGAAAATACGCCACTTTTGCGGGCATCGTCATCGTTGGATTGTCCTCGTATTTGGCAATCGACGACATGTAACTTTGGTCAAAATTCAGGTACCCGATCAATGCCCGTTGCCAAAATGGTGCGGCCCCCAAATGGGGCGCCAATGACGCCGAATACATCGCCATACGCAAATTTACTGCCAAGGCCGCCAAAAGCACAAACCCAATCGCTGCGTTTTCCAACATCAGTTGCAATGCGGCGAACTGGGACGCGCCTGCAATCACGAGGACGGAAAAGCTCATGGTTTGCGCCATCGACAGCCCTGCCTCGATCGCGACCACACCAAAAAGCAATGCAAACGGAACGACCATCACGATATACGGCAGCCCGTCGCGAACACCTGACCAATAGGCGGATTTGGTGGTGGTGGCTGTCATGGCTTCGGCCTATTCTAAATGGGTACAGACTTGACCTACTCTCGCCCTTGCCGAAAGACAAATTGAGATGCGTGATGACCCTAATGAATTTTTGATAGCGCCGACGCCGGATGCCGCACGCTTGACCCGTGGCGTCACAGGCACGGACCAAAATGGCAAAGTCGTTGATCTACAGGTTGTCGAAGAACGTCCATTGACGATTTTCCTTAACGCCCAAGAAATTGTGACCGCCATGACCATTGGCGATTACCCTGATTATCTCGCGCTTGGGTTTCTACGCAATCAAGGGATGTTACACGATACCGACGACATTATCGGCGTCGACTATGACGAAGAATTGGAAACCGTCGTTGTCCGCACTCAAAATATCACCAACTACGAGGATAAACTTGCCCGCAAAACCCGCACCAGCGGATGTGCTGTCGGGACCGTTTTTGGCGATATGATGGAGGGGTTGGATAAGATCGAACTTCCCGACACGCCTGTGCGCACATCCGATCTTTATGCGCTTGCGGCCAGGATCAACACGACCCCGTCGCTGTACCTAAGTGCGGGCGCGATCCACGGCACAGTTCTTTGCCAAGGCGCGCGCCCTTTGGTGTATATGGAAGACGTGGGTCGCCATAACGCAGTCGATAAAATCGCAGGCTGGATGCTTTCAGAAGGTATCACAGCCGGTGACAAAACACTTTATACAACTGGCCGCCTGACATCTGAAATGGTGATAAAATGCGCCCAGATGGGTATTCCTGCACTTGCGTCCAGATCAGGGTTCACCGCGTGGGGGGTCGAGATTGCCAATCAAATCGGTCTGACCCTGATTGGCCGGATGCGCGGGCAACGGTTCGTCTGTCTGTCCGGCGAAAGTCGCCTGATCCGCGATGCAGACCCCAGTAAAGTTCGCGACGAGGCGCGTAAATCAGGCCGAAAGGGTGCCAAATGATACAACCTCTTGGTGTCATCCTTGCTGGTGGTCAAGCGACCCGCATGGGAGGCGGTGACAAAGGGCTGTTGGCCTTAGGCGACCGCACGATCCTGTCCCATGTAATTGACCGATTTAATCCCCAATGTGCAGGGCTAGCGTTGAACGCAAATGGCGATGCGGGGCGGTTCTCGGGTCTGGGCATACCGATCATCGCAGACAGCATTCCTGATTTTGCTGGCCCCCTCTGCGGTGTGCTTGCCGGACTGGATTGGGCCGCAAGCCAAGGTGCCAGTCACATCGTAACAGCCGCCGCAGATACGCCATTTCTGCCGTGTGATCTTGTCCCACAGCTACAACTCGCTGCGGAAAACAGCCAGTCGGGCATGGCGCTTGCGGCATCTCCAAGCGGACGACAGCCAACGTTTGGTATTTGGCCAACCGCACTGCGCGAAGACCTGCGCGCGGCCCTGTTCGGCGGGCTTCGCAAGGTCGTTTTGTGGACGTCCCAACATGGTGCAGCCACCGCTGAATTCCCTGATGACGCCGCCTTTTTCAACGTAAACACACCCGCAGATTTGGACCAAGCAAGAGGCATGTTATGAATGTATTTGGGGTCGTCGGGTACAAAAATACGGGAAAAACAGGCCTAATGGAACGGCTTGTGGCCGATATTACCCGACGCGGGTTTTCTGTTTCTACGATCAAACATGCCCACCACAGCTTTGACGTCGATCACGCCGGCAAAGACAGCTACCGGCACCGGACCGCTGGGGCAACGCAAGTATTGCTGTCATCTGGCACCCGTTGGGCCCTGATGTCCGAATTGCGCGGCGCAGATGAACCACCGCTTGAAACCCTATTGGCGCAGCTTGATCCAGTCGATTTGATCCTGATTGAAGGCTATAAAACCGACAGCCATCCAAAAATTGAGACTTACCGCGCTGTGACAAAGGGCACCTTACTAGCACCGACTGACCCAACAATTATTGGTGTCGCGGCTGACTGTTCGGTATCTGTGACGCAGCCTGTGTTTGACCTAAATGACACAACCAAGATTGCTGACTTCATCTTGTCGCAGGTCAACCTATGACCTACGACACTTTTGTCATGGTTGATTGGTCCGGTGGAAACGACCGCGGCCCAACCCCGACAAAGGACGCCATTTGGGCATGTGTGGCAGGCCAAGATCCGATCTATTTCCGCAATCGCCAATTAGTCGAAAATTGGCTGACCAATTTGTTCACCGCCGAACTAGCCGCCGGTCGGCGCGTGTTGGCAGGGTTTGATTTTCCGTTTGGGTATCCGGTAGGTTTTGCTAAATCTGTAACTGGGTCCGACGATCCATTCGCCCTTTGGGCATGGTTTGCAGATCACATCGCAGACGCACCAAAGACAAATAATCGCTTTGACGTTGCCGGTAATTTGAATGCTCTTTCAGATGGGATTGGGCCGTTCTGGGCCAATGGTCTGTCCCGAGATATTTCCAACCTCCCTCGCAAAGGGAACGACCGTTCACCAAACCTGTTCGCTGAACGACGGCAGGTAGAGGCATCTGCAAAGGGAAGCTTTACGTGTTGGCAAATGGCGGGCGCAGGCGCTGTCGGATCTCAGGTTATGATGGGGTTGCCCATCTTGCACCGCTTACGGACCCAGTTCGCAAATGACCTGTGTGTTTGGCCGTTTGAGGATCACTCTGCGCCGATCACCCTTGTGGAAATATGGCCGACGCTGTTCGCTGGCGCCGCACCCGAAGGCATTATAAAAGATGCCCATCAGGTTAAGGCGACCGCTAATCACTTGGCGTCATTGCCCCCTGCAGATTTGGACAGCCTAATGGACGTCAACGCCCCCAAAGAAGGCTGGATACTGGGTGTTCCACAACCCAAAGCACCCGCATTGCGCAACGATTGTTTCGCAATGCCCCAAGGTGCACATTGGACACCGGTGGTCGACGCGCTCGCACATCTGCAATCCAACTTAGCACCAGTAACTGGCCAAAAAAAGATCAAGATCGCCCGCGCCGCTTGTCGTATTTTGGCAGCGGACGTCAGCGCAAAGCGCGATCACCCACCTACACCAAATTCAGCCGTGGATGGTTATGCTTTTGCAGGATCAATGGATCATGGCGAACATGCGATGCCGCTGGTTGATGGTCGCGCGGCAGCTGGCGCACCTTTTGACGGGCCCGTTCCAGCAGGCCATGCCGTTCGCATCCTAACAGGTGCAGCCATGCCACGCGGAACCGACACCGTCATCTTACAAGAAGACGTAACAGTCGACGGAAGCAGAATTCTATTCCAAGGGCCACTAAAGTCAGGTGCCAACGCGCGTAAGGCAGGCGAGGATATGACCGCGGGGCAGGTCATTTTCAAATCAGGGCGGATGCTAAAACCTGCGGATTTGGCCACAATGGCAGCAGCAGGCATTGGTGACGTGACAGTCCGGCGCAAACTGCGTGTTGGCGTTTTGTCGACAGGCGACGAACTGGCCCAGGCAGGTCACGCTGCACGCATCGATCAGATTTATGATGCGAACAGGCCGATGCTGTGTGCCGTAATCCGGCAGTTGGGGCATAAGGTCATCGACCTTGGATGCGGTCCTGATGACCGCGACGAATTAGAAGCCATTTTGAACAATGCGGCCAAACGATGTGACGTGATACTGACGTCTGGCGGCGCGTCTGCGGGTGACGAAGATCACATGTCAGCCCTGTTGCAAAACACAGGCAGCCTGGCGCTGTGGCGGGTCGCGATGAAACCAGGGCGACCCTTGGCGTTGGGGCTTTGGAACAGTGTGCCAGTTATAGGGCTTCCTGGTAATCCGGTTGCCGCGATGGTGTGTGCATTGATATTTGCCCGCCCTGCCCTTTCCGTTCTCGCTGGTGGTGAACGGTCCAACCCCGTCGGTTACCCAATGCCTGCCGCATTTTCGAAAACAAAAAAGGCTGGCCGCCGCGAATACATGCGTGCACGCATTGAAGACGGACAGGTCGTTGCATTTGGGTCAGAAGGCTCTGGACGAGTTTCTGGGCTATCGTGGGCAGGCGGATTGGTCGAACTGGCCGACGCCGCACAAACCATCAACCAAGGTGATCTTGTCAAATTTATCCCATTTGAAAGTTTCGGTCTATGATTACTCAAAGCGGCATTCCGCCCCAAGATAGGGCAGCCGTAACCGCACTCTACTGGGAAGCGTTTGGCGCAAAATTGGGCTGTGTCATGAAACCTGAAATCAAAGCACTCGCATTTATCAAAAACATGCTGGATGGATCGCATGCCATTTGTGCGCATGATGATGGAGGTCAGTTACTGGGTGTCGCCGGTTTCAAAACGCACAAAGGCGCATTGGTCGGCGGGACGTTTCGCGATCTAACACAAGTCTACGGTATTGCTGGCGCTACTTGGCGAGCTGGACTGTTAAGTTTGCTGGAACGGGACACCGAAAACGAGCGCTTCCTTATGGACGGCATTTTCGTGGCACCACATGCGCGCGGCCAAGGCGTGGGAACAGCGCTATTACACGCCATCATCGCAGAGGCCAAAACGCGCGGGTACGCCCAAGTCCGCCTTGACGTTATAGATACAAACCCGCGCGCCCGCGCGCTTTATGAACGATCAGGTTTTGTTGCGACAGACACGCATTATCTCGGACTGTTGCGGTTGATCTTCGGATTTCGGTCTGCAACGACGATGGTTCGTGCCGTCTAGCCAGATCCAATAATCGCGCCAGCCGCGAACACCAATGCACCACCAACAACAACCTGAAATGCAGCGCGTAAAAACGGGGTTTGCATGTACCGGTTTTGTATCCACGCAATCGCCCAAAGCTCAACGAAAACGACAATCAGCGCGATTGTGGTCGCTGTCCAAAAATCGACGATCAAATAAGGAAGCGCATGGCCCAAGCCACCCAAGGTGGTCATCACGCCTGCGGCAATCCCCCGCTTAATCGGCGACCCGCGACCAGAAATTTGGCCATCGTCTGACGCGGCTTCGGTAAAGCCCATTGAGATACCGGCACCCACGGAGGCCGCGAGGCCCACCAAAAATGTCGTCCATGTATCTTGGGTCGCAAATGCGACCGCAAAAATGGGGGCAAGGGTCGACACGGACCCATCCATAAGCCCCGCTAAACCAGGCTGGACCCATGTTAAAAGAAACTGACGTTCGGCTGCGGATTCTTCTGATGTTTTGGCGTCGGCACCCAAATGAGCAGTCGCAAGATCATCCGCACGCACCGCATGGCCAGCCTCTGCAGCCGCAAGATCCCCAAGCAATTTGCGGGTCGTGGCATCGGCCGTCAGGGTTGCAGCAATGGTATAAAACCGTTCGGCATCCCGTTCCATTTGAGCAGCTTCATCACGAATGCGGTCCAACCCCAGGTTTTCAATCAACCAAACGGGGCGACGGGCATAAAACCCAGACACATGTTCGCGGCGGATCAACGGGATCACCTCACCAAAACGGGCAACGTGCAGATCGATCAACTGACGTCGATGACCGTCTTCTTCGACCGCCATACCATCGAAAACCGCAGCACTTGCGGCGTAATCAGCACGCAGCATTTCCGCATAGCTACGGTAAATACGCGCGTCGTCTTCCTCAGACGAGATCGCAAGCGCGAGGATGTCTTGTTCAGACAGGTCGCGAAATTTACGGCGATTGGCGAAACCGGGGATCATGGTGGTACCTCAAGTTTAGAATGATTCTAAATTAGTATGTATCGTTGAAAACGCAAGCCCTCAAAACGCAAAAGGCCCAGTCAGGTGACTGGGCCAGTTTTTTGGGTGTTGGTGTTACCTAAAACTCCACGACGGCGCGAATGGATTTGCCTTGGTGCATCAACTCGAACCCGTGGTTGATGTCTTCCAGCTTCAGTTTGTGCGTGATCATCGGGTCGATCTCGATTTTGCCGTCCATGTACCAGTCGA
>JBLHXF010000048.1:0-16003 GCA_047629435.1 Yoonia sp. | reverse complement strand
TATTGCGATTGATCATGTAGGTTAGACGTATCAAGACAATGATTCAGGCAAACACTTCACCGCGTTCTCGATGAAATCCCACAGTTCAGTATGATCAACCGGAGTTCCATCCGACTGCAACGTTGCCCTCAATGCTTTGCCTTCCATCGCGTCCAAGATCAGGTTCGCAGCCTCTCGCGTGTCAGGTAGCAATCGGAAACAACCTTCTTTGCCGCCGCGAGTCAAAAGGGCGGCTAGTGCATCAAGCAGGGCATTTCGATTGGCCAAGAACATTTTTGCGATGTCTGGCTTCCGTATAGCTTCGCTTGCTATTTCGAGACCGAGAATCACGCACTCTGGTGCCGATAGGTAAATGAGGTAGTTCGACACAAAACCCTCGAGAACCTCCCACGCGTCTTCATCGTTTCTCAAGTCCGACATGAACGGCTGTAGTTCTTCACTCTCTAAAGCAGCAATCTCTGCTAACACTGCATGCTTTCCACTGAAGTGGTTGTAAAGATTACCTAAACTTACGCCTGCGCGTTTGGCAATGTCACGGACACCAGTCTGATGATACCCCTTTTCAAGGAAGTTCATTAGCGCTGCTTCAAGAATATGAGCGCGGCGAGACTTCAGTTCTTTGTCGCGTTTTGTTTCGATTGGGGGCTCTTGCATATCTCTATTTCTGGGTCTAAGTGCGCGGTGAACGATCGTTCGTTCGTTGATTCTCTCTGCGCTAAATTAGCAGTAGGGCGGACCAGGCAGCAAGTGAAGTAGGAAAAAGTTATGGCAGACCAAATCACACAGACCGTTAAAGCGGGCATGCCTCGTTGGTTTTGGATAATGCTTGCATTGGCGTTGCTTGTGACCGTTGCGACAGTTTTGGCTGTTATAGACGATACGGCAGACGTCACACCAACCAACACGCCACCTGCGCTGCAAACTGTTTCAGTCAGGGACTTGGTCGTTAGCGATATCAAAGCATCAGTTGAAACCTTTGCAGAAGTACGCCCGCGCTGGTCGGCTGACATCCGGGCGGCTGTAGGGGGAAGGATAGTCGAGGTGCGCGAGACTGCTCTTGCAGGCGTGCAAGTTGCCGCTGGCGATGCCCTGTTCCGGATAGAAAGCACACAGTATGAAACGGCAGTTGCTGCGGCTGAGCTGTTGTTAGCGGAAGCGCATTTAGCCCTGATGCAGGCCGACAACAGGACAACCATCTCTAGGCGTCAGTTTGAGCGTGAAGGCGCTCGCGCGCCAAATGAACTTGCCTTGCACCTACCAGAGCTCAGGATAGCGGAACATGAGGTAACTTCGGCTGAAGCTCAGCTACGCGCGGCCCAGCAGCAACTTGCAGATACCACCATAACCGCACCCTTTTCAGGTTTCATCACCGAGCGGCTTATCAGTCTTGGCCAAACTGTGACTGCAGGCGAGCCGCTGTTGAAGCTGGTGGATGACAATCAATTTGAAATGACCGCCGAATTGTCACGCGAGAATTGGGCGTTGTTAGATCACCCGATTACTAATCAAGTTGCGCAGCTTGTAGATACGGCCGGTACGCCGATGGGCACAGCTGTTGTCCGTCAAGGTGGTGGCTTTCTTGATCAAAACACCCGCCAATACCGCGTATTTCTTGAAGTGCGCGAAACCAAGGACCAACCTATTTTGTCTGGCGACTTCTTGCGTGTGCTTTTGACTGGCCGCGTTGTCGAAGACACCCTGAGCATTCCCGATACAGCGCTGACCCGAACTGGGCACGTGTGGTTTGTGGACCAAAATGACCAGCTAATGCGCATTTCACCCGACATATTGTTCCGAATTGCCGATCAGATTGTGATTGCAGCACCAGAAGGCAGCCATCGGCTGCGCGTTGCAATCACGCCGCTTGCTTCGTTTCTACCTGGCCAGCGCGTCGCACCAAATGTCTTGGAGGATTAAGTCATGCACGCATTAACCGGATGGTTCATTCGCAACCCTGTGGCCGCCAACTTGATGATGGCGCTGATCCTTTTTCTGGGCGTTATGACAGTGTTCTCAATACGGATTGAGGGCTTCCCTCGTATTCCGCCCGAGAGCATCGAAATCACGACCGAATACAACGGCGCACCCGCCGAGCAAGTCGATGAGTTGGTTACCCGAAAAATCGAACAAGCCTTAGAAGGTCTGGAAGGTGTTCGCAGTGTCACATCACGATCCGGTGACAGCGTGTCAGTTGTCAGTGTTCGACGGGCGGGTGGGCAGGACTTGCAAAGCCTTCTGGATAAAGTTCGCCTGCGTATCGATGCAGTAACGGGCTTGCCCACCAACGTGCGTCGACCGGTGATTGATGCAGCAGGCTTCGATTTCCCAGCGCTTTACGTGAACCTGCACGGTGAAACCGACCCTGCGACGCTTCAAACGCTTGCACAGCGGTTGAAGGAAGATCTGTTGTCCCAACCGGAATTGTCACGTCTGAATATCTGGGGCCTGATCCCGCGCGAGATGCGTATCGAGGTTTTCCCTGAACGTCTTCGCCAGCTGAACCTGACGGTTTCGGATGTCGTGAGCGCCATTCAGGCAAACTCAATCGATTTTCAAGCCGGAACCCTGCGTACGGCCGGTGGTGACATTTACCTGCGGGCTGATGACCGAGCACGATATGCGAGGGATTATGCGACGCTTCCGGTGATTGAGCACGCAAATGGCTCAACCGTGCCGTTGAGCGATATTGCCACGATCACTGATACATTTCTGGATGGAGATTTCCTGTTTCGCCTAAATGGGGATGCAACCGTTGGCATGGAAATACTGATTGGGCAAAAAGAAAACTTGTTGGAAATCTCCCAAGTGGTGAACCGTGTCGTTGAAGACTTCACACCACAACTGCCGTCCGGTGTTCAGGCTACCGTCTGGGGAGACAGCGCCAGTTACATTTCGGATCGCTTGAGCTTACTCAGCTCAAATGGGGTGCAGGGATTACTTCTTGTGCTGCTGATATTGTCAGTCTTCTTGAATGTTCGGTTGGCTTTTTGGGTTGCGATGGGCATTCCCATTTCGGTGATGGGGGCGTTAGCGGTCGCAGGTTCCAAATGGGTGGATTACTCGCTGAATGACGTCACAACGTTCGGCCTGATCATCGCACTTGGAATTCTAGTTGATGACGCCGTAGTGGTCGGTGAAAGCGTATATGAGGAACGCCTCAAAACCAAAGACCCCATCGTGGGAACCGAGAACGGGGTGAACAAGGTTGCAGTGGCAACTGTTTTTGGTGTCTTGACCACGATCGCAGCCTTTTTCCCGATGCTTCTGATCGATAATCCGCTCGGCAAGGTGCTGGCTGGTTTCTCAGGAATTGTAATTCTGGCGCTGATCTTTTCGCTACTTGAGAGCAAGTTCATCTTGCCTGCCCATCTGGCGCACACACCACTGGATGCAAAGCCAAGATACCTGCTGACGCGGGCTTGGGCAAAAGTCCAGAACGTCGCACAGTCTGGATTGAATTGGGTACGCGATAACCTGTATTTACCTGCGCTCGATACCTCGCTGCGTCATCGGTATGCCGTCTTGGTGCTGTTTCTTGCTGCCGGCCTTCTTGGGCTGGGCCTGATCGAAAAAGGTAAGATAAAAACTGTGTTTTTCCCGGACGTGCCAGGGCAGATTGTTACCGTCAATCTGGAGATGGACGCGCGCGCGCCGTTTTCGCTAACTCGTGACAATGTTCAGCGGATTGAGGATCTGGGCAACGAACTGAGCCTAGAACTGCAGGAAAGTGCTGCTTTAGATACCCCGCCAATCCGCACCATGTTCGTGATCATTTCGGGTGCCGAAAGCGCACAGATCTATGCCGAATTGTCACCTGTGATCGAACGGCCGGGTGTTGAGACATTGGACATCGCACGCGAATGGCAAAAACGGACTGGGCAAATCGAAGGCGCTACCGAGTTAGAATTTTCAGGCTCAGAGGCGTTGGGCGGTGGGTTTCAGTTACAACTGTTATCAAAAGACCCTGAGTTGCTGCGCCAGGCCAGCGCTGAGCTTCGTGGCTTTTTGGCTGGCATCGATGGGATCAGCAATATCAGAGATAACATGGCAGGCGGTCAGCCCGAACTGCGTTTGCGTATCCGCCCAGAGGCGCGCAGTCTCGGCTTCAGTGCAGAAACGCTTGCCAGTCAGATTGGGTATGCGTTTGGCGGCGCAGAGGTGCAGCGCATTCGACGCGACAATTCAGAAGTACGGGTGCTGGTCCAGAACGCCCGCTCTGCGCGCAACACGGTCGACGACTTGTTGCAAACCCGACTGCGCAGCGACACGGGTGCGTGGGTGCCACTACCGACTGTGGCCGAGGTAAACGGCAGTTATGTCGCAGGTATGAAACACCGGTTGAACGGTCAAACGGTCAACACCGTGGCGGCTGCAATTGATCGTTCTGTTGTGTCGCCAACGGAGGTTGCACAGGCAGTGACAGAACAACTGGTGCCGCTTCTGGCGCAAAAATACCCATCAGTTCGGGTGTCCCTTGGAGGCGAACTAGAAGAGATGTCCGAAATTCAAGGTGGGCTTTTACGTGCGTTGATGTTGGCCACGGTACTCATCTACGTGCTGATGGCGGTACCGCTGAAGTCCTACACGCAGCCTTTCATTATTCTTGCAATCATACCGTTTGGTTTTGTCGGTGCCGCGATCGGGCATCTGATAATGGGGCTGCCTTTGTCGCTATTTTCTTTCTTTGGCATGCTCGCGCTGACGGGAGTTATTGTGAATGACAGCTTGGTTCTGATTACCCGCTATAACCAAAACCGGACGTCGGGAACGGATGTAATCGCGGCATTGCACGAAGCTGGTATCGGGCGCTTTAGGGCAATCTTTCTGACCACTGCAACCACGGTTATTGGCCTTCTTCCTTTGTTGACCGAAACTTCCGAGCAGGCGCAATACCTTATTCCTGCTGCCGCATCACTGGCCTTCGGAGAGATTTTCGGCACGGCCTTGATGCTTATCTTGGTGCCAGTTTTGATCGCCATTGCCGAAGATGTCCGGACGGTGCTGTCCCCCAACAGCATTGCGGCCACAGCCCAAAGTTTGGAAGGCTAGGAATCGCCATGTTGAACGAAGGCCCCCTGACTGTCCTGGCACTTTTACGTGCATTCCGCTGGCGCATTACGCTTACCTGGCTGCTGATCTTGTGCGAAACTGCACTTACAGCACTTGTTCCGCTATTCATCGGTTTTGCGATCGACGGGCTATTGGCCAGTGACACAGAAGCACTGTTTCAATTGATTGCAGTGCTAACGGTGCTAATCGTCGTCAGCGTGATCCGTCGTGCCTATGACACGCGTGTTTTCGGCACTGTGCGTGTCGAGATGGGCAAAGCCCAGGCCGCACGCGCAGCGAACCTACCTATATCGACTTTGAATGCCCGACTGGGGATGGGACGAGAGTTGGCAGATTTTCTTGAGGCCGACCTACCGCTAGCGATGACTTCGTTTGTCCAACTCATCATCTCACTCATTGTGCTCTATATATTCGATCCCATGCTGGCGCTGGCTGGGGCAAGTTCTGTGGCAATTATGCTGGTAATATACAGTCTGTCGCATGCGCGTTTTTATAGGCTCAACGGCCAACTCAACCAGCAAACCGAACAACAGGTTGGCATTCTTGAGACACGTAAACCGCAGCGTCTAATGACGCATCTGACGCGGCTTCGCGGCATCGAAGTCCGGATATCGGACACGGAATCCATCATCTATGGTGGGATATTTGTCGTTCTTCTTGGATTGGTGGTCTTCAACCTTTGGTACGCGACGGCCAACTTGTCGATCACATCGGGCACCATCTTTTCGATAGTCACCTATTCATGGGAACTTGTTGACGCAGCTCTTGCGTTTCCGATGGCCCTGCAAGGTTGGTCTCGCCTTTCTGAAATCATGCAGCGGATAAACCAAGCGGCTCCTTCTGATTTTGCGAAACTGAAGGTTGATCGATGACAACGTCAAAAGCACCGTTTGTGTTAGCCCTGTCCGGCATGCTTGTGGTTACGCTTCTGCTGTTCACGAGCTGGGGAAATGAGCTTCTCGCGAAACTGCCGCCGCGTGCGCATTATCCAAACGACAGACACTACGCTGTCATGGAGGTTAGAGCAGTGTTTGAGTTGGCTGCGCTCGCTTTTTGGGGCCCAGCTCTTTCTGTCGATCAAACGCCACTTCAAGAGAGAGCTGCAGGATCATTCAAGCCTCCCTTGGAAGCATTGTGGTTTACCCATGACCAATCTCTCACCGTTGCGAGTGGTGCCTGCGCAGCAGGCTCAAACAATCTTTGCGCGGTGATTGTTGGCATTAATGACCCTGCAATCAGGATATGGGCCAACGACATATGCGGCCTTCCAATTTTCTGGGACCTCATGCCGGAAGTTGAAACCGGTCATTGGAACAATGGTCGCATCCTTGATCTTGAGACCCTACAAACCCATCCGCTGAACGTAACTGTCACCTTAGATACGCTCATTTTGCACATCAGTGATCACACAACCATCCATTGGCAACAAACCACAGTCTTGCCATCGGGTTGCGGTTCCTGAGCCACCCACTCTCTTCGATTATCCAGGAATTCCCATCACAATGTTTCAGTCAACTGTACACTTCAGCCGCGCCGTCGCTTTGTTCGCTTTGTTCAACATGGTATTGTCTTGCACAAATCTAGAGGACGATCCTGCTCAAACATTTGGTGATCCGATTGAAGGCGTTTGGCTGCTTGGCGATGATCAACCCGTCCTAACCATCGCTCCATGCGGCCGCGAAGAAGAAGATGGGTTTTGCGGGACTTTGACCAAAATGCCCAAAGATGACGAAGCTTTGATTAGCCAAAGTAGTCCCGATTGGTGGTGGCAAGACGGCCCCATCCAAACGGTCACGCAACTGCGCCCAACTCAGATCGAAGGGGAGTATGCTGGTTACATATATGATCAGGATTTAGACGAGACCCTGCATCTTCAGCTTGTTCAGACGAACGACAAGACCATTGAAGCCGTCGTCTATTTTGGTGCCAACTTCGATGAGGCAGTGGATATGGCGATTGGCGCAGCATTTTCGCCCGTTAAAGTGACCGATCTGGCCTGGCTTCTGGCACGGGCTGGCATTGGAAAAACATGGCTAAGCAGCAATCAAACATGGCATCGGTCAAAAACTGGATGAATGGAACCCCGAGACACAGTTTTCTTATTGCGAGCCATGAACGACCATCCTCGCCACCGCATCAGGTACACATCAGTTTTACAGTTAGTATTCCGCAAGAACAGGTTCAGTGAAATGAAAAAATTATTAATTTACGCAATGGCAGTAGTTGTGGCAGTCAGCCTCGGCGTTGCATTTTGGGCGGCTGACGGCCTCTCTGACTTTGATCTATCCGAACATAGCGTCAGGGATGTTTCGTTCCAACTTGGCGATACGGTTCTATCAGGAACGCTGGTCATGCCCCGCGATGTCAGCAGCCCACCCATCGCCGTCATTGTTCACGGTGATGGAGCGCAGGACCGCTTTTCCAATGGGGGATACTTTCCGCTCGTCAATACATTGGTTGATGCTGGTATTGGCATTTTCTCTTGGGACAAGGCAGGTGTCGGGGCAAGCACGGGAAACTGGCTAGATCAAACGATGGACGATCGCGCCGATGAAGCGTTGGCAGCGTTGCAGGCCATTTCTAAGCTGGATGACGTAAACCTCGATCAGATTGGATTCCTAGGATTTTCCCAGGCAGGTTGGGTTCTTCCACGTGTGGCGAACCGATCAACGCCAGCATTCACAGTCATCGTCGGTGGGGCAGTGTCTTGGCGTGATCAGGGCACATATTATAGCCGTGTCAGAATGGTATCGGAGGGTGTCGCTCAAGATGTGATTGAGCAGCACTTGGCAGACCGCAATCTCCGAAACGATGCATTGTTTGATGCATCCCCTCTACCATCGGCGTCAACTGACATGGACCCCGCTCGATTTGGGTTTGTTGCGGATGCATATTGGGAAGACTCCACCGATCTCATTTCGGGCATGAAGGGTCCTGTACTTGCCGTCTGGGGCGAAGATGATCTGAATGTTGACGCACGTTCGGACTCGGAGATTTTTCAAGACCAGTTGATGCCGCTGACAGAAGATCGAAACGTTGTCATGGTACCAAACGCAACCCACGGCTTGCTGCGTGCGGATTTGTTTAACTATCAGCTTCCATCCGATTGGCCTTGGTATCTTCAATATGTGTTCTTGGGTATGGGACGCGATGCCTTTAGCGAGCAATCTCTCGGCAACATAGCGGGGTGGATATTATCAGTTCGAAAGGACTGAACCTTATTGTGTCATGGTCGTAGCCAAGCAGCAAGATACGGCATCAGCCGTGCTTGCATGGACTGGGTGTTATGTAGAGCACAAAAATTTGTTGCCATGGCCTGAACCATAAAGGCCTGAACACCCTCAGCTTGAAGGCTCGGGGGAATGTCTTGACGAAACTGTGCCTTGGCCAACCAACGTTCAAAAATCTCTATCTGACGGGCAAAAGTCATAGCGATATCACCTATCTCTTCCACAGCAGCTGCGCCAGAATAACGTAAAATAAGGTCGAAAACATATCGCTCACTGGTCATGAAATCACTGAGTGGCATGAGCGCGTCGACCGTTTCCTCAACAGTGTTGGGCACGGCAAGTGCCGCCAACTTGTCGAGATGTTGATCAATCCGGCCACCTATTATCAGATCCATCAAGGCGTCTTTGTCTTTGAAGTGCGCAAAAAAGGTACCTTTGGCGGTGCCTGCTAACAACACGACTTCCTCGACGCGCAGCTCCTCGAACCCACGTTTCTCAATGATCTCTTCGGACGCCGCTATGAGGCGGGCTCGCGTCTCAAGTGTTCGCTTCTGTTGTGCTCTTACCATGTGTCCTTTTCGCAAAAAAAGTGACTGTGGTCAAATATTATTATTGACCATGGTCATTAATGTGATTACTAAACTGACCATGGTCAAATATGGAGATTCTCATGACACCGAAACGCATTTATATTCTCAATGGTCACCCCGCAGAGAACTCGTTAAATCGAACTCTGGCGGAGAGTTACGCACAAGCTGCGCAAGACGCTGGCCATGACGTTCGACTTACTCACTTGCACAACATCTCTTTCGATCCAGACTTTGGATTTGGGGGCTATAAGGTGCAAAAGCCCCTAGAAACAGAACTTGAGCAGGTTTTGACGGACATCGAGTGGAGCCAGCACATGGTACTCACTACGCCTATGTGGTGGGGCGGTTTACCTGCGAAGTTGAAGGGGCTATTTGATCGCGCCTTTCTTCCAGGACGAGCATTCAACACTCGCGAAACGAATTGGATGGGTATGCCAACTCCCATGCTTTCCGGGCGAACTGGCAGGGTCATCATGACTTCAGACACGCCCAATTTTTTCATGCGTTGGGTTTATCACAATGCCATGCTGCGTCAGTTGCGAGATCAGATTTTGGGTTTTGTGGGAATCAAGCCCGCACGTTTCACGCATTTTTCGGGTGCCAGTAATCCGAAACCTGCCATGATCGAGCGCTGGATCGCCGAGGTAAAAGGATATGGAACAATTGCATCCTGATGGCGGAACAGTTTCCCTCAAACGTCTCACGATAGTGCGCGATGCATGCACCATTTCATTTCAGACCGAAACTTTGGGCTCGGAGTTGATATTCTTAAACGTAAGAAGAGGGCCGCGAAGCCAGCGCGAACCGGCCATTCATCCACCTTGCAGCATTTGACACTTTGGGCTCAGAGCCGCCATTCGCCGCACGTTGCACTGAGGTCTACTTAGCGGACAAAGTGTGAATTCGCTGCAACTGCGCCAATGGCCGCTTTTGTGGATCCCGCATCTTGCACCAACCTTTCCGCGTCCAACGATTTCACCACACAACATCAGTGTGGGAGCGTCCGAAATTACGCGGTGTCTGGGCTGTGCCTTCTTCTCGATGATTTTGGACGTCCTGGCAGAGACAACGTTGCGTCGGCCCGAGGTGACCGGCTAATGACTTGGCCGTTTGCGACGACACAAAGTCGGGCAGCACGCAGCCGTAGAGCTTCAATCGGATTGCTGGCATCAAGGACGACCATAGACGCCTTGGCTCCGACATGCAGTCCGTAGTCCGTCAGGCCCATCGTTTTGGCATTGTTCACTGTGACCATGTCAAAGCAGGTCCGCATATCATCAGGGCTGGTCATTTGCGCGACATGCAAACCCATGAAGGCCACATCAAGCATGTCGGCAGTGCCAAGCGAATACCATGGGTCCAGGACACAATCTTGGCCCCACCCGACATTGATCCCCATGGCCAACATTTCTTTTACGCGCGTCAAACCGCGACGCTTGGGAAAGGTGTCATGCCGCCCCTGCAGCACAATATTAATCAGCGGGTTTGGGATTACGTTGATTTCAGCTTCGGCAATAAGCGGCAGCAATTTCGAGACATAGTAGTTGTCCATCGAATGCATCGACGTCAAATGCGATCCCGCGACCCTGCCATTAAGGCCCAACCGCTGCGTTTCGTATGCGAGCGTTTCGATGTGGCGTGAATGTGGATCGTCGGATTCATCGCAATGCATATCTACTTGCAAACCACGCGCTGCTGCGATTTCGCAAAGCTCTTTCACCGACGTCGCGCCGTCTGCCATGGTGCGTTCGAAATGCGGGATACCCCCAACAACATCGACACCCATGTCCAATGCGCGGATGGTGTTTTCGCGTGCCGTTGGATCACGATAAAAACCGTCCTGTGGGAAGGCGACAAGCTGTAGATCGATATAGTCTTTGACTTGCTGTCGTACTTCAAGCAGCGCCTCGACCCCCAAAAGCCGATCGTCACAGGTATCAACATGGCTGCGAATTGCCAACAACCCCATACTCGCCGCCCAATCGCAATAAGTCAGCGCGCGTGCGATGATATCGTCTTGGGTCATGACTTGCTTGAGTTCGCCCCAAAGCCCGATGCCTTCTAGAAGTGTGCCGGACGTGTTGATCCGCGGCAGGCCGTAGGACAGCGTTGCGTCCATGTGAAAATGCGGATCGACAAACGGCGGGCTGACCAAATCGCCAGTCGCATCAATCACTTTACCAGACTCCGCTGAAGCAAGTGAACCGACAGCCGTGATCTTATCGCCCACAATCCCAATGTCTGAGACTTGCCCATCTGGCAGCGTCCCGCCTTTAACGATCAGATCAAACATTAGCGCTCTCCTTTATTGAACGGAACCATGAGCGCGGCAGGCACTTCGGCGCGTCGTGACATCAGGATAAGCGCGAATATGGATAGAATATAGGGCATCATCAGGAATATTTGGTAGGGGATATGGGTGCCCAAACTTGTTTGTTGCACCCGGATCTGTAGCGCATCAAAAGCCGCGAAAAGAACAGCGCCCAACAGTGCCTTGCCGGGTCTCCATGATCCAAAGACGACTAGCGCAATACAGATCCAACCACGGCCATTTACCATCTCAAAAAAGAAGCTGTCGAATGCCGACATCGTCAAGAAAGCACCGCCGACGGCCATTAGGCCGCTGCCAACCATAACTGCCCCCATGCGGATAGCAGTAACGGATAGACCTTGGGCTGCCACCGCTGCGGGGTTTTCACCGGCTGCGCGTACGGCGAGTCCAAGGGGCGTGCGGTAGAGAACCACGCCGACAACCGCCACAAGAATGAAGGCGAGATAGGTAAGCGGTGTTTGCGAAAACAGCGCCGGACCAAGCAACGGAATGTCTGATAGGATCGGGATTTCATATGGTTGGAATGCTTCAATTTTTGGCGGGCTTGTGACTTCTGGTAGCGCCAACCGATAGGCATAATAGGTCGAGGACGTTGCCAGCAACGTAACGCCAAGGCCCACGACATGCTGAGATAAACCAAACGGCACCGTGAGCGTGCTGTGAAGCAGTCCAAAGAGCATCCCGACTAACATTGCGACGCATACGCCAGTCCAAAGCCCTGTGCCGGAATAAACTGCCATCCAGCCCGCGAAAGCACCTGCGACCATGATCCCCTCAATCCCGAGGTTCAATACGCCTGCGCGTTCGCAAATCAGCTCACCCAATGTGGCAAAGATCAGTGGGCTGGCGATGCGAATTGCTGCGGCCCAAAAGCTAGCGGTGAAGAGGATGTCGATAATTTCCATTGCTAGTCCCTCACCACACGAAACCGCGTTAGCATGATGGCCAACACCATAAGAAGGAGTGCGGTCGCAAGCATGATGTCGGCAAGATATGTCGGTACATCTGCGGCACGGCTCATACTGTCAGCACCCACAAAAATACCCGCGACGAACAAGGCCGCCACGATCACACCAAGCGGATTCAGCAAAGCCAACATTGCCACGATGATCCCTGTGTAGCCAAACCCGGGCGACAGATCGAGCGTGAGGCTGCCCTTCAATCCGGCCACCTCTGAAAACCCAGCAAGTGCTGCAAGGCCACCAGAAAGCAGCGCTGTTTTCAAGATCACCACGTTGACCGGAATACCCGCAAAAGCAGCGGCATCCTTGTTTAACCCGACGGCGCGCATTTCATATCCCAAGGTGCTACGAGTTTGGATGATCCAAATGCAAATTGCCGAGAAGATCGCGAGACCAAATCCCCAATGCAGGCGTAGCCCTTCCACAATCCGCGGCAATTTCGCCTCGGGTATGATGCGGGCCGATTTAGGCCAACCCATGCCCATCGGGTCTTTGAGAACCCCTTCAAGCAGCATTGAGATAAACAGTAGGAAAATGAAGTTAAACAGCAATGTCGTGACAACTTCATCAACGCCAAACCGTGTTTTAAGGAGTGCGGGAACCAATAGGACGATGGCCCCTGCTAAGATTGATGCAACAATGATCAACGGTAGGATCGCAAAGCTTGGCCAAGGCAACACGCCGGTCCCGAGTAGGACCGTCATAAGCGCACCTGCGTAAAGCTGTGCCTCTGCACCGATGTTCCAAAACTTCGCACGGAATGCGACGGCGACCGCGAGACCAGTGAAAATCAAAGGTGTTGCGCGGTTTAGCGTTTCAAGGATTGCAAATTGCGACCCAAACGAGCCTTTAAGGATCAATCCAATGACCGAAAACGGGTTTGCGCCTGCGACCATCGCCAGAAGCGATGCGATCACGACAGTCGAGATAAGAGCGATTGCAGGTGGGACAAGTTTGCGAACCAGCGTCGGGCTCTTGATGGGTTCAAGACGCATGGGCAACGTCCATTTCAAACCCTTGACCAGCCATCCAAAGCCCCAATTGCGCAGGTGTCATCTCGCCTCGCTTAAATTCTGGTGAAAGCCGTCCGTCTGCAATGACATGGATCACGTCCGATAGCGCCATCACCTCGTCCAAATCTTCAGAAATCAATAACACCGCTGCACCACGTTCTCGCGCCGCCAACAATTGGCTGTGCACATAGTTAACCGCGCCGATATCAAGCCCGCGAACCGGTTGATTAGCGAGGATAATTTGAGGGTCAGCCTCAAGCACACGCCCAAGGATCAGCTTTTGCATGTTACCGCCAGACAGCAGCCGGATCGGCGTGTCTGATCCGGGGCAACGCACATCGTACTTATCGATAATACCATCCGCAAAAGCCCTAGATTTGCGCCAATTCAACCAACCACCCTTACTGAAGGCAGGGGATTTGTATCGTTCCAAAACGGCATTCTCAACGAGGTCGAAATCAGCAATGGTGCCGGTCTTGTGCCGGTCTTCAGGGATACGCGCGATACCGCTTTGCACCGCGATACGGGGCGTCCATTTCTGAACCGCTTCGCTGCCCAGAACGACTTGCCCATCATTTGGATTCAACAATCCACCAACGACATCGGCCATCGCGGCCTGCCCGTTCCCGGACACGCCCGCAAGACCAACGATCTGCCCCGCTTTCAGGGCCAATGAAACGGATTTTAAACCGGGTACGCTGCCGATATCAGCAGTCGTTACATTTCGCAAGGCAAGCAACGGCGCACCCGGTTTCGCAGGTGAAACTTCCGGCGGCGTTGCCTCAGTCCCCATCATCATCGCGGCCAGTGCGTTTTTATCGGTATCTTTTGTATCCACACCACCTGCCATCTTCCCGTGCCGCAACACAACGACACGATCCGCAATCGCCATAACTTCATGCAATTTATGCGAGATGAAGATGATCGAGAGCCCTTCTGCAATGGCAAGTCTAAGCGTTGCGAACAGGTCATCCGTCTCTTGTGGTGTCAAAACCGCCGTCGGTTCGTCAAGGATCAGAATACGCACATCGCGGTACAGCGCCTTGAGAATTTCGACCCTCTGGCGCTCGCCGACAGAAAGGGTTCCCACGCGTGCATCCGGCGAAACGGCAAGGTGAAACTTCTCAGAAAGTGCTGCAATCCGCGCCTTTGCCGCAGCTCGCCCCAAGCTTGGCCTCAACAGCGAATGAACACCCAAGGTGATGTTCTCTTGAACGGTCAGGTTATCAGCCAGCGTAAAATGCTGGTGCACCATGCCAACACCGGCATCCAATGCGGCCCGCGAATTGCCCGGTGGCAATGTGTCACCGAATACGCGCACGGTCCCGCTGTCAGCCGTATATTGGCCAAACAGTATATTCATGAGCGTAGTTTTTCCCGCGCCGTTCTCACCCAAAAGGGCAACAACTTCACCAACGTTCACAGAAAGGCTGACCGCATCATTCGCGGTCAGCTCTCCAAATCGTTTGGTTATGGCATTAAGGGAAAGTGCCTCAACTGCATCTTTAGACATGTTCGATTAAGACGACGATGGTTCGTTGTCATTAATCGTGACCGAGAACGCACCTGACTTAATCTCAGCCTCGCGCTGCGCCACAAGCGCAAGTGCCGCTGCCGGAACTTTGCCGTCAAATGTGCCCAATGGCGCAAGACTTGTTCCACCTTGGTTCATGAACGAATACGCGCCGTAGTCCGCAGCTGCAAAGCTACCAGCCTGCACTTCAGCGATGGCTTTATCCAGCGTTGGCTCAAAATGCCAAATCGCAGAGGCAACAACCGTGTCAGGATAATCAGCCTGCGTATCAATGACGTTGCCGATGGCAAGAATACCTTTTTCCTGCGCGGCATCAGAAACACCAAACCGCTCAGCATAAAGCACATCCACGCCGTTTTCGATCATCGCAAACGCAGTTTCCTTAGCCTTGGGTGGGTCGAACCAGCTGCCGATAAAGCTGACTTGGAACTTGATATCAGGGTTCATTTCAAGCGCACCGGCCATAAATGCATGCATCAGGCGGTTCACTTCGGGGATTGGAAAACCACCAACCATGCCAATATTGCCAGACTCAGTCATCGCACCAGCAATGATGCCAGATAGGTAGGACGCGTCTTGAATATAGTTATCAAAGACCGAGAAATTTGAAAGCGCTGCGTCCTCTTTAAAGCTTGAGCCCATCAGGAACGCTACGTTTGGATATTCAGCAGCGACTTCGCGTGCTTCTTGTTCCGCACCAAAGACTTCGCCGATGATCAGCGTGTTACCCGCCTCAGCATATTCGCGCATCACACGTGCATAATCAGTATTGCTGACATTTTCCGAGAACGAATAGGCGATGTCGCCACGATCCTGCGCTGCGAGTGCTGCTTTATGAATGCGGCTGACCCACTGCTGTTCGACAGGCACAGTATAAATACCCGCCGTTTTGATCGGCTCTGCAGCCATGGCCCGCCCAGCCCCAAGTATCAGCGATGTTGCTGCGGTCGTCGCCATAAAGTGGCGGCGGTTAAGGTTTGTTGTTTTCATCATCTTATCATCCCTCCCTAAGTTTCGTCAGAGTAACTCTTCTTTTAACCATTTGGTCAAGAAATTTATTTACTGGTCGAGGTGGCGATGCTCACCGCGCTCTGCCAAATGGACTCCCAACTCAAATGAACTTGACCTGTACCGGAGATCTCATGCACCAATAGAACTCACATGGCTCAAGTCCAAGTCTCCACAAAACCGTCAATTCAATGGGCCAGTCGCAGCCTTTCCACAAAAGCAGCCATTCGCTGCGACGCGGAAAAATGACAGATTTGGGCTCAC
>JBLHXF010000047.1:0-16325 GCA_047629435.1 Yoonia sp. | reverse complement strand
CCTGTCGGTCCGCCATTACCCCTTTTTGCTGGGTTTGCTAAAGTCGCCTTGGGCGGCTTTTTTGTTGTTTACTCTGAATTATTGTCGCTTCAATTAACGGGTTAATCGGTGTGCAATCCATTTTTTCGATTTTATAGCGACAAGAACGCCCAAGAACGGTTTGGTCTGTCGATATTGTCCTGCTAATATGCATGCGTATTGTAGAGAGTTTATCAAAAAGAGTAGCCCGGATATGTATAGCCCAAAAGGAAACGGCAAAGACAAAGAAGTACGATCAGTCCAGTTTGTCGAGGCTGAGCCACCGGGCCATTTGCGTGGCATCGTGCACCGTTTTTTGGAACTTAAGACGGATGGTGAGCTGCCAGATGACTACCGGTTTCATGCATTACCAGATGCCTGTACCTATCTCGTTTTTGACCAATTGGATGCAAAAATCACGGGTGTTTCGAAACTGCGCGCCAAGTCCGAAGAATTTGACTTGGGCAAGACGTTTCATTTTGTGAATATTCGGTTTTTGCCTGGCGTATGGCATGGTGGGCATGAGCAGGTTGCTTACGGGATGATGGACACGCCTTATGCAGGCGATCTGCCTTTGATCGATATCAACCGCGCGCTTACAAAAACAAATTTTGTTGGCCAGCAGTTGGTTTTGTCAGAGCTTGTTGAGATGCTAATAGACCGCAAGATGGTCGCACCAAACCCTGTGATCGAGATAATATTCCAAAATCTCGATGATATTTCATCTGTTTCGGATATGGCTCTGGCCGCGAATTTGTCGACAAGACAGCTGCAACGTAACTTGAAAAGCACGACGGGGTTCGCGCCGCATGACTTTCTTAAGGTGCTACGTCTTCAGCAGTCTTTGAACGGCAATGATACGTGGTCTTATGCTGATCAGTCGCATTTTATACACTCGTTTCGCAATGCCACGGGCTACACGCCGGGTAAATATTCGCGAAAGTTCGATGTCTGATATCTACAATACACACCGTTTTCAGCTTGTTAGGTAATTGTCATAACCGAAAACAAAAGGAAAATAATATGACACAGATGAACGCAGTCGCTTGGTTCGACATTTACGTAAACGATCTTGATCGCGCAGTTGCATTTTATGAAACTGTACTGGGGCAAAAGCTTAACCCAATGATTGACCCAACGGGCCAATCGCAAATGATGAGCTTTCCCGCTGATATGAATTCATACGGTGCAGCTGGCGCATTAACAAAGTCAGAACATGCGGGTCCAGGTGTGGGCGGTACGATCATATATTTTGCGTCGCAAGATTGTGCCGATGAACAATCACGCGTGGCCGACGCTGGAGGAAAGGTTATTCGACCAAAGTTTTCAATCGGGGAATTCGGCTGGGTCGTGCTGTGCCAAGACACCGAGGGTAACATGTTTGGTCTTAACTCTTTGAAATAGTTTTGTATTAATGAGTGTGATTTAAGAGCGTCGTATCTGATTTGTGATATGCACGCGCGGGCAGTCTTATGGGCTGTCCGTTCCACGTTGTGATCTGTTCGAGATCAACTAACTAATAATTTGAAAACTCTACCGTATACAAATGTATACTGTCGACGTTCTTGGCTGTATCGGTTAAGAAACGGCAACATAACTTGCAAGGGGTTTCCTATGTCCGATATTATTTACACCAAAGTTGACGAAGCGCCAGAACTGGCATCAGCATCGTTTCTGCCAATTATCCAGAAATTTGCGGCCGCGGCTGGCGTGTCTGTCGGAACAAAAGACATCAGCCTTGCAGGCCGTATCTTGGCGACTTTTCCTGAGTTTCTAAAAGAACAGCAGCGCCAGTCTGATGACTTGGCTGAACTGGGTCGTTTGGTCAAAACCGCAGATGCGAACGTGATCAAGCTGCCGAATATTTCAGCCTCCGTTCCGCAGCTTGTTGCTGCCGTCAAAGAGCTTCAGTCACAAGGTTTCGCGCTGCCAGATTATCCAGAGGCTCCGCAGACAGACGCGGACAAAGCCGTTCGCGCAAAATATGACGGTATTAAGGGGTCGGCTGTGAACCCGGTTTTGCGTGAAGGTAACTCTGATCGTCGTGCGGCCAAGGCTGTCAAAAGCTTTGCGCAGAAAAACCCACACCGTATGGGCAATTGGGCAGCTGACAGTAAAACGCATGTTTCCGCGATGTCTGGTGGTGATTTCTTTTCAAACGAAACATCTGCGACATTGGCAAATGAAGCCACAGCCAAGATCGTGCTGACCACTGATGCTGGTGATACCGTTTTGAAAGACGCCATCACATATCCCGCTGGTACGGTCGTTGATGCCACTTTCATGAGTGTCGCCGCGCTCAAATCATTTTTGGCCGATGAAATCGAAAAGACTAAAGCCGATGGCACCTTGTTTTCGCTGCATATGAAGGCGACGATGATGAAGGTCTCAGACCCGATCATCTTTGGTCACGCGGTCAAGGTATTCCTTGCGCCTGTTTTTGAAGCGCATGGTGCTGCGATGGCTGATCTTGGTGTGAACCCAAATTCAGGTCTTGGTGATTTGTTGTCGCGCGTTGAAGGCAACGCTGCGATCATGGCCGCTATCGATGCTTGCATGGCGTCGCGCCCACCTATGTATATGGTCGATTCTGACAAAGGTATCACCAACCTGCATGTATCATCTGATGTGATCATCGATGCGTCGATGCCCGCCCTTATCCGTGCTGGTGGCAAAGGCTGGGGTCCAGACGGCACGGAATCAGATACAAACTGCGTGATCCCTGATAATTCCTATGCGCCAGTTTATGACGAGTCCGTTAAGTTCTTTAAAGAGAACGGCAAGCTGAATCCTGCCACTGCTGGCACAGTCCAAAACGTTGGTCTGATGGCGCAAAAGGCTGAAGAATACGGGTCACACCCGACGACGTTTGAGATTGCGGCTGCAGGTACGGTCAACATGATCCTTGATGATGGCACCGTGCTTCACAGCCATAAAGTTGAAGCCGGTGATATCTGGCGTTCTGCGTCCGCGCGTCAGGCCCCGATTGAAGACTGGGTAAACCTTGCGATTGCCCGTCAAAAGGCCGAAGGCTGTAGCGCTATTTTCTGGCTGGATGCCGACCGTGCGCATGACGCCGAGTTGATTTCATATGTTAAACCGATCCTTGAGGCCAAAGGTGTCGCAGACAAATTCGTCATCATGGCACCTCGCGAAGCCACCCGAGCATCACTTGAAATCATCACGAAGGGTGACAATACAATTGCCATCACAGGCAACGTGCTGCGCGATTATTTGACTGATTTGTTCCCAATCCTTGAGCTGGCAACGTCTGCCAAGATGCTTTCGATTGTGAAGCTGATGAATGGTGGCGGTCTGTTTGAAACTGGGGCAGGTGGGTCGGCCCCCAAGCACGTTCAGCAGTTGTTGGAGGAAAATCATTTGCGTTGGGACAGCCTTGGCGAGTTCTGCGCGCTTGGTGAAAGCCTGACATTCCTTGCGGACGCCAAAGGCAATGAGAAAGCCCGCGTCCTTGGCCAAGCTGTTGATGCAGCCACCCAAGGGATTTTGGATAACGGTCATTCCCCATCGCGTAAAGTGGGCGAGCCTGACAACCGTGACAGCCATTACTGGTTTGCACGCTACTGGGCAGACGCCTTGGCCGCGCAAACTGGCGATGCTGAACTTGCCACACACTTTGCGCCAATCGCAAAAGCGTTGACTGCGAACGAGGCGGCAATTCTGTCCGAGCTGGCCGCCGTTCAAGGACCTGCTGTTGATCTTGGTGGGTACTTTAAAACGGATGCGGCGAAAACTGCAGCTGCGATGCGGCCATCCAAGACCCTGAACGCAATTATAGGATAGGCGATTTAGAACAGTACTTAGGCCGCGCTTCATTCATGAATGCGCGGCCTTTTATTTGATGAGATGCGATCTGACGATTCATGATAATGCGCCACAAACTTGTTTTCGTGTTCATGGTGCCTGTGTTTGGCGTCACCCATTGTAACGCTTCTGTGTGTTACCTAAATCATCAACGTCAGTGATCTTTGGTGATGAGTTGGCAGATCCCAAATAGATCACAATATGCGCATCAACATTTTTAACGAAAGGGGCAGCTGATGAGAGATTTCAAATATCCAAATCATCCGACAGGGCATGGTTACATGACCGAAAAGACGCAGAAAAATTACATTTCTTTGGCAATTGCCCAAAAATTGCTCCCTGCTAATGCGCACCGTGTCCCAGAGATCGTATCGCTGGACGCTCCAAATAACGGCTCTAAGCCGGTTCAATTCTGGCAACTCCATTCGGTTCTTGGCCAAGAACCAATCGTACGGATTGTCGAAAACTTTTATGAACGCGTGTTCTCAGACGAAGACTGGTTCACGTCAGTCTTTGCGCGGGTTGGCGGCATTGGTCACCATATTAATACCCAAGCATCAATGTGGGTCGATGTGATGGGCGGTGGGCCGTATTATCATGGCGCAAATTTCCGGCTCAATTTTCATCACACGCATAATGCGATCCAATTGATGAATGACAAAGGCGCGCAGCGGTGGTCCCAATTGATGTTGGACACACTTGAAGATTCAACGGAAGACATGACCGATGACCCTCGAATTAGAACGAGCATCAATACATTTTTGTCCTATTTTATGTCGAAATATGCTGATGATTTTGGTTTCGAGAATCGCAGCTTCTTTGGTGAAACAAACCCTGTTTTCAAGCAAACCATCAATTTCATGCAAATGTCGAAAGAGGCCATTGAGGCCCTTTCCGAAACTGAAATCAGGGGCGCGCTGACAAAACTGGGTGTGGATGTGACACGTTATATCAGTAAAAAGGACCTTGTTGATAAGGTGCTTATGTTATGAAAACACGCATTTCCTTTGGTGTGTCCCAGCAATAACCAGAGACTATTAACCGCCCGTTAGTCCCATAACCAATCTTGCCACACCAACCGAAGCCTCTGAATGCGCAATCTTTTGAGGGGAAATGCCAAGCACACGTGACCGGATCGCGGTCCATGTGTCGTTG
This sequence comes from Yoonia sp., assembly GCA_047629435.1. Classification (GTDB taxonomy): domain Bacteria; phylum Pseudomonadota; class Alphaproteobacteria; order Rhodobacterales; family Rhodobacteraceae; genus Yoonia. Next base: position 11,327 of record JBLHXF010000047.1, on the reverse strand, counting down.
GTTGCACCACCACCCGCAGTATAGAGTGTCGCAACGGGGCTGCCGCCACGGTCGACAATCGCATTGTAACTTTGTGCTTCGATCCGCGCGATGCCTTCCAGCAGACCGTGGAGGAATTCCGCGTCGCTTTTAGGGCGCGGTGTCATTCTTGGTGGGTATTCTGGGTCATTGACCGGGAACCGTTCACCAGACTTTAGCAAGGGATAATAATCAAATGCGCTGGTCGTTTTGGGATCGATTTGCTGGGAAAGGGCAGTCAATTTGTCGGACGAAAAGAAATGCGCCAAGACGCCACCACCCGTATTTGATGCCCCGCCAGCCAGCCAAAAGTCACCAACTTTGTGCGAATAAAGACCAATAAGTGGGTCATCAATGCGCGCCGCACTTAGGGTCTTGATCGCAAGGGTTGTGCCAAGTGATGTCACCGCCGCCCCAAGCATCATTGGTGCTGCCGCCAAAAAAGCCGCGATGCTATCGGTCGTACCCGCGTGGACGATTGTTTTGGGTGACAAGCCAAGATGGCGGGCAACGTGTTGGGACATCGACCCAATCGGCTCACCTGCGGGATAGGGTGCGGGCAACAAATCTATGCGTAATCCAGTTTGATCCATCCATTTAGGCCAGCTGCCAGTTTTGGGATCAAACCCGAGCTTGAGCGCATTGTTGTGGTCGCTGATCCCGCCCTGACCACGTAGTTTTGCGATGATAAAATCTGCTTGGTGAAGCAGGAAATGCGCACGATTGTCTGTGTCAAAAGACTGTAATCGCAACGCGCGCGCCAGTGCGGAATTGGACCCTTGTGTGATGTGAATGGCGGGGGCGTATTTGGCAATAATCGCGGCCTCTGCATTGAAGCCGGCAGAGTTATACATCAATGCTGGTGTGACAGGATTTATTTGCCCGTCGGTCAAGACCATCGTGCCAGATGTGCCATCCACACCGATCCGTTCAACATCGCTCATCTCGCGTCCAATGGCTTGCAATGCGCTGGCTTGGGCGGCGATACAAACTTGCACAGCGCGCCACCACGCATTTGCGTCAATGGTCGCGCTATCTTGGGCTTCATGCTGGGCACGCGCACTGCTGATCAAGGCCCCAGTGGCATCCAAGACGGCCGTACGGATACCAGACGTCCCGATATCAATCCCAAGGCATAGGCCAGTCATGACCGCGCCGCCAAGGCTTGCCGGTATTTTTCGGCGTCCCAATTCAGCAACTCGGCTTCAGCGGCTTGTCCAATAGCGGCCGCTGTCCAATCACTGGGCAATCGCGATAGACAATTTGACAAGCACTGAATCATGGCCCGCTGGGATGGCGTTGCACCAACGCGCAGATAAACCCCTTGTTCAGGGACCAACACAACAGGCAGGGTTCCATCATGGTCTGCCTGCGGAAGAGCCGACCCAAGAAATACAACATGATCAGGGTAATAAGACCCGGCCAATGCCAGTGCGGCTACGCGTGGATCAAAAGCCATCCAACTTTCAGCGATCCTATCAAACCCCGCAAGGTTAGGACCGTCGGGTACGGTGTTAGGGATCGCACTCGGCATCGTCAGCCGCGCCTCTACGTCATCCATAATTTTGACGACATCATCGACCGTATCCCCACAGCAAATTAAACCGTGGTTTTCAAGGATGATAACGCGAGTCGTTGGTGTAATACGCGCAAGGATTTGTTTGGTCAGTGGGAGCCCCGGCTTGGCATAAGGGACAAAGACGGCATTCATATCATGCAGCTTGGTTGCGGCAATAACGCGCCCTTCTGGGCTGATTGCATGCACAAGCGTTGCGATCGAATGGGTGTGGGCCACGACAGCCCAATCAAGGGCCGCGTGAAACGTCGTTTCAATCGATGGTCGTAAGGTATTTGTCGGATCAAGCACGGTTGCCTTGCAGGTGCCATCGCCTGCGCCGGATGCCTCGGCGCGTGCCGCATTGCGGTCAACGGCCACAAATATAGGATCGGTTTCGGCATTCGCCAGTTCTGTGCCCGACGCCTTAATCCACATCACATTGCCCGACTTGATCGACGTGTTACCGCCCGCGCCTTGGACCCGCAGCGGATCTTGGCCCAAGCGGGCAGAAATGGCACGGAATGCGGGTGTCAGAAGGGTGTCCATAGTTACCTCAAATCTGGAATGGAATATGTCGGTGGCGCAGTGTGCGCGTCGGCGGCCAGTCGCGTAATGTCTGTTATTCTGTCTTTACCAATGTTGGGTGCATGCACGCCTGCTTCGATCAACAGATTAGCCCAGCCTGCGTCATGCGCACCCTTGATATCATGGTGTAAGCTATCGCCAACCATCAGGATTTTATCAGGCGCGCAGGCCAGCGCAGCTTGCATTGCCGTAAAAATCGGTAAATGGGGCTTGCCAAATAGGTGCACAGTGCCACCCAGATCGCTATACATTATCGCCAAGGCGCCCGGTGACATGACATAAGTTCCGCCGCCGCGCGGTGACGTTAGATCGGGATTAGAGCAATATAGCGGAAGCTCTTTGGTCAACCCCGCCTGCAATATCATTAAGTAGTCGTCGCTTTCAGCGCCGTCGGGCAGGCCCATCAATATGATTGCCTCTGCTTGGGTGACGTCGTTGCATATTATGACATCGAGGCCACGTGCCCAAACCGCGGCGTCGCCTGCTTTGCCTTCTACCGGAAAAACGGTGATGGACGACTGCGTGCTTGCTGTGAAATGTTGCCACAGCGCCTCGCCAGAGGTCATGACCGTATGGAATTGGGACGCATCAAAGCCCATGGATGCGATCCGCGTCGTATTTGGTGCAGCGCGTTTTCCCGAGTTGGACAAAACACCAAGCGTTCGCCCACACAATCCGTCAAGCGTGGCCAATGCAGACGGATAGGGCGCGCTGCCATCATGCAGCACGCCCCATTGATCTAATACAATGGCGTCGAAGTGATCAGCAATGTCACCGATACTTTCGATCAAGGTTACCATGGCTTTAGGGTTTATCAGCAGTTGGAGGGACTAAGCCTGCGATGTAAATCTCGGCTTCTGCTTTGGACAGCGCTGGGGCTGACTTTCCGATTGATCCGGCTGGCATGTCGCCAAAGTAGAAGTTGTATCCCGGAATAACCTGACGGCGTTTGCGCAGCGGCATGCCTTCATATGGAAACACATCGGACCGTTCGTTGGCGACCTTATCATGGCAGGCAAGAATGTAATCGGCGCGCTTGTCCATCTCTTCGACAGATTTCCAGCCCTCAAAGCTGTTCACGAAACGGGCAGGGACCCAATAGCGCCAACCTTCGTCAGGATTAGGCTCCATATTGCGTTCTTGGAAAATCGCATCTCCGGCAATGACGATGTCGCCCATGCTGGTTTCAACGGTAACTGCCATGTGGCCAACGGAATGGCCCGGCGTGTGGAACATAGTGATGCCCGGTAGGATTTCGCATTCTTGGTCGATCGCTTCAAACGCGCAGCCAGCATAAGCCGGTTCAATATCCAGCACACCACTTTCGTAGGTCCGGTAGTAAAGCGGTAGCGGATTATAGGCCATTTCGATTTCGGCCTTGGGCGCGATGTAGCGGGCGTTTTTGAACTGCTTCATGTTCTGCACATGGTCCCAGTGCAGGTGGGTAAAGATTATCGCGTCAATCTCGTCGGGATGCACACCTAACTTTTGCTCAAGATGTTCATGCACCTGAAGGCAGCCGCGCTTGTCACATTTATGGTGATATTTTGTGGCGCGTTCTTCGTCACAAAGGCCAGTATCGATCAGGATTTTATGCGTGCCGGTATCGACATAGTGGCAATAAACGGGGTTCCAGATTTTTTGACCTGCAGGCCCTTTCCAGAAAATGTAGGTACCAAGGTCAGCTTCTAGCCAGCCAGTATTGATCGGATAGATCTTTGTTTCAGCAACGCCCATAGGGTCCTCCAAATACGAGTCGCTATGTTTGTATACACAAATAAAGTATTGTCTACATTACGTCAGATATTTTTCAGCAACGGCCCGTATTTTTATGAATTAGCCGCTAGAACACGCATAAAGCTTTCGGTCATATGTTTGCGCATCCCGTCCACGGCCAGTTGCGAGTCCCCAGAAAAGATAGTGGCCAGAAGGTCAACGTGGTTTGCAACAGATGCAAGCATATCTTCTTGGGTTTGTAATTTTTTGGCGCGGAACGGCCCCGTTTTACGCCGGAAATCTGATGCAAGTTCACGAATATAACGGTTATCCGTTGCGCGGTAGATCGCCATATGAAGGGCCTCGTTCGCTTTGATATACCCAAGGCGGTCGTTCTTTGATGCGGCCGTGGCGCAATCTGCCTGCGCTGTTTCAATCTCGGATCGTCCCAGTAAAGTCAGCCTTTGATTGGCCAAACGTGCGCAAACACTCTCAATTTCTTGCATGGCTTCAAACATTTGCGCCAATTCTTCACGTGAATATTGTGCGACGCGGACCCCGCGTTTTTCCCCCGTTACAAGGACGCCTTGTGCGGTCAACCGGCTTAGCGCTTCTCTTACAGGTGTGCGTGACACGCCAAAGCGTTCCGCGAGTTTTGTCTCATCCAGGCGTTCACCTGGTTCCAGCTGTCCCGCTGCTATGTCATCCAGCAATGCCGACTCGATGCGCTGTCCCGTCGACTCGCGAGGGGGGATATCATTGCGCCCCATGGGTGGCTCCTTAATATTTCAAGCTATGTTAAGAATGAATATCATAAAAAACCGAATGAATCCAGCAACGCTAGCAGTTTTGGATATTTTTAGTTGATTTTGTATACAAACTAATATTGGTTTGCCGCAACCGAGGGAGAAACCGTCAATGCCAGAGATACGTTTACAGAACCTGCGCAAAGATTACGGCGCAGTGAATGTCATCGAAAATCTTAATCTTGAGATGGCAGATGGTGAATTCACAGTGCTTGTTGGCCCTTCTGGATGCGGAAAATCGACAACACTGCGGATGATCGCCGGACTAGAAGGCGTGACAGACGGTCAGATCATGATCGGTGACCGTGATGTGTCGCAGTTGGAACCAAAAGAGCGTGATCTCGCGATGGTGTTCCAGGATTACGCGCTTTACCCGCACATGAACGTTGCCAAAAACATGTCTTTTGCCCTGCGTCTTGCCAAGATGAACAAGTCAGACATTGAAGAACGCGTGAAGAACGTCGCGGCGACCTTAGACCTGACAGCTTACCTTGACCGGAAACCAGCCGAACTTTCTGGCGGGCAACGTCAACGTGTTGCGATGGGCCGTGCGTTGGTACGTGATGCGGGGACATTCCTGTTTGACGAGCCGTTGTCCAACCTTGACGCAAAACTGCGGGGACAGATGCGGGCCGAATTGGCGTTGATGTCGCAGCGGATCAAAAAGAACATGATCTATGTGACCCATGACCAAGTGGAGGCAATGACACTTGGTGACCGAATCGTTGTAATGAAGTTCGGCGAAATTATGCAGGCCGGTACGCCAGAAGAATTGTACCGCAGCCCCGCAAATAAATTTGTGGCTGGGTTTATCGGGTCACCCTCAATGAACTTTTTGTCTGCCGAACTGACTGAGGAAAACGGTGTTTTGATCGCGAATGGAAACGGGTTTGCCATTCCGTTGCCTGATGCGCGCAAGGTCAGCTTGCAGTCGCGCACAGATAGGCACGTCCATTTGGGCATTCGGCCATCTGGGTTTGTTGAAAATGCGGGCGGCATCAAAATGCCCGTTATTTTGTCAGAATATATTGGTGCGCAATCTGTCTTGTTCTCTGAACTTGGCGGCGAAAAGATTGCCATTGAAGTGAACTCTGTCGCGCCAGTCCGCGTCGGAGAAACACGTGAATTTTCGGTTCAAGGGGATGAAGTCCATCTGTTTGATCCAAAAACGGAGGCGGCCCTTTAAGGAACGCCTGAAACCATCTGGGAGGATGAAATGAAAATCAATACAACCAAAGTCTGGTCTGCTGCGATTGCGGTGTCCCTGACGTATACGGCCGCTTACGCGGACGGTCATACCGCCGATGTTTACGCGCCTTATGCAGGCACCACGCTTGTTGTGAACTTTCCAGCCCACCCGCATTATAACGCGGTTCTTGATGTGTTGCCCGAGTTCACAGAGCAAACAGGAATCGAAGTTGAAGTTGACCAACTGCAATACCTGAAAATGCGTGAACGTCAGACGCTGGAATTGACCAAAGACGAAGGCGATTATGACCTTATCGCTTACGTTGTGTTTTCCAAGGCTGACTATGTGTTTGCTGACCAGTTGGAAAACCTTGCTAAGTATTTCATGAACCCCAAGCTGTCTGACCCGAATTACGACGCGGGCGATCTGATTGAAGGCTATGTCGCCAATATCGGTATTGCTGGTGGCGAAAAAGGCTATCTTCCTGGTCAAACAGGGTCGTTGTTTGGTATCCCGTTTGGGTCCGAGACATCTGTGCTTGCTTACCGCAAAGACATTTTTGAAAAGCATGGCATAGAAGTTCCAACGAATTACGACCAGCTGCTTGAAGTTGCTTGCCAAATTCCAGAGCTGGAAGAAGGCATGGGCGGTATGGCATCGCGCGCCGCATCTGGCCACCAAGCCAGCCACGCGTTCTTGTTGCACCTTGCCCCACTTGGTGGTCGCGTCTTTGATGCTGAATGGAACCCGATCATCAACAGTCCTGAAGGTGTAGCAGCAGCTAATGCACTGAAAACCATCGTGGATTGTGGCCCAGAGGGTGGCACAACATTCGGTCCAGCCGAAGCAGCCGCATCGTTCATGCAAGGCACATCCGCCATGTTCATGGACAGCATCGCGTTTGCAGCTGGGTTTGAAGACCCATCCAAGTCGACAGTTGTTGGTAACGTTGGCTATGCAATGCACCCAGAAGGCGTCCGTCGTGGTAGCCAAACAGGTGGTTTTGGTATTGGCATCCCAACGAACGCACAAAATAAAGAAGCTGCGTTCTTATTGATGCAATGGCTGACATCCAAAGAGCAGGATCTTGCGATTGCGATGGCAGGCGGCAACCCATCGCGGTTCTCGACCTATGAAGATGCGGGCCTGAACGAAAAGTATCCGTATTCTGCTACCTTTGGTGAAGCGCTGAAATACGCTGATCCGGACTGGCGTCCAATTATCCCAACATGGGGTAAGATCAACGCGGACATCGGCACAACCATGAGCCAAGTCCTGACCGAAGGTCTTGATATCCAAGAGGCATTGGACGGCGTGGCACTGCGTGCGCGTGCGATCATGGACGAAGCTGGGTACTACACTTGGCAGTAAGCTAAAGCTCCCGGTGCAGGGTCGGCGCGCAAGTGTGCCGACCCCGTATTATTATCTATTTTGATAAAAAGGTCCTCGGTTCATGACCATCGCCCGCGCAAATCGTATGACGCCTTATCTGTTTCTGGCCCCCGCTGGTGCCGTGCTTGCCGTCGCCCTGTTTTATCCAATCTGTTACATGATTTACGCAAGCTTTCTGGACTGGAATCCAAGCCAACGCATCGGCGAGGCTGATTGGGTTGGTTTGCGCAATTACACGAAATTATTCAGCGATGCCGCATTCCGGGAAAGCATGTGGGTCACGATTAAGTTTGCCGGTGTTGTTGTGACGTTGGAAATGTTGCTCGGCGTTGGCCTTGCGATGCTGCTTGATCGCAACATTCGTGGCATGTCTGTCCTGCGCACATTGTTCATTTTACCGATGATGATCGCCCCGATCGTGGTCGGTCTGATGTGGCGGTACATGTACCACCCCACTGTTGGTATATTTAACAAGACGTTGAAATCGTGGGGTTTTGATACAATTCCGTGGCTGTCAGATGGCAGTTGGGCGTTTACATCCATCATCATTGCCGACGTGTGGCAGTGGACCCCGTTCATCTTTATCTTATCGCTGGCGGCGCTGCAGTCGCTCCCGACGTCCGCAATCGAGGCGAGCAAGATCGATGGCGCTAGCGGATGGCAGCAGATCATTTACATCAAACTGCCACTGATGTTGCCGGTTTTGATCGTGACCTTACTGCTGCGCTTGATCGACAGCTTTAAAGTCCTCGAGGTGATCCTTGTGATGACCAACGGCGGGCCGGGTCTATCGACCGAAATTATGTCAATCCGCATCAACCGCACAGCATCAGAGTTCCGCGAACTGGGCGAGGCGGCCGCGATGTCGAACCTACTATTGATTGTTCTTTTGATCCTGACGTTCGCAATGTTCATCTATAACAAGACCCTAGAGGTCCGCGCCGCAAGAATGCGCGCAGCGGAGGACGCAGTATGAGCGCCCTAAAGCACGAACGCCAAAACCCTGCATTCTACGCCTTACTGATCGCCCTTGTGGTGATGGCCATTGGTCCGATCTATCTGATGCTTGCGACGTCGCTCAAGCTGAACGTGGATATCATGTCTGACGGGTCCAGCCTATTTTTCATGCCGACACTGCGCAATTATGAGACCGCGTTATGTGATTTCTTATGGTACGAACCCGAGCATATCCGCCGTTGTGATCCGACCTTTGGGCGCGCTCTGACGAATTCATTGATCATCGGTTTGGTGTCCACAGCAATCACGTTGATCATTGGGACCATGGCCGCTTATGCGCTGGTCCGGTTCCGGTTTATGGGCCGTGATGTTGTATCTATCTGGACGCTGATGATGCGTATGGTCCCTCCGGCTGTTTTGCTGGTGCCAGTCTTTGGTATCTGGACGTTTCAATTTGGTCTGGACGGCACACGCGGCGGGATCATTCTGGTCTATGTCGCGCTGAACTTGCCGTTCGTGATTTGGATTTTACAAAGCTTTATCGTCCAAGTCCCAATCCAACTGGAAGAAGCCGCGCGCATGGATGGGGCAGGGCCGTTTCAAGTATTCTTTCTTGTGGTGCTGCCGTTGATCAAACCCGGCATTGCTGCGGCATCGATCTTTACGTTCCGGGTCGCGTGGAATGAATTTTTGCTGGCCAACGCCTTGGCTGACCGCAATAGTCGCACGGTGCCTGTCACTATCGTGAACAGCTTGACGGAATTCGATATAGATTGGGGGGTTATCATGGCCACGGGTATGTTACTGGCGATCCCGCCGATTATCTTTACCTTTGTCGCCTCGCGCCAAATTATCACCGGCATGACTGCGGGGGCGGTAAAAGGCTAATGACTGTCCTTTTGCTGGCGACCTTTGACACCAAACAAGCCGAAGCCGATTATCTGATCCTCGCCCTCAAAGCGCTCGGTGTTCCGATTGAGATGTGCGATATGTCGTTGCATGCTTACGGTGCGCAGTGGTCACCTGAGGCGAAGATCAGCGGCATGGCTGATGCCACGGCACGCGCGCTTAATCAGATATCAAACTCTCCACAGACGGGGCGCCGGATGGTTTTGGCCATTGGTGGTGGGACTGGCGGACAAATTGCCCTCAATGTCTTGCGCGCCTTACCAATCGCAATGCCCAAGGTTTTGGTCACAACGCTGCCGTTTGATCCACGCTATATTATTGCTGATAGTTCAATTGTATTGGTGCCAACGATTGCAGATCTGTGCGGGCTGAATGCAACGACGCGCAATGCGCTGGATCAGGCTGCCGCGATTACAGGCGGGCTTTACCATGCCAGTTTACCGACAGGCCCTGCGTCTTTGTCGCCGTCAATCGGGGTAACGTCCTTGGGCGTCACGGGGCCCGGAACGGATGTTTTATGTGACCGTATTCGTGCAGGCGGTGACGATGTAACCGTGTTTCACGCGAACGGCTTTGGTGGTGCTGCATTCACCCGCTGGGCGCAAATTGGCGCTTTCAAAGCCGTTGTCGACTATACCCCACATGAATTGACCCGCTGTCATATTGCAGGTGTACACGCAGATATGCCGTTGCGGTTTACGGCAATGGGTCATTTACCGCGCGTTATTTTACCGGGTGGTGTGAATTTTATCGGAATGGGCGAGGCGTCATTAATGCCTGAAACCTATCTTGCGCGCCCACACTATGCCCACTCGCCGCTTTTCACGCATGTGCAATGTTCCATCGAAGACGTGGTGAAATGCGCAAATATATTGGGTACGGCTCTTTCGACTGCAACCGCTCCTGTCCGCGTTCTTATCCCGATGGGTGGATTTTCGTCCGAGGATCGCCCAGGTGGCGCGATTGAAAGCGAAGCCTTGCGCAATGCATTTGCAGATACACTCGAGGCCCATGTGCCCCTGACGCGCCTCGACGGACATATCAATGATAACGCGGTAGCTCACGCCGCCGCAGACGCGCTTTATGCGATTACAAAGGACGATTCCAATGCTTGATCCAAACGATATTGAATCCAAAAAAGACGCACTCATTTGGTCAGCACGTCGGTGTTTTAATCTTGGGCTCCAGACGAATGCAGGCGGGAACTTGTCGATCCGCCTGTCCGGTGCCGATGCCATTGTGATTAAGCCATCGGGTATTGGATTTGCGGAATGTAGTCGCGATAACCTGCAGGTCGTCCATCTCGATGGCACGATTGAACCGTCGGCCTTTAAGCCATCAAAGGATTTGGATTTTCATCTCGATCTTTACCGCATTCGCCCCGATATCAATGCGATTGTGCATTGCCACAGCCCGTGGGCAACAGGGTACGCCAGTGCCGGGATCGAAATTCCTTGCCTGACTGTGCAAACAATTGAAAAAATTGGCCGTATGCCGTTGATTCCGTTATCTGATTTGGGCGGCCCCCAAACCGAGGTCGAAATCAGTCCCGTGTTTGCCGACCCTTCGGTGCGTGCGGCAGTGCTGGCCAATCACGGGACAATCGGCGTTGGCAAAACCCTAACCGCCGCACAATATCTTGCCGAGATCATCGAAGAAACAGCGCATATCGCATATGTGCGTGATACATTGATGGCAGCACACGGGAAAACCGCGGCTGATCTACCGTCCTATGGAACTGCGAAGGATGCCCGTGCCGCTCAAGCAAAATAATGGTTTTGCGCAGGGGCGGCGTATTCATCCGCTTGGATCAATACCATCCCGCTGTGCAGCCAGTTTCCAACAGCACATACAACCATCAAGGCTAAACACGTAGCTTCAATGTCTTTTGTGGTATTTAGGAAAAATGGCTCCGGCGGTAGGAGATATACATCTCTGTAAGTATATGTTTCTATGTGTTTATTTAAGGAAGTGTTTCAGAAAGTGGTGCGTAAGCGGTGCGCAAGTCACGGTAGCATCGGCTAGTTTGACCACATGTAATCCTCAATGAGTTTCGGTAAAGATGCGCTTTTGGCGGAATTTCTTGAAATCCAAATATTGAAGTTTTTCAACAGAGTGGGCGGATTGCGGACCTTCGCTGCAACGCGGCATAAGAGCGAACAGGCCGCTATAGCGGACTTTCAGATATGGGCATTCT
>JBLHXF010000046.1:0-16742 GCA_047629435.1 Yoonia sp. | reverse complement strand
TGGAATGTGCCTCGTTTAAAGTTTGTGATCCGTCGAGTTCGATATGAAGGTTCACAAACACGCGGCTGCCCGCGACCCGCGTTTTAAGATCGTGGTAGCCGTGTATACTAGGGAAATCGCGCACGATCGATTCTATCCCTGCGATCATGTTGGTGTCGGCTTGTCTGTCCATCAGCGCATCCCATGCGGTTTTACCGATGCGCACGGCGCCCACGGCTAGGATCGCGGCGGCCCCAAGGGCGACTACGCTGTCCACATACCCAAGCCCAAAACGTGATGATGCAAACAGGGCGATGATTGCGCCGACGTTTGGGATGAGGTCGCCAAGGTAATGCAGACTATCGGCCTTGACGACTTGGTTGCCGGTGATCCGTGCGACGCGCCTTTGCCATGCGACCAAGCCAAGGGTCACGATGATCGCGAATAATGCGACGGCCATGCCGCTCGCTTCGCGTTCCGGCAAGGTCACGTCGTCGTCTAGCAACCGCAGGACCGCTGCAATAGCGATGATGCTGGCCGAGATCAGGATGAATATTGATTGCCCAAGGGCTGCGAGATCTTCGGCGCTGGTGTGTCCAAAGTTGTGGTCATCATCTGCGGGTTTGGCCGCATAGGCGATGGCCGCAAGCCCGCCCAACGACATCATCAAGTCCATTGCGCTGTCGGCCAAGGTGGCCGCGATTGCTAGCGACCCGGTTTGTCCCAATGCCCAAAGTTTTGCCACGACCAAGACGAATGCGACTGTCACGGACAGCAAACCCGCGGACAGGTTCAGGCGGTTGGCGTTGGGTGTGGTCATGGGGTGGTATTTACTTAATCGCGCAATTCGTCGGGCTTTACGCCCCACAGCACGGATTTTTGCGCCCAGCCCTTATAGCCACCAGCCGTCAGGCGGCACCATTCGGCGTTACATTCGCCAAGGCGCGCGATGACACCGGTTTCGATCACTGCATTTTCGGTCGATGCCGCATCTGGGCGCGACCGTAGCACAAGCATGTCTTGATCAACGATCACGGTGCGCGCGCCTGACAGCATGGTATAATGAACCCAGCCACCAAGCCCATCGCGGTCGATAACCCGCCGCCAGTGTCCGTACTCTGCCACGACTTGCAGCGGCATGTTGCGCCGTTTGAACACCCAATCGATACGGTGGGACAACGATGGCCCGCGCCGCACGTTGCTTTCGGACGCTTTCAGCGACACGTAGCGTGGCATCGGCAAGTTGGTTTCAGGACCTAGTTCACTGGCATATGCTGCGTTTGCGCAAAATAACGCCAGACAGCCGATTTTGATCAAGCCAAAAATGGTTCGTAACATGTGAATACTGCTCGTTTTTCTGCGCGGGTTCTTGTGCCTCGCGTCTGTATCTTGCAACCTGACAGGAAGAGGACAATTTGAAAACGAAAAGGAGTACACCATGCCAGGTAAACATCTAAGTGTTGTCGTGACGCGACGGTTACCCGATGTCGTTGAGACGCGCCTTTGCGAATTGTTTGATGTTCGGTTGCGTGAAGATGACACGCCGATGACCCGTGATGAATTGGCTGAAGCCATGAAAACGGCTGATATACTGGTGCCCACGATTACCGATCAGATTGATGCTGGTTTGCTTGCTGGTGCTGGCGAACGTCTGCGATTGATCGCCAATTACGGCGCTGGTGTTGATAACATTGATGTATCTACCGCCCGTCAGCGCGGCATTCAGGTGTCTAATACACCCGGTGTGACCACGGATGACACTGCGGATATGACGCTTGCGTTGATTTTGGCTGTTACCCGCCGCATTCCCGAAGGTTTGCGTATGATGCAGGGTGATGATTGGTCTGGCTGGAGCCCGACTGCCATGCTTGGAGGTCGCATTGGTGGCCGCCGTTTGGGTATTTTAGGGATGGGCCGCATTGGTCAGGCCGTTGCCCGTCGTGCTGCCGCCTTTGGTATGCAGGTACATTATCATAACCGCAAACGCTTGCGTCCCGATGTCGAAGAAGCGCTGAATGTCACGTATTGGGAAAGCCTTGATCAGATGGTCGCCCGCATGGATGTGGTTTCGATCAATTGCCCACATACCCCATCGACGTTTCATTTGATGAATGCCCGACGGTTAAAGCTTATGAAACCGGACGCTGTGTTGGTGAACACATCCCGTGGCGAGGTCGTCGATGAAAATGCGCTGACACGTATGTTGCGTGCAGGGGAATTGGCGGGGGCTGGATTGGATGTGTTCGAGAACACCAATGCGATTAATCCGCGTCTGAAAGACCTGCCCAATGTCGTGCTTCTGCCGCATATGGGATCGGCCACTGTTGAGGGCCGTGTCGAGATGGGCGAGAAGGTTATCATCAACATTAAGACGTTTGCCGATGGTCATAGGCCACCAGATTTGGTTGTGCCTTCAATGTTATAGACGCGACAAAGGGCCCGTCTGCAACACGCAGCGGGCCATTTTTAGGTGGCAAAGTGATTAACGTCCGTCTTCGAGCGTCAGTACGTAATTTGATGCGGAAAAACGGAGCATATCATTGTCAGCACGGCCAGCTACATAAGAGCCTTGGGCGTCCATACAGGCGCCCAGTACCGACATTGCGGCAAGCGCAAGCAGGATCGATCGGGTCATTTCTGTTCTCCTCAAAGTTCGCTTCTAACGAGCGATATGGAATACATAGCATATAAGCGCGGTGATTTCGAGGGGTGAAGATACTTTTCTTCCCCACTTCAATATTTAGCCCGTTGATTCCATTCGGGAATACCAGATTTAGCGGTACACTTCGTCTTCTGATGGGAAAGAGCGGTCTTTGACCTCTTCGGCGTAGCGTTTGACGCTGTCCTCGATCATGGGGCCAAGCGATCCGTAGACTTTGACGAATTTTGGGGTCCAAGGGTTCATGCCGAGCATGTCTTCGAGGACCAGAATTTGCCCGTCGCAATCTGCTGATGCGCCGATCCCGATGGTGGGGATTGCGATCTGTTTGGTGATTTTGGATGCCAGGGGTTCGACCATACCTTCAAGCACAACTGCGAATGCGCCTGCGTCTGTGACTGCGTGCGCGTCTGCGATGTGGGCTGCCCACGTGTCCTCGTCGCGTCCTTGGGTTTTGAAGCCACCCATGACGTGGCTGGATTGCGGGGTCAGGCCGATGTGCGCCATTACGGGGATGCCGCGTTCGGTCAGGAATTTGATGGTTTCAGCCATGCGCGCGCCGCCTTCAAGCTTGATCGCGCCGCAGGAGGTCTCTTTCATAATCTTGGCCGCATTGCGGAAGGCAACATTGGGGGATTCTTCGTAGGTGCCAAATGGCATGTCGACCACGATCAATGCTTTTTGGGTGCCGCGCACCACCGCCTTGCCGTGCATGATCATCAGATCAAGCGGCACGCCGACGGTACTGTCCATGCCGTGCATGACCATGCCAAGACTGTCACCAACAAGGATGAAATCCGCGTATTTGTCGACGATTGCGGCCGTATGCGCGTGATAGCTGGTCAGGCTGACGATGGGCTCGCCGCCTTTGCGGTTTGCAATTTGCGGCACGGTATTGCGGCGGATTTTTTCGGATTGGGTGCTCATGGTGTGACTTCCTTTTGGTCGATCAACATGACGTCGCCAAAGCTGGCAGAAATCATGATACCCACAGGGCCAGTTGGTTTCCCAGAGGCAGGGGCGAATGTGATGGGGTCTACGATATCGACTGCACCCAGCGTGGCAAGGGGTTCTGTCACGATTGTAGCCACGATGGCGTCGATTGCCGTTTCAATGGTTTCGCCAGATTTTAACAAAGCCTCTGCTGCTGTTAGGGCTGCGATCAGGATCGGCGCGGCGGCGCGGTCAGCAATGGTCAGCCGCACGTTGCGCGATGACATGGCCAGCCCGTCAGCTTCGCGCACCGTTGGCACGCCGTGGATTGCGATGGGTGTATGCAGGTCGCGGACCATGGTGCGGATCACAGCCAACTGCTGATAATCTTTTTCGCCAAAATAGGCTGCATCAGCACCAATGATGTTGAACAGCTTGGTCACAACAGTTGCAACGCCCCGATAATGACCAGGCCGGACCAGCCCGTGCAGCATGTTTGCAAGGTTGGTTGTCTCAACAATGGTTTCTTCGCCGTCAGGATAGATTTCATCGGCGGTCGGGACGAAAACGGCTGTCACGCCTGCATTTTCCAGCATGGCCAAGTCAGCGTCTTCGGTGCGTGGGTATTTATCAAGATCAGACGCGTTCCCAAACTGGGTTGGATTCACGAATATTGTGGCGACCACATTGGGATGAACAGATGCGGCTTTGACCAACGCCATATGACCAGCATGAAGCGCGCCCATTGTGGTGACCAGTCCCACGGTGCCAGTGGTGTGCATGTCCGCAACTGAGGCCCTAATTTCTGCGATGGTCCGGCAAATTTGCATGATCACGTCCTTGGTTTTGTCGTCACGAAATCCATAAGCGGTGGGGCAGTGCGCATCAAGTGCCACAAAGTTTCCTTATCTTGCGCCTAGAATGGTCGGGATTGCGGTGCAACCTAAGCTTGATTTGATCAGGAGCTAGTATGAATCGTTTTATCGCACCCATCCTTTTTGGCAGTATTTTGTTGGTTTGCGCCATTTTTATAGTTGTATTTCAAAAAATGAACCCAGAGATGGTCAGTGCAGATAGTGCGGTTGAGGGCACTGTGTTGGACACCAATCCAGGCGCCGGTTCTGGCATGATGGCGGCCATGCAGATGATGTTTAACGATATGACGGGCAAAACCGTACTGACCCCAAAGATCGATATTTCCGGTATGGAACCCGCAGCCCCGCGCGGTTGGTTCCCGACCCCTTATCAAACCGTTGATGGCGAAGAGATTACCAATACGACCCTGTCACGTGGCCCTATTGTGAAAGATTCGACCAATACCTTGCTGACACGTTTTGACGATGCCGCCCGCGGGCGCGGCAATGCAATTTCTGTCACTTATAAGCGTGGCGAGCAGTTAATTGCGTTTATGATGCGCGTGCCTGATCAGCAAAACACAAATACCGTGCGCGGTGGCATGATGGCGATGATCGCGCAGAATATGCGTGGCGCAACCGATTTTGATGGGCGTAGTGGCCCGTTTGCCCTGCATCATGGTGTCCCGATCAAAGAGGGCAGCGGCCATGTCAGCAGCCCGTCTTCGAGTGATAATGTCCCGGTTGATTTTCGCGTATTCACTGCCAATGTGTCCGGCCTGTTCTTGATCACAATTTTAACCAATAGCAGTGACTCTGCTGTTGCGGCTGTGTTGAAAGGTATTCCAATGGGCCAGCTGATTGGTCTGTTGCCAGATCCAGAGCCGCATTTGCTGATCAGCTCGGAATTTCAGACGCGTGATGCTGAACCAAGTAAAGTTGTCCCCGGTCCGTCGATTGCCCGCCGTGGTTACATGATGAAAAAGGTCCGGCTGGATTATACCGACACGGATCTAAGTTTGCTGAATGGTATTATCAAACGTGATATTCGCAGCTGGGATGATGCGTTTGAACGGTATGGTACTGGTATTGGTATTTCGCCGGACATTTTGGCGTTGCTGGGTCCATTGCCCGCGCTGCGGACAGACCTGCAGATCGAATATACGGCGCGTGCCTTGCGCAAGACAGCGCGTGAATGGACCGATGACGAGGACGACATTCTGGAAGGCATGAGCCGTCGCCGTATCGTCGATGGTGACACGCTCGTGCGATATATAGATGAAAACCCGATTTTATCCGAGGAGGTCATCGCGCTGATCAATTTGCTGCCGCAGGAGTTTACCGAAACAGAGTTGCCTGCATCCGACACCACGGCGCGCGTCATGGTTATTCGTCGTGGCACGAAAATGGCACAAGGTGAAAACACATCAAGCAGCTGTAAGATCGAAAACGGTGTGCGCCGCTGTATCATCGGCGGTAAGTAAACGATCCGCTGTCGCAATCGTGCGCTGACAGGTCGGCTGGTTCTGGCGTGATGGGGCGTTTTCGCGCAATTTATCCCTAACGCGCAGCCTTTAGGGAATCGACCATGAAAACCAATGTCAAAGCACTTGTCGTCGGCGGTGGTGCCGTCGGGACCTCTATTGCATATCACTTGGCCAAGGCTGGCTGGGATGACGTTATGTTGTTGGAACGCGACGAGCTGACGTCTGGGTCCACGTGGCACGCTGCTGGCTTGTTGCCGCTGTTCAACATGTCGTTTGCCACGACTCACATCCACAAATATTCGGTCGATTTTTATAAATCGCTGGAGGCTGAGACGGGTTTGAATGCTGGTTTCGCTGTTGTTGGTAACCTGCGTATGGCCCAAACAGAAGAGCGTATGGACGAGTATAAGCTGTATGCCTCCATCGCTGAAACCTGCGATGTCCCGTATGAATGGTTGACCCCTGCGCAGATCAAAGCACGGTGGCCGTTGATCCGTACCGAGGACTTGAAGGGTGCGATTTATCACGAGACTGATGGGTATATTAATCCCGCTGATATGACGATGGCGATGGCCAAAGGTGCCCGTCAGCGTGGCGTTGAAATTGTGCGCAAATGGCAGGCTGATGCGTTCCATTGGAACGGCACACATTGGGAAGTGACTTGTACCAAGATGATCGAAAAGGGTGGCAACCTTGTCCCGTCCGAAGAGCAGATTGTGATTACTGCCGAGCATGTCGTGACCGCGTCGGGCAACCATGTGCAGCGCACCGCCAAGATGCTGGGTATTAAGATGCCAGCGATCCCTGTTGAGCACCAATTCATCGTGATGGACCAGGACCCCGCGCTGGTTGAATACCGTGCCGCTGGCAATGCCGAGCATCCGGTCATTCGTGACGCTGATGCCCAGTCGTATGTCCGCGAAGAACGTGGTGGTTGGATCTTGGGCGTCTACGAGAAAAACGCCCCAGCGTGTTTTGAACATGGAGTCCCTGATAGTTTCCGTGCCGATCTGTTCCAGCTTGATCTGGACCGTATCGAAGAGCAGTATATGGCGATGATCCACCGTGTTCCGTCGTGTGAAGAGTCCGGACTGAAGGATGATTTCAACGGCCCGATTTGCTATACGCCTGATGGCAATCCGCTTGTGGGGCCTGCACCCGGTTTACGTAATATGTGGTTGGCTGAAGGGTTCTCGTTTGGCATCACGGCGGCTGGGGGCACGGGGTATTACCTTGCGCAGATGATGGTCGACGGCGAGGCCGAGATTGACATGGCGTCGCTGGACCCCAAGCGGTATTCGCAGAACTGGATGACCACAGAATTTGCCGCCCGCAAGAATGAAGAATGTTACGACCACGTCTATGTTTTGCATCACCCCGATGAAGAGCGTCCTGCATGTCGTCCGTTGCGCACCGCCCCTGCGTATGACCGTCAGGCTGCGCGCGGTGCGCAGTTTGGGTTTGTAAACGGGTGGGAACGCCCGAACTATTACGGTCCATTGGACGCGCCTGATAACTTTGATCACGACGGTCGGTCGTTCCGCCGTGGTGCATGGTGGCAGCATGCTGTGGACGAAGCAAAATCGATCCGCGAGGGGGTCGGTCTGGTTGATGCGACTGCGTTCACTAAGCATGTTGTCAAAGGCCCCGGTGCGACGCAGTTTTTGGACTGGTTCACGTGTAACAAGCTGCCGAAAATTGGCCGAATTAATCTGACTTATGCGCTGACACCGCTTGGTACGACGCGTACCGAATACACGATCGTGCGCAGTGGCGAGGATAGTTATTACCTTGTGTCTGCGGGTGCTTGGACAGAATATGATGCGGATTTCTTGCGCAAGGCTGCGGAAGATAAGATGCCCGAATTTGGCTATATCGAGATTCAGGATGTCACGACCCAGTGGGGCGTGTTCGCGATTGCTGGACCAAAATCCCGCGATGTTTTGAAGGCTGTGATCAAGGATGCTGATCCCGAAACTGCGTTGTCGAATAAGCGGTTCCCTTGGTTGTCTGCTCGCAAGATCGAGCTGGGCATGTGTCCGGTCAATGCGATCCGTGTGGCGTATACTGGCGAGCTGGGTTGGGAATTGCACCACCCGATGGAGATGCAGAATTACCTGTTTGATCTGCTGGAAAAAGCAGGCGAGCCGCATGGTATGAAGCTGGTTGGTGCCCGTGCGCAAAACTGGCTGCGTCAGGAAAAATCATACCGTGCGTTTGGTAATGAATTGGGCCGCGATGCCACCCCAGCCGAGGCTGATTTGCCGCGTTTTATTGATCAAAGCAAAGAGTTCAACGGCAAGGCTGAGATGGCTGCGACGGGTATTCGGTCAAAGTGTGTGACGCTGTTGATTGATGGTCCAAGCGATGCTGATCCTTGGGGCCGCGAGGCGCTTTATGATTTGGACGGCACCCGCATTGGGCGTCTGACATCTGGTGGCTATTCCGTTGCGTTTGAGAAGAGCATCGGCATGGGGTACGTCAAGCCAGAGGTCGCCGAGATCGGCCGCAATGTGCAGGTCAAAATCCAAGATAAGCTGTGGCCCGCACAGATTGTCGAAGATAGCCCATATGATCCGAAAAACACCACCATTCGCGTGGATGGCTAAACTTAGCTAAACCGCGCCGGATGTAATGCAGCGACAGCGCCCGCATCAATTGTGGGCGTTGTGTTGTTTACGAGGTCGGCGATGAGTTGGCCCGCTGCTGGGCTTGATTGCATGCCGTACCCGCCTTGACCTGCGCACCAGATGAAGGATGCGTCTGCGGTGTCGGGCCCAAGTACCAATGTGCGGTCGGGCGAAAATGTCCGCAGGCCTGCCCATGATGACAACAGGCGTGTGACGGGTTCTGTGACATGGGCTTCATACCGCGCGAACCCTTCCGCGAGCGTCATGTCATCGGCATACGCGTCATGGGGATCCATTGCATGTTCTTCGGCTGGCGACACGATTAATGCGCCTGCGTCGGGTTTACAGTACCATGTCTCTCCTGCGCCAAAGATCATCGGCCACGTGGTCATGTCGTGCCCGCCGGGTGCAGGTATGCGGCCCATTGACCGGCGGTAGGCTGTTAGCCCGATGGGGGCAATCCCTGCCATTTCTGCGATTTTATCGGCCCATGGGCCGCCTGCGTTTATTAAAATTGCGCCGCTGAAGTCGCCTTTTGAGGTTGTCACGGTCCAGCCTGTTGCTGTGCGTTTGATTGCGGTGACGCCCGCGTTTGTGTGGAGTGAGCCGCCGTTCGAGCGGATCGTTTTGGCGTAGCCTTGGATCAATCTGTCGGTGTCGAGGTCCCATGCGTCTGTGTCCCACGCCGCATGGGTGATGACGTCGGTGTTCAGGATTGGCACCATTGCTTTGGCCTCGGTTGGGCTTAGCGTTTTGAGGTGCATTGCTGTTTGGTCAGCATCGAATGCGTCAATGCTGTCTGTGGTTCCCACAACCATCAATCCGCGCGGTGTCAGCAAGTCGTTTGACACGTGATATGCGCGGCTGGCGGCGTTTAATGCGACGGTGGAGGGCTGGCCGTAGTTTTCCTCGAATAAGGCGGCTGACCTGCCTGATGCGTGATAGGCGAGGTTGGTTTCGGCCTCGAGGAGCGTGACTGTGCCTAGCTTTGATAGAGCCGCACCTGCGGATGTGCCGCCAACGCCGCCACCGATGATGAGGAAATCGGTCATGCTTCTTCTAGCCTGTCTGTTGCCGGGGCGGGTGTTTGCGAAAGTGCGGTAATTTGCGCGTAAAGATCATGGTCCATTACATAACGTTCAGCGGCCAATGATGGCGCCAATTGAGCAACTGATCGGGCCGAGATAATAGGTGAGGGGGCTGTTTTATGTGCGGCCACCCATGCCACTGCAAGTGTTGCTGGGTCGGTGCCGATATCTGCCCCGAGGGTCGCCAGATCACGGGCAGTGTCGTGCATCCATGTCTGATTGTAGCGTGCGTTGTAACGGTCGTCGTTCGTAAGTCGCCCCGTTTCACCACGTGCGTATTTGCCCGTCAGCAAGCCACCACCAAGCGGGGAATAGGGGATGATTTTGATATCTTGATCTGCTGCGACACCGAAGATTTCGACTTCGGCTTGCCGTTTCACGAGGTTATACATTGGCTGCACGACGTCGATGCGTGTACCGAGTTTTTGGGCCACGGATTGTGCCTTCATGATCTGCCAAGCGGCAAAGTTGGACACGCCAATGTGTCGGATCAAGCCGCGCTGCTGAAAGTCTGCGAAGGTCGTGAAGGTTTCCTCTAGGTCTGTGTCGTCATCGAACCGGTGCAGGTACAAAAGGTCGACTCTGTCTTGGTTCAACTGCTTGCGACATTGGTCGAAATGGGCGGTCATGTTGGTCCGTGATGCCCCACCGATATAGCCGACTTTCGTCGCTAAATAGATCGCGTCGCGTTCTGATTTGATAAATTGCCCCAGCAAGGTTTCCGATGCCCCGTCCGTATACCCCACGGCGGTGTCAAAATGTATGATGCCACCGTCGCGGGCGGCATCATACATTGCACGGCTTTCAGATGCGTCAGCGTTGCCGCCGAACTGCATTGTGCCGAATGTGGTGGTGGATACGGGCGTGCCAGTGGCTGTGCTCAGATGTGTCATGTGCCGAGATTTGCATGGTGTTTTGCGCTTGGCAATAGGTGCTTGTTGGCGGGGTATAAATGCTGGCTGAGAGCAGTGGGTGATCTCATTTTTTGCCGCTTCAATGCGGCGAATTACCTTGCGCGATCATAAGGTGATGTCGTTGGTGGTGTGCCCCGATGGTCATAAGCCCGAAGAAGCCAAGGCCTGTGACCTCGGTCATCTCATTCAACGATGTCAGCGTAACAACCATCGTCGCGCCATCAGCATGCTCGGTCGCTTTGACTGACCAACCAGTGGCTTGCTGCAACATAGGGCTATGCGCCAAAACCATGCGCTGGATGGACGGGGCCACAGCTGCATTGCCTGTCACCAGAAACGTCACAGTCATTGCGTTTGCTGTCGTTTCGACCACAGCCTTGGTTGTCACATTGTCCATGTCCACAAGGTGAGATCGCAAGCCATCGATGTCGATCTTCGCCCAATCAGTTTTAGGGTCTTCGCGCAAAATGGCCACGATCTCTGAAATGGCGGCGAACTGGGATTGGCCTGTTTCTAGGGCTGAACTGTTAGTGTGTGCGTGTTGAGAAATGGCATTGGTTGCGATGAATATCACTGCGGTCGTGAGAAAACCTAGTTTCATAGAAAGCTCCTGATTTTTGATATGACTACCCAATGCGGCGCGATCCGCATATGATCGAGATCACATGATTAATAATCCTTTTTCTTATTTGCCGCCTAACGCCAGTCGTTCAATCCAGATGCAACAAGGCGATGTGTTGTTTGGGCAAGGACAAACAGCGTCTGGTTTGTACCGCGTCGTTTCCGGCTGCGTTACTTTGCAAAGAACTAGTTTGGGCGGGGACGTTCTGACGTTACATCGGGCTGTAGCAGGCGGATATTTTGCGGAACCATCGGTTTTCTCGGATAGCTATTACTGTGATGCGATCTGTACTGACTTAGGCAGTGTCCTGAAGATTGCAAAAGGCGCAGTCATTGCGATGATGCGGTCGGATCCAGAATTCAGCGAAGCGTTTTCCAGATTGCTTGCTGTGCAGGTTCAGCATTACCGCACCCATATTGAATTGCTGGCGATCCGGTCCGCCAAAAGTCGCGTTATGGCGGCTGTGCAAGCGGGATATCTGCAAACAACGATCCCAGAATTTGCCAGCCGGATTAACCTAACCCACGAGGCATGTTACCGTGCGTTGCGGATACTTTGTGACGAAGGACGATTGACTAAATCAGGGCGGGGCCGCTACGCGGTTTCTTAGGCGCGGTGGGTTAATGGGGCGGATTACGGCTTGCCTGCAATTCTTGTTGCCGCGCAGGCCACGTTGATTGGATATAAGCCAGAATATCCCAGATTTGATCGTCCGAAATAGTGCCTTCAAAGGCCGGCATCCCACTGTTGAAATCAGTCATGCCGAGCGCGGCAAGCGCACCTTTGCCGCCAAGTTTGGTATAATCGAACAGCAACCCATTGTCGTGGTGCCACGAATGCCCAGTGACGTCATGAGGTGGGGCTGGCAGAACGTCGTCGTCATTTGCGATCCGCCAATTTGGTTGGCCTTCAAGGTTGACCCCGTGACACGACGCACAGTTTTCAACATACAGGTTTCGACCGGCCACGATGTCACGATTTTCCAAGTCGTGATCGGCCATGGCGGTTGTCGCGGTGGCGATCAGCAAAGGGACAATATACCTCACGCGACGTTCACCCAAGTTTGCATTCCACCAACTGCATGGCTGAGCATATGGCAATGCAGCAACCACCGTCCGGGGTTGTCGAAAACGCAGATAATGTCGCGGCTTTTGCCTGCATCGACCAAAGTTGTGTCGCGCAAATCACCAAGCGCTTCGTCGTTGCCGACCTCATAAAAATGATGGCCGTGTAAATGTATGCCATGCGGGAATGCGGTGTCGTTCACCATCGTGATGCGCACAGTTTCACCGCGCGTGAAGGACCCGAACGGATCAGTTTGAAGATCTGATACGTTGTTAAACGCCCAGATGTTGTCGCCGTCGTGACGACCGCTCATGGCACCGCCCATCATCGTCAATGTCAGATGTTGCGTTGGTTTGCTTGGGCGGGGCAGATCGTGGGGGGCAAATGGCATGATGGGATCCGCCTGCCTGCTTGAATTCATGCCTGCAACTGCAAGATCAGCAAGGCGGTAAGCCCCTTGGCGGTTCATCATGTCAAAGCCAACGGGGCCAGTAATATCAACGATCAGATCAATACGTTGTGCTGGTGCTAACATTAATTCAGACAATGGGCGCGGTGCAGCCAAAGCCATACCGTCAAGCGCAACAATTTTCCCACTGACGCCGCGAACTGCCACAGGAAAGATGCGGTTGGTCGCCGCATTGATAAGTCGAAACCTGACACGGTCACCTGTTTGCACCTGAGTTTTGGACAAAAAGGCGCGGGCGAAATTCCCCATATATCCACCATGGGACACGCTGTGCATATCCGCATAATCCTCAGAAAGGCTGCCGTCTTTTTGCATTTGCCAATCCGACAACACGACAGTGATATCATGGTCCACATCGGGTGGTGTGTCGTCTTCGACGATGAGTGCGCCAATCATCCCGCGTGCGACCTGTTCATGCGAAATGTAATGCGAGTGATACCAATATGTGCCTGCATCTGGCGGCACAAAACTGTAAATCTGGGTATCACTTGGGTTAATGATTTCCTGCGTCAGTATTGGCACACCGTCCATGCGGTTTTCCAACCGGATGCCATGCCAATGTACTGCGGTGCCTTCCTCAAGACCGTTCTCTACCGCGATGTCGATACGTTCACCGCGCCGCACACGCAGTTCTGGTCCAGGCATAGACCCGTTAAAACCAAGCATGGATGTGACTCCATCGCCTTCTGGTAAAATTTGCTGGGTGATGGATTCTGCGCGCAATTGCAGGGGAACTTGTCCGGCTAGGGTGGGCGCGGGCAAGATCGCAATTGCAGATGCGGATGCCAGAAATTGTCTGCGGTTCATCGTCAGCCTCATGTTGGTAAAGTAAGATTTGATGTCAGAACGGCCGTGATCCCAAGCACTCCGAGGATGACCAGCCATTCAAGCGATATGGATTTTGCAAGGTGTACCGCCGCAGTGTGGTCGTTCGCCCGAAGCCGCGGGATGAACCGTAACTTGTTGGCTGCCGCAAGTGCCAGAAGGCCTGCAACCAATGCCACCTTTAGGATCAGGGCTTGGCCATATCCTGTGTTGATCAATGCCGTGAACGATCCAACAAGCCGATAGCTCATGTAGGCCCCCGCCGCGATCAATAGCGGAACTGTTATTGCAGCCAACAGTCCAAATCGGTGCCCGATATCCGCGGCCTCAGGCCATGTTTGTTGTGATGATGTCAGTCGTTTCAGGGGTGTTAAAACCCCGATCCAAAGCGCCACAGCAATAAGATGAACTGTCAAAGCAACATCAAGCAGTTTTGTGTCTCTGCCTGCCACATGCCCGATGTGGTCAAACGACCAAATGGCGATGACACCACCAACGACCGCAAGGCAAAGCCCCCGATGCCCGACGAGGAGCCCAAAGATCAGCAGACCCAGTCCAACAAGCCGGTACATTAGCGCCGTTCCAACAGGGGTGCTCCAAAGCAGGCCGAGCATTTCGGGGTCCGTCATGCCGCTTGCATCGCCCGTCAGGTTTGCGCCACGCAGCGAGAACACGATAATTGCAGCGAACAATCCAAGCATACCGAATGACAGCGCAAACCCACGATAGTCTTTGAGGCGAAACATCAGGGCCGCAATCACTGTCCCTGCAGCCGTCAGCACCCCAAGATAAAGCGCAAATTTCGCGGCGATTGCAGCCACCCCCCAGACGTCAGGCATTACTCGACCGTAAAGCTGAATGTGCCGTTCAGAGCGTGTCCATCAGCGCCAAGTCCGCGCCAATCAATGACATAAACACCGTCGCCCATGCCCTCTAATGGGATCGTATAGTCGGCGATGAACCCGTCGTGCCCCGTCAGGTCCATCTTTACGCCGTCGTGATCAGCATGGGTCATGGTCACGCGTGTCAGACGAATGTCGCCCTTGAAATCAAAAAGCACCTCTGATGGGACTTCAGTCACAACCGCCTCATTGGCTGGTGTTGTGCTTTCAAGCGGCGAATGCGCGGCGGCACCTGACGCCCAAATCCCTATCAATCCAGCAAGGATTAGTTTCTTCATAGTTGGTCCCTTCATCGCCATCAGTTGATCCCGTTGGCACGTTGTAATTCGCGAATGTATGCGACGATCATGGTGACATCACCGCGGGTAATGCCATCGACGGCAGGCATGTCACCAAAAGACCAATGATGCGCGCGGACCCCAATTGCCGCGGCGCGCTGGAATGCTTCGTCACCGTGGTGGCTTGGCTCATAGATGATATGGACCAGCGGCGGTGCTATGCCAACTTGTCCGGCGGCATTGGTGCCGTGGCACGCTGAACATTTTGTCTCGTAGGCCAGTTTGCCGATCTGGGCATTCTGCGACAGGGTATCCGGCAGCAGGACATCTGCCAAAGCACCATCTGCAATGGCATCACCGGGTACATTTTGATCAGCGGTCGGCCAAAATGCGTAGGATAAGCCGCCCACGATAATGATTGCACTCAATGCGATAACCGATCTCATGTTTGATCCCTCATACCTGCTATATTTCGATCGGGGATACACCCTCCAGTAAGCGGAAGGTCAAACGCTTTATTCCGGCAGCCTTGAGAATGACCAAATTGTGATCTCGATTAGAATAAATCTCAGGAAATGCGGGCCACGTGAACACCTCGCTTCGCGTTCAAAACAACAGTAGAGCAATCAGCTAATGATGATACATCTGGGTGTCACTGGCCTCCTGTTTTGGTCAACCATTCGCGGCCTTTCAGCATGGCGTTCCAATAGACCCACGGCAAAATGGATTTCTTCAAGAACCAAGCCATGCGTCTTGGCTTCGTTGAATCCCAAGGGAAACTCGGCATAATTTTTCCGCCATACCCAAATTCGGCCAAGATGATTTTACCTTTTTCAACCGTAAGTGGGCACGACCCGTAACCGTCGTAAAGTGGCGCTGGCGTCTGGCCTTTCATATGACTGATCAGGTTCTGTGCAACGATGGGGGCTTGTTTGCGCGCCGCGGCCGCCGTTTTGGCATTTGGCGTGGACGCCACATCACCCAGGCTGAATACATTGTCATAGCGTGTGTGCTGCAGGGTGGCTTGGTCCACGTCGACCCAGCCACCAGCACCTGCCAACGGGCTGTCTTTGATGAAATCTGGTGCGCATTGCGGTGGACATACATGAATCATATCGAACTTGCGTGCGACAGTTTTGGGGTCGCTGCCTTCTTTTGTCACCTTGAACCAAGCCGTCTTGGACGGGCCATCAATTTTGATAAGATTATGCCCAAAATCAAGGTCGATTCCGTATTTTCCAACATATTCCATCAGCGGCGGAACATAGGGCGCACAGCCGAACAAGACTGGCCCTGCGTTGCAGAATGACACATTGATTCCCTTCAGCTTGCCAGCCTTTAGCCATGCATCACATGATAAGTACATCGCCTTTTGAGGTGCGCCAGCGCATTTAATCGGCATCGGTGGTTGGGTAAATATTGCGATCTTACCGTCCATTTTCTGGACCAACTCCCATGTATAGGGGGCCAAATCAAAACGGTAGTTTGACGTCACGCCGTTTTCCCCAAGCGTATCATTCAGGCCCTCGATTGCGTCCCAATCAAGTTTAAGGCCGGCAGCAACGACAAGGTAATCATAGCTGACCTCGGACCCGTCCTCCAAGGTGACGGAATTGGCATCAGGCGCGAATGTTGCGGCCGGACTTTTGATCCGTTTGACCCCACCGGGCCATACCGCATCTGTACTTCGGACGGTTTGGGCCTTGGTGAAAATACCTGCGCCAACCATTGTCCAACCGGGTTGATAAAAATGCTGATCTGAAGGTTCGACAATGGCAATGTCCAGCGACGCATCGCGCGATTTCAGGCTAGCCGCTGTGGCGATCCCTGCGGACCCGCCGCCAATGATGACGATTTGATGTTTGGTCATTTTGTTCCCCTGTAATGCGAGATGAAAGACGGTTGATCAGAACTCCACGACGGCGCGAATGGATTTGCCTTGGTGCATCAACTCGAACCCGTGGTTGATGTCTTCCAGCTTCAGTTTGTGCGTGATCATCGGGTCGATCTCGATTTTGCCGTCCATGTACCAGTCGA
>JBLHXF010000045.1:0-16955 GCA_047629435.1 Yoonia sp. | reverse complement strand
GTGTCAAAGGCTCTGTGATAGGTTTCACACAATCTCTGTGGAAAGCTGCCGTTCAAGCAGTTACGCAGCATAAGTCACATAGGGCTCACTGCCGACCTTCGCCGCGTTTGCATGCGCAATCGATGTCAAACTGGACGGCGAGCGGCTGCACTGCGGACCAAGCCGCCGTCCGGCAAGCTTCATCCTAGGTCTGCTTTAGGGAAACGCTGCGAACGACATCCGCCATGAATTTTAAAAAAGCCGCGTGAATTCCGCGGCTAGGGCCCATCAATATTGGGTGGATTAGCCTGTTTCTGGTTCTTGGAAAACTATTGCACTACCTTTGATATCTTTCGCGCGATACATTCCGATATCTGCCCAATGCAAGATTTCAGATGCAGTGGAGTTCGCGACTGATTTGGTGACGCCGATGCTCACCCCAATTTCGACCGCAGTATCACCGAGCTGAAAGGGCTGCATCAGTGTGTCAATTATACGCTCCAATGCCTTGCGGACAAATGTGGGATCGTTTTCGTATAAGATAATCGCAAACTCATCACCACCCATGCGAAAGACCGGCTCCTCAACGGACATAACATTCGTAAATCTAAGTGCGGCAGCGGTCAGCAGGTCATCACCGAGAAGATGCCCATATGTATCGTTCACTATCTTGAAGCCATCAAGATCAAGGTAAGCTAGATGAAACGGCGTCTCCCCTCCCAAATTCTCGTTAAAAACCTGATTGAACCGTGCCCGGTTAGGTAGTCCTGTCATGGCATCGTGATCCGCCGCATGTTTGATCAATGCTTCAAGACGTTTGCGCTCAGTGATCTCTACGACCGTGCCTTCATATCCGATGGTTTCACCATCTTGATCTAGAATGAGCCACGTTGATTCCGATATCCAAATCCGTTCGCGGGTCAGGTGGCGGTAGATTTCTGACTCGAAATCGGTAACCAGCCCCTCATTTTGCAGGAGAGCCCCGTAACTTGCGAGATGGTTCGCATCAACATGAACTTCAGCGGCGAAATTTTTTCCAACCCGCAAGATGTCGTCTTCGCTGTGATATCCGTGCAGCGCAAGCAGTGCTGGATTGACTCTTAGGAGCTGACCATCGGCTGACGCGCGATAAATTCCAACGGCTGCATTTTCAAAAAGCGCGCGATATGCGCCGTCTGATTGCTGCTTTGCTAGAGAAATCGCATGTCGTTCTGTTTGATCGGTAAACGTACGTACAAACCCGCCATCCGGTAAGGGTCTTGTGCGCACATCAAGCCAGCGACCCGAAGCCGTTTCACGCGTGTACATATGAGTTTCGACCAGTGTATCGCCGTGTAAGATGAAATCGTTGATACTGGAGTCCATATAGGCCTGACTTATGGCGCCGGTTTCAACTTGATACGCAAGAATTTCATGAAAGGTTGGACGGGTATCTGCAAAGCTGCGTGGGCAATCCGCAAGTTCGGCTGCCCGCACGTTGAAGATTGCCACGGTCAGATCCGCGCGGACGACCATTAGTCCTTGATCCATGCTGTTGAGGGCGACGTTCAGGTGCTCGTTCACGTCATTGTCGATATTGTTGGGCAAAATCATCGAACCTTGTTGGATAAATGCATTGTTGAAGGCCTACAGTAATTTATGGGGCTGTTCCTAGTTCGATACGTTCAACGGCCTGATCGATTTCCAGAGCCTCATCAAAGAAATAACCTTGGCCAAAATCAATCCCAAGCCGAGTTAGCGTCTTCATCTCGTCAACCGTTTCGATCCCTTCCGCAACAATCTGCGCGCCTGTTTCTTTGGCAAAAAAGACCAAGGCTTTCGCAAGCGCGCGGCGCGCCTTATCTTGGTGGATATTGCGCGTGAGTGACATGTCCATTTTGATTAGGTTGGGCTGAATTTGCACAATATGGCTTAGGCTTGCAAACCCTGCGCCAGCGTCATCCACAGCAAGTTTGTAACCCATTTTCTTAAATTTTTGAACGCTCTGAATGAGTGAACTATAATTCTCAACCTCAGCATGCTCTGTAAGTTCCAAAATTATCTGGGAGGGGTCTTGTTTGGAAAGTAGATCACTTAGCTCCTCAGAATTGAGGCATTGTGGCGACACATTGACACTAAGCGAGCATGTCGATGGCAAGAGCAAAAGGCTTCTAAGCGCAACACGCACAGCTTCAACTTCCAATTCGACGCCGCGCCCCACCAAAGCTGCTTCCAAAAACCATTTGTCAGGTGATCGGTAAGGGTCCGTGTCAAAGCGTGCGAGCGCTTCAAATCCCGTATAAGTCATGTCAGAGAGCCGCACGATAGGCTGAAGATTTATTCGCAGTAGCCCTTGGTCCCAGATCGACTGAATGCGGTAGGCGCGATCGTCCGATAGCCTACGATCTTCTAACTCGTCATCGATCTGTTCAGCTGCGAA
The DNA here is from genome assembly GCA_047629435.1 of Yoonia sp. Taxonomy (GTDB): domain Bacteria; phylum Pseudomonadota; class Alphaproteobacteria; order Rhodobacterales; family Rhodobacteraceae; genus Yoonia. Next base: position 14,557 of record JBLHXF010000045.1, on the reverse strand, counting down.
TTCCGCGAAAAGTTTGATCGTTTCCAAGTCGCGGTCATTTAGCGTCGGATTGGGGCTGTGGCTAATACAGCAGAGCGTTCCGTAGACAGATCCATCTGGCCGCAAAAGTGGTAGCCCCATAAATGCTTGAATATCGAAGTCAGTCCGCATCGCGAGATTGGCAACAGTGGGATAAGAGGAGACATCGTGTAAAATGGGTGGAATTTTCCCATTGATGATGTAATGACAAAAGCCAGTTTCGCGTTCCAAAATGATCTGTTCGTTTGGCAGGTTTGGCAAATTTGGCGCACAAAGGGCGCGTACAAAAATGTCGGTATCGGTCACTTCAGAAATGTACGCGATGTCCATGCCGAGGTGATCACGCAGCCGTGCCAATGTTCGGTCGATTGTGTGCATAGTGCCGCTCTCCCTAAAATTAGTGTCGACAGTCACAAGTTTACAATTCGTTAATTTCCAACTGAAACATGCGTAACTCATTACAATAGCTGGCAACATCAACCTATAGTTGTTGGGATATCCACGATAAGTTGACATCCTTCAAACAAAACATCCCGGTCGGTCCACCACATTTAGGTTTGCCAGCACAGAGAGCGCGCTGCAGCCATTTAACCTTCAAAATGATGTGCCGGTATCAAGGTCTGCTTAGAGAAGCCAAGAAAAATGGCTTGTTAAGCTAACAAATTCCCTATCTGGGACAGAGGTTAGTTTTTGAAAAACTTCATTTTTTGTGCATAGCTGCCATTGGGCACATCCGCAGCATTGGACACACTGGGCTCAAAGCCGCCATTGAACGAAAAAGGGCCACCCAAGCAGGGCGGCCCTTCATATTGTGGATCAAAAGAACCTTAGTTCTTTGCTTTGTCGACCATTTTGCCAGCTGAGATCCAAGGCATCATGTCACGCAGCTTACCACCAACCTGTTCGATCTGGTGTTCATCGTTTGCACGACGCGCAGCTTTGATAGTTGGTTGGCCAACAGCGTTCTCAAGCATGAAGTCACGCACGAATTTACCGGACTGAATGTCGTCAAGAACCGCTTTCATGCGGGCCTTTGTTTCAACGTATGGCAGGATGCGTGGGCCGGAAACGTACTGGCCGTATTCTGCTGTGTTGGAGATCGAGTAATCCATGTTGGCGATGCCGCCTTCATAGATAAGGTCAACGATCAGCTTCACTTCGTGCAGGCACTCGAAGTAAGCCATTTCTGGCTCGTAGCCCGCTTCAACAAGCGTCTCAAAGCCCATGCGGATCAGTTCAACAACGCCGCCACAAAGAACGGCTTGTTCACCGAACAGGTCAGTTTCGCATTCCTGACGGAAGTTTGTCTCGATGATGCCGGAACGACCGCCACCGATACCGGAGCAATAGGACAAGCCGACTTCCATGGCTTTACCAGTGGAATCAGTGTGAACCGCAACAAGGCAAGGCACGCCGCCGCCCTTAGTGAATTCGCCACGCACAGTGTGACCTGGGCCTTTTGGCGCCATCATAATCACGTCGATGCCATCTTTTGGTTCAATCAAACCAAAGTGCACGTTCAGGCCGTGAGCAAACGCAATCGCGGAACCCGGCTTGATGTGATCTTTGACGTATTTTGTGTATGTTTCTGCCTGCAATTCGTCGGGCATTGTGAACATGATCACATCACACCAAGCCGCTGCTTCTGAAATACCCATAACCTTGAGGCCTTCGCCTTCGGCTTTTGCTTGGGAAGGGGAACCTTCGCGCAGAGCAACAACAAGGTTTTTCGCACCGCTATCACGCAGGTTCAGCGCATGGGCGTGGCCTTGGGAGCCATAGCCAAGGATGGCTACTTTTTTGTCTTTGATGAGGTTCACATCGCAATCGCGATCGTAATAAACGCGCATGGTGGCGGTCCTTTATGTTGGTTTCTGAGGTGGTTTATAGCAAAAGAGTTGATTGATGTGAGTGTCCACTTTCACATATTTATGCTCAGAAAAAGATTGTTATGCATAATATTGACGGATACTGACATATCTATGCTTGATGATTTATCTCGTGCGATTTTACGCCAATTGCAAACTGACCCGACTCTGACTGTGCCAGAGCTTGCGGTGCTGACCCGTTTGACGGCGGGTAAGGTGGCGCGCCGCTTGGACCGCATGACGACTGATGGGATCATCAAGGGCCAAGTCGCAGTGATAAACTGGGCTACTTTGGGGTTCGCAGTGCAGGTATCGTTGCGCGTCACATTGGACAAAACCCAATCCCGCGCATTTGATGAGTTTCTGGCAGCGGCAAGGCTGGTACCAGAAGTGATTGAGCTGCAAACCTTCCTTGGCCGTGTTGATGTACGGCTGTCTTTGGTTACACGCGATTTGCCGCATTATCAGCAGGTGTACCGTGATAAAATCCTGACGTTGCCGCATATTGCCGACATCGAGGCGCTGATGACGGTGGCGTCGGTTAAGGCGGATCGGGTGTTGCCGCTATGACTTTGGACGATCTTGATTTTGAAATTTTGCGCCAATTACAGCGCGATGCAACACAGACAGCAAGCCAGCTGGCCCGTAAAATGGAATTAAGCCAGCCTGCCATGTGGCGTCGGATTAAGCGGTTGCAGGATGCTGGCATCATTGCGGGCCGCGAATTGTTGCTGGATGTCGAAAAGGTCGGTTTTGGCGTGACCGTTTTCTTGGGCATCAAATTAGCCACCAAAGGCCGTGTCAGTCTGGACGATTTTGAACGTACGGTTGGGGCCATTCCAGAGGTACAAACAGTAGAGCATGTTCTGGGACTTTATGATTACCGGTTGCGTGTTGTCGCCCGCGATTTGGCCGACTTCGAACGCGTATTGCGCCGCCGGATCATGGCCTTGCCGGGGGCGGGTGATGTAGAGGCGAATGTTTTGCTTTCTGAAGAACGATTATGCGGTCCTATTTGAAAAAGGTTCTTTCGTTTGGCCGAAATGTATACCCAAATAGACTTTGCCAATGATTGGGCTCTAGGCCATCCTTATCTGAAACATAAAAGGAGCCACGTCCAATGTCGCAGATTGATCCCAATGGGCTGATGGAATTTTCGGTCGTTTTCACTGACCGGTCGCTGAACCATATGTCTAAGGCGTTCCAAGGCGTCATGACCGACATCTCAACCATGTTAAAAGATGTTTACCAGGCCGACCATGTAGCCCTTGTTCCCGGCGGCGGGACCTACGGAATGGAGGCTGTGGCCCATCAATTCGGCAATGGTGCCCATGCGATGATCGTGCGTAACGGCTAGTTTTCGTACCGCTGGACCCAGATTTTTGACGCGGGTGATTTCACCGCTAGAACGACGGTAATGAAAGCCCGCCAAGCGGGTAATGACACCCGTGCGCCGTTTGCGCCTGCACCGATTGAGGATGTGGTTGCCGCCATTCGGGACGCAAAGCCCGATGTGGTTTTCGCCCCGCATGTGGAAACCAGCGCGGGTATTATTTTGCCTGATGATTATATTGCCGCCATTGCCGCTGCCGCCCACGAGGTTGGTGCGCTGTTGGTTCTGGATTGCATTGCGTCGGGTTGCATCTGGATAGATATGAAGACGCTTGGCGTCGATGTTTTGATTTCGGCCCCGCAAAAGGGCTGGTCGGCGACACCGTCTGCAGGTCTTGTGATGATGTCGGACCGCGCGGTGGACCGCATGGCGCAAACCCAATCTAACTCGTTCGCACTTGATCTGAAGAAGTGGCACAGCATCATGCAAGCCTATGAAAATGGTGGCCATGCCTATCATGCGACGATGCCCACTGATGGCTTGCGTGCGTTTCGCGATACAATGATCGAAACCCGCGATTATGGGTTTGATAAGCTAAAGATTGCCCAGCAAACCCTTGGTGACGACGTGCGCGCCTATCTTGTGGGCAAGGGCATCAAATCGGTCGCGGCCGATGGGTTCACGGCACCCGGCGTGGTTGTCAGTTATACTGATGATCCAGCCATCCAAAACGGGTCGGCGTTTTCGGCCTTGGGCATGCAGATTGCCGCAGGTGTGCCGTTGCAATGTGACGAACCTGATGACTTTCGCACGTTCCGGTTAGGTCTGTTTGGCTTGGACAAATTGTATGATGTTCCCGCGACCATGACACGGCTCACGGGTGTTTTAGATCAGGTGCTTTGACGCTTGGCACCTAGCCCAAGTTCCATCAGTTTGCGGCGAATTGGGGCGGCACCATGCAGCGCCTTAATCCCCGCGACCCGCAGGTCTTGGGCAATCGTTGATCCGGCAATTGATGCACGGTTCAGCGCGTCAACACCTGTGACACGTAGCCGGACATCATTGTGCCGCGCTGCGTGATAGGCATCAAGCATAGCCGCATCGCCAACCGTTTCAACTGCGTCTAGCGCAAGGTCGAGTAAGCAAGCGAGATCAGCCAACGACATGTTCAGGCCTTGGGCCCCGATGGGGGGCATCACATGAGCGGCTTCAGCAACAAGGGCGGTGCGTGGTCCGTTCATCGCACTCGCAATTTGGCTAATGATTGGCCATGCGCTGCGTTTTGAAACGCATGTTAGGGGGCCATATATTCCGCCCGACCGCGCTGTTGCCGCGCTGTCAAAAGCGGCCTGATCAAGGGCTGCAAGATCAGCAATCGTCGCCCCATCGTTCATCCAGACAACGGCGGAACAGGGCATACCGTCGTGATCAGGCAGAGGGACCAAAGTGAACGGCCCGCCCGATAGGTGTATTTCGGTGGATACATTGTCGTGTGGCAGGTCATGAGTCACAGCGAATGTCAGTGCCTTCTGGCCATAGCGCGTTGTTTTGGCTGTAAGACCTGCAGCCGTGCGGACAGGCGAGTTGCGTCCGTCTGCACCGATCACCAGCTTGCACTGGACCTGCGCCCCGTTGGTCAACCGCACCAAAGCGTACTGCGTGCGCGCCACCATATCGGCAAATCCAACACCGGTTTCCAATGTCACATTATCCAACCCATCCAACCGCGTGATCATTTCGCGGCGCAGCAGCCAGTTTGGTAGGTTCCATCCAAACGGCGCATCTGAAATGTCTGCCGCATCAAAGGCGGCTGTGGTACGGATTGTGCCGTCCGGTCCGCTGGCGTCTGCGATCTGCATAACCTGCAACGGGGTCGCGTAGGGCGAAAGCGCATCCCATAGACCGGCACGTTCTAAGAACGCTTTGGCAGGTTGCAGGAACGCAGTGGTGCGCAGATCTGCACCATCGGCGGTCTTGGTTGTGACTGGCGGGGTCGGGTCAACAATCAATACCGAAAATCCAGCAGCGCCAAAAGCTGCCGCCGCCGTCAGGCCTGCCACGCCACCACCAGAGATAAAGATATCAAAATTTCGTTTTTCCATACCCATGACATAAGCCGCACACCGCAATTCGGAAAGAACACTTTGCAATCTGCGACATTTGGTGGCGCAGCGCGGCTTGCTGTTGGGGGCTGCGTTCGGCTAGGGTGGCGCATTATGAAAGGCCAGATCATGCACGACACCCGCGCCCAGAACAAAGATGCCTATGCGCTTATCCTCGAGGCAATCGATAGCCATTTATATACGCCCGGTGATCGGCTTGTGGAAAGCGAATTGGCTGAACGGTTTGGCGTGTCGCGGACGCCAATCCGCGAAGCGTTGCAGCGGCTTGAGACCCAAAACTTGCTGACGCGGGACGGGCGGTCATTGATCGTAGCCTCGCTTGATCATAACCAACTGGCAGAACTGTATGTCGTGCGCGGTGAACTTGAAGGGTTGGCAGCCCGCCTTGCTGCCCGCCATGCCACACCAGAAGAGGTCGGTGTTCTGCGCGATATGTTGGCGGATGATCATAAGCTGGGGAATGATCCTATCGCCCTAAGTCGCGCAAACCGGCGGTTTCACAAACAAATCCACTTGGCGTCGCACAACAGGTTCCTTGTGCGGCAGCTTGACCTTGTGCATCGGTCTATGGCGCTTTTGGCGACATCATCATTGGCTGCAGAGGGCCGTATCGCGGGCACGCTGGAAGAACACGGGCGTATTGTCGAAGCCATCGGTGCCAATGACGGTGATGCGGCCTATGCCGCACTTCGTGAGCATATTTCCAAGGCCTATGTCACGCGTCTGAAGTTGGATGCGCATGCGGTTGAATAGGCGCGTCTGGCAATAAGACACCGTGGGTTGTCTTGTCCCAGTAATATGGTTTCCAAGCGAGTTCGATCAGCCCTTTGTAGGCTGCAATGGCGGCCATCGGGAAATAAACCTGTAGGGTCAATGCCCATTTGATAAGCCACGTTTTTTTTGCGGCCCGCAGTGCGATTGCAGCCACGGCTAGGCTGATCAGTTCAGTCGTGAAAAACACCCCTGCCAAAACCCAAAACCAAAACGGCGAGAGGATCTGCAAAAGTGGGTGTGCAACCCCAAACGGTATCAGCCAGAATGACCATAAGACGGGTGCGAGCACAAATTGCGACAATGTGCCTGCAAACAATAATTGCACGCCCCAAAATTTGCGCGGACCAAGATCGATCCAAAGCTGTCGCGGGTCTCGCATGTGGACCGCATAGGTGATTGCATAACCCTTAAGCCAGCGCGATCGCTGTTTGATCCATGGCCAAAACCTTCCGTTTGCCTCTTCTTGAGTTACCGTCGGGATCAGTTCGGTGCGGTAGCCTGCACGTGCAAGGCGGACGCCTAGATCAGCATCCTCTGTCACGTTATGGGCATCCCATCCGCCTAATTTTTCAAGGATATCGCGCCTGAAAAACAGCGTTGTCCCCCCCAGCGGCACAACCAAGCCTAGTTTTTCCAATCCGGGTAATACGATGCGAAACCAGCTTGCGTATTCGATTGTAAAACAACGGGTGAGCCAATTTGCACTGTCGTTATCGTAATCTAACACGCCTTGCAGGCAGGCAACTTCGGGGCCACGGTTGGCGAAATGCGCGGCAACGATGCGCAGTTGATCGGGGGCGGGCGCGTCTTCGGCGTCGTACACACCGATGATGCTGCCGCGCGCAAAATCGAGCGCAAAATTCAACGCGCGTGGTTTTGTCCGCAACGTCCCCTGAGGCACGACTACTGGCCGCATCCATGTCGGCAGTACTGTTTTTCCCAGCGCATCACGTGTGGTTAAATCGTCGCTTTCCGTCACAAGACAGACGTCCAATAATTCAATTGGATAGTCGATTTCGCGAATGCGGGCCAATAAGTGTTGCGCGATCTCTGTTTCGCGGAAAAGGGGGATCAGTATTGAAATGACAGGGAGCCGTGCCGGTACGGCATTGGGGGGGGATATCGTGGTTTTTTGCGCGCAGACATTTGTAGGCGGCAGTGGCTTTAAGGGCGGTGGACAGGACCAATACCATGACAGTCAGGGCGCATAAAAAACCAATCACCTCGGTTGGAAAGGCGACCAATCCAGCGGTCAAACCAATTAAAACGGCAAGCCCCCATCGAAGCGCACGGGGCGCGTTCCACCCTCGGCTGCTTTGATGAGCTGGTACTTTGGTTTCGGCTGCATGGCTCAGCGTCGCGTGGCGCATGGCGATCACACTGCGTTCCAGATAATCGCGGGTGGTGATCGCTATACGAACGGGGCCAAGTTTGTCGTGCAACGTTTTTGACTGACGGTCGAATTGGTCGGGTTTATCGGTTAAAACAACCGTGCTTGTGCCCATCATGCGCCAAGGCAAAAGCCCACACTGTATTGCTTTTGCGGCACCTAATTTGTCTAGCAATGCTGGATCAGGGGCATCTTCACATGGGTTGACCAACTGGATTTGGTACAGGGTCGAATAGGCCTGCGCGATCGATAGTCCCGCAATCCCGAAGTTTGACATCAACACATCTGCGATACGCAAACTTTGGCGTTGGGCAATAATTTCGGCTGCCTTGGCGTTGTCTTGCGACAGTACCTTGCTTGCCACCAAAAGCGACGCAAGCGGCCCCAGCCCGCGCAGGGTTGGGGCTGTCGTTTGTAAAAGACGTGGCGGGGATAGCGACATTGGAGCCTTGTGGTTAACAAGGCTTTATTGTCTGCGAGTGTCGTTAATAGTTAGTTAATATAAGCGTTAGGCGTTGCGTGCGGCCATGGCTGTAGCAAAGCGTTCAAACAGGTAATAGCTGTCTTGCGGGCCTGGGCTTGCCTCTGGGTGGTATTGTACACCAAAAACTGGCCGATCAGCCATGCGAATACCGCAGTTTGACCCGTCAAACAGGGACACATGGGTTTCAGTCACTCCGTCGGGTAATGTTTGGCTGTCGACAGTAAATCCATGGTTCATCGAGGTGATCTCAACCTTGCCAGTCTCGTTGTCTTTCACCGGATGGTTAGCACCGTGATGTCCGTGGTTCATCTTGATGGTCTGTGCACCCAGCGCCAAGGCGAGCATCTGGTGTCCCAAACAAATTCCGAAAACAGGTAAGTCGGTCTTGGACAATATGTCTTTGATCATTGGAACGGCGTAGACGCCAGTTGCCGTCGGATCACCGGGGCCGTTTGACAGGAAAACGCCGTCAGGGTTATGGGCCAGAATGTCTTGCGCTGTTGCAGATGCAGGCAGGACAGTGACGTCGCATCCTGCCGATGCAAGGCACCGCAGAATATTGCGCTTTGCACCATAGTCGATGGCCACAATCTTGTGCTTGGGCGCTATTTGCGGTGTGTACCCGTCAGGCCAAGCCCACCGCATTTCGTTCCAATGGTATGATTGCGAACAAGTCACATCCTTGGCCAGATCAAGACCGACCAAGCCGCCAAAGTCGCGGGCTTTTTGCACAAGCGCTGCAATATCAAAGTTACCATCTGGATCGTGCGCAAGGGCGACATGTGGCGACCCTTGTTGGCGGATGGCACGTGTCAGACGCCGCGTGTCCACGCCGCCCATGCCGATGCGGCCACGGCTTGCTAGCCACGGGCCAAGTTCTTCGGTGGCGCGCCAGCTAGACGATTCTGTTGGGTCCCATTTGACGATCATGCCTGCAGATACCGGGTTGGCTGTTTCGTCGTCTTCTGGTGTGACGCCGGTGTTGCCGATGTGGGGGAACGTGAACGTGACGACTTGGCCCGCATAGGATGGGTCAGTCATAATCTCTTGGTAGCCAGTCATAGCCGTATTGAAACAAAGCTCTGCAGAGGTTTCGCCTGTGGCGCCAAACCCGTGGCCGTAAAAAACTGTGCCGTCTGCAAGTGCCAAACAGGCGGTGGGTTTCATCGGTTCAGATTGCGTCATCTTTAAACATCCCCATGCGACCAAACTGGTTTGGGGTCTATGGGGGGAGCGGGGCAGGGTCAAGGCCCATATAGATCACAAAACAAGGGTATGGTGGCCGTTTTTCAGGTGCTTGTCAGCGGTTACCTAAGCGCCTATGTTCCGGCCTCTGTTTTGACCACTGATGGGACGACCAATGGACATGCGCAACCGCATTACCGCCGCACTAAAAGACGCAATGAAATCGAAAGAGGCGGACCGGTTGTCCACGCTTCGGCTGATTAATGCCGCGATCAAAGATCGTGACATCGCATTACGCGGCACAAGCGAAGAAGACGCAGGCGTGAGTGACGCTGACATTCTGGGCGTTTTGGGCAAGATGGTTAAGCAGCGCCAAGAAAGCGCGCGTGCCTACGAAGAAGGCGGTCGGTTAGAGCTAGCTGAAAAAGAGCTTTCCGAGATAAAAGATATCGAAGATTTTCTGCCACGTCAGTTGACGTCGGCTGAAGCAGAAGCCGCAGTTGGTGTTGCTATCGCCGAAGTTGGTGCAGATAGCCTGCGCGATATGGGTAAGGTTATGGCTGTGCTTAAGAGCAAATACACAGGCCAGATGGACTTTAGTAAAGCTGGCCCAATGGTTAAAGGCCATCTTGGGTAGACTTTTTTGGGATGGGTCCAGACCCATCCTACGACACGTCGGTATCGGTAGGATGGGTTTTAGCCCATCTTTGGTGGTCCAGTGCGCAATGCTTGCTTGAGTTCACCGTAAAGTGCCAAGCGCTCATCCACGTCCAGAAATGACCCAATCTCAACCTCGCGGTCACCGCCGCGCAGGGTCAGATAGTTTTCCACAGGCCCACCGGTTTGGTGCAAATGCACGCTGACCCAGTATCTGTTCGTGGACCAATTCTGAACAGAGCCATCCGTATTGTGCCGTTTTAGCTCAACTTGTTCTGCCGTAGCGCTGAATACTTCGAGCACTTCACCGCGTTTGTAGCTCGTACTGATTGCGGCCCAAAGCCCCAACAGCATCAAACCAAAAAATGGCAGGATACCCCACAAGACTGTTTTGCCCAAAAGGGCGATTAGGGGAAGAGTCACGATCAGGGCAGTTGCACCAAAGAACAAAACAAAGTCTTTGCGCAGCAATGACCGGTAAGGCCAGAGGCTTAGTTCCCACGTCTCGGGGGTCGGCTCAGATGATTTCCATTCGTATGGCATATTTAGATTGTAATCCGGTAATGCCCGTCGGCAAGGGCGAGTGACCCACGAAAAAGGGCCCCGCAACAATGCGGAGCCCTTAGGTATTTTCTTTAAGGATGACAGCGCTTAATGCGCATGTCCTTTGTCCCAATCAGACTGCTTTGGAAGCGTCTCGAAAGTGTGCTCTGGTGGTGGGCACGGCAGTGTCCATTCCAATGTATCTGCATACTCGTTCCATGGGTTATTCACTGTGACGCGCTTACCGCGTGTTAGTGTGTAGGCCATGACGCCGATAAAGAACACAAACGATCCGAACGATAGGAACGCGCCCCAAGAGGACAAATAGTTCCATGTTGCATAGGCATCTGGATAGTCGATGTAACGACGCGGCATACCCTGACGACCCAAGAAGTGTTGTGGGAAGAAGGTCAGGTTTGCGCCGATGAACATAGTCCAGAAGTGCAACTTACCTGCCCACTCAGGATACATGCGGCCCGACATTTTCGGCAGGTAGAAATAGATCCCTGCAAAGATCGAGAATACCGCGCCAAGGGACATCACATAGTGGAAGTGCGCCACAACATAGTAGGTGTCGTGGTAAACACGGTCCACACCAGCCTGCGACAGAACGATCCCTGTAACACCACCAACGGTGAACAAGAACAAGAAGCCCTGTGCCCAAAGCATCGGCGTCTTAAATTCGACCGAGCCGCCCCACATGGTCGCGATCCAACTAAAGATCTTGACCCCCGTGGGTACCGCAATGACCATTGTGGCCAACATAAAGTAGGACTGCTGCGTCAGCGACATACCGACAGTGTACATATGGTGCGCCCAGACGACAAAGCCCAGAACACCAATGGCAACCATCGCATAAACCATCGGCAGGTAGCCAAAGATCGGCTTCTTTGAGAATGTCGCGATGACGTGACTGACGATACCAAACCCCGGAATGACGATGATGTAGACTTCAGGGTGACCAAAGAACCACAAGATATGCTGATACAAGATCGGGTCGCCGCCGCCTTCAGGTTGGAAGAAGGTGGTGCCGAAGTTCCGGTCTGTCAGTAGCATTGTGATCGCGCCGGCCAAAACTGGCAGGGCCAGAAGGATTAACCAAGCGGTGACAAAGATCGACCAAGCAAACAATGGCACTTTGTGCAGTGTCATGCCCGGTGTCCGCATGTTCAGGAATGTGGTGATCATGTTGATCGCACCAAGGATCGACGACGCACCCGAGAGGTGAACGGCGAAAATCGCAAGGTCCATCGACATACCAGCCTCGGATGTGGATAGCGGCGGATACAAAACCCAACCGACGCCAGACCCAAGCTGGCCATTGCCACCAGGTGCCAGCATCGATGCGACACCCAACGATACACCCGCAACATACATCCAGAACGACAAGTTGTTCAGACGTGGAAACGCCATATCCGGCGCGCCAATTTGCAGCGGCATAAAGTAGTTACCGAACCCGCCAAACAGGGCTGGAATAACAACAAAGAACATCATCAAAACACCGTGGTATGTAATCAGAACATTCCAAAGGTGACCGTTTGGCGTGCATTCGGACGCGGCATCAGCAATGAAACGTGCACCTTCGATGCACATATATTGAACGCCAGGTTCCATAAGCTCCAGACGCATATAGACAGTGAAGGCGACAGAAATGAAGCCCACGATGCCTGATACGAAGAGGTATAGAATACCAATATCTTTGTGGTTTGTGGACATGAACCAACGGGTAAAGAAACCCCGTTCGTCTTCGTGGTCATGGCCGTGGACGGCTGCATCTGCCATGTGGCTCTCCTCAGTTTAGCTGTATCTAGGAAGAACACGGATTCGTACCGCGCCCTTCGTTTGATCTGGTTCTAGTGTACGAACCCTTGTTGAGCAACATTTCATCCATGCATCTACATGGGTTAATTTGGCGCACCCCTAAGGATGATAATGGCGTTCATACAGGTGGATGTCGTTGATCTTGGCATGGTGGCAATGTGTGAAATAGAGGTTTCACTGCACTCTAAATAGCGCGCTAAGCTTGCTTGTCGCGCTTACGCGTAAATGAACGCTCAAAGGTTTGCCGTAAAGCGACATCAACATTGTCCAGTGTGACTGGCAGCCCAAGGTCGACCAATGATGTCACGCCGTGTCCTGCAATGCCACAAGGCACAATGCCGTCAAAATGGGCAAGGTCGGGTTCCACGTTTATGGATAACCCGTGAAAGCTAACCCATTTGCGCAGACGAATACCAAGTGCAGCAACTTTGTCTTCTGTCATATCACCGTTAGGTTGGCGCGGTTTGTCGGAGCGCGTAACCCAAACACCAACGCGGCCAGTCCGGCGTTCGCCTTTGATATTGAACGTATCTAGCGTGGCGATGATCCACCCTTCGATCTGGTTAACGAAGGCGCGTACATCGTGGCCGCGTGCCCCCACATCAAGCATGATGTAGACCACGCGTTGCCCCGGTCCGTGGTAGGTGTATTCGCCGCCACGCCTTGCCTCGAATACCGGAAATTTGTCAGGTTCCAAAAGATCGATCAGCTTGGCTGACGTGCCTGCGGTGTAAAGCGGGGGGTGTTCAACAAGCCAAATAGCTTCATCAGCAGTGCCAGCTGTAATCTGAGCGACGCGGTCCTCCATAAAGGCCAATGCGTCGGGGTAGGGGGTCAGCCCTTGGGATGTAATCCATTCAACCATAGCGATCAGACCAAAAGGCCAGCCTTTTTCAACGCGGGCAAGTAACGGCGGCTCGCTGGGATTTCGTCATTGTTGGTAAGCGTCAGAATGGCGCGGTCACCGTCGCGTCGTGCAGCGATGATGGCCGCGGTGGCGACCCAATGGGATCGGTGTACCTGCATGCCGTTGACAGTTCCGGTTTCTGCCATCGCGTCGCGCAGCCTTAGCAGCACAATATCATTTCCCTTCGAGGTGGCAATGCGGACGTAATGATCCTCGACCGACAGCGCAAGCAAGGTGCCGCGCTTTTCAAAGGGTAACCGATTTAGAATTGTTGGTGGGGCTGCTGATACCGATGCCACTGGTTCGGACGTGACGTGGAACAAGGCCGCGACAATAGACGCGATTGCAAAGATGCTTCCTAGGTATATCGGCAGGTCCGCCCATGCGGGCATATATTGAATCGTGACAAAATTGATTGCCGTCACGATCAATGTCACCGCCACGCCTGTTGCAAGACAGTTTATCCCAATGAGCTTGGCAACACTGCCATTCCAATAGGCACGGACCGCAGTGTCTATTAACGCACCGGCGGAATAGGTCGTCAGGACAATGAGTGTCCAATATCCAAATCGCCCGATAGGTCCAAAATAGTTATCTATTTCAAACGGGACCATGATGGTCAGGATCAAAATGACCCCAAATAAGACGGCAATCGTCTTTGGGGCCAACATAAGGTCCCGCCATTCGCGAAGCGCAGAGTGCATTTTGCTGTCGCTCACGAAGAAAACCCTTTGTTTGACGTAGTCGCGGTTGGCCCGGTGCCACCCTTTGTCCCACTCAATAGGCAATCAACACCGATCTGCCAACAACGGAGACCAAAGATGACACTTGAACCGTATCTGACCGCCGCACCGCACATCCAATTCCATATTGCCTTGGCGATTGTTGCACTTGGGCTTGGGCCAGTCGCACTTTACCGAAAACGCCGCGACCGGATCCATAAGATGTTTGGATATGCGTGGGTCGTTTGCATGACGGGCGTCGCGTTATCGTCGTTTACAATCACCAGTTTTGGCGTCGTTGGGCCGTTTAGCCCCATCCATTTGCTTTCAGTCTGGACGCTTTGGTCATTATTCATCGCGATGAGGCATGTGATCAACGGACGGATCGCGCTGCACCGCCTTATTATGCGGAACTTATATTGGTACGGGCTGATTATTGCGGGCCTGTTTAACTTTCTGCCAGGACGCAGCACAAACCGGATCTTTTTTGAAGGCAATGAAACGGCCGGATACTGGATAATCATCATTGGAACCGCGTTGTTGGTCGCAAATTCGGTACTTCAAAAGCGGCGGCTTGGGGCAGGGCGCATTTTTACACTTGAGAAGCCCGCAACCATGGTCTAGAGCACGCACAGCCTAGACAGCGCGGTCGTGGCGGAATTGGTAGACGCGCAGCGTTGAGGTCGCTGTGAGGTAACACTCGTGGGGGTTCGAGTCCCCCCGACCGCACCA
>JBLHXF010000044.1:0-17758 GCA_047629435.1 Yoonia sp. | reverse complement strand
GTCGGATTGTTCGACACACATATCGCTGTGGCCTTGGCGCACGCCTTGTTCAACGTGCCTTTAGCGGTGTGGATCTTGGAAGGGTTCATGCGTGGCGTGCCCAAGGAAATCGACGAAACGGCCTATATTGATGGCTATTCGTTTCCAAGGTTCTTTATCCGCATTTTCACCCCACTGGTGGCATCGGGTATCGGGGTGACGGCATTCTTCCTGTTCATGTTCTCTTGGGTTGAGCTGCTGCTCAGCCGGACGTTGACCAGCGTGAATGCCAAGCCGATTGCCGCCACCATGACACGCACCGTCGGTGCCGCAGGAATCGACTGGGGAGTCCTCGCTGCTGCGGGTGTTCTCACGATCATTCCAGGTGCTTTGGTGATTTACTTTGTTCGCAACTACATCGCCAAGGGCTTTGCCCTAGGCCGCGTGTAAGAAAAGAAAGAGGAGAAAAACGATGGATTGGATGGCATGGACTTGGCCGACCGCCGCTTTCTTTGGCGTGATCGCGCTGACCTTGATCACTTTTACGATCTTGGCAATCAAATATCCCGAAGTGCCGCGCAATGGTGTTCTTGGGATCGAAACGACGCGCGGTGACAGGTTGTTCATCACGCTACTTGGCTCGGCCTTTATTAATTTGGCTTGGCTTGGAATGCTCAGCGCCCCCCAGTGGGGAGCACTGATCGTATGTCTCTTTTACGCTATTGCGGTTTTCCGCTGGGTTTGAAGGACGGCATTATGGGTGGTCCGGTTTGCAAGAGCGAGGCCGTCTTGAATGTTCTATTTTTAGGGAGGAACAAAAATGAACTTGCGACTTAAAGGAACGACTGCGTTAAGCTTTGCTGCTTGCATGCTTGCCGCACCTGCGTTCGCTGACATGGATGCTGCTAAGGCATTCCTTGATACTGAGATTGGCGATCTTTCGACTTTGTCACGTGCTGATCAAGAAGCTGAACTTCAGTTTTTTGTAGACGCGGCAACACCATATGCAGGTATGTCGATCAACGTAGTTTCCGAGACGATCGGTACTCACACGTATGAGTCCACCGTTCTGGCACCTGCGTTTGAAGCCATCACAGGTATCAAGGTCACACATGACCTAATCGGTGAAGGCGATGTTGTTGAAAAGCTGCAAACACAAATGCAGTCGGGCGAAAACATTTATGATGCCTATATCAACGACTCTGACCTGATCGGCACGCACTGGCGTTACAAGCAGGCGCGTAACCTGACTGACTGGATGGCAGGCGAAGGCGCTGGCGTCACCAACCCGAACCTTGATCTGGAAGACTTCATCGGTCTTGCGTTCACAACAGGTCCGGATGGCAAAGTCTATCAGTTGCCAGACCAACAGTTTGCGAACCTTTATTGGTTCCGTGCTGACTGGTTCGACGACGCGCAGAACAAGGCAGACTTCCTTGCGCAGTATGGCTACGATCTGGGCGTGCCTGTAAACTGGTCCGCTTATGAAGACATCGCAGAATTTTTCACTGGTCGTGACTTGTCGCGTATGGGTGTTGAAGGCGACGTCTTTGGCAACATGGACTACGGTAAGAAAGATCCATCTTTGGGTTGGCGTTATACCGATGCGTGGCTTTCCATGGCTGGCGCTGGCGACAAAGGCGAGCCAAACGGTTTGCCAGTTGACGAATGGGGTATCCGCGTCAATGAAAAGTCTCAGCCTGTTGGATCATGTGTCGCCCGTGGCGGTGCCACCAACGGCCCAGCAGCGGTTTATGCTGTTACCAAAGCAATCGAATGGTTGGAAAAATATTCTCCACCTGCCGCTGCTGGTATGACGTTCTCTGAAGCGGGCCCCGTTCCTGCACAAGGCAATGTCGCGCAGCAGATGTTCTGGTACACTGCGTTTACAGCAGCGTCGATCGAACCTGATCTGCCTGTGATGAATGAAGATGGCACGCCAAAGTGGCGTATGGCACCTTCGCCACACGGTGCATATTGGACCGAAGGCACCAAGATCGGCTATCAAGATGCCGGTTCATGGACCCTGATGGAATCTACACCTGTTGATCGTGCACAAGCTGCGTGGCTTTATGCGCAGTTTGTGACATCCAAGACTGTGGACGTGAAGAAAAGTCATGTTGGTCTGACATTCATTCGTGAATCAACGATCCAGCATGAAAGCTTTACAGAGCGTGCACCAAAATTGGGTGGCTTGATCGAATTCTATCGCTCACCAGCACGGGTTCAGTGGTCACCAACCGGTACCAACGTTCCTGATTATCCAAAGCTGGCTCAGCTGTGGTGGCAGAACATCGGCGACGCAATGTCCGGTGCAAAAACACCTCAGGAAGCGCTCGATGCGCTTTGCGAAGATCAAGAAAAAGTGCTGATCCGTTTGGAGCGCGCAGGCGTTCAAGGCGATCTTGGTCCGGTGATGAATGACGAAAGCGATCCGTCTTTCTGGCTCGACCAGCCTGGTTCACCGAAGGCAAAGCTCGCCGATGAAAATGAAACGCCCGTCACCATCGCGTATGACGAGCTGATCAAATCTTGGCAGTAAGTTAAACATCGGGGGCCACATTGCTGGCCCCTGATACCCTGCCATCCCATACATATTTTAATGAACCGCCGCTTCGCGTGGCCTTGGCATTCCTGCAACCCAATTCCCAGAGGCCTCACATGTCCCATATTCTCGCAATTGATCAAGGCACGACATCAACACGTGCGATGGTGTTTGATAGCGCGATGGGTATCGTGGCCAGCGAACAGCAAGAGTTCGCACAGCATTTCCCAAACTCGGGGTGGGTCGAACATGATCCGCTCGATCTTTGGAATACAACACTTGCCACCTGTCAAAATGCTTTGACGTCCGAGGGCATCTCGGCGGACCAGATTTCTGCAATTGGCATCACCAACCAACGTGAAACCACGATTGTTTGGGACAAGACCACCGGCGAGCCGATTTACAATGCAATTGTCTGGCAAGACAGACGCACGGCCGATCAATGCCGTAACTTGCGTGATGCTGGTCATGAAGAGATGATAACCCAGCGCACAGGTCTTTTGGTTGACCCCTATTTTTCTAGCACCAAGCTAAGTTGGATCTTGGACCGTGTTGACGGGGCACGCTCACGCGCAGTCAAAGGCGAGCTTTTGTTTGGCACGGTCGATAGTTTTTTGATTTGGAAGCTAACGGGCGGGGCCGTTCATGCGACGGACGCGACAAACGCTGCGCGCACTATGCTTTACGATATCCGCAAGGGCCGCTGGAGCAAGACTATCTGCAACCTTCTCGATATACCGATGCTGATGCTTCCTGAGATCAAAGACTGCGCCGCTGATTTTGGCAAAACACAGGCTTGTCTATTTGGCAAGCCGATCCCGATTTGTGGAGTTGCAGGTGATCAGCAAGCGGCCACAGTCGGACAGGCCTGTTTTGAGCCGGGCATGATGAAATCGACTTATGGCACGGGCTGCTTTGCGCTTTTGAATACTGGTGAGACACCCGTTGTGTCGCAAAACCGGCTGCTGACGACGATTGCCTATCAACTTGGCGGCAAGCCAACCTACGCGCTGGAAGGCTCTATCTTTGTCGCGGGTGCGGTCGTGCAATGGCTGCGTGACGGGCTGCAGATCATTGGGGACGCGACCGAGACACAAGCGTTGGCCGCCCAAGCCGACCCCCATCAGGACGTTGTGATTGTCCCCGCCTTTGTGGGGCTGGGCGCGCCCTATTGGAATGCCGAATGTCGTGGTGCCACATTTGGCTTGACGCGCAGCACCGGTCCCGCCGAAATGGCGAAAGCTGCGCTTGAGAGTGTGGGTTATCAAACGCGTGATTTGCTTGAAGCCATGTCTGCCGATTGGAAGGCGACAGGCGTGCATCCAACTCTGCGCGTTGATGGCGGCATGTCGGCCAATGATTGGGCGATGCAGTTCTTATCCGACATTATTGGCGCACCCGTAGATCGCCCCAAAATCCGTGAAACAACGGCGCTTGGCGCAGCTTGGCTCGCTGGGATGCATGTTGGGCTCTATCCTGACCAGGCGACATTCGCCGCGCAATGGGTGTGTGAAACCGAATTTGTACCAGAAATGGAGGAGGCCATGCGTCAGGACAAGTATGTGTCTTGGAAAAAGGCCGTCAACGCAACACTCAGTTTTTGAGGAAGTCAAATGACCGAGATGACACTTTGGCGCTTTTTAACGCAAAGCGCATTCGGCCCAAACCTAACCTTTTTGCTTGTGGCCCTTGTGTCAGAAAATGTAGCTGGGTTTATCCAACCCACAGAGCCGCAGCAACTGGTCCCCGTCATTCTTGGGTCGTGATCCAAGGTTGAATGGCTGGTCACTTATCACACGACAGATCGCGCGACTGCGCAGTAGGAATTTACATCATGGCTCTCGTTTCACTTCGCCAATTACTCGATCATGCGGCAGAGCATACTTACGCGCTTCCGGCATTTAACGTGAACAACATGGAGCAGATGTTGGCGATTATGGCCGCGGCCGACGCTACCGATAGTCCGGTGATTATGCAGGCCAGTCGGGGCGCTCGCGCCTTTGCCAACGATATCGTGTTGTCGCACTTGATCCGCGCCGCGGTCGAACTTTACCCACATATTCCGGTTTGCATGCACCAAGATCACGGCAATTCTCCGGCCACATGTATGTCCGCGATCACCAACGGGTTCTCGTCCGTGATGATGGACGGATCGTTGCAGGGTGACGGCAAAACACCCGCCGATTTCGCCTATAACGTAGCCGTCACAGCCAAAGTGACCGAAATGGCCCACCTTGTTGGTGTCTCAGTTGAAGGGGAGCTGGGGCATCTAGGTTCGCTTGAGACTGGCAAGGGAGAGGTCGAGGACGGCCACGGGTTTGACGGCGTTATGGACCGCGCGTCCTTGCTGACAGACCCTGATGAGGCTGCTGAATTTGTGCGGCTCACACAAGTTGACGCGCTGGCTGTCGCGATCGGCACATCTCATGGTGCTTACAAATTCTCTCGCAAGCCTGACAGTGAAATCTTGGCAATGGATGCGCTTAAGGCGATCCACGCACGTATTCCAGATACACATTTGGTGATGCATGGCTCGTCATCGGTGCCGCAGAAACTCCAAGACATCATTAACGCCTATGGTGGTCAAATTGCACCAACATGGGGCGTGCCTGTCGAAGAAATCGAGCGGGGGATCAAACACGGCGTGCGCAAAGTGAATATTGATACCGACCTGCGCATGGCGCTGACGGGGGCCATTCGTAAGGTTTTTGCCGAGAGCCCAAGCGAGTTTGATCCGCGCAAATATCTCGCACCGGGTCTGGATGCAATGTCAGCCGTCTGCAATGATCGGTTCGAGCGGTTTGGCGCTGCGGGGATGGCCGGCAAGATTGTTCCGGTCCCCCTGTCGCACATGGCCAATCGCTACGCTTCTTCCAATTGGGTACTCGCATCATAAGGCAACAGACCAATGTTTTCATTTTCCAGTCCGCAAACCATCCACTTTGGACGTGGTCAAAGCCAACAGGCAGCGACCATTGCAAAAGGCTATGGCGACGCCGCTCTTTTGGTTCATGGGGCGAATGCCCAGCGGGCCGAATGGCTGGTGACGTTATGCAATGATGCAGGGCTATCAATAAAGACGATCAGTTGCCAAAACGAGCCGTCTTTGCCCGACATCGAACGTGCGTTGGCAGGGCTTCAAGGATTCCGTCCGGCAGTCGTGATCGGAACGGGTGGTGGATCAGTCATTGACTTGGCCAAGGCGCTGGCGGCCCTGATCCCCTGCACTGGGCCTGCCCAAAGCTATCTTGAGGTCGTGGGGGATGGCCGGCGCTTGGACGCTCCACCAATCCCGATGATTGCCCTGCCAACTACGGCTGGAACCGGCGCGGAAGTGACAAAAAATGCCGTCATTTCGGTGCCAGAACACGGCCTGAAGGTGAGCCTGCGCGACCCACGCATGATCCCGCAGATAGCCATTGTTGACGCAGACCTGATGCAAGGTGCGCCGCAACGCGTGACCCTTGCCGCTGGATTGGATGCTGTGACGCAGGTGATCGAGCCTTACTTATCCATCAAATCCAACCCGATGACCGATGCCATCTGCCGCGCGGCTATTCCTGTAGGTTTGCGCGTGTTGCGTGATGTTGTCGAAAACGATTCCCCTGACGCATGGGACGCAATGGCTTGGGTCAGCACCTGTGGCGGCTTGGCTTTGGCAAATGCAGGGCTGGGTGCCATTCACGGCTTTGCGGGTGTCATCGGGGGTCAAACCAATGCGCCACATGGCGAAATTTGCGGGACCTTGCTGCCTGCCGTGCTCGAAAGCCATTTGCAAAAAGCAGAAAAAGACACTGACATTCACGAACGGATAAGTTGGGTGCGACGGCAAATTGACACCCACTTTGCCATGGGTCGTCAAAATTGCGGGATTGCCGAACTCAGAAAGTGGTCGGCAACGCTTGGGCTGCGCAGCCTCGAGGGTTTGGGGCTTTCTTGCGATAATTATGACGAGGTCGCTAACGCCGCAGCCAAGGCGTCTTCTATGAAAGGGAACCCGTTCCCGCTAACTCACATGGATCTGCTCGCGATATTGAGAACGGCAAGTTAAACTAACAAACTGCACAGCAATTATAGTCCCATACAAAGTCTGATAACCGCAGCTTGCCGCCATATGTGCCGCTATAAAGCAATCCCACCTTGGGCTAGAGCAGACTTTCGCGGCAGAGTGGTTGAACGGCAGGTTAGGGCCGCTTTCACCATGTGATTAGGTAATGTATTCCAAGGTATTATCCGATTTCCACTAAATAAGGCACTTTAGATTGGGTAGGTTTCGGCGGTTGCGCCCTCCCGCAACCAACAATTACATATAATCAACACGTTACCAGCCACCTTCGGGTGGCTATTCGCGTTGGCGTTTTGGCGCTGGAAGCACTCTGGAAACAACAAGCCCAACGTAAGCGCGCAACGCTATAAGTTCGCGTCAACGTACTTGATCGGCGGTGATTTCAACTGGTCGACGCAACACTTTACTCTTTTAGGAAAGATGGAGTGTTTGTCATGAAGTATCGCACACGGACGTTTTACACAGACACGCAGAAGTCGGAGATGTGGGATCGATGGGAGCGTGGGGAATCTTTGAGTTCGATTGGGCGCGGCTTCAATCGTGCCTCATCTTCGATTTATCCGCTGCTGGCTCGGACTGGTGGCATTCGGCCACCTAAGCGCGTGAGATCACGTTTGGCCCTTACGCTGCTGGAACGTGAGGAGATATCGAGAGGCCTTATTGTCAAAAAATCTCTGAGGGCGATTGCACAATCGTTGCTCCGCTCAGCATCGACAATAAGTCGCGAAGTCGGTCGCAATGGAGGTGCCAAAAACTATCGAGCAGCGCAGTCAGACGCTGCTGCTTGGGATCGCTCAGAACGCCCCAAGCTCTGCAAGTTGGCAGGTAATGACTATCTCTGCCGCGCGATTTCGGCCAAGCTGAGACGCAAGTGATCCCCGCAACAAATCGCAGGCTGGCTGATGCGTGAACATCCCAAGGATAAAGGTAAACGCGTCTCGCATGCACTGACCGGCAGGGTATTGCGTAGCAATGTCCCGAGAGGGGGACGATATACCGAAGCCTGTTTATCCAGACACGCGGCGTACTTAAGAAAGAACTGCTTGTACATCTGAGGGCTACTCGAGCCATTCGCCGGTCTCGCCACGCCACTCTAAAACGTACCGGAATAGGTAAGTTCAACGACGCAGTATCAATCCGCGACAGACCTGCAGAAGTCGAAGATCGCGCTGTGCCGGGCCATTGAGAGGGCGACCTCATCGCGGGTTCTGGCAACAGCTTCATTGCTACCCTCGTCGAACGCAACACACGCTTTGTGATGTTGGCGAAAGTTGGCAACAAAGACAGCCACAGCGTCATTCAAGCGTTGATCAAACAGTCACGCAAGCTACCAAAAGAGCTTTATCGCTCACTGACTTGGGATCGCGGGTGCGAGATGGCTTGCCACAAGGCCTTCACTTTGGCCACGGATATTGACGTCTTCTTGTGCGATCCCCACAGCCCTTGGCAACGCGGCTCAAACGAAAATACTAATCGCCTGCTACGACAGTACTTTCCAAAAGGCACGGATTTGTCGATACATAGTCAAGCAAAGCTGAGTGCCGTCGCTAGACAGCTCAATGAACGACCACGTAAGACGCTAGGATATGAAACTCCCGCAGAGCATTTCAATGCATGTGTTGCGTCGATCCATTGAGATCACCGGACAGTGCGGACCTTCGTGCGTTTGGCCCCGCTACCTCCTGAATTGCACACATTTCTACATTAAAGCGGGAAGCATACTTTGGCTGCGGTTACTAAGCTTCAGTTGGGCCTAGGAAGACGTAGACCCTCAAAATGAAGATCATGTGCGCGAGTTGCGAAAATCAACTACGAGCCCATGGGGCGTTTTTCTGCTGTGCATTCAGTGTCATCTTCAAAAGCGGTTAAGACCCAAGAAAGGGCTAAGGCCATTGCAGTTTGTTACTTTATAAAATAACAATATTTACGAAAGATAAGGAGAGAGCCCATGCGAAAGCAAGCAGCAATACGGCAGTCTGACGTCTTGGGCGTCTTACATGGGCATGACAAGCCCATGACAGCATATGCAATTCTTGATCAAATGAAGCTGGGCGAGCCCGACCTTGCGGCACCAACTATTTACCGCGCCCTTGCTGCGCTGACGGATCAGGGGCGGGCGCACAAGCTCGAATCCATTAAGGCTTTTGTCCCGTGTCGGTGTAAACATAATGCTGCCGTGCCGGTGCTGGAAATTTGCGAAGATTGCGGGACCGTCGAAGAACATGACGGCACACGATTGGTTGCGGAACTCTCTGCAATCTCTGAACAGTCTTCGTTTAACGCCACCCGCCACATCGTAGAAATTCATGGCCGATGTCGTGGCTGCACCATCTAAATCCCTTCCATCTTCTCAACAGGATTATTCCTATGAAACTTATCACCTTTCTCGCCCTCTCAGCGGTCGTCGCCACACCTACTTTTGCCCAAGAGACCCGTCAGCTTGACGCGCATGAGCATGGTGTTGGACAGCTGGACATTGCTTTTGATGGTGCGCAAATCGCAATGGAATTACATGCGCCCGGTGCCGATATCGTCGGTTTCGAATATGAGGCGACAAGTACAGAAGATCGCGCTGCAATTGATGCGGCCGTTGCCATGCTGGCCAAACCTTTGGATCTATTCGTTTTGCCGGATACCGCAGGTTGTAGCGTTGTGAACGCTAGTGCAGGTTTGGAGAGCGAAGAAGACCATGACGCGCACGACGAGGATCATGGCGAGGAACATGGTGACGAACATACGGATGAAGAACATGGTCACGATGACCACGCCGAAGAGGACCATGAAGACCACGCCAATGAGGCCGACCACACTGAATTCCACGCAGATTATCTGCTGACCTGCGCCAACCCTGCCGCTATCACAGACATCACATTTGCCTACTTTGATACATTCCCGAATGCGTTAGAAGTAGAAGTGCAAGTTATTTCGGACGCAGGTGCTGTGTCGTTTGAGGTGGAGCGCGCCGCGCCAACCCTCGATCTGCGCGATATGTTCTAGGGCGCGCACCTATGCCTGACACATTTCCAATTCTGCACCTTGATGATGTCCGGTACCGCTGGCCGGGCCGGACGTCATTCGGGCTGCATGTTCCCAGCCTGACATTGGTGCGGGCTGAGACTGTTTTACTGCTTGGAGAAAGCGGATCGGGCAAGTCAACGTTGCTGTCTTTAATCTGCGGCACGATCATCGCACAGTCAGGCAATGTATCGGTAGCCGGACGCAGTATCGCGGCGCTATCTGCAGGCAAACGGGATCGGTTCCGTGCAGAACAGATCGGCCTGATATTTCAACAATTCAACCTGCTGCCGTTTGCCAGTGTAAAGGACAACATCTTATTGCCGCTCCAGTTCGCACCAAACCGGCGCAACCGCGTGCCGAACCTAAATGCAGAAGCAACACGGCTCTGTCGTGATCTGGGTCTTCCTGATGATGTGATGACCGCACAGGCAGGGACATTGAGCGTCGGACAACAACAGCGCGTGGCCGCAGCGCGTGCGCTAATAGGCACTCCGCCATTGATCATTGCAGACGAGCCAACATCATCGTTGGACGCAGCGACGCAAACGACATTTTTGGAGTTGTTGTTTGCCCAATCGCGCGCGCACGGCACAACGTTATTAATGGTCAGCCATGACGCACGGCTATCGGACCAGTTTGACCGGGTCATTAACATGGTCGATATCGCCCAAACACAAAGAATTTCCACATGATCCTGCGTGTCGCCTTTGGATCGTTGATTGCACGCGCATTGACAGTTGGCATGACCATTCTTGCGATTGCCTTATCGGTTGCGCTTTTCCTTGGTGTCGAAAAAATTCGCACAGGTGCCAAAGCCAGCTTTGCGGATACAATTTCTGGCACTGACCTGATCATCGGCGCACGCTCTGGATCGGTTCAACTTTTGCTATATTCAGTCTTTCGTATCGGCAATGCGACCAACAACATGACATGGGAAAGCTATCAAGACATCGCCGCGCGGCCCGAGGTGGATTGGATTGTGCCGATCTCATTGGGTGATAGTCACCGCCAGTTTCGGGTCATGGGCACGACGCCTGCATTCTTTGACCGCTACAAATTCCGCTCCGGTCAGTCACTGGCAGTGCGCGACGGGGCTATCATGTCTGATTTGTTTGATACGGTGATCGGTGCAGATGTGGCAGCAGCCCTTGGGTATGCCATCGGCGATCCGATTGTAGTCGCCCATGGTTTGGCCTCTTTCAGCCAACACAAAGATCAGCCATTCCGTGTTTCTGGCATTCTGGAAAAAACAGGAACGCCAGTCGACCGCACCGTCATCGTCAGTCTGGAAGGGATCGAGGCTGTTCATGTTGATTGGCAAAGCGGCGCGCAAATACCTGGCCAGTCCACGCCAGCCAATGTCATCAGGCAGATGGAGCTGGAACCACAAGCCGTCACCGCAGCTCTTGTCGGTGTCCAAAGCCGCCTTCAGGTGTTTGGATTGCAGCGATCCATCAACGAATACCCACAAGAACCACTGCTTGCGATCCTGCCCGGTGTCGCCTTGCAAGAGCTTTGGCAGATTGTCGGCATCGCAGAAACCGCACTGATTGCTGTGTCCGCGATGGTCGTTGTCACTGCACTGATCGGGATGATGGCCACGATATTTTCAAGCCTGAACGAACGCCGCCGTGAAATGGCAATTTTTCGCGCAATGGGGGCAAGGCCACGTGTGGTGCTGGGCCTGCTCGTGCTGGAAGCTGCTTTAATGGCAGCAATTGGTGCGATCCTTGGTCTGGCGTTGCTTTATGTCGGGCTGTTCATAGGGCAGCCGCTTATCGACAGTGCCTTTGGCCTTTGGCTCCCAATTGCGCCTCCCACGATGCGCGAATTTTGGGTCCTAACGGGCGTTGTCGCCGCTGGCGCAATCGTGAGCATGATACCGGCGTTAAGGGCTTACCGCATGTCACTTGCGGATGGTATGATGGTGAAAATCTGAGATGAAAGGTTTAAGATCATGCGTGTATCACGCCGCCAATTGATAACCACGGCCATGGCCAGCGCTGCACTGCCTACACGGGCTCGCGCCAACAACGCCATTGAAATAACATGGGATGATTTGATCCCGCCCGGTGTCCCCTATTCCGAGATCATCGGTGAAGGCGAGATGGACGAGCGCAATGATATCTGGCGGCCCATCTTTGATGCCAATGCTACGAAACTGAACCCAACCCTTGATGGTGCTTATATCAAGATGCCGGGTTTCATTATTCCACTTGAGGTGTCGACCGACGGTGTGACTAGCTTTGTGTTGGTCCCATATGTCGGCGCTTGTCTTCACACGCCGCCGCCGCCACCAAACCAATTGGTTTTTGTAACATCCAAGACCCCGTGGCCAGACGATGATCTTTGGGAGGCGGTCTGGGTGACAGGTCAGATGCAGCATGAAATTCAGTCCACCGAAGTCGCTGAGACTGGCTATGCGTTAAAGGCAGACGACATGGAGGTCTACGTATGGTGAATACGTCCATCGATCGCCGCAAGCTTATGGCAAGTCTGGCCGCCTTTGCCGTACTACCAAAAGCAGCGCGGGCCGAAGACTATATTGACCTTGAATGGACAGATCTTGTTCCCGCAGGGCAACGCGCCATCCCGCCAATGATTCAAGAATTTCTTCAACACGACCAAGCCCCCCTTTCAAGCCAGCAACCGCAATCCAATGGTGTACGTACCGATTGGAACGGCCAAGTCGTCCGCTTGCCCGGTTTCATTGTGCCTATCGATTATTCAGGGACAGGCGTCACGGCCTTCATTCTTGTGCCATTCGTTGGCGCATGTGTTCATGTACCACCGCCGCCTGCAAACCAGCTTGTCTTTGTAACGACCAGCGATCCGTATGAAAGCACAGGTCTTTTTGAGCCCGTGAACGTCGTTGGAATGTTCGGCACTGCATCGATGTCGACGCAGCTTGCAGATATTGCATATGCTTTGTCTGCGGACCGGATTGAACCTTTTAGACTATAATGAAATCTTCTTAGTCGCTTGACTGATTTCTGATTTTGATATGGTCGCTAACGTTTTTGCCATGTCAAAATTGCCATTGCATGCGAGGCGACGCATCTCGGCCAACAGGACGTCTCGCAGAGTGCAACAGATGCAGCCGTTCGACATCTCGATGAGCGATTCATCGGTGCGGGATAGTTCGGTGTTGGTGCGCACGAGGTCAACGTCGATGTTTGCTCAGACCTGTCATTAGGATTTCAATTCTGAGTGCTTTGGGTATGTTATGACAGAATTATATTGAGCTGAAAATGACAAGTCAGACTGAATATGGTGATGTGCTCCAACGTATCTGCCGAAACACATCACCCCAAAATTGTGACCATGATTATCAGTGAAGCCCCATTACGGATTCACTGGGTGTCTTGGTCAGAGGCATTCCGCAAGGGTTGACGCAAGATTGCGCATGAGTTGGGGGTAGAGCGCAGCGCCTGGTTCAAGGTTAGATCCCAATGGGTCAAGAACACCTGTTGTCGCTTCTGTTCCGTCCAAAACCGTCGCTACTAGACCTGCGTTGAACTGCGGCTCTGCCAGTACGCAGTCGATGCCCTCATCAGCGATCCTTGCGCGGATTTCGGAAATCCGGGCCGGGCTTGGATCAGAGGCGTCGCTGATCGAAATCGCCCCAGATGCTGTGAACTCGAAAGCGGACTCGAAATACTGGTAGGCATCATGGAAGACGATAAACTGCCCGCCTCGTACTGGCGTGAGCATGGTGTTGATGTCGGCGGTCAGTGTGTCGAGTTCGGCCCGACCTGCGGCAGCATTGGCGAAGTATGCACCAGCATTTTCAGGATCTGCGGCGGAAAGCTGGCCAGCGATTACATTGAGCCATGTTGCGGCGTTGAGCGGCGAAAGCCACGCATGGGGGTCGTGCGCACCATGGTCGTCGTGGCCCTCATGACCGGCCTCTTCTTCAGCATGGTCGTCGTGCCCTTCTTCGGCGTGATCTGCGGGCTCGCCATCATGCTCATCGCCGTCATGCCCCTCGCCCTTATGCTCGTCATCGTCGTGCTCATGAAGCTCAAACAAAGCGCCTTCGCGTATTTGCAATTCGATTGTCCCGTCAGCTTCCAGCAGCTCGGTTACTGATGCATTAGTGGCCAAGGTTTCGATTGCATCACCCAACCAGGGCGTCAAATCAGGGCTGATCCAGAACACCAGATCAGCCTCTTGAAGTGCTTGGGCCTCAGATGGACGGAGCGAATATTCATGCGGGCTACCACCGGGCTGAACGATCAAATCAGGTATTCCGATACCGTCCATGACGCGCGCCACAAGCGAATGGACCGGCGCGATGTCAGTTGCGACATGCGGCACCTCTGCAAAGGCGGTTCCTCCCATCAGGGCGGCAAAGAATGAAAGTGGCAGGAGCGTTCTGGACATTGAGTCCTCCATGTGATTATATAACATTACAAATCTCTTAGAGGAAATGTAATAACATGACAAGTGGCTCCTCAATCGCCCCCGAAGGCGTGACCCCGCCAATCGGGTTCGCACATCATGACCACTCCACCTGCGTCGCGGACGGGCTGTCGGCTGCCGAGGCGCGTTGTACCAGCGATGGGCTCCGCTTCACGCCGGTCCGCCGCAAGGTGTTAGAGATATTGTTGCAGGAACACCGCGCGCTGGGGGCTTATGTTATTCTCGACCGCTTGCGCATTGAGGGGTTCGGGTCACAGCCGCCTGTTGCTTACCGCGCGCTCGACTTCCTTGTGACGAATGGTCTCGCGCACAAGATCGAACGGCTTAATGCTTTTATCGCCTGCTCCCATCCCCACGAGCCCCATGCACCCGCTTTCATGATTTGCCGTTTGTGTGAAGCCGTTGCAGAGGCGCAATCTTCCCCCGCCCGCGGTGCTTTGGGCGCTGCCGCCCGTGCGACGGGGTTTCGGATTGAGCGCACTGTTGTTGAAGCCGAAGGTGTCTGCCCAAGTTGTGCAGAAAATCCCCACGAGGGAAAACGCGCATGAGCCTCGTTTGTGTTGACGACTTGAGCATCAGCTATGGTGCGAAAACCGTTCTGTCGCACGTATCGCTTCGTATTGAACCGGGTGAAATCGTGACCATTGTCGGGCCGAACGGTTCTGGCAAGACTAGCTTGCTGCGTTCGATCATTGGCGCGGTCAAACCTGCGCGGGGGCAGGTAACCCGCCAGTCCGATTTGCGTTTGGGCTATGTCCCGCAGCGATTGCACATCGACCCAACACTGCCGATGACGGTCGCGCGGTTCCTCGCACTTCCCGGTGGGGTCGCGCGCACGGACATCGATGGCGCGCTTTCTCAGGCGGGTGTCCCAAACCTGTCAGATGCGCAAATGTCACGGCTTTCGGGCGGACAATTTCAACGGGTACTTTTGGCCCGCGCGCTTATCGGTAAACCCCAACTTTTGCTGCTGGACGAAGCAACGCAGGGCCTGGATCAACCGGGGTCCGCGGCCTTCTATCGCCAGATTGAAACTGTGCGGCGTGAAACTGGTTGCGCAATTTTGATGATCAGCCACGAATTGCATGTCGTCATGAGCGCATCGGATCGGGTGATCTGCCTCAACGGTCATGTCTGCTGCGAAGGAACGCCAGAGGTTGTCGCCTCGGCCCCGGAATATCGCGCGCTCTTCGGATCCGGTACAATGGGCGCGCTGGCGCTTTATCGTCACGATCACGATCATGACCACGGGCATGACCATGATCACGGACACAACCATGACCACACAAAGGCCGCCGAATAATGCTAGATGATTTTATGATGCGCGCCACGTTGGCCGGAATTGGTGTCGCACTGGCGGCAGCCCCATTGGGATGTTTCGTCGTCTGGCGCCGCATGGCCTATTTTGGCGATGCGACGGCACATGCGGCTATACTAGGGGTGGCTCTGTCGCTGGCCCTGTCGATCTCGGTCTTTGCGGGGGCACTGGTCATAGCGCTTTTAATGGCACTGACGGTGAACCTACTCACCGGGCGGGGATATGCGATGGACACGCTCTTGGGTGTTCTTGCCCATTCAGCACTTGCATTTGGGCTGGTGGCTGTGTCGTTCATTTCGGGTATCCGGATTGACCTGATGGCTTATCTTTTTGGTGATATTCTGGCTGTGTCGCGTTTGGACCTGGCTGTTATCTGGGGTGGTGCTGCTTTGGTGGTGGCGCTTATCGGGTGGCGCTGGTCGGCGCTTCTGACCGCGACGCTGAACGAGGACCTTGCCTATGCCAGCGGGATCGATCCAAGGCGTGAACAACTCGTTCTGACGCTTGCGCTGGCTATCACGGTCGCAGTCGCGATCAAGGTCGTGGGGGTGTTGCTGATTGCTGCGATGCTGATCATCCCCGCTGCCGCCGCAAGGCCCCTAAGCCGCACGCCCGAAAGTATGGCATTGGTGGCGGCAGGCATCGGCAGTGTTTCGGCTTTGGTCGGGCTGCGCGCAGCCTACATATTTGACACGCCTGCAGGGCCGTCAATCGTCTGCGTCGCCGCCGTAATCTTTGCAGCGCTCAGCATCGTAGGCAGTGTTCGCGCATCTGCGCAGTGATCAATTAGCAAACCAGCTCTCAAAGCAGAGATTTTTATAGGAAAAACCACTTTGATGAGCGTCCTGATGATGACTAACGTGCTCGCAGCGAACGGATGAAAAGTCCGCTAAGTCGCGATCTGGATTACATCTTTAGTCGACAGTCCTGATCAAGGCGGTCAGATGACTGGTTTGAGCCCGAAGCGGTAACCTTCTAGGTGATCAATGGAAAGATCATGCTTTATGACCTTGGCGGGCACTAGGTTATGTTATGTGGTCGATCTTAGGCTAACCAAGAATGGGCATTTTGATGAGCAGATCTTTAACATTAATCCTTTGTTTTGCGTTGATTGGGCCTAGCGTCGCCTCTGCGTGTGAATTGCCATCCTCATGGACCCGTACTGGTGAGCCGGTCTTGCGCGATCCAATCCTTGATCAACCGTATACATATGAAGTAGCCAGCGATCCGCATGTTTTCTGGACAGATACGGGCCAATTAGTGGCTGTATACACAGGCGATGATGACGACGCTGTTTCGATAAAGTTGAGTTTTGGAATTAATGATCATGGGTTTCGTCCAGGCAGTGTGCTGCTTGGACCAAGTGCTGGTCATTTGAGCCCTAAGTTCAAAGAAACGCCATTCTATTACCAAACACCACAAGGTGAACACCAAATTTACTTTATAGGCTACGAAAATGAGGAGACCTACGAAACACAGGTTTACTTTGCGGTTTCGGATGAAGTTGCCGGGCCATACACCATTATACCAACACCGGTCATGCCGCGAGGAAACATCGCAGATAAAGAGGTGCATCTGATCACATCACCCAGTGTAGTTAAGCATGATGGGCTTCTTCATATGATGTTTCTTGGCTGGGATGCTTTTGAAAAGGTGACACAGATCTGGTCTATGGGTGCAATTTCCGCTGATAATGGCAGAACGTGGCACGACGCCCGCGAGGTCGGTGTGCCTATCGGGATGGAAGGTCAAGTTACGGCTGTTCTAAATGGTGGATTTGTCGCGACAAGAACGGGTGAACACAACGGACGAGAGGCTGTTTTCGTAAACTGCGCAGAACACCCGTTTGGTCCTTTCAGCCAGACAGAAACTCCTGTTCTATCTCGCGCTGGCGCGCCGTGGGAGGTTGACGAAATAAATATCGTTTGATCCTCAAAGCGGTGACCCTTTGCTTTATTATACTGGTGCGGATCATGATAAAGGCTGGTGGGTTATGCTTGCCCAACTTTCTCAAGGATAAGAACCTGACGAGTATGTCCAAGGTTCAGTCAATTGATGATTGCGAAAATCCGCTTTGTCGGGCGGGTTTTGTAGAGCTCTTGTACGAGAATTCTGCTATTTCAGCCGAATTCGGTCCGTAACGCTTCGGGACTTTCCGCAAATTTCTGCGCAAACGCCTGTAAACAAGTCATATTTTATAGGTGCCAAAAAAAGCGGAAGCATGCGCAAAACAGAAAATTTGGCCATTGAATCTAAACGGAAAAAACGGGCTTAAAAAAGCGATAGGTTGCGCAAGAAAGATATAGCATGCGCAAACGAAATTTAGGGCTGTAAAGCTGCTTATCGCAACGCATTCCCCTACCATGCTTCTCCAAAAGTTTCGCCAAAACAGCGTCAATCCGATCGT
>JBLHXF010000043.1:0-18605 GCA_047629435.1 Yoonia sp. | reverse complement strand
GCTATTCGTAAGCGTTTTGTGACGCCCGGCATGTCTTTGGGTGCTTTGTCACCAGAGGCCCACCGCACGTTGTCTATTGCGATGAACCGCATTGGCGCAAAGTCGGATTCCGGTGAAGGTGGCGAAAGCCCAGATGATTTCACGCCGGATGCAAATGGCGATAACGCCAGTGCCAAGATCAAGCAGGTGGCCTCTGGTCGCTTTGGCGTCACGGCTGAATATCTGCTCGCGTGTGAAGAGTTGGAGATCAAAGTCGCCCAAGGCGCCAAGCCCGGTGAGGGTGGTCAGTTGCCCGGTATGAAGGTCACGGATTTGATCGCCAAGCTGCGTCATTCGACCAAAGGTGTGACACTGATTTCACCGCCGCCGCACCACGATATTTATTCCATCGAGGATTTGGCCCAGCTGATTTATGATCTTAAGCAGATCAATCCGCACTGTAAGGTCACGGTTAAGCTGGTGGCGTCGTCCGGTATTGGTACGATTGCCGCAGGTGTAGCAAAGGCCAAGGCGGATATCATTCTGATTTCTGGCCACAATGGTGGCACGGGTGCGTCGCCGGGCACATCGATCAAATATGCGGGTCTGCCGTGGGAAATGGGCCTGACCGAAGCCCATCAGGTTCTTGCCATGAACAACCTGCGCGAACGCATTACATTGCGCACGGATGGTGGTTTGCGCACTGGTCGTGACATTGTTGTTGCCGCCATGTTGGGTGCTGAGGAATACGGAATTGGTACTGCCGCGTTGATTGCAATGGGCTGTATAATGGTTCGTCAATGTCAGTCGAATACGTGCCCTGTTGGTGTGTGTACGCAAGACGATGCCTTGCGTGAAAAGTTCACTGGTAACGCAGATAAAGTTGTGAACCTGATCACGTTCTACGCCACCGAAGTCCGCGAGATTTTGGCGTCTATTGGTGCCCGTTCCTTGGGTGATGTTATTGGCCGTGCTGATTTGTTGACGCAGGTTTCGCGTGGGTCTGCCCATCTGGATGACCTTGATTTGAACCCGCTGCTGATCACCGTCGATGGCGCAAAATCCATCGTCTATAACCGCGATAAGGCACGGAACCCTGTGGATGATACGCTGGATGCGCAGATCGTTCAGGATGCCGCGCGGTTCCTGAATGATGGTGAAAAGATGCAGTTGGATTATGCGGTGCAGAACACGCTGCGCACTGTTGGTACCCGAACCAGCAGCCATATTGTGCAGAAATTCGGGATGCGTAACGATTTGCAGCCGGACCATTTGACGGTCAAGCTACGTGGTTCCGCTGGCCAATCGCTTGGTGCGTTTGCCGCACCGGGACTGAAGCTGGAAGTCAGTGGCGATGCCAATGATTATGTTGGTAAGGGCCTGTCTGGCGGCACGATTGTTGTGCGTCCGCCGATGAACAGTCCGCTGGTGGCGTCTGATAATACGATCATCGGGAATACGGTTCTGTACGGTGCCACTGATGGGTTCTTGTTTGCTGCTGGTCGTGCAGGTGAACGGTTTGCTGTGCGTAACTCTGGTGCGTCTGTCGTGATTGAAGGTTGCGGCACGAACGGTTGTGAATACATGACTGGCGGTGTGGCTGTGATCCTTGGGTCAATCGGGGCCAACTTTGGTGCCGGTATGACGGGCGGTATGGCGTATATCTATGATCCGAAAGGCGAGACCGCTGATTTGATCAATATGGAAACGCTGGTGACAAACGCTGTAACAGTGCCGCATTGGATGGATCAGCTTCAGGTCTTGGTGCAGCGTCATCTGGACGAGACTGGCAGCCGCAAGGCCGCGGATATCCTACAGCATTGGGATACCGAAAAGGCCAACTTTGTTCAGGTTTGCCCAACGGAAATGCTTGTGCATTTGCCACATCCATTGACCCCGCAAGAGGCTGCTATTCCAGCTGAGTGATGCAAATGTGGCGCATCCTTTTTGGGGCGCGCCACATTCTTGCCTTAATTCGATCATATTCTGCAAAAGCATCCTGAAAACAGGAGCATAGGGCAATGACCCGAGGCAGAGGCAGACTAGCAGTGAACACCATATATCTTGCGATCGCGCGAGGGCCAGTTTGATGGCTACTTGGAATGCGATTTTTCTTGGAAATTTTTCGAGCCTTGACCCCAATGAGGGGAAC
Organism: Yoonia sp.; assembly: GCA_047629435.1. Taxonomy (GTDB): domain Bacteria; phylum Pseudomonadota; class Alphaproteobacteria; order Rhodobacterales; family Rhodobacteraceae; genus Yoonia. The sequence goes on along the minus strand of JBLHXF010000043.1, from coordinate 16,474 downwards.
TTTACGGCTGAGAATGCTGCGAGCCTTGTAGGTGAGACATTCGGTGGGCCGGGCGACCCAATTCTGGACGACATCGTTGATGTCACGACCCAAGATCGCGGTGGTGAAAGCGGGGTGTTAGATCAAGATAAATCCTCACCGCCAGACCGATTTCAAGTTGATATTGGCAACGGTTTGAAGTGGTACAAGTTTGATTCCGCCGTAACGTATAATGCAGAAATTACGTATGTTGATGGGACGACGGTCACAACCGTTGTCGTTATTTTCCAAGATACCAAGGGGAATACATACCTTGCCCCCGGACTAACAGATCCCGCTCATGCGCCGCTAATCGACGCGCCAATACAATCGTTAGAGCTGTTGTCGGTGAACGGCGATACATACCTTGGGTTGGCCGTAGACCGTCCGACAGAGGATTTTCTGCCCTGCTTTGCGCGTGGCACATTAATCGAAACTGCCGACGGCCCACGTTATGTTGAGACGTTAAAAGCGGGTGATATGGTTGCGACCCAAGATCGCGGTTTGCAGCCGCTTGTCTGGACGGGTGGTCGTAAGATTGCTGGTGTTGGTAATATGGCCCCGATCAGGTTTGATGCTGGTGTGTTAGGCAACATCCGCCCGCTGCTTGTATCCCCGCAACACCGCATGCTGGTGTCCGGTTGGAAAGCAGAGTTGCACTTTGGTCAGGAAGAGGTGCTTGTCGCCGCTAAGGCCATGGTCAACGGCACAACGATCCGTGCCGTAGAGATGCCACAAGTGTCGTACCATCATATCCTGTTTGAACAGCACGAGATCGTTTTGTCCGAAGGGATCTATACAGAAAGCTTTCACCCGGGTCGCGCATTGTTGACCCATGATCGTGAAATGTATGCCGAAATGGTTGAAATTTTCCCCGAGCTGTCGCGCCCGAATTTTGAAGCGCCGTTCCCGACTGCTCGCCCTTGTCTGAAACTATCAGAGGCCCGCGTGTTGGCTGCTTGACCCAAGTGGCGTGTCCGTGGCTTATGGAGCAATGGCAAAAAGTACCCGATCCAAGAAAATACCGCCCAAGAAACGTGTAAAGTTTCAGCGCCCGCAGCCCATTCGGTTTGTGATGCGTTGGATTCTGCGTGCTTTCTTTGTCTGCTTTGGTTTGGCAATCTTTCTGACCTTGCTGTTTGCCGTGATCAATCCGCCGACGTCGTTCTATCTGATGTCTGAACGTGGTCGCCTTGGTCTATTGGATCGTGATTGGGTCCCGATGGAACAAATCGCACCCGTTATGGCACGGTCCGCTGTCGCCGCTGAGGATGCGAATTTCTGTCTGCATTGGGGTTTGGACGTCAAAGCGATTGAGGCTGCATTAGAAGCAGGTGCCAATCGCGGCGCATCAACCATTAGCCAGCAAGTCGTCAAAAACGTTTTCCTTTGGCAAGGCCGCAGTTGGGTCCGTAAATCAGCCGAGGCGTTGTGGACCCCACTGACAGAAATCATCTGGTCCAAGCGTCGCATTCTCGAATTGTATCTGAATATCGCGGAATTCGACGAGGGTGTTTTTGGTGTGCAGGCGGCTGCGCAACATTACTTTGGTGTGGATGCTGTTGATTTGTCTGCTTTGCAGGCTGCGCGATTGGCATCTGTGCTGCCTAACCCAAAGGAACGTGATGCTGCCAACCCCACCAGTTATTTGCGTAAACGCAGTGCTGGGATCATGGACGGTGCCGCCACAATTGCAGCGGATGGCCGCGCGGGTTGTTTTACCGACTGATCGCCCATTGAAACGCCGCCCCTCTTGCGGCATGAAAGAGGGACCCATTTTTAACAAAGTGTACTCGCTAATGAACCGCCTATATCATTTCCCGCTTTCCCCGTTTTCCCGCAAGGTCCGCTTGTCGCTGGCCGAAAAGAAGATCGAGGTCGAATTGGTCGAGGAGCGATATTGGGAACAAGACCCTGATTTCTTGCGCCGTAATCCGGCTGGCAAGGTTCCGATTCTAAAGATGGGTAACAGCACATTTGCTGATAGCACCGCGATTTGTGAATATCTGGAAGAGGCGTTTCCGACCCCATCGTTGTTGCCAAAGACTGCCGCAGAACGGTACGAAGTCCGCCGCTTGGTTGGGTGGTTTGACGACAAGTTTAATGCTGAAGTCACGTCAAAATTAATGGGTGAACGCGTGTTCCGCAAAATCATGGGTACAGGTTATCCAGATAGTGCAAATGTGAAGGCAGGATCCAAGGCGATCAAATATCACCTAGATTATATGGCGATGTTGTTGGATCAACGTCGTTGGTTGGCGGGTAATGATATGTCGCTTGCCGATTTTGCCGCTGCTGCCCAGTTGTCGTGCCTGGATTATACGTCGGACGTGGATTGGAACCGGTCCGAGGTTGTCAAAGATTGGTATGCCAAGATTAAGTCTCGCCCTGCGTTTCGGTCGTTGTTGGCAGATCAGGTGTCTGGCTTTTTGCCGTCGCGCCATTATGCCGATCTTGATTTTTAGACGCTGATGTCAGGGCCCGATCAATCGGTGGACCTGAAACACCAACTGATGAACTTTGCCACTGAAGCGGGTTTTGCCAAGGTGGGGTTTTGCCGCCCTGATGCGGTTCCAGAATTGCCAGGCCGATTGGCCGCGTTTGTGGCACAGGATATGCATGGCCAGATGGCATGGATGGCGGACCGGATGGCGTGGCGCGGTGATCCGTCTGCGTTATGGCCAGAGGCCCGCACGGTCATTATGTTGGCTGAACCTTATACCCCCGAGCATGATCCGTTGGCTGTTTTGGCGCGCCCAGATCGTGCAGCGATTTCTGTTTATGCCCATGGTCGCGACTATCATGATGTTGTCAAAAAGCGACTTAAGCGTGTGGGTCGTTGGTTGATTGAACAAGAGCCTGACGCCCAGATTAAGGTGTTTGTGGATACTGCCCCTGTGATGGAAAAGCCATTGGCGCAGGCGGCCGGACTTGGTTGGCAGGGCAAGCATACGAACCTGTTGGGTCGCGATTTGGGGTCTTGGTTCTTTTTAGGTGCAATTTTTACGACGCTTGAATTCGACACTAATAAGGCCGAAGTAAGCCATTGTGGGTCTTGCACGGCCTGTCTGGATGTCTGTCCGACAGATGCATTTCCCGCCCCGTACCGGTTGGATGCCCGTCGCTGTATTTCGTATTTAACGATCGAGCACAAAGGTCCGGTTGATCTGGAATTGCGGGCCAAAATGGGTAATCGGATTTATGGGTGCGATGATTGTCTTGCGGTGTGTCCTTGGAACAAGTTTGCGGTCGCCAGTCGCGATGCCAAATATGATGCCCGCGCAGATGTGCTGGCCCCACCGTTGGCTGAATTGGCTGCGTTGGATGACGCTGTGTTTCGTTTGCGATATTCAGGGTCCCCAATAAAACGAATTGGCCGTGACCGGTTTGTGCGCAATGTGCTGTATGCGGTTGGTAACTCAGCAGATGTGTCGCTGATACCCGTTGCGCAAAGACTAGCCGACGATCCTGATGAAGCGGTGGCCGATGCCGCGCGCTGGGCTATCTTGCAGTTGCAGGAGGATTGATCATGTTACGGTTTGTTTTGTGTTTGTTGCCTACGTTTGTATTGGCCGAGGTACCACAAGGCCCGCCGAATGCCGATTTCTCGCCTGCGTTTGCAGCACAGACTCGTGCGGATGCGTTGCCAACAACGAATGTACGGGTTGAGACTTTTGCGACAGGACTAGAGAACCCTTGGGGGATCGCGTCGCTGGGGAATGGTCAGTTTGTGGTGACTGAACGTCCTGGGCGGATGCGATTGTTGAACGCTGATGGCACATTGTCGAATCCTTTGACTGGTGTTCCTGACGTTTGGGATCGCGGGCAGGGTGGCTTGCTAGACATTGCCGCTTCCCCCAACTTTTCCAGTGACCGATTGATATTTTGGACCTACGCCAAACCTGTTTCGGGCGGTGCTGCGACTGCTGCTGCCCGCGCCAATCTAGGTGCGGATGGGCGCCTGTCTGACGTGCGCGATATTTTTGTGCAGGACCCAGCTTCTGGATCACAGCAACATTTTGGCAGCCGCATTGTACCGATGCTGGATGGAACGGTTTGGATCACGACAGGTGATCGTGGTGCGGGGGATAGTGGCACCTTGGTGCAGGATGATACGACGACCCACGGCAAGGTCGTTCGCGTTAATTACGACGGGTCGGTGCCTGCTGGGCAAGATGGTATTGTTTGGTCCAAGGGACATCGCAACATGCAGGGTGCCGCTGTCCGCGGGAATGAGCTTTGGACAATAGAACACGGTCCACGTGGTGGTGATGAGCTAAATCAGCCGCAACAGGGTCGAAATTACGGCTGGCCGCTGGTGTCTTATGGCGTGAACTATAACGGTAGTTCGGTGGGTACAGGTGCTGCTTCGATGGGTGGTGTTACCGAGCCTGTGTATTATTGGGACCCTGTGATCGCGCCGGGCGGGATGGTTTTCTATGACGGTCCGTTTGCAGATTGGCGTGGTGATTTGCTGATTGGATCGCTGAACCCTGGTGCGCTGGTCCGGCTGAAGATGTCGGGTCGGCGCGTGGTTGGTGAGGAACGGTTGCTAACCGATGTGGGCCGCGTTCGCGATGTGCTGCAAGCCCCAGATGGTGCGCTGTTGATATTGGTCGATGCTGATCACGGGTCTGTTTTGCGTGTAACGCCAAACGAGTAGGTTGCGCATAGCGGCTATTCGCGAAAAGGACGTTCCTGTGATCGCCTCGACCGTCTATGCAGAGCGTATACTACACTTTAGCTAGGTCACGCCCATGCAGCCCCTTCGCGGTATCGCCCTAAAAGTTATGGCTGTTTTCATGTTCATGGGCATGGCCAGTTTGATCAAAGCCGCATCCGCGGATGTACCGCCCGGTCAGGCTGTGTTTTTTCGGTCGTTCTTTGCCCTGCCCATCATTCTAGGATGGCTCGCGATGCGCGGTGAGCTCCGCCATGGCTGGAAGACGGATAATCCTGTTGGCCATTTTTGGCGTGGACTGATCGGGACATCTGCGATGGGGTTGGGGTTCACTGGGCTGGGGTTGTTGCCTCTGCCAGAAGTGACCGCGATTGGGTATGCTGCCCCTTTGTTGGTGGTCGTGTTTGCATCGATGTTTTTGAATGAACAAGTGGGCCTGTATCGATTGTCTGCTGTTGGCCTTGGCATGATTGGTGTTCTGATCGTTTTGTCACCGCGTTTGTCGATAGGAGCCAGCTTGTCGACCGGCGAAACATTGGGCGCGGTTGTTGTTTTAATGGGTGCTGTTTTCGCAGCTTTGGCTCAAGTGTTCGTGCGTAAACTGGTGCAGACCGAAGCCACAGCGGCGATCGTTTTTTGGTTCACAATCACGTCGTCGGTGTTGGCTCTGTGCACGATCCCTTGGGGGTGGGCCATGCCATCGTTTGCTGCCGCAATCATGTTGATATTTGCGGGTCTATTGGGTGGGATTGGGCAGATTTTCTTGACGTCCAGCTATCGTTATGCTGATGCATCATTGGTGGCCCCGTTTGATTATACGTCGATGATTCTTGCGTTGATCATTGGGTATTTCGTTTTTGACGAAGTGCCGACAGGGACCATGTTGTTGGGTGCTGGAATTGTTATCACTGCTGGCGTGTTGATTATTTGGCGCGAACGCGTGCTGGGATTGCAGCGCGCGCAGCAGCGCAAAGCGATGGGGCATGTTGGCGGGAAATAAGGCGTGAAAAAAGCGCCCCAGCCGAGAGGCCGAGGCGCTTGATCGTAACGAAGTTTACTTCAGCGCTTCGTCCGTAATCACGTGGGTCCATGCACCTGTTGGTGCCGTAGAAATCACGGGGTCAGAGCCACCGCCAAGCAAGGTTCCCACTGTCCGCTCGTAGTCAGCTGGATCAAGCGCGCCGTTTGAGCCCGCGGTCAGTTTTGCAATCTCGCCCATCATACGCACCTGTGCAGCTTCCGTCTGTGCACCTGTTTCGTCGTTGTCGAGGATGATGCCTGCGGCCTCTTCTGGATTGGCTTCAGCGTACTTCCACCCAGCCATTGATGCGCGTACAAAGCGGACCATTTTGTTGACGAATACTGGATCTTCAAGGTTGTCTTCCAGAACGTAAATGCCGTCTTCTAGAGTTGCTACACCCTGTTCTTCGTACTTAAACGTCACCAGCTCTTCTGGGTTTACACCTGCGTCAAGCACCTGACCGTATTCGTTGTAGGTCATGGTCGAGATACAATCTGCTTCGCGGTTCAGCAGTGGGTCAACGTTGAAACCCTGCTTAAGAACCGTCACGCCGTCATCGCCGCCATCTGTGGAAATGCCTTCTTGGGACATCCATGACAGGAATGGGTATTCGTTGCCAAAGAACCAAACGCCGATGGTTTTACCTTTGAAATCTGCAACCGACGTGATGCCGGTGTCTTTCCAGCAAGTCAGCATCAGACCGGATGTTTTGAACGGTTGCGCGATGTTCACAACTGGTAGGCCTTTTTCACGTGCAGCCAAAGCGGACGGCATCCAGTTCAGCATCGCATCAGCGCCGCCGCCTGCAAGAACCTGTGGTGGCGCAATGTCAGGGCCACCAGCCAAAACGGTTACATCAAGACCTTCTTCTTCGTAAAAGCCCTTGTCCAAAGCCACATAGTAGCCCGCAAACTGTGCTTGTGTGACCCACTGTAATTGCAGTGTCACGGTGTCTGCGTGGCCGTCTGCAACTGCGGTTGTCCCGCCTAAGCCTGCAGCAAATGCCGCTGCCATCATTACTTTTTTCATGTCGTTCTCCTTGTTAAATTTAGCGCGCCGTTTCGACGTCATATTTATCGCTGTGACGGATGCCAAAAGGTTACCCGTTTTTCGATCAAAGTCATCATCCCATAGAATCCACTACCCGCAAGGGCCGCGACGACAATCTCTGCCCAGACCATGTCCAGCGCAAGCTGCCCAAAGCTGGTTGATATCCGAAAACCCATCCCAACCGTGGGAGAGCCAAAAAATTCAGCAACAATCGCGCCAATCAGTGCCAAAGTAGTCGCAATTTTAAGTCCATTAAAAATGAACGGCATTGCGGCTGGCAAGCGCAACTTAAACAGCGTTGGCCAATATCCAGCGCCGTAAGTCCGCATGAGGTCGCGTTGCATCGCGCTGGTGTCTTTCAAACCTGCCACGGTGTTCACGAGGATCGGGAAGAATACCATCACCGCGACAACGGCCGCCTTAGATTCCCAGTCGCTGCCAAGCCATTTTACGAAAATTGGTGCGGTGCCCACGATTGGTAATGCCGCCATAAAGCCCCCAACGGGCAAGATGCCCCGCGTCAGGAAATCTGATCTATCTGCAAGGATCGCAACGCCAAACGCAGCAAGCCCGCCGATGATATAACCTGTCATCGCACCCTTGATGATCGTTTGCTGAAAGTCTGCCCAAAGGCGCGGACCCTCAATCATCAAGCGCGCACCGATTGAAGACGGCGCAGGGAGGATCACGGGGTTTATTTCAAATGCCCAGACGAGCAATTCCCACACGATGATCAGCGTGATCCCGAATATCGCGGGAATAAGCGCCTTAACAAATGGGTTGTTTGACTGCGGTCCATTGGCGAGCCGAATGTTGAGATACCAACCAGCCCCCCAGACCACTAACGCGCCAAGAATTGCCATCATGACGCGTTCATTCCCATGCGTTTCAGGGTGATCCGTTCAATCACGCTAAAGATACCGACCAATGCCGCAGCCGTGATCGCCGCTGCGAATAACGCGGCCCACGAAACAAGGGGTTGCCCGTATTGGTCGCCGACCAGCATGCGTGCGCCAAAGCCCGCTCTTGCACCTGTTGGCAGTTCTGCCACGATTGTGCCGACGAGTGACGCTGAAATTCCGATTTTCAGAGATGCGAATAAATACGGTGCAGACGCCGGAAGCCTAAGCGCCCAGAAGCCTTGTGATTTTGACGCGCTATATGTGCGCAGCAAATCAAGCTGCATTGAATCGGGGCTTCGCAGCCCTTTTACCATACCCACGACCACGGGAAAGAACGACAGATAGGCTGCGATAATTGATTTAGGGATCAGCCCCTGAACACCCATCGAACCCAGCACAACAATCACCATCGGCGCAAGCGCAAGGATGGGAATAGTTTGGCTGACAATGGCCCACGGCATGACGGATAGGTCCATCACGCGACTGTAAACAATGCCGACTGCCAATAGGATGCCAAGAGTTGTACCGATCAAAAACCCAAGCAGCGTTGGTGCCAAGGTTACCCAACCGTGGAACACGAGGCTTCGTTTTGACGTTATCTTTTGGCCAAATATCGTTTTGAACATTTCGCCAGTCACCTGATGCGGTGACGGCAGGCGTGGACGGACAAAATTATAGGTTAGCGGGATCAAATGCGGGTTGCGCAGTGCCAACCCGACGCCGGAATATTCTTGCCGCACGGACGGTGTGTCAGGTGTCACAACCAGTGCGTCGCGCTGGGCTTGGTCCGCCACAAGATGCATGTTCATCGGCACAACGCAGACGACCCAAAACAATAGGATCGCGGCAATGACGGTTAAAACAGGAAGGACCGACTTCATGCGGCGCCCTCGCAGCTATGATGAATTCTAAACGTCATCGGAATGCCCTGCCCGCAACCCATCGCGCACACGGTGTGCGATCTCAATAAATTCAGCGCTGTCGCGAATATCGAGGGGGCGTTCGCACGGTAATGTGCTTTCGATTACGTCAGATATACGCCCTGGGCGCGGTGACATCACAACGATCTTGGTCGATAGATATACGGCCTCGGGGATTGAATGAGTCACAAAAGCAATTGTCTTTTCGGTCCGCGCCCACAGTTGCAATAGCTGTTCGTTCAGGTGATCGCGGACGATTTCGTCTAATGCACCAAAAGGCTCATCCATCAGCAAGATATCAGCGTCAAACGCCAGCGCGCGCGCGATTGATGCCCGCTGCTGCATCCCACCAGAAAGCTGCCACGGGAATTTACGGTCAAAACCATTGAGGTCCACAAGATCAAGGACGCGCTTGACGCGTTCTGATTGCTCGGCCTTATCAAAGCCCATAATTTCTAGCGGCAATTTGATATTGCCCCCGATTGTACGCCAAGGATAAAGCCCTGCCGCTTGGAAAACATAGCCATAAGCCCGCGCGCGGCGTGCTTCGTCTGGGGTCATGTCATTCACGGAAATCTCGCCGGCTGTTGGCATCTCAAGCCCCGCAATACACCGCAGGAACGTCGTCTTCCCACAGCCAGACGGCCCGATGAAACTGACAAAGTCACCTTTGTTAATATCAAGGTTCACATCTTTTAACGCATGTACTGGACCGTCGTTTGTTTCAAACGTTAGATCAAGATTTCGGGCCGTAATTATTGGTTGCTGGCTCAAAGCTGGCTTATCCTTTTAAACGCCGCTGGCAGGAATTCCTGCCCGCTCCACTGGACGTGGAGCAGTCAGCTCTTTCCACGCTGACAGTGCCTTGTTTGTTGCTGTGTTTCCTTCGCGTTTGATGAACTTACCAGCCCCTTCTTGGGTCCGGATTTCGCCGTCATGGATGGCGACATGTCCGCGTGTCAGGGTAAAGCGCGGCAGACCTTTGACCTGCTTGCCTTCAAACACGTTATAATCGATGGCCGATTGCTGGCTGTCAGCTGTGATGGTCTTGGATTTCTCTGGATCCCAGACCACGATGTCAGCATCTGCACCGACAAGAATTGCACCTTTCTGCGGATAGCAGTTCAGGATTTTGGCGATGTTCGTTGATGTCACAGCCACAAATTCGTTCATAGTTAGGCGGCCTGTGTTGACGCCGTGGGTCCAAAGCATCGGCATCCGATCCTCAAGTCCGCCAGTACCGTTTGGTATCTTGGTAAAGTCGCCGATGCCGTTGCGTTTCTGTTCTGTCGTGAACGCGCAGTGATCTGTTGCGACAACCGAAAGCGTGCCAGCCTGAAGACCTGCCCAAAGGCTATCTTGGTGCTGTTTATTCCGAAACGGCGGGGACATGACGCGGCGCGCAGCGTGGTCCCAATCTTTGTTGAAATATTCGCTTTCGTCCAATGTCAGGTGCTGGATCAGCGGTTCGCCCCAGACGCGTTTGCCTTGCATTTTTGCACGCCGGATAGCCTCGTGGGCCTCTTCACAAGACGTGTGCACCACATATAAAGGTACGCCAGCCATATCGGCTATCATGATGGCGCGGTTGGTGGCTTCGCCTTCGACTTGGGTTGGACGGGAATAGGCGTGGGCCTCTGGTCCGGTGTTGCCAGCAGCCAGCAGTTTCGCGCTAAGCTCTGCAACAACGTCGCCGTTTTCAGCATGTACCATCGCGATACCACCAAGTTCGCCGACGCGGCTAAATGAGGCGTACATTTCATCGTCGTTCACCATCAACGCGCCCTTGTAGGCGAGGAAGTGTTTGAAGGTGTTGATGCCGCGGTCCTTGACCACAGATTCCATCTCGTCGAAAACCTGTTCGCCCCACCACGTCACGGCCATGTGGAATGAATAATCACAGTTCGCGCGGGTCGATTTGTTGTCCCACATTTGTAATGCATCGTGCAGGCCTTGACCCGGTGACGGGAGCGCAAAATCGACAACCATCGTGGTTCCGCCAGCTAGGGCTGCGCGCGTTCCACTTTCAAAATCATCGGTTGAATAGGTTCCCATAAACGGCATCTCAAGGTGCGTATGCGGGTCAATGCCGCCGGGCATGACATAGCACCCCGTCGCATCAAGCTGTTCGTCGCCAGACAGGTTGGGTCCAATCTCAATGATCTTACCATCTTGGATCAGCACATCCGCCTTATAGGTCAGATCAGCTGTGACAATGGTACCGTTCTTGATCACTTTGGTCATGGGTTTTCCTTATTTTAGAGGCGCGTTCAGTCTGCGACAACTTGCGCTGTTTCCAACACGGCGTGCAACAACACGTCTGTACCGGCCGCTGCCCATTCAGGGCTAATGTCTTCTGCTTCATTGTGGCTAAGGCCGCCAACGCAAGGACACATGATCATTGCCGTTGGTGCGACGCGGTTGATCCAGCAGGCATCGTGGCCTGCACCTGAAATCAGGTTCATATGGGAATAGCCAAGTCGTTCTGCGGCAGTGCGCACGGCGCTGACACATGTCTTGTCAAACGTGACGGGGTCGAACCCTCCGACCTTTTCAAAGATGACTTCCATGCCCATATCATCGCAAATTGCTTGGGCCTCGACGCGCAAACGCGCCTCCATATCTTCGATGACAGCCAGATCAGGTGACCGAAAATCAATGGTGAAAACCGCTTTACCCGGAATGACGTTGCGGGAATTTGGGGTGATGTCGATATGACCAGCAGCACCAACAGCATGGGGTGCATGGCTCATTGCGATGTCTTCGACCTTGCACAGGATGCGTGACATCGCGAGGCCTGCATTTTTGCGCATTGGCATTGGTGTGGACCCCGTGTGGCTTTCTTTGCCGATCACCGTCAGTTGGGTCCAAGACAGACCTTGGCCGTGTGTCACGACACCAATTTCTTTGCCTTCGGCCTCGAGGATTGGACCTTGTTCGATGTGCAATTCAAAGAATGCATGCATCTTGCGTGCGCCAGTTTCCTCGTCGCCCCGCCAGCCAATTCGCTTTAGCTCGTCACCGAATTTCTTACCTTCTGCGTCTTCGCGGTCGTAGGCCCAGTCTTGGGTGTGCAGTCCGGCGAACACGCCCGATGACAGCATGGCAGGTGCAAACCGCGTGCCTTCTTCATTTGTGAAGTTCGTCACGACAATGGGATGTTTCGTTTTTATATCAAGATCGTTGAGCGTGCGGATCACCTCAAGTCCAGACAACACACCCAAAACGCCATCGTACTTGCCGCCCGTTGGCTGGGTATCAAGGTGGGAGCCGATATAAACAGGCAGCGAATCTGGGTCAGTTCCAGCGCGGCGCGCGAACATATTGCCCATCTGGTCCAGACCCATCGTGCAGCCAGCGGCCTTGCACCACGTTTGGAAAAGTGCGCGGCCTTCGCCGTCCTCGTCAGTCACCGTTTGGCGGTTGTTACCGCCTGCAATACCAGGACCGATCTTGGCCATATCCATCAGGCTGTCCCAAAGACGTGTTCCGTTGATTTTAAGATTTTCACCGATGGCAGCCATCTTGGTCCCCTTATTGTTCAGCTTGTTAAAAACGCATGCGGTAAATCGTGATCACTTGGTTTTTGACCAGCTGGTAAAACAAGGCTAACAGAGGTCGATTACCAGTCAAGGACAGTTTTGGGCAGTGCATGCGCAGATACGCAATAAGGCTGGAACGCTTACCAGCCTTATTGATGTGTTTATTCAGCGGCGGTCGCCGATGGGTTGTTTGGATGCGTTGTCCAATTGGCATAATTGTCCTCAACAACTTTGCCAGTGCGCGGATCTGTTGTGCCGGGTTGTTGTTCCACCATAGTGATGCAGTTTTCAACAGGGCAGACTTCAACGCACAGATTACAGGCAACGCATTCGGCATCAATAACGCTGAATTTGCGATCAGCTGACATTGCAATCGCTTGGTGTGACGTGTCTTCACACGCGGCATAACAACGGCCGCAACTGATGCAGTCATCTTGGTTGATCGACGCCTTGGCGACGTAGCTCAGATCAAGATGCTGCCAGTCAACGACATTGGGAATAGCGCTGCCCATGAAGTCATCAATTGACGTATGTCCCTTTTCATCCATCCATTGCTCAAGCCCGCTAATCATCTCTTGGACGACCTTAAAGCCATAAGTCATTGCAGCCGTGCAAACCTGCACGTTGCCACAGCCAAGCGCAATATATTCAGCCGCATCGCGCCACGTTGTGATGCCGCCAATACCTGACATCGGCAGGCCAGCAGTTTCCGGCGAACGCGCGATTTCCGCGACCATATTCATCGCAATCGGCTTCACTGCTGGGCCGCAATAACCGCCATGCGTACCCTTGCCGCCAATCGTTGGGGCAGGGGCCATTTGGTCAAGATCAACAGAGATGATCGAATTTATTGTGTTGATCAGTGATACTGCATCAGCCCCACCGCGCATTGCGGCTGCAGCGGGCTGGCAAATATCGGTGATATTCGGGGTCAACTTCACGATCACTGGTTTTGAATAGTATTTCTTGCACCAGCGCGTCACCATTTCAATATATTCTGGCACCTGCCCAACAGCAGCACCCATACCGCGTTCGGCCATGCCGTGTGGACAGCCAAAGTTTAGCTCGATCCCGTCGGCACCTGTATCTTCGACAAGCGGCAGGATCGCCTTCCAAGCTTCTTCTTCACACGGCACCATCAAGGATACGATCATGGCGCGATCTGGGTAGTCGGCTTTGACGCGCTTGATTTCCTCTAAGTTCACGAAAAGATCGCGGTCTGTGATCAGTTCAATGTTATTAAGACCAAGCACGCGGCGATCAGCGCCGTGCACGACACCGTACCGTGGCCCATTTACGTTTACGACAGGCGGACCTTCAGAGCCGAGTGTCTTCCAAACGACGCCACCCCATCCGGCCTCGAATGCGCGGCGGACGTTGTATTCTTTGTCCGTTGGCGGCGCTGAGGCGAGCCAGAACGGGTTCGGGCTTTTGATGCCTAAAAATTCTGTTGTGAGATCAGCCATAATTATACATCTCCAGTCAGGTTTGTGTGAATATCCATCGCGGCATCACGGCCTTCGGCAACTGCAGTCACGGTCAAGTCGTCACCACCCGATGCACAATCGCCGCCAGCCCAAACGCCGTCACGGCTTGTGCGACCAGTGCCGGTTACTGCGATTTTCCGCCCTTCGAGCGCAAGTCCGCCGTCCATCGTTAATGTTTGACCGATTGCGCGGAAAACCTGATCGGCGGCGATACGTATGGTTTCGCCAGTGCCTGCCAGTTTGCCGTCTGTAATTTGAGTATATTCCAGCTCGACCTCAGTAGCGGATCCGTTGCCGTGCACCGCATTTGGCTTCACGTTGAACATCAATTTGACGCCGTGGGACGCAGCAAGGTCTTGCTCGTAACGGCTTGCGCTCATGGCGTCGCGGCCACGGCGATATGCGATTGTGACTTGTTCCGCCCCAAGCAGTTTGGATTGCACCGCGGCATCAACGGCGGTCATACCGCCACCAATAACCACAACATTGCGGCCAACGGGTAGGGTGGCAAGGTCGGATGCTTGACGCAGATCTTCGATGAATGATACGGCGTCAGACACACCATCCAAATCGTCACCGGCGATACCCATCGCGTTTACACCGCCAAGACCGACACCAAGGAAGACGGCATCAAATTCGGCTGAAATGGCGTCGAGGTTCAACGCATCGCCCAACGCTTTGTCTGTTTCAATTGTAATGCCGCCAATGGACATCAACCAGTTAACTTCACGGGCTGCAAAGTCGTCTGTCGATTTATATGCGGCGATCCCGTATTCATTCAGCCCACCTGCCTTTGGCCGCGCATCATAGACGGTCACACCGTGGCCGAGCAGCGCCAGACGGTGGGCGCACGAAAGGCCAGCAGGGCCAGCACCGACGACGGCGACGCGTTTGCCAGTGGAAGCGGCGCGACTAAACGGATGCACGCCGCTTGTCATCAATGTGTCTGTCGCGAACCGCTGAAGGCGGCCGATCTCAACCGGTTTGCCTTCAGCCAATTCACGGACGCAAGCTTGTTCGCACAGGTCTTCGGTCGGGCAAACACGGGCGCACATACCGCCCAGAATATTCATGTCAAAGATCGTCTTGGCGGCGGCTTCCGGTGTGCCGGTGCTGATCTGCCTGATGAACAGCGGGATGTCGATATCTGTCGGGCAGGCCGTGATGCAGGGCGCATCATGGCAGAAATAACATCGGTCCGCCGCCACTGCTGCCTCGTGCGGAACAAGGGGGGCGTGCAGGTCATTGAAATTATTTGACAGGTCTTCGGTGCTTAGTCGCTTTGAAACGACACCGGGGGTAAATTGGCTATTCATGGCTACTCCATCGGCAATATCTGACCTTTACCTTGGCATAAAAAATTATTTTATCAAACGGTAAAATTTTTGACTGTCATGTTTTGGAGTAGAGATCATACTAATCGAACCGAGGGGGCCTTTACCAGCAACGACGCTATTCGCTTACGATACATTGCTCTTGGCCCTGAACGGAAAAGTGGGTGTGGCACGCGTCTACAAAATGCTGAACCAATTTGCGTGGCTTGGATTTGTCGTATCCGATCGCAAGCGTCAGCGGCGGCAGGGGGTCCGAGATGGGCCGCCCAACCACTGTGCCACCATCATAAGTTTGCGCGGTCAAAGGCTGCATATTAAGGATTGCGCAGCCATGACCCGCGCTGACAAGGCTACGGACCATTTCGGTCCCGTTTGCATAGGCTGTAATCGCAATATCGCCAGCGTGGTTGTCAAAAAGACTGTGGTAATAGGCCGAGGCAACGGGGCGGTTTAGGACTACAAGCGGCTCGCGCGCGATGTCTGCAATACTGACGCTGCTTTGGTGCGCTAAGCGGTGATTTTTAGGCAAAAGACAGTAAGCGGGTGCTTTGACCAAGACGTTAAATTCAATTGATGGCCTCACGTCTTCGCTTACGAATAGGATAACGTCATAGGTTCCATCCAACAGCCCGTCTTGGGCGCGATTGTTGTCGCATTCTTCAAGGTCAAGGATGACGTCACTGGTATCGGACACAAACGATTTTAGGATTTTCGGCAAGAACGCGGGCGCAATCGGGGCGTAATATCCAATACGTAACTTCCCGCTGAGCGCTTGTTTCAGATCAGCCCCTTCGTCCAAAATTGCATGGTAATCTTCCAATAGTTTCTCAAACTTTCGGGTCACAGCCAACCCATTGGCGTTTGCTTGTATCCCCCGCGAGCGTTGCCGCGTGATCAGCGTAAGGTCAAATGATACCTCTATTTGGTCTATTGCAGCAGACACCGCCGAGGCCGCTATATTAAGCTCAGCGGCTGCCTTTGCGATATTGCCATGCCGGACCGCAGTCGTGAAATACGCCATAGCTTTGAGTGAAATTGCCATCTCTACCTCTGAATATCAGGCTTAATTAATGCCTTAAAACTGTTTTTCATACGAATGTATTTCTGTCAAACTTAGGTCAGCCGCAATTCCAACCAAGGTGACCGTGATGTCTGATGCGCCGTTGAAAGGCTGGAACCATGTTCCTGTCGTCCCACTTCAAGTATCGCCGTTTTTCCAGTGGCCCTTGCGCCCGTTGGACATGCTGGCGTGGGTTTGGAATGCGTGGTTCTTGATCACCGAAAAGCTCATTATCGTTGGGATCGCATTCATTTCATTTTATTGGTTCCAACCGCCACTAGAGGAAACCAAGACGCTTGCCTTTGGCTGGATCGCAGAAATGTACGTCCGCAATTTCATTTTAATGACGGCTGTCGCAGGTGGACTGCATCTGTATTTCTATACCTTTACCAAGCAGGGTCAGCATCTGAAATATGATCCGCGCCCGTTGATGAAAAACGGGAGGCAATTCACGTTGGG
>JBLHXF010000042.1:0-19349 GCA_047629435.1 Yoonia sp. | reverse complement strand
TGGCTCCGGCGGTAGGGGTCGAACCTACGACAAATTGATTAACAGTCAACTGCTCTACCACTGAGCTACGCCGGAACACTATGGGCGATATAGCAACGCCGATTGGCGGCGTCCAGAGGGTTTTATCAGTTTATCAGTTTAATTTCTCATCGAGAAAATAGCATCGGTTTGGAGAGATGGATGCGCCGTAATCAGACCTCTTTGCGACAGGTCCACAAGATGCGCGAATACGTTGCGTTTTGCGGCGCCCATGAGAGCAGGGTTGACGTCTGCATAAACCAAACCTGTAATCTGATCTGTGGTGCGGCCCGCAGGTGTCAGTGCGTTTAGAATTTGCGCCTCGCGTCCGCGCCGGTGCGCAAGGAGCCACGCGACCCTTTCAGCAGGATCAGTGACAGGTGCCCCGTGTCCGGGATAAAAGATACGGGCATCTATTTGTGCTAGTTTTTCGCAAGACTCCATAAAGTCAGTAAGATCGCCGTCAGGCGGGGACACCAGTGAAGACGCCCATCCCATGACATGATCGCCAGTGAAAACGGCATCCCCCCAGATTAAACTGATGTGGTTCCCGATATGGCCGGGTGTGTGCAGGGCTTGCAGGGTCCATTCATCGGTCGTGATGGTATCGCCAGAGGCCATGATCACGTCTGGTGAAAATGCAGCGTCGATCCCTTCACCGCCACCTGCCAGCCCTTGGGCAGCCAATTGCTGCATTACGGCGCTCCGTCCTGCTTCAGCTGGGCCATAAGCGGAAATGGGAGCGCCTGTTTTTGCCGACAAACGCCGAGCAAGTGGCGAATGATCAATGTGGGCGTGTGTCACGACAATGTGGGTGATGGTGCCTGTCCCAGCTGTCGCAAGAATAGCAGAGAGGTGGTCATCGTCGTCTGGGCCGGGATCAATGATCGCAATTGTTTTTTGTCCAAGGATGTAAGTATTGGTGCCAAGATAGGTCATCGGTGACGGGTTGGGCGCCAAAACCAACCGCAATCCATCCGCCAGATTAACGGGTTGGCCGGCAACGGGATTGAATTCCTGATCTGACATGATGATCGGCCCTTTCGCCGGATGGCCCTAAGAGATAGCTTTGGGTTTATGTTTTGGACGTGGATCAAAAATTATATGCCGCGCGGTCTTTATGGCCGTGCTGCGCTTATCTTGATTTTGCCTGTCTTGACGTTGCAACTGCTTATATCGGTAGTGTTTATCCAACGCCACTTTGACGGTGTCACGCGGTCAATGACAAGTGCCGTCAATATTGAATTGCGGTTTTTGCGCGATGCGATCAATGCTGCACCCGGTGCACAAACCGCGTCCCAAATTGCGCGGCAATATGGTGCCGCATTAGAGATTGCGGTCAGTTTACCGTCAGACACACCACCAAAGGCCGACGAGACGCGTCTTGTTGACCTCACTGGATCAATGGTGATCGACACATTGCGTATGGGTGTGCCAGAGGTCGTCGTCGTATCCCTCGATGATCGCCGACGCGTGCAAATATGGATGCAAACGCATTACGGATTGTCCTATTTTGCGTTTCAGCGGGGTCGTGTGTCTGCATCAAACCCACATCAGTTATTGGTGATCATGGTCGTTATGGGTGTGATTATGACCACGATTTCGTATTTCTTTCTACGCAATCAGCTGCGCCCTATAAAACGCATGGCTGCTGCTGCTGCCGAATATGGCAAGGGCCGGATTAAGCCGTTTACGCCGACCGGGGCCGTAGAGGTTCGGGCTGCTGGCATGGCATTTCTAGATATGCGCAACAAGATTGAACGCCAGACCCAAAGCCGTACCTTGATGCTGTCGGGCGTCAGTCATGACTTGCGGACGCCGCTGACGCGGCTGCGCTTGGGGCTGTCAATGTTAGACGGCGCGGACATCGATGCGCTAGTCCGCGATGTTGATGACATGCAAGAGCTGCTTGATGCGTTTCTGGATTTCGCCCGCAATGATGCCCTAGATGGGCTAGAGCCTTGCTCGCCGCGTTTCATATTGAATTCTGCGGTGTCGGACGCAGCACGTGGGGGGCAATCTGTGACATTGGGGCCTGTATCGGGTCCTGACCAAGAAATATCGCTGCGCCCAATGGCTGTGCGCCGTGCGTTGGATAACCTGATCGGCAATGCACTGCGTTATGGGACCAAGGCCGAGGTTTGCCTTGATGTGACAGACCGGACCGTGCGGTTTACTGTCGAAGACGACGGACCAGGCATTCCTGCCACCAGTAGAGAGGCCGCAATGAGTCCGTTTGTCCGGCTTGACCCGTCACGTAATCAAGACAAAGGCACAGGTGTTGGGCTTGGCCTGTCAATTGTCGCGGACATTGCACGCAACCACGGTGGGCTGCTACGGCTTGGCGACAGCGCGCGGCTTGGTGGTCTGAAAGCAGAGCTGGTACTGGCGCGTTAACGCGCCACCTTGATCTAGAAATCGACCTGAATTGCGATGCCTTTGGCGACTGCCAGATCTACGACTGCGGCGGCGACTGCCAGATCTTGCAGGCCAACACCTGTGCCATCAAACAATGTAATCTCATCATCAGACGTGCGGCCCGCATGGGTCCCGTTGATGACTGCGCCCAACTGGTGAACGTCAGTTGCATTGATCAAGCCTTCGGAAATGGCATGTTGTGCTTCGCCAATTGAAATAGATTGCGCGACCTCGTCAGTGAATACCGTCGATTTCGCAAGCAGTGCTGATTCAACCTCTTGTTTCCCCTTAGTGTCGGTGCCCATGCAGGCGATGTGTGTGCCTGCCGAAATGTGGTTTGCCATAACTGTGGGTGCAAACGTGGAGGTGATGGAAATCACAACATCTGCTTCGACCATGCCTTCAAGCGGGACCGCTTCGAACGGGATACCGGCCTCGTTCGCTATCTTTTCAATGTTTGGCAGCATCTCTGGGTGGTAGTTCCAGCCGATCACCTTTTCGAATTCACGTTGTTCTAAGGCGGCGCGCAGTTGGAACGTGGCCTGATGACCAGCACCGATCATGCCCATGACTTTCGCGTCTCTGCGCGCAAGGTGTTTGATGGACACAGACGATGCAGCGGCAGTCCGCAACGCAGTCAAGTAATTGCCACCCACCATCGCGGACACTTTGCCAGTGTCAGGATCGAACAGAAAAACTGTGGACTGGTGGTTGATCAACTTGCGTTTTTCCAAGTTGTTCGGCCAATACCCACCGGCTTTTAGGCCAAGGGTCAAGCCTTTGCCGTCAAACCCGCCCTTAAATCCGTAAAGCGCGTCTTCATGGCCAATGGCCTCGCGGATAACAGGGAAGTTATATGCGTCGCCCGCCGCCATAGCAGCAAACACCTTTTCAACGGCGTCAAACGACGCATCGCGCGTCAATAGGTCTGCAATTTCACGTTCTGGTACGATTAGCATGGTCTACTCCAAAAAATTTTGCACCCGCGTGCTTAACGGAAAAGGGGACGCTAGCACGCGGACGACGTACTCACTTACTCACAAATCGGATTTCAAATTTGAAATCGTTTAGTATGCCTTGCCACGGGCGGATACAGGCCAAACCGTTTCGACCTTGCCGTTGCGGACGCCGACATACCAGTCGTGGACATTGCAGGTCGGGTCACAATGACCTGGGACCAACTTCAGCTTGTCGTTGACCTTCAATACGCCGTCGGGGTCGGCAACAACGCCGTGTTCGTCGGAACATTTGACGTACGCAACTTTGTCGGTGCGGCCAAAGACAGTTGGCAATCCACTATCGACGGATTGGGCCTTAAGACCTGCGTCAACGATGGCTTTGTCAACTTTGGCATGGGACATCACAGTGGTCAAAAGGAACAGTGCATTTTCCCATTCGCCGTCGTCGATGCGCTTGCCTTCTTTGTCAAGGATACGACCGTAGTCAGCGTCCATAAACGCATAAGATCCGCACTGTAGCTCATTGAAAACATTTGAATTACTTTCAAAGTAATACGATCCTGTGCCGCCGCCGCCAACAATGTCACATTCAAGACCTTGAGATTTCAGGCCTGTGATTGCTTCTTCTACTTGGTTGATTGCAATGGCGGTTTTTGCCTCGCGGTCGGCATAGCTGTCCATGTGCTGCATCGCACCTTGATACGCTTGAATACCTGCAAATTTCAGGCCGTCTGCGGCATCAATCATCTTGGCAAGCTTCACAACGTCTTGGGTTGTGGACACACCGCAACGGCCAGCACCGCAATCGATTTCAACAATGCATTCGATCTGCGTGCCGTGCTTGACGGCAGCGGCAGATAGGTTTGGGATGTTGTCAGGATCATCAACACAGCAAAGAACACGCGCACCCAACTTTGGCATGCGGGCCAACCGGTCGATTTTATTGGGGGCTGTGACTTGGTTTGATACCATGACGTCCTTGATTCCGCCACGTGCGAACACTTCGGCCTCGGACACTTTTTGACAGCACACGCCAACAGCGCCGCCCAGTTTTTCCTGCAGCTTAGCCACATCTACGGATTTGTGCATTTTGCCGTGCACGCGGTGACGCATACCGTGAGCTTTTGCGTAATCGCCCATCTTCTTGATGTTGCGTTCCAACGCATCCAAGTCAAGCACGAGGCAAGGCGTTTGGATATCGTCTTCTGGCATGCCTGGTTTTGCAGGAATATCGTAGCCAACTTCAAAATCGTCGAGATTTACATGTGTGTTCATGGGTATTTCCTCACTTGAGCCACGGCAGAAGGTCAAGATCGACATTTCCGCCAGTAATGATGACGCCGACCCGCTTACCAGCGAACCGATCTTTGTTTTTGATGATCGTCGCGAGAGGGACCGCACAGCTGGGCTCCATCACGATTTTCATGCGTTGCCATGTGATTTTCATCGCATCGATAATTTCATCCTCAGACGCAGTCAAAATATCGGTGACGTGGTTGGACACAAAATGCCAAGTCAGATCTTTCAGGGGTACTTTCAATCCGTCCGCAACCGTCACGGGCGCATCGTCTGCAATGATGTGACCCGCCTTAAAGCTGCGGTAGGCATCGTCAGCCTGTGCGGGCTCGGACGCGATGATCTGAACGTCTGGTGCGATTTTGGACAATGTCAGGCACGTACCTGAAATCATGCCGCCGCCGCCAATAGGGGCCACGACCATATCAAGCCCGCCGCCATGGTCTTGTTGCATTTGTTCCATCAGTTCGCGGCTACATGTGCCCTGACCTGCGACAACCCGAGGGTCATTATAAGGATGAACGAAGTTTCCGCCCGTCGCGGCCTGAACTTCAGCGAACACGGCCTCGCGGGACGTGGTTGAGGGTTCGCATTCTGTGATGATACCGCCATATCCACGTACTGCGTCCTTTTTGGCTTGCGGGGCCGTGCGCGGCATAACAACGTTGCACGGGATACCACGGCGACCAGCGGCATAAGACAGCGACAGGGCGTGGTTGCCCGATGAATGCGTGCAGACGCCGATGGCAGCGTCTTGCTCGGACAGACCAAACACCGCATTGGACGCGCCACGCACCTTAAATGCGCCCGCCTTTTGAAAATTCTCGCACTTAAAGAACAGTTCGGCACCTGTCAGGTCATTTAAATATGACGACGTCAGAACAGGCGTGCGGTGGATGTATGGCTTGATCCGCGCGTGAGCGGTCAGCATGTCATCAAATGTAGGGATATACATATCGGTGTCCTAACCTATGAACCGTGACGGTAGAATTCTTGGGCAGCGGCCACGCCAGATCCCAATTTGATGTCGAGGCCCAGATCAACCATCACCATTTCGGCAACGCTAAGACCGGACAGCATCATCGCGTCTGTCAGCATGCCAAGGTGGCCAATGCGGAACACTTTACCCGCGACTTCACCCAAGCCCACGCCGAACGCCATACCATATTTTTCGGCGGCAACGGTCACGATATCTGTGGCGTTGAAACCATCAGGCGTTTTGATTGCAGATACGCTGTCGGAATACACATCAGGTGATGCTGCACAAAGCTTTAGCCCCCACATATCCACTGCAAGACGCACGCCTGTGGCGATCCGGGTGTGACGCGCAAACACGTTTTCCAGACCTTCTTCTTCGATCATTTCTAACGACAGCTTTAGACCGCGCAACAAACCAACGGGTGGCGTGTAGGGATAGGCATTATTGGCGTAGCCTGCCTCCATATCGCGGATATCAAAGAACGTACGGGGCAATTGGGCTGTATCGACCGCGGCACGCGCTTTATGCGAGAACCCAACAATCGCAAGGCCAGCTGGCAGCATAAAGCCTTTTTGCGAACCAGTAACCGCAACATCAACGCCCCATTCGTCCATCCGAAAGTCCATTGATCCAATGGATGACACACCATCAACGAACAACATTGCAGGGTGATCCGCACCATCAAGTGCGCGGCGCACCGCGGCGATGTCGGACTTTACGCCGGTCGCAGTTTCATTGTGCGTGGCTAAAACCGCCCTAATTGTGTGGTCAGTATCAGCTTTCAAAATCTCTTCAAATTTATCGGCGGGCAGGCCATGGCCCCAAGGTGTCTCAACAACTTGCGTGTCTAGGCCGTGGCGCTGACACATATCGATCCAACGGTGACTAAACATCCCATTGCGGGCCACGAGAACCTTGTCACCGGCGGACAACGTGTTGGTGAGTGTGGTTTCCCACCCACCGGTGCCCGTGGACGGGAAGATAAAGATATGAGCTGTCTCAGATTTCAGAACCCTACGGACACCAGCAAGGACGGGATGCAGAATTTTACCAAATATTGGGGACCGGTGATCAATCGTTGGCATATAACATGCCTGACGAATGGCTTCTGGCATATTGGTTGGGCCTGGGATGAATACCGGGTTTTGAAAGCTCATGGCGGTCTCCTTATTCACTTCAAGTCCTGTCTATCTGACAACGACCTTGTATGAAATTTTTTTGAAATCGTTTTTCATATTGGAGAATTTGCAAAAAACTATTTGTTGTCAATTGGTTGTATTTTTCATATCGTGAAAGTGTTTTTCGCAAAAATAACGAGGCATTATATGAATTCTCAAGATAGTGACCAATCGCCATTGCGGCGCGCGCGCGGCCGGCCGCGTGATTGGGATGATAAAACGTCTCAGAACACTATAAAATCGCTGGACCGCGCGATGGAAGTATTCGAATACTTAAGTGAAGCGCAGGGCAAAGCATTGACGACTATTTCAACAGAGATGGGTCAATCGCCAGCAACTGTTTACCGCGTCCTTGTGACACTAGAGGGCAGGGGGCTGGTTGAATTTGATCCGGTTGAGCAGATTTGGCACATTGGGCCGCAAGCTTTTGTCATTGGTGCGCGGTTTTTGCGGCGTACCAGTCTGGTGGACCGCGCAAGGCCGATTTTGCGCAAACTGATGGAGCAAACCGGAGAGACGGCAAACCTTGGCGTAGAAAAGGAAGGCTCCGTTCTTTTCCTAAGCCAAGTTGAGACACACGCAACGATCCGCGCATTTTTCCCGCCAGGGACCCTGTCACCGATGCATGCGTCCGGAATTGGCAAAGCGTTGTTGGCGCAAATGGACGCCGATCGGCTGTCCCGTTCCCTTGCAGACCAAAACCTCGCGGCGTTCACCGAATTTACGATTACGGACCGCGCACAACTGGTGGTTGACCTTGTTGAAATCAAAACCAGGGGCTATGCGATTGATAACGAAGAACGAAATCTTGGTATGCGCTGCATTGCCGCCCCCGTTTTCGACATCAATGCAGAGGCCGTCGCTGGAATTTCAGTGTCTGGACCCACCAGCCGCGTACGTCCAGACGACATCAAAGGACTTAGTGCGGCAGTGAAAGAGGCGGCAAATGCGCTCTCGATTGCAATCGGTGGTTCGTAAATCGGAATTATGAACGCGGTTTCCCTGTCGCCATTCGTAATAGCTTCCGGGAGGCTGCTCGAGTAATGCGTAACATGAGAGAACCCTCTAACTAAACGATCGTAGAAATTTAATTCTTGTCGCGTGCAGTTCGGAGGTGAAAGTTGTGAATTGCCTGTCCGCATAGTGCGCGGCTATTTGCACCATTCTAAGGCACCCCCCCAACAAAAAACCGTATATGCGTGCAACTCCGCCGCCCATCAAACGTGATCAATGAAGACCAACGGGCCAAACAATCTGCTTGGAGAAATATATTAGTTTTTAGCTAGAGCAGCGAATGGCGGCTCCGAGCCCACCTTACCGAAAACCTGCGATGCAGCGAATGACCGGTATCGCGATAGGGTGTTTACTATCAATGATCACCGAACGCTGATGAAATCGTGATTCGCTGCACAGTCGGATCACGCGCTATGCCTGACGTGTCGCTGCAAATCTTCCAATTTAAAGAAAGACACATCATGACAACGGTATCTAGCACGTACTTCCGACTTGTCTCAGTCACTGTCATAGTTGCGATGTCACTTCTCTGGAACACGACGCTGCGGGCGCAAACGAACGCTTTGCCGAACTATGTGATTGAACAGTTTGGCACACCCCCAGCCATTCCCGATGTGCCATTGTCCGCCGCCTTGCTAGCATCAATGCAGACGGCCTTTGTTGTGAGTATGTCGGACGGGATATGGGGCAGCGATCAGACGATTGCGCTGACCGAAATTACTGCGTCCGGAGATCCGCGCCTTGTCTGGCTGATCAGTGATCTGATGCGTTTCGCTCCTGATCGTGCCTTGAACAGAGAACTGTCAAATGCGGCGTCTGTATTGTTGGGCAAAAACTTCGGCGCTCGCAACAATTGGGGCGATATTACCGATCACTTGATCGCATGGGACGTCGCCGCACCGCCAGATTATTTGAAGTTTAAACGCGCAATTTTTGTCAGTGTTTTTGACGGATGGGACAGGCTTTTTGTAGAAGGCAATGTCGATTGGCGGATGGTGTCTTGGGGTGGTGTGCCAATCGATGATCGTGCGTTTGATACAACTGACGAGCCCTGCAATTGCATTCCAGCCGCTGACAACCCGCAGGTTACAAATGCTCAGGATGCCACGTGGCTCAACGATGATGACATTGTGTTTGGTATCGAGGTGAACGGAGCGTTCCGCGCCTACCCGCGACAAATCATGGAAGTCCGTGAAATGGTGAACGATACGCTTGGTGGGCGTGATCTTGGCATTCCTTATTGTACGTTGTGCGGTGCTGCGCAGGCGTATTACACAGACCAGATGCCCACCGGTGTTGATCGCCCCATTTTGCGCACATCGGGGCTTTTGAGCCGATCAAACAAGGTGATGTATGACCTGAATACCTATTCGGTATTTGATACCTTCCGTGGAGATGCGTTGACTGGGCCATTGGCCGACAGGAACCTGAAACTTGAACAAGCGAATGTAATTACGACTGATTGGGGAACGTGGAAAACCGCGCATCCAGAAACGACAGTGCTGAGTGAGGCGCTCGCACTTGGGCGCGACCCAGATTTTCGCAATGCTAGGGATGCCAATGGTCCAATTTTTCCTGTTGGTAACGTCGATCCACGATTGCCTGTCCACGAAGACGTTATTGGTGTGATTACTGGGTCCGGTCAGCCCGTGGCGTTTCAGCGAAGTGCTGCATTGGTTGCGTTGCGCAACGGCTCGACGATCTCTGTCGCTAACATACGGCTTGAACTTGATGCGGGTGGTATAAAGGCGGTGGACGCGGACGGGGAAGATGTCGGAAGCCATCAAGCGTTCTGGTTCGCTTGGTCACAATTCCATCCACAAACGACTCTTTGGCCCGAATAGGCCGAAGAAAAGTTCATTCAGCAAGCTGCATTGCAGTATCGTGACATCGCCAAAGATCCGTCACATGCAAGAAGCAGACTTCGCAAACAACGCATTGAACGACGGCTAAGTTCGCTCACCAACGTTTGACCCACAAAAATGCTGCGCTCTGCACGAATGGCCGCTTCGACGAGCCGCACCGCAGCAATGGGAAGGCATGGTCAATGTCGGCTTTGGGCCGTTCATGTCGATCGACACAACTGGCTCCTTGCTGATGGGGTGGATGGCTCCTGCTCCAACCAGCGTCGTAATGCGCTATGCTGCAGATGTCGCAAACAGCAAATGAGAGGAGCCACCCCATGCAAGTTACCACAATGGGCGTTGATCTAGCCAAGAACATTTTTCAAGTTCACGGGATCACTGATGACGAGGAGGTCGTCTTCAACAGGCCTTTAAGGCGCGCACAGCTATTGCCGTTCTTCACCAAGCTTGAGCCCTGTCTCATTGGCATGGAGGCCTGTAGCAGTGCGCATCATTGGGCGCGCGAGCTAACAGCGTTGGGCCATGATGTGCGGCTGATCCCACCGATGTATGTCAAACCATACGTCAAACGCGGGAAGTCCGACGCCATTGATGCCGAGGCCATTTGTGAAGCGGTGACACGTCCGACGATGAGATTTGTTGCGGTAAAGACTGTTGAACAACAAGCTTTGTTGTCGCTCCATCGCGCCCGGGCTCTGCTTGTCCGCCAACGCACGCAGCTGATCAATGGTTTGCGTGGTATGGTCGCTGAGTTCGGGATTTATATCGCGAAGGGCCTCGCACGGGTTATTGGATTTGCGGAGGATATTTTAGCAGGCGAAGTGCTGGACCTGCCCGAGATTGCCAATGAGGTGATCCATAATCTGTCCGAGCACCTCATGGCACTTCACACCCGAATTCGATGGTATGAAGATCGGCTCAAGCTGGTCGCCAAGGAAGATGCGCGGGTCCGTTTGTTGCGCACTATTCCAGGCGTCGGTGTTGTGACGGCCTCGGCAATCATCGCTAGCATTGGTGACGGCCATCAGTTCCGAAATGGCTGTGAGTTTGCAGCATGGCTGGGTCTGACGCCTGCAAACAAATCTAGCGGCGGGAAAGAGAGGCTAGGGCGGATCACCAAAATGGGCGATCAATACTTACGATCATTGTTGGTCGTCGGCATGACGTCCCTCGTCCGACAAACCAAGTCGCACCCGGAACGAGCAAGCAAATGGCTGATGTCACTGCTGGAACGAAAGCCCGCGCGTGTCGCAACTGTCGCAATGGCCAACAAGACCGCTCGGATCGTCTGGGCGGTCCTCACCCGAAACGAACCCTACACACCCCACACTGCCTAAAGGAGAAAGAACAACGAGTTAGCAAGACTCGCGAGATGATGGTGCATAAGTCTGCCGCCAAAACCAAGACACCCCGCCGAATGGCACGGGCATCATAGCCCGCTTTGCTGATAGGGACTTGGTTTGCGGAACCCATCAGGGCCAGCGGTCAAAACCGCGCAAACAGGCCCCTCTCATGGTTTGCAAGCAAACCACTGCCGGGCAGCGGGAACACATGACTGCTTCTGACAAGTGCACAAATCTGATCAAAAATGTCTTGCTATGCAGGAGCCATCCACACATGCCGTTCGCTGCGCCCGCAAACTAAATTGGGAAATTGAAGAAAGCGGACGCTCGGGACTTCGATCCAGTTTTTCTGATGTGCAAATGCAGCTAACGGCGGCTGCGAGCCCAGTCTGTGAATTCGGTTTTCCCGCTGCGCGCGCTCGCAGCGCAGAAAATGCCGCAAGTGCATAATTTTCGGCGCTGCCACGCGGCGGAAAACCGGCCATTTATGCAAGGCGCAGCAAGACCAATCCGGCGAACTCACAGCCTGCGGGACAAAACGTCAATTCGCTGCGCCTATCCATGTTGTATGCATGAGCATTCTTTGTCGCGACTGCAATGTTCATTCTATTGTCGTTTAACTTTCACTCGCGGGACAGGTGAGGTTTCGATATGGCAACAACAGGCATGTGAGAAATTCAAAATTCTCAATATATCAGTAATTTTTACTCATGTGTCCGGCATATTCGGCTGGAGGCTGACAAATCATCCATGCCAACTTATCGCTTTATGTATAAATATTTTTAATTTTACTTATCCATTAGAACATCTTCATACCGCAGGTAGCGCTATTGAGGCGTCATTCCAAATGGGGGTCTTAAAGGCCCTGCTGAGCACCGGCGAACTTGTGGCATGACAATGCGCCTAACGTATGAACTTCAAGAGAAGCGTACTTTTCTTTTTCCGACCACAATTGTTGCCATGATGCCCGCATGTTCGACACGGGGCGGCTGATACGTTTCAGCGATACTGAATTTACACGACCCACCTTGAAAAACCGAAAGGCCAGTTATGGTCCGCCAACTCTTACCTATCAGTGCCCTCCTTTTAGGCACAGCCTTTCTGTTCTTCGCCGGAGGTATAAACGCACTCGTCCTGCCAATTCGCGGAAACCACGAAGGTTTCACAGCATTTTCTCTTGGTCTGCTCGGAACCGGTTGGGCAATTGGTTACGTCGCAGGATGTATCATTACTCCCAAGTTTGTTGCGAAAGTTGGCCATATTCGTGCGTTCAGTGTTGTTTCAGCCTTTGCAGCGTTAGCCATTTTGGCATCATTGCTGTGGATATCGCCATACTCCTGGATTCCGCTTCGCGCGATCTCTGGGTTTTGCTTTGCCGCTGCTGCCATGATCATCGAAAGCTGGTTGGGCGAACGCGCAGACGCATCCTCACGCGGGAAGATTTTTGGCATATACACGATGGTCCAACTTGGGGCGATCACCTTGGGACAAATGAGCTTGGTTCTTGGTAACAGCGTCGGGTTCACGTTCTTCGTGTTGGGGGCGATGTTTTATTGTCTGGCACTCGTGCCAACAGCTGTCTCATCAAGTGCATCGCCGAACCCATTGGCGACGGTTAAATTGGACATAAAAGGTTTGTGGAATAACTCTCCTGTTGCGGTTTTTGCTGTGTTTATGGTCGGGATATCAAACGCATCATTTGGCACGCTTGCAGCGGTTTACGCGGATCGCATCGGCCTTGCGCTCAGTGACATCGCATTGTTTGCCAGTATTCCCATCCTGACAGGTGCATTGATACAGATTCCAATTGGGTACTTTTCTGACAAAATAGATCGGCGAAAGGTGCTGCTGTTTGTGGTCCTCATCGCGATCATCGTTGACGTCTCATTCATTGTATTCCAACCTGAATCGCGTCTGATCAACATGATTTTGGTTGGTTTCTTCGGGGCCGGCATTTTTGGTATGTACCCGGTGATCGTAGCGCACGCCAACGATCACGCACCTGCTGGGACATTCATCCAAGTTAGCGGCGGGTTGCTATTGGTCTATGGCCTTGGGTCTATCATTGGTCCCTTGGTATCAGGTGTGGCAATGGCCGAAATCGGGACGTCGGGCCTCTTTATAACATCTCTTGCAGCCCATTTGCCAATCGCCTTGTTCACGCTTTGGCGGATCACCAAACGTGCGCCCGTTGTGGACGCAGAAAAAGGGTCGTTCGTGGCGTCACCTTTGGCCCGAGCATCAACGCCAGAAACCGCAGCAATGCAAAGTGACAAAACTGGTGATGGTCAATTACGGCCAATCGAAACCCGCTTATAGAAATCAAGTGCAGATAGTCGTTTGAGAGGTTTGACATGGATTACATCTACATCATTGTTGGGCTAATTTGTCTTATTATAGGTGGCGAATACCTCGTACGCGGGGCTATTATCATCGCGCAGAAGTTTAACATCTCTCCGATGATCATTGGATTGACGCTTGTTGGATTTGGCACCTCTACCCCAGAGTTGGTCACAAGCCTGCAAGCCGCCCTCAACGATGCGCCCGGCATCGCTGTTGGTAACGTCGTCGGCAGCAACATCGCGAACATCCTGCTGATTTTGGGGGTTGCGGCAATCATCACACCAATCGCCGTGAACAGGCCGAGTTTTAAACGCGATGGTACTGTGTTGGTTCTCGCTACGTCCCTCTGCGTTGGTGTTATTCTCTACGGATCAATCGGTCGCATCACGGGTGCCGCATTCCTCGTTTTATTGACGGCCTATTTGGTTGGCACGATTTATTTCGACCAAGGCACAGCAGAGGATGAAGGCACCGATACGCCAAGCACTTACCTAGGACCTGCCGCTTTGACGATGTTCGCGGGGCTGACGGTCACAATATTTGGCGCGAAATTCCTTGTTAATGGGGCAATATCAGTCGCAAACGGTTTGGGTGTCTCAGAAGCGGTTATTGGTCTCACTGTCGTTGCGGTGGGCACATCAATGCCAGAACTTGTTACCTCTATGATTGCAGCACGCAAAGGCCAAGTCGAAGTCGCCCTTGGCAACGTCATCGGAAGCAACATATTCAACATTCTTGGAATTCTTGGTGCGACCGTGTTGGTAAAGCCGTTGGTGGTGCCGATGGAAATCGCAACACTCGATATCTGGGTCATGGCAGTCGCCACATTGGCGTTGTGCTGGGTTGCGATCACTGGGTGGAAAGTTTCTCAACGTGAGGGGCTTTTGTTGGTGACGGCCTACGTCGGCTACATCGGATATCTTGTTCTCAATGTTGCCATGTAGGCAATGGATAGCTCAACCTGCACGACAAAAGCGTCTCAACCAGTACCAGAAACATAGTTGCGCAGCTGTCCGGCCTCTTGCTCAGCAGTCTCCATTCGGAACCTGACGATATCCAAAACGCTGACTACAGCACAAAGTCTACCTTGATCGGTGATCGGAACATGCCGCACCTGATGCTCAATCATCAACTGTTCCAGCCGCTGCACGTTCTCCGACGCTTCACATAAAATAACATTGTGCGTCATAAGATGGCTCACCGATAGATGATTTGAAAGTGTGCCATATTCATCCAAGTATTTGACAATATCGCTGCTGGAAAGAATACCTAAGACAAGATGATCGTCATTGGTCACAACAAGTGCTGACGTATCATCGCGTGCAAGGTAGCCAATAGCGTCGCCAATCAATGCGGTGGGATTGATAGTCATTATCTTGCGATTGAGGTTCTTGATGATGCGCTCGATTGTCATTTGGTTTCCGGTGACTACGATGTTCAGGGAACATGTGTCGTTCAACGTGCAAATACGTGTCAAAATGAGAATGCAGAATGCAAGAAGTGGTGCGACGGAAAAGCCTTTGAAGCGTGTGGGGCGTTTGGCGCCCCACACTTGTTTTTTATAGTCGTCAGTTGTGGCGCCTTCTGGAAAACCTCAAGAAGTGCCACAAAGACCAAGCCCGCTCCGACCAAAACGGCATTCCAGGTTGCTATCGCCTCAGTGAAGCCAGCAATCTGGGGCACACCGATAATGGCCAAGCCTAAAGTCAGGCCAAAGTAGACGCGCAATCTGATGTAGGAACTGAAGCTAAGGCTCGCTGCGATGAGAGCCAAAAACCCCATGATCACCAACGTCATAGCCTCACCGACAACGTCTGTGCCAAAGGAGGATTGGCCGCCAAGCAATAAGTATGGCGACAACATCAACCAAAGCCCCGAGCCAGAAAAGGCCCATCTGAACAATTCACGATGTTGCATTGCACCTCCTCCTTTCTATGGTCTTAGGAGTCAGATTCGGGGTTCGCGAGGTTCCCGAGTTCAATTGCGATCGCCATTTCCTCGTCGTTGACGAGGTTGTCGCCATCTGTATCGATCTCTTGGAACAGAATTTCAGTGATTTCAGGATACACGACCTGAAGTTCAGCCAACGACGCCATCCCGTCCCCATCGGTATCGATTTCAGCAGTCATTGCACTGGCAGAAAATGCGACGGAGGTTGCGAGAGCAGCTACAAGAATTACGTTTTTCATGATTTTTCCAATCAAAATGATGCAACCCATCATGGGCTTGCATTTAGCCGCGCAGAGAGATGATTTTATCAATGCCTGATGAGCTGCGCTCTTCCAAACATTGGTGGTTGTGACCATGACACCAGAAGAATGATGTTAAGCAAGAGCGTCTGTCGCCGCATTGAGTTCGTATCTCATTTTGACAATGTCGTGCGCTTTATGCGCCGTCTCAGCAGCATGAAGATGCTTAATAGCGGTTGCTCTTTTTTCGCCAAAAGGCGCGCTGTAACAAATGTCTTTGACGGACTTCATCTTTGGCGCTGTGTTGTCATTGGCAGGTAACATTTGTGTCGCCTTTCTGGATGCATGGGGAAATGAGGCGCGAAAGAACAATATTCCGTTTTAGAATTTGTGCCGTCTTGCGCGCCCCTCAAGTACTCGTAAATGAAATACCAGCCCAATACTCGGCGGGTACGTCTCATCTTTTTATGGGCGTTTGACCCCTGACGGCGGGACAGATGGCTTTGCAGCAGTTGCCGAGGTTGAAGACGGTTTAGGTGCAGGTTTTGAAGTCTGTTTCATTGGAATGCTCCTGATATGGATCGAATGATTCGATCTATATGTTGAATTTCGCATGAGCCAAAAAATTTGAATAGTGAATTTAAAGCAATGATGATATCGAATACGCAAATAGGTGCCCAATGGATGTTGAACTCGCGCGAACCTTTCTTGCAGTTGTGGAAACCGGCAGCTTTTTCAATGCTGCGGGTAAGGTAAATGTGACGCAATCTACTGTCAGCATGCGCATACGCTCGCTTGAACAGCAGCTCGGCCAACCGGTTTTTGAACGCAGCAAAACCGGTGCCACAATGACAGCAGCCGGCCTTACTTTTCAGCGCCATGCCACCACACTTGTACGGACATGGACACAAGCCAAGCTTGATGCGGCGCTCCCCGCGACCTTGGATGCTGTCTTAGAAATAGGGGCTCCGCCAAGCCTTTGGGACGGATTCTTGATTGATGCCATTCCAACGCTGAAAGCCAAGATTCCCAATTTGGGAATCAAAGCATTTTTGGCGACCTCCGACACTTTGGGTCCACAACTGAATGAAGGTACTTTGGATCTTGCCGTCATGTACCGGCCGCAGAATACGTCTGGGCTGAGCGTTGAACAGCTATTTGAGGATGAATTCGTCTTGGTTAGCAGCGACAATGATCTTGCCGCTGACCCATTTGGCGAAAACTATGTTCTGATTGACTGGGGGTTTGAATTTCGTGCGCATCACCTGCTGAATTTCCCACAGTTCACCACGCCAAGTTTGCAACTTGGGATTGGCACGCTGGGGTTGCAGCATTTGCGTAACGTGCCTGCAGCGGGATACTTCCCACGCAGATCAATCACGACGGAGGTTCAGGCGGGCTGGTTGCATGTGATCGAAGACGCACCCCGATTTGCCTATGCCGCCTATGCAGTGTTTAGCGAAAGCCAAAGCGAGAGCATTGCGGGTCAAGCCGCGCGCTTGCTACGGCACTATGCACGCGAAAACCTGAATGTCAGCGGTTGAGGCATGTGGCCCGTAGACAGATGCCTGCGAGCCACTTGTTACGTCGTATGTTACATCATGCCGCCCATATCAGGCATGCCGCCGCCTGAGGATTTTTCTGGCTTGTTTGCGATCATGGCCTCAGTTGTGATCAGTAATCCCGCAACCGATGCCGCATATTCAAGTGCAATCCGCACGACTTTGGTCGGATCAATCACACCAGCCTTTAACATATCACCATATGTTTCAGTCTGAGCATCATAGCCAAAGGTCGTGCTGGTGTTTTCAAGAATTTTACCTGCAACAACTGCCCCATCAACTCCGGCATTGTCTGCAATCTGGCGCAGTGGTGCCTGAAGCGCTTTGCGAATAATCGCGATACCAGCCGATTGATCGGCATTGTCACCCTTAAGGCTTTCCAGAACTTTGCCAGCATGCACCAACGCGACACCACCACCCGGAACAACCCCCTCTTCGACGGCTGCCCGCGTGGCGTTCAAGGCATCATCAACGCGATCTTTACGCTCTTTGACTTCGATCTCTGTTGCGCCACCTACCTTAATCACAGCAATGCCGCCCGAAAGCTTCGCCAGCCGCTCTTGCAGTTTTTCTTTGTCATAATCGGAAGTGGTATCTTCGATCAATGCACGGATCTGCGTAACACGCGCAGCAATTGCTGCCTTGTTACCGGCCCCGTCGATCACAGTCGTTGTGTCTTTGGTAATTGTGATCTTCTTCGCGTCGCCAAGCATGTCCATTGTGACATTTTCAAGCTTAATACCAAGTTCCTCAGAAATCACTTGCCCAACAGTCAAGATGGCAAGGTCTTCCAGCATTGCTTTACGGCGATCCCCAAAACCAGGCGCTTTAACACCAGCAACTTTTAGACCGCCCCGAAGTTTGTTCACCACAAGCGTTGCGAGTGCTGCAAGCCTTTGCACGATCTCGGACAATTGGTCTAACCTAAGAGCACAGGTCCGATGTTCTGAGACAGGACAGCGAGGCCATGTCACACACGTGTTTTTCAATATAAAATGCCCGCATGTTCTTTGCAGATCCATGCGGGCTATAAGAATGCTGACCTTGAAAAACGTGCGCCTTTGAATCTCACTGAATACAGTCGCTTTCAAAACGACCCAACGTACCAGACCGTACTAAAATGATTCACTTTCGAGCGCCGAAGCATAGACGTCCTGACGCCGTGCCTTTGAGTGCTTTTTGGCGAATTTGCGCAACTGCTTTTTAGACTTCAGGCAAAACGATGCGCTCGTCAGGTTGCGATCTTCGTCACGCAAGTATTTGTCTACAGGTTTGGGTTTGGCCATTTCAAATCTCCTGAGATCAAATTGTGTTTAAGCAACCACATTGGCGCATGCGGCCAGTGCTACACAGATGCTAAAATTTAGAAGCAAGCTTGAATAGTGAATTTTTTCGAGCCTTGATATTTGAATCATCAATACATCCGCGAAGACATGGATAGTTTGGAATCGATCCATTCGGACGTGATCGAACGTCCGGTTCTAAGAAGCTCGCCTCATTGCCGAGGATTTTGTGCTGCAAGCGCAAGTAAATGCTGCGTGAGCATTCGCTGCGCAGGCAAAAGGCCGGATTGTCCGGTGGTCTCAACTGATCGACGCAACACATGCATTAAAACGCTCTGCGGGAGTTTCGTATCCCAGCGTCTTACGTGGTCGTTCATTGAGCTGTCTTGCAACGGCGCTCAGCTTTGCTTGACTATGTATCGACAAATCTGTGCCCTTTGGAAAGTACTGTCGCAGCAAACGGTTGGTGTTTTCATTTGAGCCGCGCTGCCAAGGGCTGTGAGGGTCGCACAGAAAGACGTCGATATCGGTCGCCAGGGTGAAGGCCTTGTGCCCAGCTATCTCGCATCCACGATCCCAAGTCAGAGAACGAAAAAGTTCTTTGGGCAACTTACGTGACTGTTTTATCAACGCTTCAATGACGCTGTGACTGTCTTTGTTGCCAACCTTCGCCAGCATCACGTAACGCGTGTTTCGCTCGACCAAAGTGGCGATAAAATTGTTTCCAGAGCCCGCTATCAATTCTCCCTCCCAGTGCCCTGGTACAGCACGATCTTCTACCTCTGCCGGTCTATCACGGATGGATACCGCATCATTGAAGCGGCCAACGCCACTGCGCTTCATGGTGGCGTGACGAGACCGGCGAATGGCTCGGGTTGCCCTCAGATGTGCTAGCAATTCCT
>JBLHXF010000041.1:0-19896 GCA_047629435.1 Yoonia sp. | reverse complement strand
CGCATCGCCAACACTCGCAAGTTCGACAAAGAGGCGCTCGAAGTGTCCACGTCGAAACGGGCTGAACCGCGCGTCGCCTTTGGCGTGCTGGTCGAACGCGGCATGCTACGCCCCGGAGAAGAGTTGTGGTCCATGAACGGCCGCCACAAGGCCAAGGTCCGTGCTGATGGCACCTTGATCGGGGATGACATCAAAGGGTCCATCCACCAAGTCGGCGCCCACCTTGAAGGCGCGCCGAGCTGTAACGGCTGGACCTATTGGCAATTCAAACGTGACGGACAAAAAGTCCCGATCGACTTGCTGCGCCAGCAAATCCGCTCGGAAATGGCCAAACACTAGTTTTCACTAATACCGCCAGTGCGTCTGGCCAACCATCTCACATACGTGGGGTGGTTCACCAAGCGCGCCACCTTCAAACCCGCTGTGCCTCGTGCCAGCGGGTTTTTTTTGTTCAATTGCGAATTAGGAGGCGCAGTATAACCGTTTGGTTCAATCTTGGCGGCCTGAAAGAAACCGAACCAAGCCAACCAAACGAACCAAATGAGTGTAACAACGATCCAGACCCAATAAAGCCCAATACATGGAACAGAAAGCCTTGCGTCTCTTGGTCTGGATCCCCAACCACAAAAAACGAAATTGTAGAAATGACAACCACCACTGCTGTCCAATTTGCAGTGCTGCGCCGCGAAAAATTGCTTAGAAAATGTGGCACAACTGCTCTCTCAAGTGGACTGCAATATGCCATAGGCGAAACATACACCTATTTTGGCAGTGGTAACGACCCATTTCGGTAAGGTTCCCAATCCGTAATCTCAGGGTAATACATCGCCCGCCATTTTTGCACGCGCGGGTTCATCACACGCCGCCATAGCGTCGGCGACAGCGCCAAAAGCGTCATCACCGGATACCCATAAGGCAGCTGTGGTGCGTCCACCTCACCGTAGGTTTGCAGCAACGGAAACCGCCGATCAGGTTTATAATGATGGTCCGAATGGCGTTGCAAATTGATCAACAACCAATTCGATGCGCGCTGGGCGGCATTCCAAGAATGGCGCGGCATAACATGCTCGTATTTGCCGTTCCCAAGATGTTTGCGGGTCAGGCCGTAATGCTCCAGATAGTTTACCAATTCGAGCTGAAAAATGGCAGTCGTTGCTTGGACCGCAAACAAAAACAGCCCCCAAACATCGCCAATGATCAGCGCTAATAACAGGAACGATGCCTGCATCAACCAGAAACGCCAAAACGGATTTCTCCGATCATGCAAAGGCAGCTTCTTACGCGCCAACATAGATTTTTCAGCAGCAAAAGCAGATAGATAACTTTCGCGTAGCACACGCAGTAAAAACCGCCAAAACCCTTCGCCAAACCTTGCCGACACAGGGTCACGCAATGTGCCAACATAGCGGTGATGCACCAGCAAATGCTCTGACCGGAAATGCGAATATAGCACCATCGCCAACAATGCATCGCCCATCTGGCGTTCAATCTTGGGCCGTTGGTGCATCAATTCATGGCTATAATTGATCCCAATTGTCCCCGTGATAACCCCAACACCGATGAACAGAAAATACTGTTCCCAGCCGCCCAAATGGTCGGCGCGGGTCACATAATAAAGCATCCCAAATATCGTCACAAACTGAAGCGGTGCCCAGATCATTGTGATTAGGCGATACCAATAAAGTTGGTTATCAGGCGTGTCCGTATCAGCATTAGATTCGTTCAAACCCGCAAACAGGTCAACAATCGAAAACAGATACCAAGTGCAAAGCGGTAGCAGCAAAACCGCCCAGCCACCTGTCATAGCACTAAAAACCGCCAATGGAATCAACAGGATAGAAATCCAAAACGGCAAAGCCGAGGTCAGTTTTGCGATGGTTGGTTTAGGAACAACAGTCATGATGGTCGCCTATGCTTTGATTGCGGCAATCCTATGGAAAGGGCGCAAAAACCTCAATCGTGGCGTAGCGTCGCGTTGATTTGGGCGTAAACTTTGCGCATCGCAGTGGGCAGGGCTGTCGGGTCGAAATCTGCGACCGCCACGAAATGCCCGCGCATGGGCGCAGTGTCGGTTGTAGCAGTTAAAATGGTCAGTTCCAGATGGAAATGCGTGAATGTGTGCTTTGCGATTGTGTTCAGCGTTTGCCAATCCGTATCCACGGGCGGCGCAGTGTCCGGTGCATCGGACCAATCCGTCGTCGGAAACCCAAGCATCCCGCCCAACAGCCCGCTTTCGGGCCGTGTTTCCAACAACCAAGCCCCATCGGTCCGCCGCACCACATAGGCGATCCCATAGCGGGTCGGCGTCTTTTTCTTTGGTGTCTTCTTGGGAAGTTCGGCAGCAGTTCCAGCAGCATTCGCAGCACAAGGCAAACGCAGTGGACAAATCCCACAGGCGGGATTGCGCGGACTACAGATGGTCGCACCAAGGTCCATGACGGCTTGGGCGTAATCACCGGGTCGTTTCTGAGGCGTGTGGCCCGCAGCAAGCTCAGTTAGATGAACCTTGGACGCAGGAAGTGGATCATGCACATCATGCAACCGCGCCATAACGCGCTCCACATTGCCATCCACCACAACAGACGGTTGATCAAATGCAATCGAAGATACAGCAGCGGCCGTATAGGGACCAATGCCAGGCAGCGACAGAAGCGCATCGTTCGTCTTGGGGAATTCCCCGCCATGATCGGAAACAACAGCGCGGGCGCATTTCAACAAATTCCGTGCGCGGGCGTAATACCCAAGCCCGGCCCAAGCGGCCATAACATCGGCGTCTTCTGCCACCGCCAAATCGGCAACAGTTGGCCAAAGCCCCATAAACTTCGCGTGATAGGCGCGCACGGCAGCAACCGTTGTCTGTTGCAACATGACTTCTGACAGCCAAACGGCATACGGGTCAGGCAAAACGCCTGCCTTACGATCTGCGGGCGGCACACGCCACGGCATGTCGCGGGCATGCACATCATACCAGTCCAAAAGGTCTTGGGCGAAGTCACGCAATGTTTATTCATCCTGTTCACTAGTTTCGCTGGCATGGTCGCGCCATTCCTTTAGATTAGCCCATAGATATGAAACAGCCACGTCACACCAGTACCACACACGGATTTTCTCGGGCAGCAAGCCTGATGCAGACCCGTATCCGCACCGCATCAGAAACGCGGGGCTTTGCTGTGACCCGTCTTTTGACCCATTGGGCCGAAATTGTTGGCGAGGCAACGGCGGCGATAGCGACCCCAGTCAACGTTTCTTATGGCAAGGGCGGAATGAGTGCATCGCTGACTGTTTTGACCACCGGTGCGCAGGCGCCAATGCTGGAAATGCAAAAAGAACAGATTCGTGAAAAGGTGAACGCTTGTTACGGTTATCGCGCTATTTCGCGAGTC
Source organism: Yoonia sp. (assembly GCA_047629435.1). Classification (GTDB taxonomy): domain Bacteria; phylum Pseudomonadota; class Alphaproteobacteria; order Rhodobacterales; family Rhodobacteraceae; genus Yoonia. The sequence continues at coordinate 16,513 of JBLHXF010000041.1, read as the reverse complement.
CGGATCACGCAAACTGCACCAACAGGGTTCCATGATGGACGAGCAGCATTTGCGCCAGCCCCTGTCGTGCCCAAAGGCCCAGATCCGGCAGCAAAAGCCGAGGCGGCTGATTTGTCCAAATCAATTCAAAGTGATGATTTGCGCAGCGCACTTGCAGCGCTGGGTGCAAACGTCATATCCAAACGTAAGTCCTAAAGACATATAAGGAAAACGCTATGCTTCGTAGAAATGTAATTGCTGGTGGGGTGGCTGTGGCCGGTCTTGGGGCTTGGGCTCTGACGCGACCTGCTGGAAACCTGCCTGTTGACCCGTTGATGGCGGCAAATGCCCAAACGGCCGATGTTGATCCGTCAAGCATCATGGACATGGTCCAAGGGTCTGCAGATGCGCCCGTGGAGATCGTGGAATATGCATCATTCACATGTCCGCATTGTGCAACCTTCCACGCGAATGTTTATCCGCAACTAAAGGCGGAATACATCGACACTGGTAAAGTTCGGTTCGTTTACCGCGAAGTGTATTTTGATCGATATGGCCTGTGGGCATCGATGATTGCGCGTTGCGGCGGTGAGATGCGATTCTTTGGCATTGCTGATCTGATCTATGAAAAGCAGCGTGACTGGACCGCAAGCGGTGATCCGGCGACAATCGTTGACGCATTGCGCACGTTGGCCAAAACAGCAGGCATGACCGATGCCATGCTCGATGAATGCTTGGACGACGCTGAAAAGGCCCAAAACCTTGTGGGTTGGTATCAGGCCAATGCGGAACGTGATGATGTGCGGTCCACGCCATCCTTCCTGATTGACGGCGAAAAGTATTCAAATATGTCCCTTGCCGAGTTCAAAACCGTTCTGGATGAAAAGATCGGCGGCTAATGCAGCCGCTTTCCGGCCTTAAGGTAATCGAATTGGCGCGCATTCTGGCTGGCCCTTGGGCTGGTCAAACGCTGGCCGATCTTGGGGCTGATGTGATTAAGGTAGAGGCCCCAACTGGCGATGATACCCGCCAATGGGGCCCACCATTTGTTGACCACAACGACGCGCGCAGTGCGGCGTATTTCCACAGCTGTAATCGCGGTAAGCATTCAGTGGTCATCGATTTTCGCACCCCTGAAGGCCAAGCACAGTTGCGCGGCCTGATTGCGGATGCAGACATCCTGATCGAGAATTTTAAGGTCGGTGGGCTGGCGAAATACGGGTTGGATTTCGAAAACTTGCATGCTCTGAACCCGCGTTTGATTTACTGCTCGATCACCGGATTTGGCCAAACTGGCCCCTATGCGAAACGTGCCGGATATGACTACATCCTGCAAGGTATGTCAGGGCTGATGTCAGTCACTGGCGACCCTGATGGGCAGCCTCAAAAGGTGGGGGTTGCGGTCACTGATATCTTCTCTGGGCTTTATGCAAGCACAGCTATTTTGGCAGCTGTGAACCAACGCCACACTACGGGCAAAGGACAGCACATTGATGTGGCTTTGTTCGATGTGGCAACTGCTGTGATGTCCAACCAAGGCATGAATTATTTGGCTACAGGCAACGCCCCGAAACGGCTTGGCAATGCACATCCGAACATTGTGCCTTATGCCGTTTTTGATTGTGCCGATGGGCATGTGATTATTGCATCGGGCAACGACGGGCAGTTTGAACGTCTTTGCGAGCTGCTTGGGATAGACGCTGATCTGGCTTACGCGACGAACGCGGACCGGTTGAAAAACCGGAATGCGTTGACGGATTTGATCACCGCGAATACCACGGCGTGGACTAAGAACGATCTGCTGTCCGCTTGCGAAGATGCTGGCGTTCCCGCAGGCCCAATCAACGATATGGAAGACGTATTTGCGGACCCGCAGATTGTTGCGCGCGGGATGCAGGTGGATTTAGACGGCGTGCCAACGGTGCGCTTTCCGGTGCTTTTCTCGGACGCTGATGTCAGCCCCAAAAAGGCGTCGCCGACGCTTGGGCAGGATCAGGATTTACTGGACTGAAATCCGATTTTTCCGAGTGCCACATGCAAAGGCGCCCAATCTTGTAACGCCAACCGCACAGGAAACGTTAGCACCTTGGCGCGAAATGCATCTGGCAATCGTACCGCATCTTTTTCAGTTGTGACCATTTGAGCGCGGCGCAGTTTCGCCTCTGCCTCTAACCTTGTCATCAGCGCTGTGGTCAACGGTTGATGGTCCGACAGGGCTTCGCCGTGGATCACTTTGGCACCTGCAGCTGTCAGTGTATCAAAGAATTTTTGTGGATTCCCAATCCCTGCAAACGCCAACACTGGCATGTCTTTCCATTGCATGCCGGTTCGCAGTGGGGCGAGCTGCCCGCGTACGGTTGGCACTGAAAACTCCAACTGTGGTTTATGTGGCGGTCCTGCACCTATGCAGACCACAAGGTCCGCACGCACTAACCCAACATCGGCAGGTTCGCGCAATGGCCCTGCCGGAATAACGCGTCCGTTTCCAAAGCCACGGGTCGCGTCAACGACCACGATGCTTAGGTCTTTGAAAACAGCAGGGTTCTGAAAGCCGTCATCAAGGATAATCACATCCGCGCCTGCGTGAACCGCGGCTTGCACTCCTGCGGCGCGGTCTTTGGACACCCACGTTGGCGCGAATCCAGCAAGTAAAAGCGGCTCGTCACCTGTTTGGTCAGCGCGGTGTTCGCCGTCCAACACTTGAACTGGTCCGTTTAGCGAACCACCATAGCCACGGCTCACGAAATGCGGTTTAACACCCATTTGGGTTAGCACCTCTGCGACTGCGATTGCCGTGGGCGTTTTACCTGTCCCGCCAGCATTAATGTTGCCGATGCATATGACAGGGACAGGCGCGCGGTAAGGCGTGCCATTGGCCAACCGTCGTGCAGTCGCAGTCGCATATAGCCACCCAATGGGCGCCAACAACCGGGCCAAAATGCCAGGTTTATCGGCAGACCGATGCCAGAAATCCGGCGCGCGCATCAGGTGTTCACTTGATCAAGATAGGTATAAATGACGGACATAAGATCATTGGTCGCATCCGCGCCCTGCGATGTCACGTCCCAAGCTGCGTGGGCCTGTTGTGCAGCCAAATCTGTGGCGAGCAGGTCTTCAATTGCGCGGCCAAGCCCACCTAGCGTGATCACTTGTTTGATAGCACCAGCCCCTAATAAGCGACGAAAATGGGTTTCGTGTGCATCATGGCGCGGACCGGCCACAATCGCTGATCCGACAAGCGCGGGCACAAACGGGTCCGGCGATATACCATCGCTCAGGCTGCCACCGATATAGGTGATCGATGAAAGTCGGCACCACAAGCCCAATCCTTCGTCAGTGTCAGCCAAGTAAACTTGGGTTGCATCCTTTGGTTGCTCACCGTGATGGCGGCACGCAATGCTTAGACCATCATGCCGAAACGTGTCTTCCATTGCGGTGATATCTTCGCCCTGTCTTGGGGTCACGATCAACAATGTCTGGTGGGCGCGTCGCGCGGCATGGCGATAGGCGGCGGTGATGGTTGGAACCTCGGCCACAGGAATATCTGCGGCCAACCACATCGGGCGAGACCCGATTTGTGTGGTCAGGGACCCGCGTTCGGCATCGTCGCAAGGTGGCGGTGCAACAGCATCATCAAGCACCCCAATTGCACGAGACGTGTCGGAGTTCGCGCCTGCCCTGATCAGCCGGAATGTGTCAGCGTCATCAATGGTCAATATCTCTGCAAAGGTCCGCAAGCATTGGCGCATCAGGCCAGGAATGTGGCGGCCAGGTGTCTTGGCGATTTGCCCAGCGTCAGCTTCTATTATGACGGCAGGGGTACCAGATCTGCTGATCTCGAAAACAACGGCAGGATCAAGAGGTCCGCCAACCCATAGAATAAACTGCGGCTGCCAATGCTGTAAAAACGCCCGCGTGGTTTGGCGCGTGTTCGGCGTAGTCAATATATCGGGTTTGTCTGGAAATGCGAGTGTCGCGATAATGGTCACGACCTCTCCATCATCGGCTAGTCGACTGCACAGGGTATCCATCACGCGCCGGTGGTCTGAACTGGCGCAAATTGCCCAGATTAACGCACCGCTAGGGCGAGCCTGAATATCTTTCGGCAACGTGCCACGTTCGACAGGCTGCGTTGCCGCAAGATAGGCTGCAAAAAGCGATGACTGGACCATTTGCGGGGCTTAGCTATCCAGCTCTTCAGTCGGGGAAGCAGGCGTTTCCTCGTCACGCAGGCGGTGAATATGTGCAATGAAATAACGCATATGGGCATTATCAACGGTGCGCTGGGCAGCATCTTTCCACGCATTGTATGCGGTGTCGTAATCAGGGAACATGCCGATGATATCGATCGCATCGACATCTTTGAACGCGTTTTTGGTCGGATCGATAAGCTCACCGCCAAATACGAGGTGCAGACGTTGTGTCATGGGCTGAAACCTTTGTGTTATTCGCTATTTGCAATCAGTGTAGGGGGCCTTGGACCGGGCCTCAAGCCAGTAGCGCAAGCAATGACGCTTGCACACCACCCGCCGCGACAAGTCCGTCGAGTTGCGGGTGTGGGTTATTGAACTGAACGGATTGGCCTTTTTGGGTGGTGGCTACGCCGCCTGCCTCGGACAAAATTAGGGTGCCAGCGGCCACATCCCATTCCCATGTGGGGCGCAGGGTAATCATGGCGTCGAACCGCCCTTGGGCCACAAGGCAAATCCGGTAGGCAAGCGATGACCGGAACGCCAGCTTCATATCTGGTGACGCGCCTGATTTCCAATATTTCCCGTTGCAGTTGGCTTTGTGGGATAACACGGTTGCCTCGGCGAGATCAGTGCCGATCGTCGGTTTGATCGGATCACCATTCAAGAACGCACCGCCACCCAGCGATGCGGTAAACATCGCATCGCGCATCGGTAAATAGACAGCCGCAGCCGTAACTTGCCCTTTATGAACGACCGCCAATGCATGTGCCCAATCCTTTGACCCATTGATAAACGCACGGGTTCCATCAATCGGGTCGACCATAAAAATGGTATCTGATTTTAGGCGCTCTGCGTCGTCTTCAGTTTCCTCAGATAGCCAACCGTAATCTGGGCGCGCAGCGCGCAAACTATCCTGTAGCATTGCGTTCACAGCCAAATCTGCGGCCGTGACTGGCCCTGAATCATCGGGTTTATCCCAAACCTGCGGGCTTTGGCCAAAGTATCCAACCGCGATTTGGCCAGATTTTCGGGCGGCGTCGGTCAGAAGGTCAAGATCAGTCGCCTGCAAGGGTCAATCCTTCGACCAAAATAGATGGGACAACTGTGGATAAATGTGGCTGCGCGTCATTGGCTGGCGTGATCCGCATCAACATATCGCGCAGATTACCTGCGACGGTGCATTCGTTAATTGCATGGGTGATCTCGCCGTTTTCAATCCAGAAACCGGATGCGCCGCGCGAATAATCGCCTGTGTTGGGGTTGATCGTTGATCCGATCATCGACGTGACCAACAGGCCAGTACCCATCTGTGCAATCAGGTCAGCGCGGCTTGCAATCCCTTGGGTCAACGCGACATTTGTAACACTTGGTGATGGCGGAGCAGACGTCCCACGTCTTGCGTTACCAGTGCTGTCCATACCAAGTTTGCGGGCGTTCGCTAAATCAAGTGTCCAGCCCATCAACACGCCATCATCCACGATCGCGCGGCGGGCGGTTGGTAACCCTTCTGCGTCAAACATGCGTGACGATCCTGTGCGTATTCGGTGCGGGTCTTCGACGATTGATAACCCCTTGGGCAATACCTGTTCGCCCATCGCATCACGCAGCCAGCTTGACCCGCGTGCAATTGCGCCACCACTGACGGCTTGCAAAAGGTGGCCGACCAAGGCGCTGGAAATGCGTTCGTCAAATAGAACTGGATAGGCGCCTGTTTTGGGCTTGCGGGCACCGACACGTTCAACAGCGCGGGCGGCAGCGCGGATGCCAATTTCGGTTGCGTCGCGCAAGTCTGCGCCAAAAACACGGCTATCGTAGTCATAATCGCGTTCCATATTTGCGTCTGTGCCGCTGATGGCGACACATGACAGACCGCGGCTTGTTCGGCTGTATCCAGCGGAAAACCCGTTGGACGCCGACATATGAACATGGTCATGGCCATAGCCTGCCGATGCAGACTGGACCTGACTAATACCTTTGTTCTGCAATGCGGCGGCCTCTGCGCGGGCGGCCTCTTCTTGCAGTGTGGCGGGGTCAGGTTCTTCGCTAGGATCATAAATTTCGAGCGCAGAGCTGTCTGTCATTGCAGCCAATTGGGACGGATCAGCAAGACCGGCATAGGGATCATCGGGGGCTTCTTTTGCCATGGCAATCGCACGATCTGCCATCTCGCGAAGTGTGTCAGGCTTGATGTCCGACGACGACACGCAGGCCTGCTTTTGGCCAACCATCACACGCAAACCTACGTCGACCCCTTCGGACCGATCCGCTTGTTCAAGCGCACCAGCGCGGACGTCGATAGAAATTGATCTGCCGTCCACAGCAATAGCGTCGGCCTGATCGGCACCTGCGCGCGCGGCATAATCAATCAGTTGTTGGGTCAGGTCAGACAGGGGATTTGACATGCGATATCCTTTTGTTCCTGTCTCAGGTAATCTGCGGCGCGGGGTGCTGCAAGACCCCGCCACGCCGCAGATGCGTTTACTGGATACGCTGACCGTTCGCGATCACGTGACCTTCGCCATTGATCTCGATCTTGGATGTCAGTTCGTCGTCACCAGTGGACTTTGCAAACATACCCATCATCATGCGGCCCATCATGGCTTGATCTTCGGGGATCAGGCCCATTTTGACCAAATTGTCGATCAAAGCGTTCCCACCTTTGAGGGTCGCTGTTACCTCGCCTGCAGGGCGGGGCATACCTTCGAACGTTTCCAGATCCGTGTTGTCGAATGTGAAATCGCCAAGGCCAGTCAATTCGGCCCCGCCAAGTTTCAATGACAGATTATTCAGCGTCAAAGCGTTCAACTCTCCGGGGATATCAGTCATCGCGATGGCGTCTGCCTGATTTGGGTCAAGCAGGTCAAAGAACAGTTTGGCCTTGCCAGACAGATCAATCAGCAATGTCGCTGGGTCATGAGGGAGGGCATTCGTTGGGTCGGCCATCATCCAGATCGAATCGTTGACGGACAAATCAGTCAGGTTCACGCGCAACCCAAAGTCAGCAGGCTCTTCGGTTTTGGCCAAAGGCATATCAAGCCCAATACCGTATTGCGCCATTGATACTTCGATTGGGAACGGAATACCGCCGCCACTAACCGCAACATTCATGTCCGTCACAGAGGTGTCATAGCTGATATGGGTGTCGGTCAATGTGGCTTTTAACGACCCAGCACCCGTGCTTGCGGTGCCTGATGTTTGCTCGCCTTCAGATTTGATATCAAACAAATAATTGCCGGATTGATAGGAATAGCCGCCGTCAAACCCAAGGCCGTTCACAAACAGGCTTTCGGTGTCTTCGGCTGCTGCACCAACAGGTATCGTGCTGCTTCCTTTGAAGCCCAAACCTTCGATTTTTCCGCTAAATGTAAAATAGTCACCGGGAACTTCGGGAGGAATTGCGTCAACGAGGATATCAATCGATTCAGCCGCGAAATCATAGTCCACAGTGCGCAGCTCGTCAGTCGTGGAGGTGTATACGCCGGCAATGTCATTCGTGATCATACGAAAATCAGCGTCGACCTTTTCGCCGTCTTCGATGATGTCACTAATTGCGATCCCGTATTGGTCTGCTGTCAGGTTATAGACCATTTCTTTGGGCGTGCCGCTGACATTCAAAACCAAACCTGACTGGGTCACTGTCATTTTCATGATCGCGCCATCATCGGATGAAATATCAATCGGATAGCTGGCAGGCATCTGAATAGTCACGGTGCCATCACTGTTTTCAACGAACGTTAAGTTGCCCATTTTCGCGGTGACATCGCTCATGCCATCATCAATCGTTAGCACGATATCGGACACGGTCAGAGTGTCGCCCTGCATCGTTTCCGAGCCAATCGAAATCCCGTTATCGCCATACACTGACATATTTTCCTGCCAGTCAGTCCAGACTTGGGCGGCGGTAACATCAGCTGCTGCGGTACCTGCAGATAGGATGGCTGCGGCGCAAACCGCCTCGCGCATTGTTGGAAGTGAAGTCATATTCGTGTCCTTTCGATAAATGGTCTTTTCCTTGCACATCGGTGCAGGGCCGCTAATTTCACTATAAACCTAACGATTTCGGTGGTCAGTAAAAAGGGATGAGTCATGAAAAACTTTGATTTGAGCGGGAAAACGGTGCTGATTACCGGTGCAAGCCGCGGAATTGGCAAGGCCGCGGCCTATGCTTTTGCCGATGCGGGCGCGAATGTGGCCCTCATTGCGCGTAGCGTCGATGAGATTGCGCAAACGGCTGGCGATATTGGTCGGAAGGCATTGGCGATCCCATGCGACGTGTCACGGCACATGGAAGTAGAGGCGGCTGTGAATGCGACTGCCGCCACTTTTGGCGGGCTTGATGTGTTGGTTGGCAATGCAGGCGTGGTGGACCCCATCGGGAATCTTGCCGATACTGATCCCGACGCATGGGGGCGGTTGATCGATATTAACCTGAAAGGCGTCTATTATGGAATGCGCGCCGTCATGCCGGGGATGATCCAACAAGGGCATGGTACGATTTTGACGGTGTCATCGGGTGCAGCCCACGGCCCGGTCGAAGGCTGGTCGGCTTATTGCGCGTCCAAAGCCGCAACCTACATGCTGACACGCGCTGCCGATAACGAGGCCCGCGCACTAGGTTTGCGGATCATGGGGCTTTCACCCGGTACGGTCGCAACCCAGATGCAGCGCGAGATCAAGGCGTCAGGTATTAACCCGGTCAGCCAGATGGCATGGTCAGATCATATCCCGCCCGAATGGCCTGCACAGGCGCTTGTCTGGATGTGTTCGTCCGCAGCGGATGCGTATCTTGGGACGGATGTCTCATTGCGGGAACAAGCGATCCGCGATCTGGTTGGTTTGGCGTGATCCGCAGCAGCACGGATGGCGAATGCCTGGTCATCACATTGGACCGTCCCGACAAAGCAAACGCTTTGACGCCCGAAATGTTGGAAGCGCTTGCGCAAACGGTCGAAGGGGCTGCAGCAAAGGTGTTGATATTGACGGGCGCTGGGCAGGTGTTCAGCGCAGGTGCCGATCTGGATGCGGCGCGAGCTGGGCTTGCAATTAGCCCCCTGTGGGAACGGTTGTCAGGTGCGATAGCGCACCATGCAGGTTTAACGATAGCGGCGATCAACGGAACGGTTGCGGGCGGGGCCATGGGCATGGTGCTTGCCTGTGATTTGCGCGTGTCGGTGGCCGAAGCCAAATTCTTTTATCCCGTCATGCGGTTGGGGTTCCTACCGCAACCCAGTGACGTAAAACGGATGACGGCATTGGTCGGCCCGTCGCGCGCGAAATTCATCCTGATGGCAGGGCAAAAAGTGCCTGCCAGCGATGCATATGGATGGGGGTTGGTGGACCAAGTTTCGCCAGTAGAAGGCCTGATAGGGTCCGCAAAAGCGTTGGCATCAGACGTGTTGGGGGCATCACATGCCCATATCGCCGCGATTAAGCGAATGATCTGAATGCTTGATTTGGCTTCTCACAAAGGGCACTAGGCCCCAAACCAAACAGGGACAGATTGCACATGGAAGAACCAAACGCATTGGTCGTACAGGCTACTGAAATGTTCGGCACTGGCTATGACCTTGCGATGGGGTGGTTTTTGTCACCCGCTGCATGGGTGCAATTTGCGATGCTTGTGGGCGCCTACCTGCTGGCGTGGTTGGTCAACCGGTCGGTAACGCCGCGCTTGGCTGCCTTGCTGACACCGGCAGACGATAACACGAACCTGTTGGCAAAAGTTCGACGCTTTGTTTTGATGTTTTTACCATTGCTGCTGCCACTTTTTGCCTATGGGTTTACGGCTATCGGGGAACAAGTCGCACGATCATTGTTTGGGTCCGGGGCCGTTATTGCATTCGGTAAACGGGTGTTTTTGTTCCTCGCATTGCGGGCATTTGCACGGGATATTTTGATCGACCCATTCCTGCACTTACTGGGGAAGTTTGTTGTTATTCCTGTGGGCGCGCTTTATGCACTGGGCATCCTTGATCCGGTGATTTTAGGGCTGTCTGAAACGCGGGTCAGCATTGGGAATATCGGGTTCAGTGTGTTGGCCGTCGTGCGCGGAGCAATCGCAGGTAGCCTGCTGTTTTGGCTTGGGCATTGGTCCAACAGCCAATCTGTTGCCTATATTGAACGGCAGAAAATACGACCCGCTATCCGGCAGCTGCTGACCAAGGTCGCAGAATTCAGCATCTTTGGTTTCGCGTTCCTTTTGCTGATGAACATTATGGGCATCAACCTTGGGTCCTTGGCGGTCTTGGGTGGCGCAATTGGTGTGGGCCTAGGTTTTGGACTGCAAAAAATCGCATCGAACTTTATCTCTGGTGTGATCTTGTTGGTTGAAGGGCAAGCGACGGTTGGTGATTACGTCGAACTTGACGGCGGCGAGGCAGGTACGATTATCAAAATGACGGCACGTGCGACGTTCTTGGAGACATTTGATGGACGCTGGATCGTTGTTCCCAACGAAGATTTTATCACAACGCGCGTCGTGAATTATTCAGATTCTGGATCGGCTAACCGACTAGAGGCGAATTTTTCTGTCAGCTATGACACCGACATCAACCTAGTTCCTGCAATCGTCGAGGCGGCTGTGGCTAAGCATCCCGGCGTGCTAGATGCGCCAGAACCACCCGACTGTGAGCTGCGCGGGTTTGGCGATAGTGGCATTGATTTCGTGGTCGAGTTTTGGGTCAATGGGATCGACGACGGCAAAAACAAATACACGTCGGATGTTCTGTTTCTCGTTTGGAATGCGCTTCGCGATAACGGGATCGAAATTCCATATCCGCACCGTGTGATTGAAATTAAGGGTGGGATGCCACAATGAAAGACGCGCTTATCATCGGTGCAGGCCCGGCGGGCTTGATGGCTGCCGAGGTCCTTGCGACTGCAGGGATGTCTGTGACGATCGCAGACGCAATGCCGTCTGTTGGACGCAAGTTTTTGATGGCCGGAAAGTCCGGTTTAAACCTGACCAAGAACGAAGATCCGGATAGTTTTCTGGCAGGCTTTGGCGATACGTCCAGTGTAATGCGTGATGCAGTCGGTGCTTTTGGCCCGGCGGAAGTCATGGCATGGGCCGAAGGGCTAGGGCAGCCGTTATTCACGGGCTCCACTGGGCGCGTTTTTCCCAAATCAATGAAGGCATCGCCGCTTTTACGGGCATGGATGGCGCGGCTGACGGATTTGGGTGTCACGTTGCAAACGCGCTGGCGCTGGGCTGGATGGGACGATGGGCAAGTGGTTTTTGACACCCCGTCTGGTCGTACCCTCCTTAATCCATCGCGCACTATTTTGGCGTTGGGTGGCGCAAGTTGGGCGCGGCTTGGGTCCAACGGTGAGTGGGCGAAACACTTGGCCCAAGACGTGGCGCCATTTGCGCCCGCCAATATGGGGTTTGTGATCGATTGGTCGGCACATATGGTCCCGCATTTTGGGAAACCGATCAAATCTGTGGCACTGTATGCTGGCGACACCGTTTCGCGGGGCGAGGCCATAATTTCGGCCCAAGGTATTGAAGGTGGTGGCATTTATGGGATCAGCCGCGCCTTGCGCGAAGGGGCCCCATTCAAAATTGACCTGATGCCCGATTGGTCAGTGTCGAAAGTAGTCGAGGCCCTAGCACGTCCGCGCGGAAAGACCAGTTTGTCCAACCATTTGCGTAAAACCTTGCGGCTAGACCCGCAGCGTATTGCACTTTTGTCTGAATTTGGTCGTCCATTTCCTGATGATTTGGCATCGTTGATCAAAGGGCTGCCAATTACGCATAATGGTCCGCGCCCGATCGATCAGGCAATTTCGACTGCTGGTGGTGTGCTGTTTTCGGCTCTGGATTGTTTTATGCTGAAAAGCCGACCCAATGTGTTTGTTGCAGGCGAAATGTTGGATTGGGAAGCACCGACTGGCGGCTACTTGATCAGCGGTTGCCTCGCGACGGGACGTGCTGCGGCCTTGCAGGCGATCGCAAACTAAGCAGCATGCCGAAACCGTGGTGCCACATAGCCAAATTGCGCCATATCCCACCCGTATCGGTCTATCATCAATGATGTCGCATCAGAATTGTACCTGTCCAACCATGCGTCTTGGTTCCATGTGTTGGTTTGGGGAATGTCAAAACTGGGGGCGATGCTAAGCGCGACCAAGACCGGTAAAAGGTCTTCCTCAATTGCCTCTGTCCGGATGGTATGGCTTATCTTGCCTGCCTCCCAAACCTTTGCGGACCACGATCCTTGTTGACGCCAGCGTGGGCTGTTGCGTGAGCCTGCACCAATACCATCTGCTTTTGTATGCCGTAGCCAATGTTGAAAATTCGGGAGACCAATACCAGCCAAATGCCGCATTTGCCAAAATGTATCCGTCTGCGCAATCCGGTCATAAAGGCGTGCCAAACGCGAAAACGGGTGTTCGGTCAATGAAACGCGAAGATAGCTGCGAAAAGCCAGCCCCATGCCGTCAAATTGCCATTCGGCTTCTTGTGGAGACATGCCGTAAAAAAAAGGATTTTCACTGCTTCGATCACGTTCTTGGACAATATTAACGTCCGCCCACGGAGACAGCGCATGCAGCACATGTTCACCGACACCAAGCGGATCTGAAAAAACAATAAAGCGGCGTTCATGGGACACAATCATGCAGTTATTTACACATCGACCCGTGAAAAAGTTGTTAATTGGGCACGCCACATGCGGCGAACCGGTCACAATTCGCGCATGCCGTGTTGATTAAAGCAATTCGGGATTCCAATTGTGCGACGGTCCGGCTACACATTATCCACATATTTTTCGGGGGATTGATCATGCGGCGACAGAATTTACGGAATGTTTTTGCAAGCGGGGCTGCGTTTATGGCAACCGCATTTGGCGGTGTGGCAGCCGCGCAAGACGGACCAAGTTACACTATTTTCGGTACGCCTGGATTGATTGAAATGCCGACAGCGGAAAGTGCAGACCGCAGCGATATCGCAGCAACGTTTGCATATGCAGGGTCGGGTGGCTACCGGACATCATTCAGCTACCAGCTAACGTCAAAGCTGTCCGGCAGCTTTCGGTATGCTGTTTTTGATATGTATGGGCGCAATGACGGCGACTCTGATTTCGAAACCTTCGACCGGAGCTTTGATCTTCATTACCGGTTCAATGACGAATCGCAGTATATTCCTGCCATCGCAGTTGGTTTGCGCGATTTTCTAGGAACGGGCCGTTTTGGATCCGAATATATCGTTGCGTCTAAATCCTTTGGTCCAAACCTGATTGTGACTGGCGGTTTGGGGTGGGGTCGTTTGGGCACGAACAACGGGTTTAGCAATCCGCTTGGTGTTGCCGGCTCTTATTTCGATACCCGTCCCGTTTACGAAGATCGCGATGAAGATGGTGAAGGTGGCAATGGCGGTACCATCTCAGTCAACCAATTTTTTCGCGGTGATGCCGCCCTTTTTGGCGGTTTAGAATATCAGATTTCCCCAACATTGGGCGTGAAGCTTGAGTATTCATCGAACGCATATCTCGAAGAGCCGCTGACCCCCGCAGTCGATATTAATTCCCCCTTCAACTTTGGTGTGACCTACCGACCGCGGTCAAATGTCGAAGTGAACGCTGGTTATTTGTATGGAAGCGACTTTTCTTTTGGCGTGACCATGCTGTTGAACCCTGAAAAGCGGCCGGTTTATAGCGGACTGGATGGGGCGCCTGCACCTGTACGGGTTCGCCCTCAAGATGCGCTGGCTGCGACCACATGGGACCGTGCAAACGCGCCTGCATTACAAGCTGGCTTGGCGCAGCTTTTGGCCGTTGAGGGCATTACTCTTGATGGGTTGGAAATCACTGACCAAAGCGCCCGCGTCAGGTTCACAAACAACCGCTATCGCAGTGAAGCCCAGGCCATAGGTCGTGTCGCGCGCATGATGTCGCAATTGATGCCAGCGTCTGTCGACATCTTTGTGTTTGAACCGATGCAACGTGGTCTTCCGCTGTCCGCGACAACCTTGCGGCGCAGCGATATTGAGCAGCTAGAAAATACAGTTGGCGCATCTGATGCGATTTTGGCACGGGCCACATTTGACAGCGCCGGGTCAAACGACGGGCTTGTGCCATCTGACAGCCAAAGTGATAAATGGCAGTGGGGTATCGGCCCTTATGTTGCGTTAATACTGTTTGATGCATCGGGACCAGTTAAGGCGGATGTAGGTCTGCAGTTTGACGGTCGGTACGAGTTTAATAAGAACCTCGTGTTGTCCGGTACGGTCACGCAAAGTGCGCTGGGCGAACGGCCCGGCGGAGCGTTCTTTGACAACCCTAATGACTATGTGAATGTGCGCACAGACGGGGCTTATTTTGGTCGGGACGGTACGCCGAACTTGGAAAATCTGACGCTTGCTTATTACGGACGCGTTGGCCCTGATGTTTATAGCCGTGTCACGGTTGGCTATCTGGAACGCATGTATGGCGGCGTATCCGCTGAATTGCTTTGGAAACCCGTCCATAGTCGTTTGGCCATCGGTGCGGAAGTAAACTATGCCGCGCTGCGTAACCGTGATGTTGGGTTTAAGTTTGACGAATATGACTACCAAGTCGCGACGGGTCATATTTCTGCCTATTATGATTTGGGCAAAGGGTTTCAAGCACAGCTTGACGTTGGCCGGTATCTTGCTGGCGACTGGGGTGGCACATTTGCGCTGGACCGGGAATTTCAGAACGGTTGGCGGGTTGGCGGGTATTTCACGCTGACAGACATGCCATTCGATCAATTCGGTGAAGGGTCATTCGACAAAGGGATCAGGGTCACTATTCCGTATGATTACTTTATCGGGTCGCCGTCTCGCAAAGATGTCAGCACAACGCTGCAGTCATTGTCGCGGGACGGTGGCGCACGCCTTACGGTTGACGGGCGCTTGTACGAAACTGTCCGCACAGGGCACGTCGCTGATATGTCCGATACGTGGGGACGCTTTTGGAGATGACGACGATGACCAAGATGGCAAATCGAATGATCGGCGCGCTTGCTGTGGTGGCGCTTGTTGGTTGCGGATCGCTGAATGAACAGTCGCCAGCAGCAGGCGTGGCGCAAATGGTCAAGACGCGGCTTGATGCGCGCAAAGGGACGGCTGCACCAGCGGCCCCTGTGCTGACCCGCGCTGCCGTTGATGCCAACCCCGGTGCATTTTTACTGATGTCGCCGGCAGGTGGTGGCGCGCCGGCGTCCATGGTGACAGCGGGTACGAATGGCAATCGCGTCACATGGATAAGCGCCGATCAGGTGACCGTCACCTTAGAGTTCGGTTTGCTCGTCGCAACGCGGGGATTCGCCCAAGATCTTATGGCTGCTGACATATCTCAGGTGATTCAGGCGCTTGTGACAAGTGGCGGAACAGCCCAACGCACCGTGGAATTCTTGGATGGCTTGGACCAAATTTCGACACAACTGTTGCAGTGCAGCATCGCTTCTGGTGGCATGGAAACGCTTACTATTCTTGAAAAAGCCTACCAAACTGAAAAGTTCGAGGAAGAATGTGCGAATGAATCGATCGGATTCACCAATGTTTACTGGATAAATGACGATGGACGCATCGTTAAGAGCCGTCAGCTGGTATCTCGTGGTATCGGTTTTGTTGAAATCGCAGCACCGTAAAAATCACAGGACCTGACCGGTTTTGAAAAATCGGCTTGTTTTCTTACACTGACAAAGCTAAAAAACATTTGATCGTCTAAACGTGCATTTATTTTGGAGTACCGACATGCGCCTTACAACTACTCTCGCTGCCGCAGCCGTAATCGCTGTTTCTGGTGTTGCTGCTAACGCTGGTGGCCTTTCCACACCTGTCATGACCGCACCAGTCGTCATGGTAGACACACCAGCACCAGCTGGTTCCGTAAATTCCGGTTACATCGTTCTCGGCCTATTGGCTGCGCTCGTTGCTGCATCCGGTTCTTTCTAAGTTTACTTAGAAAATTAGATACGAAAAGGCGGGCTTCGGTCCGCCTTTTTGCGTTCTACGGTACAGTGCTTTAAATTGGTATTGGGCTTAGCGGCGCGCCATCATCGCCAGACGGATCAACGTCCGTTCCATAAGCGCATTCTGCGGCGCGCTATCAGCAGACCGCAATTGCAGATCAACATCAGTCAGCGCAGTCAGCGCACGTTCCAGACGGTCGCGGCCCCAATGGCTGGCTTGTCGCACGATCTTGTCTCGCCGTGGGCCGAACACAGGCGGCCGTAGGCGACCAATCCCTGCACTCGCACCACCAGGATCGCAAGCAACCGTATGCAGGCGCTTAAAGTGGCGTGTGGCGCCGATACATAGGGTCACAGGCGTCACTCCCTGCGCATATAGGTTCCTTAACACGGGCCCCAATGCC
>JBLHXF010000040.1:0-21139 GCA_047629435.1 Yoonia sp. | reverse complement strand
GGTAGTTACCTGCAACAGTACCAACACCGATTGCGGCAGCGCCGGAACCGATTGCAGCCAAGCCAGCGCCGATGTGTGCGAGTTCGCCTTCCATGTGTATTCTCCTTACGAATTGGAAGTTAGTGGGTAGCGATTGCTGCCCGGTCATTAGTAATTAGTGTGCGGGATGAAGCGCGTCTTTCAAATAGACGCACGTCAAGATCGTGAAAACATAGGCTTGGATACCGGCCACGAGGACCTCAAGACCATAGATAGCTACGATGCCCATAATAGCCACTGGGGATACCAGCGTCAGAGCCGCGAAGCCTGCGAAAACTTTGATAACTGCGTGGCCCGCCATAATGTTACCCGCCAAACGAATGGAGTGGGACACTGGACGCACGAAGTAAGAGATAACCTCAATAATTGCGATAACCGGACGCAACGCCGCTGGAGCGTCTTTCATCCAGAACAATCCAAGGAACTTTGTGCCATGCAGAACAAACCCAAGGATCGTGACGCAGATGAACACACCAAAACCAAGCACCGCAGTGACGGCGATCATGGATGTGGCTGAATAAGACATTGGGAGCAGGGCCAAATAGTTGGCGAACAAGATGAACACAAACAGTGTCATAATGTATGGGAAATACTTAACGCCATCTTTGCCAGTGACGTCTTCGACCATCTTATAGATGAAACCGTAGATCAGCTCGCCGATGGACTGCATACGTGTTGGAATGATCGCGCGACCGCGGGATCCAACAACAAAAACCAAAAAGATCGCAAGAACGGCAATCGCCATCCACAGCGTGATGTTTGTAGGCGTGTACCAGCTAACAGCACCGTCACCGAACAATGGCTTGACGATAAACTGGTCAAGCGGGTGAAAGACTAATCCGCCTTCGGAATGTGCGTCAGTTTCAGTTGCCACGTGGGTCATCCTCATCCTTGTTGGCCGCTGCCAACTGTTTTTCCTGCACTTCTGCCGCCGACCGCATCATGGTTTTAACACCAGCCGCGAGGCCTAAGAAGATAAACAGCACCAAGAAAATCGGCATGGTCCCAAATAGGGTATCCAGTCCGTATCCGATGCCAAATCCGATCCCAAGACCGGCGACTAATTCTATCACCATCCGCCATGCAAGCTGTGCTTGACTGTAGTGCTCCTCTGAATGGTCCTTAACCTGTTCCGGTAACCGCTTGGCCGCCAGTTTCGCATCAAGCGCCTGAAGGCGGGCTTTGCGATCGTCGGCCAAATGCGGGTCAGACATAGGTTTTGTCCCCTCAAAGAGTTAGCCAGTAACTAGGATGCAGGGGCGAAGGAGTCAAGCAAACGTATCAACCACCTATCACGTTGATTTATTTGATCATTTCAAACAAAGCGAGGCGAAAATTGGGGCCCACAGCGGGCAATGTGACCCCGCACGACATTCAACCAATTGGTTGACGTTTCATACGCAGGCCGCTTAATCGCAAGTATGGCAGATAAACTCGACACCACCTTTGCGGCATTGGCCGACCCCACACGGCGCGCGATCCTTGCGATGCTGCTGGAGGACGATATGGCTGTCACTGATGTGGCAGAGCCATTTGCGATGTCCTTGGCTGCAATCTCCAAGCACCTTGGCGTGCTTGCCGCGGCAGGCCTTGTGTCCCAAGAAAAACGCGGGCGGGTAAAATGGTGCAAACTGGAACCTGACGCCTTGCGCGGCGCATCCGCGTGGATGCAAGGGTTCGGCCAAATGGACGCCATTGATCTGGACGCATTTGAGGCGTTTTTGGCACAAGAACTCGCGCCCTAGTCGCGTAACAACAAGACCAACGCGACAATTGTCATCCCGACACCAATCCAAACGGCCAATGGGGGCAACGCGGCGCCAAGCCCGACATTCCAAACAATCACCCATGCAGGTGTCAGGTACGTATACGCCATGACCTTGGACGACGGTAGGCGCAGTGTCGCAAATTGAAGCAATGTAAAGGTCGCCGCACTTGCAAAGACTGCGGTGTAAAGAATGGTGACCCAGACCACGGACGGCAATGCCAGCCACGGGGTCGACACAATATCAGACCAGCCCACGACAGTTAGCAAAACAGCCCCCGCCACCAGCGTGCCAAATGTAAACACCAATGCAGTTTCACCACGGTTCAGCTTGCGGACCAAAGGCGTATAAATTGAATGGCTAATACAGCCCACAAAGTAAATCAGCTCGCCGCGCCCAACATCAAACCGCAAAATTGCTTGCAGATCAGCGCGGAAAATCACCCATAACGCGCCCAGTGCGCCAATGGTCAACGCAATCGCAATACGGGGTGTGACGCCCTGCCCTAGCAGCACCCAACCGAACCCAGCCGTCAGCACAGGCGTCAAGGTAAACACCGCTGCGGCACTGACGGATGGGGCGGTCTTTAGTCCCTCAAACATCAGCACAAAGTATAATGTGAACGCAGCAGCCAACACCAGATACCGCCAAGGAGCAGCCAGCGCCGCGCGCGGCACGCCACCACGGGCCACAGCAATCGCACCAATAATCACAGCAGCGATCCAGAAACGAACTGCATTTAGGGCCATTGGCGCAATATCGTTGGCAGCCAAGACGCCCAGCGCAAACGATCCTGCAACCAGAACCGAAAACAGCAGCATCGACAAATGACCCACACGCGCGGCTTGGGTCACGCGCGCGCCGCCGCGGCAGATTTAAGGTGGGCCAACGCGGCTTGAACTTTAGGCGTACGGTGCAGATCCACATGGGTGACCAACCACAAAGGGGCTGCCCAATCATCGCGACTTGGGATCACTTCATGCAATCCGTCGTGGCAGTTTATCTCGAATTCGGACAAAAAACCGATACCCGCGCCAGCAACCACTGCGTCCGCGACATTGCGGTTGCCTGTTGCGCGAAACACAATGCGGTCGCCGCTCACGACGGTCCGCAACCATTGATTAAACGGCGCACGGCTGGCGTCGCTGTCATGGGACGCAAACCAATGATTTGCAAAGTCAGCTTCGCCCTTGGGCAGCCCATGTTTGGCAACATAAGCGTCAGACGCCACCAATTTTACGCCCATTTCCATAAACGGCTGAACGACATTGTCTGGTTGATCCGGCATCTTGCCCGCGCGAATGGCAACATGGGCCTCGCCGTATTCCAGTCGGAACAAACGGTCACCCGTCAAATAACGAACACGGATTTCTGGGTTCGCATCCTGAAAACTAACCAACGCGGGCGTCACAAATCGCGAAAGTGACCCAAGCGATGTAACGACCAAATCACCAGACACACCAGCACCCTGCCCTTTTATACGGCCAGCAAGCTGCGTGAACTGGTCGTCCGTGGCTTGGGCGACTTGCAACAGATCAAGTCCGGCCTCGGTTGTTGTGTATCCACGGGCATGACGTTGGAACAACTTAACACCTAAACGGGTTTCCAGCGCGTCAATATGACGAATAACCGTCGCATGATGCACCCCCATCGCAGTTGCCGCCCCACTGACAGTACCAGCGCGGGCGACCTGAAAGGCAGTTCTGATCTCGTCCCAATTATCCATATGGTATCCTGTGCATTTCTCAACAGAGCCTGTTAAAAATAGGCCGTTGCGTTCGAAAACACTATGTCGCTATCAATCAGGGAATGTTACCCCAAAATGGACTTTAACTATGACCAATATCCTTCATGTCGTTACATCGCCCAACGTCACAGGCAGTCAATCGCGCAAGGCGGCAGGTCATGTGCTTGCGGATATCGGTGGGACAATCAAAATCCGCGATCTCAGCGAAACACCATTGCCGCAGGTAACCGCCGACTGGAACGCTGCGCGCTTGATCCTCGCGGACGAGCGAACAGCAGATCAAGCCGATGTGCTGGCTCTATCCGACGTGCTGGTCACAGAAATACAAGACGCGGATACAATCCTCATTGGCATGCCCATGTATAATTTTGGGATGCCTGCCGCGCTGAAAGCATGGGTGGATTTGATCTGTCGACCGAAGGTCACGTTTGAATATACATCCGACGGACCGCGCGGGCTTTTGGTTGGTAAAAAGGCAATTATCGTTGTGGCCTCTGGTGGGGTCGTCATCGATAGCGCTGCCGATTTTGCCACGCCACATCTACGTCATGTTCTGGAGTTCGTCGGAATTACAGATATCACTACTGTTGTGGCAAAGGAAATCAACGCCACCCGCGCTTGACTCTGACCCGCCCACTGGCCTAAACGGCCTCTAACACCCGGATAGCATCAGCCGTCCGGTCCCCATTTGATGGGGATCGCCCCCCGTCAGCGCGTTGCGCCCATGGGGGCGCTACTGCTTTATGCGGTTCAACCCTATATATAGGGCGAACCGAAACGATTAGGGGCCTTGGCCAATGTTTGAGAATCTATCCGAACGCCTTGGCGGCGTCTTTGACAAGCTCACCAAGCAAGGTGCGCTATCTGAAGATGACGTCAAAACAGCCCTACGCGAAGTCCGGATTGCCCTGCTTGAGGCTGACGTATCCCTGCCCGTCGCCCGCGATTTCATTGCCGCCGTGCAGGAAAAAGCAACCGGCGCTGCAGTCACCAAATCCATTCAGCCCGGCCAACAAGTCGTCAAAATCGTACACGACGAGCTGCAGCATGTGCTGACAGGGGACGAAGACCCCGGCGCGTTGAAAATCGACAATGCACCTGCCCCAATCCTGATGGTCGGCCTGCAAGGGTCCGGTAAAACGACAACCACCGCAAAACTCGCCAAGCGTTTGAAAGAACGTGAAGGCAAGCGCGTGTTGATGGCGTCGCTTGACACCAACCGTCCAGCGGCGATGGAACAGCTGGCAATCCTTGGCGTTCAAATCGGCGTTGATACCCTGCCAATCGTCAAAGGCGAGACACCTGTTCAGATCGCAAAGCGCGCAAAGACCCAAGCATCACTTGGCGGCTATGACGTCTATATGCTTGATACTGCGGGTCGCCTGCACATCGACGCAGAACTGATCGCACAAGCCGCCGAAGTCCGCGACATCGCCAGCCCACGCGAAACACTTTTGGTGGTTGATGGCCTGACGGGCCAAGATGCCGTGAACGTAGCTCAAGAATTCGATGACAAAATCGGCGTCACTGGCGTTGTCCTCACACGGATGGACGGCGACGGTCGTGGTGGCGCAGCGCTATCTATGCGGGCGATCACTGGCAAGCCTATCCGCTTTGTTGGTGTCGGCGAAAAGATGGACGCGATTGAAACGTTCGAGCCATCACGCATCGCGGGCCGTATTCTTGGCATGGGCGACATCGTTGCGCTTGTTGAAAAAGCCCAAGACACCATCGAGGCCGAACAAGCCGAACGCATGATGAAGCGGTTCCAAAAGGGCCGGTTCAACATGAATGATCTGAAACTGCAGCTTGAGCAGATGATCAAAATGGGCGGCATGGAAGGGATGATGGGCATGATGCCTGGCATGGGCAAAATGCAAAAGCAGATGGACGCGGCTGGCATGGATGACAAAGTCCTGACACGCCAAATCGCGCTAATCAATTCCATGACCAAAAAAGAACGTGCCAACCCTGACCTGCTTGCCGCATCGCGCAAAAAGCGGATCGCGAAGGGTGCCGGCCTTGAAGTGTCCGAGCTGAACAAGCTTGTGAAACAGCAGCGCCAAATGGGCGACATGATGAAGAAGATGGGTAAAATGGGCAAAGGCGGCATGCTCAAACAAGCCATGAAGCAAATGATGGGCAAAGGCGGCGCCATGCCTGACATGAATGACCCAGCAGCGATGGCCGAGGCGGCGAAAGCCATGCAAGGCAAGATGCCTGCGGGTATGCCCGGTCTTGGCGGCGGCATGGGCTTGCCCCCTGGTCTATCGGGGTTCGGCAAAAAGAAATGATGACGTCCGCGCCCACCCTTATTACCAAGCGTTTGACGTTGCGTGGCCCTGTGGGCAGCGATCTTGAACCGCATACGAACTTCGTGGTGAACTCGCCACGTTTGGCGTTCTTGGACGGGAACGGCAGCGCGCAAGATGCTTGGTTTGGTTTCACAACAGGGATCGGGCATTGGCAGGTCAAGGGCTATGGGTTTTTCATGGTCCTAGACACGGCGACAGATACACCCGTCGGACGGGTTGGCATTCTGAACCACGTGGGCTGGCCAGAACCAGAACTCGCCTACCACATGTTCGATAACGGCGAAGGCCACGGGTTTGCATTCGAAGCTGGCGTCGCTGTACGCCAATGGGCTGGAGGCTCCTTGGGGCTTGGGCCGCTTATTTCCATGATCGCTCCGACAAACACGCGGTCCATCGCGTTGGCGACGCGGCTTGGGGCGGTTGAAGAAGGCCGCACAAAACACGGCGAAGACGATGCCATTGTCTTTCGGCATTTAGGACATGATCAGCCCGCTGCAATCGCGCAGGTGACCATATGAGCATGACGTTGCAGACGCCGCGCCTTGTGATGCGCGCACCTGAACCAGGTGACTGGGCAGCCTTTCACGACTTTATGATGTCAGACCGCGCTGGCGCATTTGGCAGCAACCGCGATCTGGGCAAAACGTGGCGGGCGTTCGCGTCGGAACTCGGCCATTGGCAGATCTTTGGCTACGGCATGTGGGCTGTGACACTGCGCGGCGACAACGACTGCGTTGGCTTTGTTGGTCCATGGACCCCGCCTGATTGGCCAGAAACAGAAATCGGCTGGATGATGTTTGACCCCGCAATCGAAGGTACAGGCATCGCAACCGAAGCAGCCTATGCCGCCGTGACACACGCCTATGACGTGTTGGGCTGGAAAACTGCTGTCAGCTATATCGCGCATGACAATGCACGATCGATCCGCTTAGCTGAAAAGCTAGGCGCCAAGCTGGACGTGAACGCCAAGGGCCCAACAGACACGACACTTGTTTACCGCCATCCTGTGCCAAAAGGAGTTCACCTATGACCGATCACGCAACACGCGCCGCCGATATTCTTGCGGGCCACCGTGAAAGCATCGATCGTCTTGACGCGATCCTCGTCTATACGCTTGGCGAGCGCTTTAAGCACACCCAAGCCGTTGGGGTGCTGAAAGCCGAACATGACCTTCCACCGTCTGATCCGTCGCGCGAAGCCGCGCAGATCTCGCGGTTGACCGACCTTGCAGATCGGGCCCATCTGGACCCCGAATTTGCCAAGAAATTCCTGAATTTCATTATTCAGGAAGTGATCCAACACCATAAACAACATCAATCTTGATGATGGGTTGAAACCCATCCTACCCATCAAAACAAAGGACTATCTATCATGGCTATGAAAATTCGTCTCGCACGTGGCGGTTCCAAAAAGCGCCCTCACTATGCAATCGTTGCAGCAGACAGCCGCATGCCACGCGACGGCCGTTTCATTGAGAAGCTCGGCACATATGCACCAATGCTGCCAAAAGATTCCGAAGAGCGCGTGAAAATGAACATGGAACGCGTTGCATACTGGATGTCACAAGGCGCACAGCCAACTGACCGTGTTGCACGTATGCTGGAGGCCGCTGGCGTTCTGCCTAAGAAAGACCGCTCGAACCTGAAAAAGGGTACGCCTGGCAAAGCCGCAACGGCACGCGCAGAAGAAAAAGCAGCGAAAGTTGCTGCTGCTGAAGAAGCTGCAAAAGCACCTGTTGAAGCACCAGCTGAAGAAGCTGCTGCTGAGTAAGCGATCCAATTGCGCGGGCCACATCTTTGGCCCGCGCACCCAACGCTATTTCGCGAAACGCCAACACAGGCGCTTCGCCAAGGAGCAATCACATGTCTGACCGGATTATCGTTGGCACCCTCGGTGGTGCATTTGGAATTTTGGGCGAAGTACGTCTAAAATCATTCTGCGCCGACCCTGCCGCAATCGCAGATTACGCGCCCCTGACGACCGAAGACGGCAAAGTGTTTCCGATGCTTGTGCTGACAGGTCAGGTTAAAGGCGGGTTCACCGCGCGCATCCAAGGCATCGACAGCAAAGAAGATGCCGACACCGTGCGCAACGTCTCGCTTTATGCAGAACGCGACAAACTGCCCAGCTTGCCCGATGACGAATTCTACTATGCCGATCTTGTTGGACTCACGGTCATCGACACGGGCAATGAGACGCTTGGCACTGTCAAAGCCATTGAGAACCACGGCGCCGGCGATGTTTTGGAAATTCAGCTTGCCGGACAATCGGACACTATGCTGCTGTCGTTCACGCATGATATTGTGCCGACAGTCGACCTTGCGGCTGGTCGCATCATCGTGAACCCGCCAGAAGCGCGCTAGAATAAAATCGTCGACAAAATTCGGATGCCTGCCCAACGGTGCCGGTGCAATGCATTGCGAGCCTCCAGGTCCTTTGGGATGCTAGCCCAATCCTTGATGACCTGCATCCGCAGCAGATACCGAAACGCCGGATCATTCCGCCCATCGGCCCCATATCCAGCAAAGAACGCATCGAGATCATCTTTTAACCACTGAGCGTCACCGTCAGCAGCGTCCATTGGGTAAAAGAAGTTCGCAAAATTGGCAACAAACCGTGCCAGATCATGCCCAATCGGGGCGGTATGGATAGCACCAAAATCGATGCCAAAGGTGCCCTGCTGCCCAATGATTAGATTGCGTAAATTCATGTCTCCATGCGTGGCAGCCAGCTTTGTCACCTGCCCCCGCGCAGCCTCGGCCATGTCATCCACAACCGCAGCACACTCCAAAAACGCACGGCGCCCAACCACGGCGCGGTCCCCAGACACCACCTTATCGCGCAGCCCGCGCAGTGATTTCTGAACAACATTTGGATTAATCGGATTGTCGCGCTCAAACGTCTGGCGATGCCAATGACCCATCCACGCACCACAGGCCTGCAACACGACGGCGCGTTTGGTGCTGTCATCCGCGATCAGATCATGAGCGGTCTGACCATCTGCGGCCTCCATCACCAAAAACTGCGAATCTGGATCGACGTGCAACAGTGCGGGCACATGCAGCGTATCATCACCATCAAACACACCGACGGCACGAATGTGCGCTGCAACCCCATTGTCGAAATGCTTTTGATGCTGGCCAACCAATGAATGTTTGAGGATCAAGTCAGGGGCATCACCTTTTCCTTGGGCCAGCAATACAACCCGCTGATGCGGATCAGACAATCGGGCGCGGACCAGATGCAAGTCATGGTCCACCAAATCAAACCCCAATGCAGGGGCAGCCCGCGCCCATTGAGCAGCAGTCGACGCAAAATCTGGGGTGGCCAGCACATCATCCATATGCCCAAGTTGCACAAACCGCTGGCCCGAGACAAGCATCAGCGGTATCAAACCCCAAGCGTATTTATGGACGGAACAGTTTGCCCTATGCGACAGATCCTCTTGCATCCGGGTTTCCACAAAACGGGAACCAGTTCGGTCCAGCATTTCCTATGGATCAATCGCGAAACGCTAGAGCCTTATTTCGATCTTCGCATGTTCCGGCACATGAAACCTGTCGTACGCTTGGCGTCATTATTTTCGCGCACGGGCAACCCATTGGACCTTGTGGATATGGTCAGCCTACTGGACGACGTATTCGAAGAATTTCCAGTGCGATCCGATAAAGACCTGTTGATATCTTGCGAAGGATTGGCGGGGCATCTGCCCGGTTGGCCGAATGTAAAAGACTATAGCGCGCTGCCCACATTGATGACCTATGTGGCGGGCTATTTGGCGGAAAAATTCCCTGATGCGCAGGTAAAACTAATCTTTACGACGCGCAACAGCCACGACTGGTTATACAGTGCGTATCGGCACCATCTGCGTGGTCACCGGCTCACACTCGATTTTAAATCATTCGACGCAGCGTTCAAATCGGCAGCCAACCTTGACGCGGTTATCCAAGACGTGGCCGAGGTGCTCGCCCCGCTGCCAGTCATGTTCTTACCGATGACCGATGCGTTGCAACACCCGCTAGGCCCTGGTGCAGCGCTGGTTGATCAGATGAATGTACCAGCTGCCGTACGCGCTAACCTGAAACCAGTTGGCAAAGGGAATGAGGGACCATCAGACGCGCTGTGGGACAAATTCTTGACGCTGAACAGGTCCAACTTGCCGGACAAGGCCGTAGCCGACCAAAAAACCGCACTTGCGCAGTCTTCTGAGCTTGGCGGTTGGAAACCAGTCTGAATTTATGGCACAGGTACGCGCATGACAGACACACCCAAATCTACAGGCCGCAAATCCATCCGGCCTACATTTACCCCGCGTCAATTGATGACCGACACCCCCGACCTTGCGGGCGCATGGACGGCCCAGATCATCACGCTGTTCCCCCAAGCCTTTCCAGGTGTGTTGGGCGAAAGCCTGATGGGCCGCGCGCTAAAGGACGGGTTGTGGCAACTGCAGACATACGACCTGCGTGATTACGGCATCGGCAAACACAAAAACGTCGACGACACGCCGGCTGGTGGCGGTGCGGGTATGGTCCTGCGTGCTGACGTGCTCGAGGCCGCAATCAACGACGCGCGCGCAGGCGCAAAGGGCGTCATGCCGATCTTATACCTATCGCCACGCGGCAAACCGATGGATCAGAAAATGATGCGCGGCTTGGCGGCAAACACCGACGGCGTCACATTGCTTTGTGGACGGTTTGAAGGTGTCGACGAACGCATCCTTGAACACTTTGGCATCCAAGAAATATCACTTGGCGACTTTGTGATGACGGGGGGCGAACTCGCGGCACAGGCGTTGATTGACGCGACCGTGCGGTTGTTGCCGGGTGTGTTGGGCAATGCGGAATCAGCGGTCGAAGAAAGTTTTTCCAACGGCCTGCTAGAGCATCCACAATACACCAAACCCGCACAGTGGCAGGGCCGCCCAATCCCCGACGTGCTACTATCCGGCAACCACAAAAAAATTGCGCGATGGCGTCAAGATCAAAGCGAAGAGATTACAAAGGCGCGTAGACCAGAATTGTGGGATGCGCATACGAAAAAAGACTAACCGTCGACCACCGCCGCACACAAACAACGGCGGTATACAATTGATCGCGATTGACGGCCAGGAATCACAGTTCTGGCGCTAAAGGGACGCTTGAAAGGATCAAAACGAGTGGAGATGGAAACCTACCTCATCTATTTGGTCGCCATCGCTGTATTCTTCGCGACGCCACCTGATACCAGCTAACTGCTTATCATCTCTAATAGCATCCGACACGGATTGCGGCAGAGTGCGTATACAATTGCAGGTGACTTGACAGCTAATTGCCTGCAAATGACCGGTGCTGCGCTTGGCCTCGCTGCAATTATTGGAACCTCCGCAAGCGTATTCGCCTGGATCAAATGGCTTGGGGTTGCCTATCTTGTTTGGATTGGCTTGCAGTTAATCCTATCGAAAGATCCGGCGACTGATGTCGAAGCTAATTCCTCCGGCCAATCCTTCCAGCTTTTCAAACAGGGTTTCGTGACGTCCATAGCTAACCCGTTTGCAGTTGTCTTTTTTGGTGCTCTTTTCCCTCAGTTCATCGATCCAACTTTACCTGTTTTGCGTCAGTTGCTCATTCTAGGTTTCACTTATGTCGTGGTTGATGGTGTCATACTGCTGCTCTGGGGTTGGATGGGAGTTCGTACGGCGACAGCGTTGAAGCAGTTTTCATTTGGGGTAGCCAATAAGATTTGTGGCGGCCTCATGATTGCCGCCGCGGGATTGCTTGCCTCTAAGGATTTTCACCCACAGCGCTAAGGTCATCCAGCACAGGCCAATCGTTGCGTCTTGAAAACAAAAAGGGCATTTAGGTTGTGCCGATGACAGCAAATTTGGCATATGCAAAACATATACGAAATTTATGCAATGGTTACATCGCTTTTGCTGGAATTGCAGGCCTTGCCTGACACCCCACAACCCCCTATACGCTGCTAATCCTAACCGCTTGCGGATTCGGGATGTTGGTTTATGGAACCGTTGGATATTGCAGGTCTCTTCGTTGGGACGGGATGCACCAGGCAGGCCGGACGACCACAATAAATAAACGATGACGGTATCTTTGGCGGCTCTTGCGGGGGTCGAAAACGGCGCAAAGCTCTGCAATCACGCTAACAAGTCTCGGGAAAACCCGTGCTATATTAAGGAGCTTTCAGATGAATCTGATTGCACAGATCGATGCGGAGCAAGTTGCTACGCTGGGGAACAAACACCCCGACTTCAAAGCGGGTGACACCATCCGCGTTGGTTACAAAGTAACCGAAGGCACGCGTAGCCGTGTTCAGAACTACGAAGGCGTTTGCATCGCTCGTAAGAACGGCAAAGGCATCGCTGGTTCATTCACAGTGCGTAAGATTTCGTTTGGCGAAGGCGTAGAGCGCGTATTCCCGCTGCACTCCACCAACATCGACGAAATCACTGTTGTGCGTCGCGGTAAAGTCCGTCGCGCCAAGCTGTATTACTTGCGTGATCGCCGTGGTAAATCCGCGCGTATCGCTGAAGTCACAAATTACAAAGCGCCAAAGGCGTAAGGGGTTCTGACATGAAAAAAGGTATTCACCCAGATTATCACGAAATCGATGTCAAAATGACCGATGGAACGATTTTGAAAATGAAATCCACTTGGGGCAAAGAAGGCGACGTAATGTCGTTGGACGTTGACCCGACTGTGCACCCTGCATGGACTGGTGGCGGCACGCGTCTTATGGATGCTGGCGGTCGTGTTTCCAAGTTTAAGAACAAGTACGCTGGTCTTGGCTTCTAAGCCAACCCACTGTTATTTCAACGAAACGCCGTCCTTTTGGGGCGGTGTTTTGCGTTTAAAGGCGTGGAATGTTAGCGCATCCACCGGATGGAGCATAGGCATCAAGCCCGAACCGAAGCCCCTGCCCGATCCTGTGGGCCAACGCCGACCATGCTTGGGCTGGTACCTTGGGTAAGACCTCAGTCAGGACAGCATCAAATTCCGCCAGCCAATCGTCGAAATCTTCTGATCGCACATTGCCCGCGTTCAGATGCGCCTGCATTGGATTTCCGCTGTAGGTGCGTTCCATCAGGATTGCGTTTCGCCAGAATGACATGATTTTCTGCTCGTGCGCGGGCCAATCCGTCACATGAACGTCGAAAACAGGGCCAAGTTTCGGATGATCGCGCACACGCTGATAGAATGTGGAAACGACCAGCGCGATCTGCGGTGCCGTTACTGCAAATCGCGGCGACAGGGTCATGCCAAGATGATCCAAAGCGCGGCCAGCGTCACAAACAGATAGAATAATGTGTTGAACATCCAGCGGATCAGCCCAGAATCGCTATCTGGGTCCACGCCCATCCACCTGCACATTGTCGCACCCGGCCATAAGAATATCTCGGTAAAGGACATGGTTTTCTCCTAATATTAGGTATTTTGATTACCGAATAACTACTGCTTTTAAATACGTATTTCAAATGCTAAATTTATGGCATGCAGCTTGATAAATTCACCGACTTTGGCCTTCGCATTTTAATGACCCTCGCGGCGCACGCGCCTGCACGTCTTTCAACGTCGGCGATCGCACAAATGTTTGATCTGTCTGAACACCACCTTGCCAAAGTCGCATCCGAACTTGCACGAGGTGGCTTTGTTATTTCTGAACGCGGGCGTAATGGCGGCCTCGTTTTGGCGCATCCAGCATCTGACATAAACGTCGGTTCTGTTGTTCGGTATCTTCAGAAAGACAAACCTGTCGTGTCCTGTTTTGGGACTGACACCTCATGCCTGATCTTGCCCGCATGCGGATTGCGCACACCACTGGCCGCTGCACGCGACGCGTTCTTTGCAACACTTGATCTGTATACGCTTGCTGACGTCACGGGCCCCAAAGCGCAGCTTACGGCATTGATTCGGACAGGAGCATGACCCATCCGCTTGACGCCCTTATCGATCAAATTGTCCAAGCTGCCGAAAAGCGCGGCGATTTTGACAATCTCGCGGGCGCAGGAAAACCGCAGACCCACCCAGAAAACCCAGCAGATGCCGTGCTGACCCGTTTGATGAAAGAGGCCGACGCTAAATCGCCAGTCGTCGTCATGCGCCGTCAGATACTTGACGGACAGGTCGTTCTAAAAGGTATAACTGATCCGAGCGCCCGCAAAGACCAAATGCAGTATTTGGCCGATCTACAAACCCATCTGGCAATCGAAATGGAAGCATTTCGCAAATACGGGTAACACGCCGATGAAAAAGGCGCGGGGTCATCTGACCACCGCGCCCTTGTTCGTTATGCTGCGTTGCGACGCCCGCGCCCTGTTGGGGGCTTGCGAGGCTTGCCTGCAGGTTTGGCAGATCCAGCACCGCCACCACCGGGCTTGCCGCCGCGACCACGGCCACCGCCGCCACCACCACCGCCGCCACCGTTAGGGCGCTTTTTCTGACCGGGCTTCATTTCCCACTCGCGACCCGATGCAACTGGGATCGTCTCTTTCATCGCTTTTTCGATGTCTTTCAGATCGACAATCTCGTCCGGTGCACAGAACGCAATCGCGGACCCTTCGGCCCCCGCACGTGCTGTCCGACCAATACGGTGAACATAGTTTTCAGCAACGTTTGGCAGATCAAAGTTATAGACGTGCCGCACCCCCGGAATGTCTATACCACGTGCGGCCACATCAGTTGCAACCAAAACGCGGATTTTGCCGGATTTGAATGCGGTGATTGCACGTTCGCGCTGCCCTTGGGATTTATTCCCGTGGATTGACGCGGCTGCAAAACCTTTGCTTTCAAGGAACTTGTACAGCTTTTCACAGCCATGCTTCGTCCGCCCAAACACAAGCGCAAGTTCATCACGGTGCTTGTCGAGCAATTCAACCAGCAGCTCAGATTTCGCCGCCTGCGCCACATAGTGCAGCGATTGGCTAATCTTTTTCACGGCCATACCCGGAGGGTTTACCTGAACGCGGATCGGGTCAGTCAAGAATGAGGATGCCAATTCAGACATCAGCTTTGGCATCGTCGCCGAGAACATCATCGTCTGGCGCGGTGTCGCGAGCAGCGGCGCGATTTTACGCAGCGCGTGGATAAAGCCCATGTCGAGCATTTGGTCGGCCTCGTCGAGGACCAGATAGATGGTCTCGTCCAAGCGGACAGCGCGGCGATCAAGCAGGTCGATCAAACGACCCGGTGTCGCGACCAAAAGGTCAACGCCACGTTCCAAACGCTTAATCTGCGAGCCAATACCAGCACCACCAACAACCAAGGCAACCTTTAGATGGCTCCCTTGGGTGTAGTTTGTCAGGTTGTCCGAAATCTGCTTGGCCAGCTCGCGCGTTGGCGCAAGGATCAAACCGCGTGCTGTTTTCGCAGACGGGTTAACGCCCGCTTTCATCAGCGCGTCGATCATCGGCAGGCCAAAGGCGGCAGTTTTGCCGGTCCCTGTCTGCGCCAAACCCATCACGTCGCGGCCATTCATGGCGTGCGGGATCGCTTGGGATTGAATTGGGGTTGGTTCAGTGATGCCCTGCTCTTTGAGCTTGGCAACAAGACGGGGCGCGAGGCCCAGCATATCAAAATCCATTAGTATCTTTCTGGCGGACATAGGCCCGCGCATATCGGTCGACCTGTCGCCAAATGCGGACAAGCCTGTGCAGGTTGCGCCCATATGCTGACGGCCAGAGCGACATGCCCCGACGCCGATCAGGCGCTGGACCCCCTGCGTGATGTGGGAACCGGAAAATCAATCGACGCCTTGCACAGACTTTAACGTCTTGCTCTGCACACGCGGCAGGATGCGTCGGTTAAAGGGCAGATGGTGGATCACGATTAAAAAGTCAAGCCTTGTGAAGTTCGACGCTTTTGTTGATTTTATTTTATTTTATTGAACGTTGTTCATTTTTGTTGACTTAAGGTCGCTCGCATTCTATTTATGAACATCGTTCACAAACGGAGAGATGAGATGTCCAAACTAGCAATAACCGCAATCACACTTGTAGCAATGGCCGTCACAGCCTGCACGAATGCAGCCAGCACGCACGCTGTTCAATCCGCAGGCCACAGCGCCGCGGCCGCAAGCCATGGCTCCGCTGCAGTCGTAGAATCAGCTGCAGCAGTTGTTGCCGTGCCTTTGGTGGTGTCGGGCGCCGCGATGGTGGTGTCCGGCGCAGCAATCGCAGAGGTTGGCAGCGGATCACTTCAGGCAGGCACGCAGGTTTTGCAGCCCCAAGTGGCACCAATGACCATCACCGCAAATGGCCCTCCCACACTTAACTAAATCTAGATTGGACCTCACATGATCCGTTTCACAAAACTCTGTACCGCCGTGCTTGTCGCACTGCTCCCCACTGTCACCACAGCGGGAAGTAGCGCCCCTGGTAAATCAATCCTCCCACAGGCACAGGTCGCGACATTTGCAAACCGCGTCCAACAAGACCTTGCTGCCCGTGGTGCCAGCGTTGCAATCGTTGCGCGTATGGGCCGTGATCCAGCGCAAATGCCGAATGGAATTTTGTACACGCACCTTGGTCTGTGGGTCTATTCCCAGATTACCCTCTCTGATGGCAGTAAAGGCCAAGGCTACCGTGTTTATAACCTGT
Source organism: Yoonia sp. (assembly GCA_047629435.1). Lineage (GTDB taxonomy): Bacteria > Pseudomonadota > Alphaproteobacteria > Rhodobacterales > Rhodobacteraceae > Yoonia. The sequence continues at coordinate 4,681 of JBLHXF010000040.1, read as the reverse complement.
ACCAACGCAACGGCGACCGGACCCGCAGCGATTTGGTGCAAGATAGCCCCGCTGAATTTTTTGCCGGTGCCCAACGCCTTGATGCAGGGATCATCATTCCCAAGCCTGAACTGCAACGCAAATTGCTAGCGGTGATCAGCAGCCCAACCTATGCTGCGCTGCACAATCCGCGCTATTCCGTTTTGGCCAACCCGCGCACCAGCCAATACCAAAACTGCACTGAACATACATTAGATGTGCTGATTGCCAGCATCTATGACACCAGTGACATCGGACAAATCAAAGCCAATATCACCGCATATTTCGACCCACAGGTTGTTGAAGTCGGCGGCGTAAAACGTGCGTTTGCGGCAATCGCATCCCCTGCACTAAACACTGACGATCACGGACAAATCGTGGGCACGGCAACGTTCGGGTCTGTGAGTCGCTTTTTGAGCGTTTACGGGTTGGCCAAAGACATCTACCGGATCACGCCGAACAATGTGTCTCGTTTCTGACAACCCACGCAAAAATGCATCCAGCTGTTCACCATTGCTTCCCCTTGGCAGCCCCTGCCCATATAGATGCCTGTAAGGGTGACAAAAGGGGCGATCCAATGGCGCATATTATCGTCGTAGGCAATGAAAAAGGTGGCGCAGGCAAATCGACTGTGTCGATGCATGTGGCGACTGCGCTTGCGCGGATGGGCCACAAAGTTGGTTGCCTTGATCTGGACCTACGCCAAAAAACCATGGGCCGCTACATTACCAACCGGCAAAAATTCATGGCGGAAAAGGGTCTTAACCTACCAACCCCCAGCTATCACGATCTGCCAGAAGTTGATCACGCCACACTTGGCCCCGATGAAAACGTCTATGATCACCGCTTGTCGATGGCTGTCGCTGGATTAGAACCCGAAAGCGATTTCATCCTGATCGACTGCCCCGGATCGCATACGCGCCTTAGCCAAGTCGCCCACAGCCTTGCCGACACGCTGATCACACCGCTGAACGACAGTTTTGTCGACTTTGATCTTTTGGCCCATGTGGACACCGACGGCGAAGATATTACAGGCCCGTCCGTCTATTCCGAAATGGTTTGGAATGCGCGGCAATTGCGGGCCCAAGCGGGCCTATCTCCAATTGACTGGATCGTTGTGCGCAACCGGATGGGTGCCCAAGCAATGGTTAACAAAGAAAAGATGGAACGGGTCATCGACAAGCTTGCCAAGCGTATCGGTTTCCGCACAGCCCCCGGTTTCAACGAGCGTGTCATTTTCCGAGAGCTATTTCCGCGCGGCCTGACCTTGCTTGATCTGCGTGATCTGGGCGTGAAGGGCTTGAACATTTCAAATGTCGCCGCCCGTCAGGAACTGCGCGAGTTGATCCGCGCATTGAACCTGCCTGGTGTTACACCAGACTTTTAACGGCTCTGTTTACTTGATCGTCACACCTTCGGGTCGAAAGTTGCTTTGACTGCGCAGCTTCGGCCCCTAAGGTGTGTGTATCTTTGATTTACAGGTAGGATTCACCTTGCTGAAATTACTCACAACCCAACGCTATAGCGTTTTCGTTGCCGTTATGGCGCTGACTATCATTTGCCTGATTGGCAGTTTTTGGGCAGGATGGCTGATTGTCCCATTCCTCATTTTCGCGGTACTGTCTGCTCTTGGCATCCATGATGTACGCCAGAACCACCATGCAGTGACCAAAAACTATCCGCTTATTGGCCATATCCGGTTCCTATTTGAAAAGATCCGCCCTGAAATTCGCCAGTATCTTATTGAAGGTGACAAAGACGAGCAGCCGTTCAACCGCGAGCAAAGATCGTTGGTTTACCAACGTGCAAAGGGCGCAGAAGACAAGCGCCCCTTTGGCACCCAAGAAAAAGTCTACGAGGCAGGCTATAGCTGGCTGACCCATTCGGTCATCCCCGTTCATTTCGATGATTTTGACTTTCGGGTCACCATTGGCGGGTCGGACTGCAAGCAGCCCTACGATGCGTCGCTGTACAACATTTCAGCTATGTCATTCGGATCATTGTCAGCCAACGCGATCAGCGCATTGAACCGCGGCGCCAAGATGGGGAATTTCGCCCATGACACCGGCGAAGGTGGCGTCAGCCGCCATCACCGCGAAGGCGGCGGCGATTTGATTTATGAAGTTGGTTCAGGATATTTTGGCTGTCGCTATGAGGACGGATCATTCTCGCCCGACAAATTTCGCGAACAAGCGGCCAGTGATCAGGTGAAAATGATCGAGGTAAAGTTGAGCCAAGGCGCAAAACCCGGCCATGGTGGCATGTTGCCAGCAGCAAAGATTACACCAGAAATCGCAGAAGCACGCGGCGTGCCAATGGGCCAAGACTGCGTATCGCCTGCCGCCCACCCTGCATTTTCCAACCCGATTGAATTTTGCGAGTTCTTGGGCCAATTGCGCGACTTATCAGGTGGGAAACCCGTCGGGTTTAAATTGTGCATCGGACACCGCCGCGAATTTATGTGCATGGTCAAAGCTATGATCAAGACCGGCATCGTGCCTGACTTCATCGTTGTGGACGGGACCGAAGGCGGCACAGGCGCGGCCCCTCTGGAGTTTGCAAACCACGTCGGCATGCCAATGGTCGAAGGCCTGTCATTTGTCCACAACACCCTGCGCGGAGCTGGCTTGCGCGACCAAGTGCGGATCGGGGCGGCTGGCAAATTGGTCAGTGCCTTTGATATCGCACACGCAATGTCACTGGGCGCCGATTGGTGCAATTCGGCACGCGGTTACATGTTCTCCATTGGCTGCATTCAGGCACAAGCCTGTCACACAAATCATTGCCCTGTCGGTGTCGCAACCCAAGACCCACAACGTCAGAAAGCATTGAATGTTGGCGACAAAAGCCAACGGGTCGCACGGTTCCACGCCGAAACAATGAAAGCACTGGGCGAGATGGCTGGTGCTGCGGGGCTTCACGACCCGCGCGATTTCTTGCCCTATCATTTCATGACCCGCAAAAGTGACGGCCAAATGACCGAGGGCCAAGAGGCGAACCCATATCTGCCAACCGGATTCTTATTGAATGAAGACGGTGGCGATTACGGCTACCGAAGCCGCTGGAACCGCGCGGATGCCGCTAGCTTTGCCGCTGTCCCGCTGGATTAACGCTTGCGCAAACGTGGTGGGATTTTCCCAACTGACCGCATCAACACACTGATCCGTGGCGTTGATGCGGTATCGCCGCGTGATCGCGTCCGCAATACAGGCGTGTTGTCGGACCCACCTCGGCTTTCCCGCAAGACGATGTACATGCCGCTGGCGATAATGATGCCAGCCCCAATGCCCGTTTGCATGTCGATCCGTTCGTCGAAAAAGAATACACCATAAACGCTGGCCCATAAAATCTGGCTGTACTGCATGGGTGCGATGATTGCAGCCTCACCCGCTTGGTATGCGCTGATGGTCAAACGGCTGGCTGTCCAAGCCAACACAGCGACGATTCCGAACAATCCGAGATGTTCAATCGGCATTGGCACGTAAACTAGTGGCAACAAGCACGCCATAATCACAAAGTTGGCGACCATCGGGTAAAGTAACATGACAACGGGCCGTTCAACCGACCCAATTTTACGCACGATGATCGATGCCACTGCACCACCAACCGCTGCAGCCAATGCCGCCAAATGCCCAAGCGTAAGATCGGTTTGCCCCGGCCGCAGAACAACAATCACACCAATCAAGCCAACGATAACGGCGACCCAACGGCGCAGGCGGACCGTTTCGCCCAGAACAGGAATGGCGAGGACTGTGATCAGCAAAGGAGCCGCAAAAAGGATCGCGTAAACCTCTGCCAAGGGCAGGTTTGAGAACGCGTAGAACACCGTAAACCCAGTAACCACTGCCGCGAGAGTCCGCAATGCAACCCACCAAGGATGGCGGGGAATAAGCGTGCCTTGCGTGCTGTCACGCATCAACATGATCGTCGCAAGCGGGAACGACAACACAACCGAAAAGAACACAATCTGAATTGGCGAATAGCTTGCGCCAAGCGTTTTGATCACAACGTCATGCGTTGAGAAAATTCCAAAAGCCAGCAACGCAATGAGCGCACCGCGCATATTTCCAGACATCATATTTCCTTTGTTATGCGGGAGGGCAGACGGGCCCGCTCCCTGCTGGTTGCACAGCCGAGGTTAACATACCGTAGGTTTCGATTTCAGATGTCGTCATCGGGTAAATATCGTCAGCAGTTGCCGCGTAAATCGTGAACCAATAAAATGCATCATCGCCCAACATATCACGGACATAGCCCGCATTTGCAGTGTGTTCTGGGGAACCGCGCGGAAAATCTGCCGCGTCGTTGGTTCCGTCAGACCAAGAATGCACACCCACGGCGGCACCCTGTTCCATCGTACGCTCAACACCTGCCAAGAAGAAATCGACACCTCCTGATGCGATGTCACTTGTCGATGTCAGATGGGTGTTCAAACCCAATTCACGAACACGGTAAGACAGCGAAATCATGGTGTCGTCGTCCAACGATCCGGGAACAGCGCATTCTACAATTGTTGTGATTTGTGGGTTGGCTGCGATAATCACCTCAAACTGCTCATCAGTTTCTGAATTGATTTCGCCCGCCATAAACAGCGTTTCACCTGTTACAGTATAAGTCGTTGTCTCAACCATATTCAGGGCAGTCACTGCAACTATTTCGCAAC
>JBLHXF010000039.1:0-21981 GCA_047629435.1 Yoonia sp. | reverse complement strand
TCCGGTTGGAACGTCGCGGCGTTTTGGTCGGGCTCATTGCGTTGGATATGCAATTGCGTGCCGCTGCAAATGAAATGCAAACCATGGGGCGGGTGTCTGCCCAGATGACCGCTGATCGGGTGCATACTGGGACAGATATGATGCTTGCAGCACCTCTTTGTGATGGGGTGCTGACGCTGTTGCCACAAACGACGCAAGGATCTGATCTGGACGGTTGGGTTGATGATGTCTTATTGGGGGACCCGTTTGAAAGCTTGCGGGCGGCAAGTTTGGTTATGGCCGATGCCGATTACCGCGTGATGCGTGTAAAGGTGGATTTAGTCCCCGATATTCGCCAAGGAGAGATGATCATCGCGCTTCCCAACCATCAAGCTGTAGCTGTTGCCACGCCCGAAGTGTTGGTGGACGAAACTTGGGACAGGCGGATGCACGCCGCTGTTTCGCAAGCGCCGGCCACATTGCGGGCCGTCTTGCACCAAATGGAGCTCACAATAGGATATGTGAATGGTCTAAAAGTTGGCGATACCTTACCGTTGTCAGGTGTCACTGTCGGTTCAGTCAAATTGTTTGCGCCAGATGATGTGATGATCGGTAAGGCACGATTAGGCCAATCGGCCGGGATGCGCGCAGTCCGGATACAAGCTCCAGCAGAACCTGAATTACGCGACATGTCAGTGCCAAAGCGCCCCGTCATAGCTGCTGCTGATTAAGTCTGGTTTGCCAGCATATCAAGTTGACCGCGCATGCCGCCAAGCTCGTATCCCGCAGATTGGGTCGCATTGATAATATCATCTGTTGTCATGTCGCCCGCTTGGGACAGCGACCACACAATCGATGACCGCGTGCCAGATGCGCAATACGCCAGAACCGGCCCTGTCGCATTATTGATCGCGGCCTTTTGCTGGTCGACTAGGTCCTGTGTCAAACCTTGATGTGTAACAGGGAGACGTACAAACTGAAGGCCGGCTGCTTCAGTTGCAATTTGCATCGCATGCGCCTGATGACTGCTAGGAACTTCTTCGTCGGGGCGATTACAAATCACGCAAGTAAAACCTGCGGCTGCAATCGCTGGCAAATCAGTGGGGTCAATCTGTGGGCTGACGGCAAAGGCGGGTGTGATTTGGTGAATATCCATGTCTGTTTTTACCTATTATTTTTCTATTAATCCAGCGCAGCGCGCAGCTTTGGCGCCCAAAGCATCCCCGAAAGCATTGCGATGAGGAATACAATTCCGCCAAAACCGCCAAAACTAAGCGATGCAATTGCCGGGCCGGGGCAAAGTCCAGCTAGCCCCCAACCGATACCAAACATAACAGAGCCAACAACGATTTTACGGTCAACTGAAGGATCTGGCATTGCGTCGAAATGATCGCGCAAAACGGGCTTGCGTCCTTGGGTGAAGCGCCACGCCACAGCCATTGGGATGATCGCACCGCCCATGACAAAGGCCAACGTCGGGTCCCAGTCACCAAAGACATCCAGCCAACCTTGCACTTTTTGCGTGTCGGTCATGCCTGAAATTAAGAGCCCTGCACCAAACAGACCACCAACGATAAATGCCATAAGATTACGCATTAGATCACTCCCAATATGTGTTTGAACAGAAGCACAGTCAGACCACCCGCTCCGATGTAGAACACGGTGGCAACGATTCCGCGCAACGAAAGCCTGCTAATCCCACAAACCCCGTGCCCTGATGTACAGCCGTTTGCGATCCGCGTACCAACGCCCACAAAGATACCTGCGATGGCGACAACAAGCAGATTGCCGGTCAGGTATGTTGGCGTCACACCCATGGCCAATGTCATGATCGCAGGCACGATAACCAGCCCTGCAATCAAGGCCGCTTTTTCAGGCCAGTTCCCCAAGCCAGACCTGTCCACAAGCCCCCCTATGATACCGGACGCGCCCATGACCCGCCCGTTCACAAGCAGGAACACAGCCCCAGCCGCCCCAATAAGCAGACCGCCAAGCAGCCCCATAATCCAATCTATTGGCATGATAAGTCCTTGATATTAAAGAGTGTTGATCGGTACTTTGAAGTAGCTTGTGCCGTCGTCTTCGGGTTCTGGCATATTGCCTGCCCGCATGTTTGTCTGGATCGACGGCAAGATCAGCCGTGGCATGCCAAGCGTCGCATCACGCTGGGTCCGCATGGCGACGAACTCTTCCATGGGGCGTCCTTCACCAATGTGCACGTTCAGGGCTTTTTGTTCTCCAACGGTGGTTTCCCACGCAAAATCATCCCGACCGGGTGCTTTGTAATCGTGGCCAACAAAGATCCGCGTATCATTGGGCAGAGCGAGGATTTTCTGGATGGATTGGTAAAGGTCCGTCGCTGACCCCCCTGGAAAATCGCAACGCGCTGTTCCGAAATCTGGCATAAACAACGTGTCGCCCACGAATGCAGAGCCGCCGATGACATAGGTCAGGCAGGCCGGTGTGTGGCCGGGCGTGTGCATCACATCGCAGCGCAATTGTCCGATATGAATACTGTCGCCGTCTTTGAAAAGCGCATCGAATTGCGAACCGTCGCGTTGAAACGCCGTTCCTTCGTTGAACACCTTGCCAAATGTGTCTTGGATCACCGTGATCTGATCGCCGATCCCGATTTTACCACCCAAGCGTTCTTGAAGGTAGGGGGCGGCTGACAGATGATCGGCGTGCACGTGGCTTTCCAATATCCACGCAACCGTCAGGCCTTCGGACTTAACAAAATCTACGATTGCGTCAGCGGACGTGGTGTCGGTGCGTCCCGCTGCTTGGTCATAGTCGAGGACGCTGTCGATAATTGCACAGGCGACCCCTTGGGGTTCTTGTACGACGTAGGACACGGTGTTGGTGGCTGTATCGAAAAAGGCTTTGATGGTCGGTTGCATTGCGAATCTCCCTTACGCTCAAGGATAGGTGTTTTTAAATACATTTCAATATTGAAATGTGTTTTCGAATACGCCAGAGTGCAAGTATGACGAAAAATACCCTTGATCCTATGGACGCCGCCGCAACAGAGGCGGCCGCAATGCTGAAAGCCTTGTCCAATCCGGGCCGATTGCGTATTTTATGTGCACTTGTCCCGCATAATATGACGGTGGGCGAGCTAGAGGAGACGTTGGGGCAAAGCCAATCCTATGTATCAGGGCAGTTACTAAAGCTGCGCGCGGAAGGGCTGGTTAAGTGCGACCGCGATGGCCGCGTTATGCGTTATCGGTTGGCCGACGCGCGCGTGCGTCCAATATTAGAGCGGATGTACGAGGTATTCTGCCCAACACCAGTTTTAGGTGAGGACAATACCGACAATAACCATCATCAGCCCGATCATTGATACAAAAAGTGCACCCATATTGATGGGTAAGATTTTTGAGATGCGCGCACGCATTTCCGCGTCTTCAAGCTTCGCTTTTTTTGCGCGTGCGACCATGACGATGGACGCAACGATCCCAATCATCCCGAAAATGGACAGTGCTGCCCCGATCCAAATTAACATTGCGATATCCCTTTTTCACACCAATCCCGCCTAGCCGCTTGGCGGGGCTTGCGCAAGGGCTGCGGAGCGGGCTAGGGAAGGGGCCAGCCAATTCACAGGAGCCAGTTTCATGGACAACGACGTCACAGACACAACAACCACAGTTGCCGGCCAAGAGCTGCGCCAATTTATCGAACGTTTTGAACGTTTGGATGCCGAAAAGAAAGACATCGCTGACGCCCAAAAGGAAGTCATGGCAGAGGCAAAAGGCCGCGGTTATGACACCAAAGTTTTGCGTAAGATTATTTCGATCCGCAAAATGGATGCGAATGACCTTGCCGAAGAAGAAGCCGTCTTGGACATGTATAAGACCGCTCTTGGCATGTAATACCTGCTATGGCGTTATGAAATCTACGCCCGGCAGTTGCGCTATGAAGGCCACGTCGTTTTCATAAATTTGCGACAGGTCTTCGACCATATCGTCGGTCATACCTGGCATATCCACATCTTCTTCGATTTTGTCTTCTTGGGCGTATTTGTCCAAGAAGGCCGCGATGACGCGCCGCTTTTGCATCTCGGATTTTGGCGGATGTGTCCGCAGGTAATTCAAGAACCGGTTCATACCTTCGTCCGTCATAATCGACGCCAGCAGGTCAAAGCCGCCGGTGATTTTTTGGTCGTGGTCCACGCCGGACATCGCCCGCATGACTTCTGCCCAGATCATCGGGGTGTCCTCGTTGCACCAAACTGTCAGCTGCGTCATCGGGAACATTCCTTGGATGCGGCGGACAAGATCGGACCAGCGGATTTGCGTTGGATGGAGACCTTGGAGGTATGCCTCTGGTGTGTCTGCCTTGGATTGCGCAAACGCGACAGGCAGGAATGTCGCCGGATTGCGCAGTGCCAAGAACAATTCGATTTCGTCGTCTGGGAACAGCTGATGCAGCGCGTGAAGCTTTGCCTCAGCCTGTTCATACAAAATGCCACTGTCAAAAATGCGGTTTGGCACACAGATGAAATTAGCGTTCGACATCACCAGTCGCTGCACGTCTTCATCATCCACAATCGCATCAAGCAGGATGCTGCGCGTGTCGGCGGCGGGCGGTGCGCCGTTCAGGTTCTGGATCGTTTCGCGCAGCAATCGCCGGTATTTCCCTGGACCCGGAACCTTGATCCCGTTTTCTGCAAACGCCGACCCGTTCTTAAGTAAAGATTTAAGGATACGATCGTCGTCGGTGCAGTTTGCCCCGATATGTAATGCGATTTGCATGATGCCATGGCCGTTCATTTGTTTTGTTTGATCTATCATAGTCGGATTTCTGGACAGATAAACAGCTTTCCGTTAGGAGCCAGAATGAAATGACTGAGCAAATTCGTCAGATACGTGGGCCGTTAGGCCGTTTATCCCTGCCAAGCCCTTGGTCGTTGGGTGCGCTTGCCATTGCGATCATGGTTTTGCTACCGATTTTGGCGGTTTTTTGGTTTGCGCTGCATCCCACTGATAACATTTGGCCGCACCTGATTGCGACGACTTTGCCGCGCTACGTGGCCAATACCGCGGTATTGATGGTTTGCGTTGGGTTGGTTGCTGCCGTCGTGGGGACGGGGGCCGCATGGTTTGTTGTCATGTATAAATTTCCCGGCAGGCAGTGGTTGCAATGGGCGTTGTTGATGCCGCTCGCGGTGCCCGCCTATGTCGGAGCCTATGCCCTTGTTGATTTCTTTGAATATGCTGGACCTATTCAGACGGCATTGAGGGCCACGTTTGGCTGGACCAATTCCCAAGACTATTGGTTCCCTGCGATCCGTACGCGCGGTGCGGCTGTCGTCGTGCTTTCGGCGGCATTGTACCCGTATGTTTATATCCTCGCGCGGGCTGCGTTTCGTGAACAATCTGGTGCCGGATACGAGGTCGCCCGTGCCTTGGGGGCAGGGCCGTTTGCACGGTTCTGGCGTGTGGGTTTTCCGCTGGCCCGCCCAGCGATTGCCGCCGGTGTTGCCGTTGTCATGATGGAGACCGTCAACGACTTTGGCACCGTCGACTATTTCGCTGTGCAGACCCTGACGACGGGTATCTTTTCAGTGTGGTTGCAGGGCGGCAATCTGGGCGGGGCTGCCCAATTGGCAACGTGCGTGCTGACGATCGTGATTATTTTGGTCACGCTTGAAAAACTATCCCGTCGAAAAAGCCGCTTTTTTGCGAGTGCGCGCAACTCTCGTCCGGTTGTGCCTGTCGCATTGTCTGGCGCGCGTGGTTTGATGGCAAGTGTGTTGTGCATGATCCCGATACTTGTTGGATTTGTCCTGCCGGTTGCCGTGTTAGCGACCCACGCTGTTGATGCAAATGAATGGGCCGCCGCCGACCTGCACAAGGCGATAACCCGCACTGTTGTCGTCGCAGGGTTGGCCGCGATCCTGACCGTCCTTGGCGGCGTATTTATGGTTTACGGTGTGCGTCTAAGCGGCAAGCGGTTGCCTGCATTGCTGATGCCTGTCACCGCGATTGGCTACGCCGCACCCGGAGCTGTGTTGGCATTGGGCATTTTGGTCCCATTGGCGGCGTTCGACAATTGGTTTGCGGACGGTGTGTTGGCTGTGACGGGCTATGATCCAGGTTTATTGTTGACGGGTACTGCTGCGGCACTGGTTTTGGCTTATGTGGTCCGGTTTTTCGCCATTGCCCAAGGCACAGCAGACGCTGCTTTGGGCCGCGTGTCGCCGAGCCTGCCAATGGCCGCGCGATCCTTGGGGCGCAGCGCAGGGGGCACCTTGCGGGCCGTGCACCTGCCGCTTGTGCGCGCATCAATTGGGTCGGCTCTGTTGTTGGTGTTCGTGGACGCGGTCAAAGAACTGCCGGCGACATTGCTGCTGCGCCCCTTTAACTTTGATACGCTGGCCACGCGGGTTCACGCCAAAGCATCGTTGGAAAATATCGCCGAGGCTGCTCCTGCGGCATTAATGATTACGCTCATTGGTCTTGCGGCCGTTGCATTGCTTGGGCGTGCCAACCGCTAGCGCCTTGTGGTAACCAGTGCGCTATTGGGGACGGCGCATTGGCTTGGTCTCGGTTAGAAAACCAGTTGTCGTTTGTCTGCATCGCTCCGATATACGGCGCGCTTAACCTGTCATAAAAACATCATACCGCGTTGTTTTTCCGCGTATTTGGTGGGTGCATGGTTTCAACCCTTCAATCGGGTCAGCCTTGGTAGGCCATTTTAAAACCACGCGATTACGTGCATGCTTAAGCGCGACACGCACTAAATCTGCTGCATCATCATCTGTTCCGACAATCTCGCGGACTTGACGTAACTCTTGCTTCACCAGCGCCGAATTATGGCGTGGAGGATGCATTGGATCAATTAAGATCGCTTCGCCAGTCAGCGCAGGAAGTAAGTCCTTTGCGTCTCCCTTTAAAAGAGTCATGCGCGCAATAATTTCGCGAAACTCACCACCCTCATTCGCGGCGCGTTTCATGCCCTGAACCAATAGCGCGTGCATCTTTTCTGACCGTTCGATCATTATGACGCTGGCTCCGAGCGACGCCAATAAAAACGAGTCGCGCCCCAAGCCTGCCGTCGTGTCAATAATCATTGGCGTTTTGCCGCCGCGTAGCCCCATCGCTTTTGCCAGATCTTGCCCGCGTCCGCCGCCAAATTTAAGGCGATGGCCGACGGCACCAGTAACAAAATCTACTTGTAACTCCGCAGCAACCTGTTTCATTTTCGTTTCCTAGAAATGTCTATAAAGCGCGCATTTTCGCTTAAATGGCTCTTCCCCTAAACATATCACAAACTAACAAACTACAAGTGCCGAACAAATCGCGACCGGCCACGTTCGGAGTATTTCTGCGCAGCGACAGTTTATGCACAAAACGACCGGATTGGGCATCGCACCAAGCTTCAAACGCAGACTTCGAGAATGTTGTATTTGCTGACAGTGAATAGTTCCTAGTTGGGTTCATGGTCCGCGCGGCTGATAAGTTCATCAATAAAAAGGCTTAATAGCTGCGTTCGCCCCGAAACATCTGCCTTTCGATAAATTGCATTTGTCTGGGCTTTTATGGTGCCTTCGCTGACGTCACGCAGGTTAGCCATCTCAGACGTGGACATGCCTTTAAGAGAGAAAAGCGCGACATCACGTTCGGCCGGCGTCAGGCCCCATGTGGTGAAATATTCATCCAACACGTCCATGAAAGCACCAGAGGCAAGCCGCAGTTGGTCCTCGATGTGCGTGTTCCGCGCCATAATCTTACGGAGAAAAAGAAACCCTAAAAAGACGCCTAGAAACAGCCCAACAGCCGCTCCAATTTCAATCAGCTCGTATATTTGCCAGTTGATGGGGGCAAACCCCAGCATGGAAGAAAGCATCGTCGACACAAAAAATGTCGCGCAAATAAGCTGTACCAGCACAATTGTGATGATGTACCAGCGATTCGACATTCAGATTTGCTCTCGAAAGGCGGAGTGAAAATTAGTCATCCTCCTCATCCTCCTCATCTTTTTCGTCGTCGCTATCGTCGCCGTCATCATCCTCGTCGTCATCCTGATCGTCATCTTCATCTTCTTTGTCGTCGTTCTTATCATCATCATCATCGTCGTCTTTGTAGTCATCACTCGTATCGTCATCGTTCGTATCGTTTTGGCGGCTGTTGGGGTTCAAAATTCGAGGCGCACGATCACGATTATTGTCGTCTTCAAGATCACGGACGTAGTCCCGCAATACTTCGCCGGTCTGCGGATTAATCACCAATTCTCTGTAAAAGCTGGAGCTTTCGGCAGTGAACCGCAGCCGCCCAAGAAATGTCCGTTGGACCTCAATTCCCTTAAAGCCTTGAGCTTGCAGTTGGGTGACGACTTGATCTTGAACAGATTGGGCTGCCGCAACATGCGGCAACCCCACCAGACCGATACATATCATCATCGTCTTTAACATCACGGCTCCATCACGCTTAAACTAGTCATCATCATCGTCATCATCATCGTCGTCATCGTCTACGTCGTCGTCATCATCGTCGTAATCTTCTGCGTTGTTATCTTCTACGTCATCATCATCATCATCATCTACGTCGTCATCATCGTCATCGTCATCGTCATTACTATCGTTGCCGTTGCGCAGGAAATCAGCGGCCTTTGTTCGAACACTGACACCCGGCGTTGTATCATCATCATCATCAACGGGTTCAACTTCGTCCTTCAAAAGCTCACCTGTCGCCGCATCGTAGATTGCTTCAAATTTAATGCCGTCTGCAATCGCTTCAATCTTAACCTGATTGGGACTGTTTGTAACTTCAAACCGGAAATACCCCTGTGCCTGTAGCTGCGGAATGACTTGGTCTTCAACCGATTGCGCGTGTCCGGCGCTTGCAACGATTGCAAGCGCGGCTGTTGTCGAAAGCAAGAAGGTCTTCATTTTGTTTCTCCTATTCAAATGCATCAAAGCGCACTGGGCGCATTAAGTTTGACAAGAAGAGCATTGTTGTTGGTGTCAAATAATTGAACAAAAGTTGATATTCGGCGCCATAAACGAAAGTTTATGCTCTGGGGGAGCGGCTGGTTTGTCCGCTGAGCCGCCGTTGACTTGCTTGCCAATTACAATGTCCACTCTGGAATGCGGTGAAAGTCCGCTTTGGCTTTGAAACAGCGTATTCTCAGTATTTTGCACGAAGTGCCCATCGTAGCCGTAAGTTGTCTAACCAAGCTATTTTATATATGAATGACGTAAGAACGGACTCGAATCGCGGACCTACTGATTACAAATACGGGCCACTTGGGTCGCGGTCGATGGACGAGGATTTTTTACCTACTAAATACAGACGCTTCGGTTGAGCTGGCTCGGTCGCTGTTGATAAGAAAATTTCATAATAATTGCAAAATCGGAGGCCGTCTTGGTTACCCAACGGATCAAGCTGTCAAATCAGCCAGCGACGGGCGTGTGTTGGGATGCAAGTTGATCGAGAAACGGTCCGACACACATTTCGCGAATGGTAGGTATGTTGAGCTACACGCCAGGAAGATAGGTGCTGGTCAATGTCCAGATTGGGCTGTCTTCGATACTCGTTGGTTGCGACACTCAATTCCCAAGATTTAATCGGGCATGGTGTATGTAATTTTTGGTGGCGCGATGGTGACAAGTGCGCGGGACGTACTGCTGATGCGGACCAATGTGGGCTGTGTTGTGTTGAGGGCGTCGATCACTGGCCCCAAATCCAACGTTGTTTGACCATGTGCGGACAGGCCGGTCAAGGGTTGGTCCGACACTGTGATCTGCAATGCGCCATCCGTTGTCGTAGGGGCTTGTGTCGATCTCACTTGATGAAGGGCCGCAACAAGTCCGCCGCTGCTTTCACCCTTGGCGTTACTGACCAAAATGGTGAATTCTGGGCCGGAAACCTGTGCCGCTTGACCGTCTGTTGCCAGTGTCGCCAAGGCGAACCCCGATTGAACCGTGATGCCCAACCAAGCCGGTCCGGCGGGGATTGCGGTGGGTGGGAAAGAAAACGCCACCTGTTGTGGTTGGGCATGCGTGATTGTCTGCGAGGCGCTTTGCGCCAAAGCGGCGCCCGGTAATCCATAATTATCTGCATAAAGGATGGCAAAAAGTTCGGTCGGACCCTGGGGTGCGACCAGTGATATTTCCGCGCCGCTGATCGCTGAAGCATGTGTGACTGTCATGTGTGTGGCGATTGAAGTCGTGTCGGTCACGCGGACCCCAAGCGACGTGGGGGTGGGCAAGGTCAGATTTGCCGTGCCCACGGGGGCGCCGCCCTTGCGTTGTTCGGGCGATGTTCCGGCAACAGTGACCGTAACAGAGCCGGAAACAATTTGTGCCTTTTGCGGTAGGGTAAGGGCCACCTGTTGCATCTGCCTGACGCCGCCGGGAAAGCGCATGACCGTTTTTTCAGGAAGGGTATCCGTGCTTAGCATAAGCGTGAGGTCCAGTGCGACGATCTGAGCCTGACAGGGTTGGCCCGCCGACAAGATTAAGTCGATTTCAAGCGGATCGGGCAGGGGAGCTGGAAGGCCCGACAAAAGCCCCTCCAATGCAGCGGCAAAATCATCTCCCAGATGGGAATTTGCAGGGAATTGCGGGACACCCTCGTCGTCTAGAATTGCTGGGAACGAAACCTCGCGATCGCTCCCCACCAGACGCAAGGCTAGCTGCGGGGTATCAACCGCGTAGCGCAAAATCACGCGGTCAATGTCAGTGGGTGAAAGCGTAACTTCGCTTCCATTTTTACGGCGCACTACAAGTGCTGCGTCAGTGACAGATAGTGTCGCACCCTGATTGCTGTGATATGAATTTTGCACAGGGTCGTCCGACACCACTTTCCCATCAAAGCGGTAGACGGTGATCCGGTCATTATCAACGGGCGCAGCAAGCCGGATGCGGCAAATCCTGCGGGCGGTTGCCAGCGAAAGTACAAGGCCATGTTCGCCGGTGGCAAGCGTTGCCGGTTCGGGCGCATTTTGGGCAAGCGCATTGATGTCCTGAAACTGGAATACGGGGTGCAAGACGGCGCCCGCAGCCACTGTTGCACTTTGCGCCATTCCGCCCGTGCGAAAAGACAGGCGGATGCGCCGTTCAAACCGTCCGCTTTTCGCGGTGTCCAATGGAGACACTCCCGCAGCGGCCCCGAGGTCAGATTTGCGTAACCTGCTCATGACCGTAGCGGCCTGTCGCCGAGGTTGATTGTGCCCAGATCATTCATGCGGGTTTGCAAAAGAGTTTGTTTGTCTTCGATTTGTGCAAAGGAGGTTTTCAACTGCGAAAGGCTTGACGCGTTAGCTTTGCGCGCCATTTTAGTATCAAAGTTTCGGATGACCTCATCAAGGTTTTCATCAAGTTTAGCCTGCGAGACCGTTCCGGCTAGCCGCGTGTCAGTATCGCGCTTGAGGTCCTCGCGGAGCAGATTGAATTCATCCCTGCTGATTGATCCTTCCTCGACTATTTTTAACCGCGTCTCGAATTCTTCCGACAGCTCTGATTTCAGAGCGTCAAGGCTGGACCTTTTGACAAAGTCACGGCCCAATGTCTCAAACCTTGCATCAAAGGAAAGTGTCAGATCGCGTTCCAGTTTGGTCAGATCATCCTTTCGGATTGTCTCGGCCTCTAGCGCACCAAGGCGCTCGTCCAAAGTGGCTTGGGAATTCTTGAAATCATCGTGGGCGACGGTTTTGCCTTCGAATTCCTTAAACCGGTCATCCAGTTTGGTGTCGAAATCCAGCTGGAATTGCGCCAAATCGTCTTTTCCAAGCGCGCTTTCTTCAAGCGAACCTAGTCGAGCGTTCAAACCACTTTGGTCTTCGGAAAACTTACCCTGCAGACGATTTAGGTTTCTGGTGAAATCACCCGTCAAGGCGTCGCTAAGCTGATCAAGGTCACCGCGTTTGACGGCGTCACGTTCCACCATGTCCAATCGATTGCCGAACGCTGCAAGATCCGCTTTCCCGATAAAATCCAGTTTGGATACCGGGCTAATAGTGTCCTGAACTTCACTGGCGTTGCGTACCGCGTCGAACACGGCAAATCCGCCGGCGGCAAGGGCTGCTTGAGACGCACCAGCAGCCCGAGATGCATTTGTGATTGCGGCAGGTGTCAGCGCACGCGCGTTGGTCTCAAGGTATGCGTTAATATCGCGGCCCGCACTTTGATCACGTAAATCACGACCTAGTTTGCCACGTTCAATCCCCGCAAATCCGTGTTTTGCCAAAATGATTTGACGCGATATATCACGGCCCGCTTCAATATCTTTGCCAAGTGTATCAAGCGCATTTGCCAAGGGTGAAGATGCGCCAATTTCATCGCGCAACGCCATGTGAAACCCGCCAAGCCAATTGCGCACCGAAAGGTGCAATGTTGCCATTTTGCGCACCTGTCCTGTGTCGTCCTCAACCAAGGCGAGCAGCGTCACTGGATGACTGGGCCATGGCAATGTCGCGGGTTGGGTGGGGGGGGGATAAAGGTCAAAAAGCTGGTCCAAGACCCCGCGCAAAGCACGTGCACCTTGTTGGCGATACTGCGTCGCAACTTGGCGAAGTTGTTTGGCCGCCTCGGCAGGCGTGCGCGTCTTTGCATCAAGGCGCGCCAATTCGACGGTCAAAGCTGATGCTTGTGATGGGGTGAATGTTGGCATCAAGTACGATGCAAAGCTGAGGTTGATCAACCCGCCGGGTTCGGGCAGCAACCGCACCGTTCTGCCGGGTTGCTGGTCTGGGCCATCGCGCGCCGATAATTGTCCCGTGTCTGCGATACAGGTGATGCGATGCTTGGTCAGCCCGTGCCCTTTGCTGTCCAGCAATTGGACGCCGAGATTGATGGATTGACCCAACCACATCACTGGATTTACGGGCAGGAATTGTAAGTCAAAAATACCATCTGACAGGTTGGTCGACGACAAGGCGATCACGATTTCGGTGAACAGTAGGGCCGTCACACCTGTGGTATCCATTACCTGTGACAAAGTGGTAAATCCTTGCACCTTGCGCCGTGCAAGCAACAGGTTATCCGCGATCAACCGTCCGACTTCTGGCCCTCCGCCTAACCCCAGCTTTTGTGCCAACGCCATCGCGGTTTGCGCCGCGTTGAGTTGTCGCAGCACTTCGTCCGTATCTGAGGGCGAAATCTGAGCCGGGTGGAGCAGTCTTTTCTGCATCATCTAGCCCAAGTCACGCGCGGACAAAAGTTGGCTGACCAACTCAAGCCCAGCTTTGTTGCCAAGTTCCAGATCAATCGCAGCAACGCGGCCTGATGCCTCAAGTGCAATGACTTCTGCGCGGCGTACTGGTCCGTTGTCGGACAGCAAGTCATTGGACAGGCGGGTGTTTTCGGCCCTTACTTGAACCAACACACGATCTTCTACGTCTTGGATGCTGACGGTGGTTTCGCGGCGTATGTCGGTTGCTATGTTGGCAGATGCGACTTCACCGCGTGCGCCAGCCCCAGCGATGGCTGCTGCGGGGGCGGTTAATCGGGGCTGTCGCGGTGATATAGCCGCAGAGAATGCAAGCCCTTGTTGCACAGCAATTCCACCTTGGACGTTGGCCGACATGGCGTCAAAATAGGCTGGGCGACTGTCAGGCGGAATTGAAATCATTGCCTCTTGCACGGCTGCGAAATGACGTTGCTGACCAAGTATCCCAGCCTCGCGGATGCGATCTTCGACAATACTGAACACGCCGGTAAGGGCAACGTCTATTCCGCCGACGAAAACGGGCGTCAGGGTGCCGACATAATCCGCGACAAGCGGTGGGGGCGGTGGCAAATACTGGGTATAAATCCACGGATGGACCCAGTCGCGAAACGTGACGCGGATCGACCCCGCGGCCATCGCGCTATCACCGGTTGCAGGGTTGTCGTCGGGTTTGACGAAGGCCATGACCGTGGCAAATTCATCATGCCAGTTTAACCTAAACGTCGGGGCAAGTGGTCGGTAAGCGCGCGTGGGATTGGCGAGATAAATTCCGTCCAGATAATTGCGCATCACGAACGTATCACTGCGGTCGTAAGCGGCGCTAACGGCGGCAAAGGCAGGGGAAATCTGGCTTGCGGCGGGTGTTGACGCGTTGATAAAGTGGTCCGCCACACGGGTGCCACCGATGGATGTTTCCATCACGGCGGCGATTTCCAATTCGTCTTCTTCGGCAAACACTGACCCGGTTGCCTCGCGCAGCAATGCGCGTGCCTCGCCGCTTGCGTTCACTTGGACAGATACCGTTTTGCCACCTGTGCCTACGCGAGAGGTAAAGCCGGGTGCAGGTTTCAGGCTGCCCCAGACGGTCACGAAATCAACCCAAGGTCGGCTTGCTGCGCTGGACAGATCAAGGGGCGCTCCGTCAAAGTCCAAGACGTTTGCCACCAGAACCGCGCGTTCGCCAACCGCATATGTGCTGCGTGCTGATGTGAGGTTCAATTGACGATAGCTGCTGCGTACAAGATTGGCCAGTATCCCAAATTCATCAAGGCGTGTGTTGGCATCTGCCAGCGCGGTGATGTTGGTTTCGATCTGCTGTTGCGCGGTCTGCAAGCGATCACCCAACGCGTCAAACTGTCCTTCAATACCGTCGATCAAAGCGTTCCAGTCGGTGGCACGGATAAGTTCCCCGTCCACCTTGCCCCCAAATTTTTCAGCGAGTTCACCCATTGTCATCTCCTCTCATGATTTGCTCGCCAAAAGCGAGACGCACGTGGGCCCCTGCGGGGCGAACGCGATTAGTGGCATCTTGTATCCGGTCCAGAACAGCACCGGGCAGTGTTTCGTCAGGTATCGGTTTGTCCAACCGGACCGTGATTGAAAACGGCGCATGGGGTTGCCATGCAAACCGGACTCTGGCCGCAGGGTTGTAGGAAAACACTTTATCCAACATCGCGCGTTCGCTTTCGGATAAAAAACGACCCTCAAACGGTGCATCATGTTCTTGGGGGGGCGACAAAAGGCGCCCCTCACGTGTCCATGCGGGAAATGCGGTCGGGGTTGGTGGCGTCTCTTCTTCGCGTGTTAAATAGCGCCAATGACCACGACCTGGTTGTAATCGGGGCAG
This sequence comes from Yoonia sp., assembly GCA_047629435.1. Taxonomy (GTDB): domain Bacteria; phylum Pseudomonadota; class Alphaproteobacteria; order Rhodobacterales; family Rhodobacteraceae; genus Yoonia. The sequence continues at coordinate 6,981 of JBLHXF010000039.1, read as the reverse complement.
GGCCGGGATGCCGCCCTCAAAGATTTGATCCGCGCTCGGTTTGACACGCAAAACGAGGTTGGCAGGGATGGCTTCGCCATCAGCGACAAAGACATCGTCTACGTAACTGCCAAGCTGTGCGTCGGTGCCGTCAGTCCAATAGATTGCATGCACCGGTGCGTTGTCTGATACGATAATCGCAGGCGATTGTGACTGAAACCCGATGCGGCCTGTGCCTGCATTATAATTCCAAGTGCTGCCCGCGCGGTCAAACCGCCAGCCGCTTTCGGTCGGCTCGGGATCGGGTCGAGGAAGGCGGGTAAGACCTGCAGTAGTGCTTTCTTCGAACCAATCAAACCCATCATGCACGATTAGCCCTCGGTCTGTTCCAACCCAAATTCGTTGGCGTTCATGTCATTCGACACCAAGGGCTGATAGTAACAGATGCTGCGCCATGCACATTTCTACATTAAGGGCGGATTGCGGACCTTCGCTGCAAGTGCGCGGGCTCTGGGGCAATCTGGCGAAAGCGGCCGTTCAATGAGAGGTCAAATCCACAAATGCTGCAAACGATCTAATGGCGGCAGTGAGCCCAAACTGTGAATTCGATTTTCTTGCTGCGTAAGCAAGAAAACTCCATGACGTAATGCAGCAGGGATTTCAGACATTCGCACATTTAACAGTATAGATCATGCACCGACCTGTCCGATCACCGAACAAATACCGAGTGTGTATACGTCAAGATATGCGGACCGGCCAGGTTTGTGACGCACGTTGCAAGTAAGTGTCTGGCAACAGACCAAGCGTTCAGTCAGAGTTCAGCGAATACATCATCAGAATCAAGTCGCGTGGTTCATCGGCGGTGAAACCTACGCTGGGGAGATACCCGACTTGTTCAAAACCAAACTGCTCGTGCAAACGCACCGAACCTTCGTTACTTGCGTCAATCGCAGATATGATTTTGCGGACGCCGACCTGCGGTTGTAAGGCGTCTTTCATAAGGATCTTTCCAATACCGCTGCCCCTGGCACAGGACGCGACATAGATCGAAAGTTCCTTGGTCTGCTCGAAACCGGACTCTAGCTTGAACGGCCCTAGTGTCGCAAAGCCAACCACTTTGCTATTTGCTTCCACAACTCGGAATAGGTCTTTCTGATCCTGCCCATCTTCACGCCATGCCGCAATATCCAGCTTTGAGAGCGGTCGGCTGCGCCAGCTGATAAAGGGGTTGGTCAGCGTTTCATTGGCGATCGCGGCGACATCTGCCATATCCGCCAGTCGGGAGTCTCGAACACAGGCCATTTCCTGTCCTTTCACGTTGTCACACGACAGATTTTAAAGGTATCCGCCGTCCCGCCGTCAGCCCGTTGATTGCCGTCAGGATACCCTGTTGATCAATGCCGTAGTGGCGATAAAGTTCCTGGATCGATCCCGTCTGACCAAAGTGCTCAACACCCAGTGAAATTGCGCGGTGCCCTGCGACGGAGCCAAGCCAGCCAAGCGTGGCGGGATGACCGTCCATCACCGTGACAATTGAGCAGGTTTGTGGCAAATCTCTCAGCAGCGTTTCGATGTGTGACTGCGCGGAGACGTTGCCACGCGCCCGGTCGCGTTGTGCTGCGGTCCAGCCAGCGTTCAGACGATCAGCAGATGTCACGGCCAAGACACCCACATCGCGCCGGGCCTCGGTCAATTGGCCGGCTGCGGCAATCGCCTCTTGGGCCACAGCGCCTTGATACGCGATGACCACGTCGCAATTTGGCCCGGGCTTGCGCAGCCAATAGGCGCCATCAACCGCACCTTGGCGAAATGCGTCATCGACGCGCCGTCCGGGCTGTTCCAGCGGTGCAGTTGTCAGGCGCAAATAGACCGACCCACCGGTTTCATCGCGCAGCCATGTCCGTTCATCGGGATCGCCATCGCCATCCCGCTGCATATAATCGAACGCCCATTCCATGATGACCGCCAATTCATCTGCAAAGGCTGGCTCAAAGCTGGCCAACCCGTCTTGTGCCATCCCTGTCAGGGCCGTTCCGATAGATTGGTGCGCGCCGCCTTCGGGGGCCAAGGTGACACCAGACGGGGTGCCGACAATCATGAAACGGGCATCCTGATAACAGGCGTAGTTCAGCGCATCGAGGCCGCGGTGCACAAAGGGATCATAAACCGTCCCAATCGGGATGATCCGTTTGCCGAACAGGGAATGGGACAGGCCAGCCGCGCCGAGCAACAGAAACAGGTTCATCTCTGCGATGCCCAACTCCAGATGTTGGCCGTCGGGTGCAAAGTTCCATTTCGCCGTCGAGGGGATGCGCTGTTCAATGAAGGCATCGGCTTGTTCGGTGCGCGCAAAAAGTTTGCGGCGGTTGACCCATGCCCCAAGACCGGTTGTGCCTGTCACATCGGGCGATGTGGTCATGATGCGGGTGGCCAATGGGCTGTCGCCTTTGCCGAGGTCATTCAGGATTTTTCCGAACGCGGCTTGGGTCGAAATCTCGCGATCCGAGGCAAAGTCGATCTTTGGAACGGGCAGTTTTGCGTCCGTGAACCTACGTTTTCCTTTTGCAAAGAACGGTGCCTTGTCCAGAAAGGCCTGCAGCGCAGAGGCGTCTTTGACCCCCGCAAGCGGCTCCCATTCGAGGCCCTCGCCAACCCCCATATGGGCCTGCCAGTCCGCCATCTGGGCCTTGGTCATCAGACCACCGTGGTTGTCTTTGTGCCCTGCAATCGGCGTGCCCCAACCTTTGACAGTATAGGCCAAGAAACAGACGGGTAGGTCATGATCGATACCGGCGAAGGTCTCGGCCATGGTCTCGACGCAGTTGCCGCCAAGGTTTTCCATCAGTGCGGCAAGCTCTTCGTCACTCCTCTTGTCCAGGAGTGCAGTGACCGGGCCTTGATCGCCGAGATCATCCATCAGCCGTTGCCGCCAGACAGCACCGCCTTGATAGGTCAGCGCGGAATAGTCCTGATTGGGGCAATCATCGATCCAATTGCGAAGAGCGTCTCCGCCGGGCTCTTCAAAGGCCGCGCGTTGCAAGCTGCCGTATTTCACCCGCACGACCTGCCACCCGAAGGCATCGAATATCTTCTCGACCCGCTCGAACAGCCCTTCACGCACGATCCCATCCAGCGATTGACGGTTGTAATCAATGATCCACCAGCAATTGCGCAGATCGTTCTTCCAGCCTTCTTGCAGGGCCTCGTATATATTGCCTTCATCAAGTTCCGCATCGCCCACCAGTGCGACCATACGACCTTGGGGAATGTCGGCGCCCCAGTCCTTGGCGGCGATATAGTCTTGTACCAATGACGCCAGCGACGTGATCGCAACACCCAGGCCAACGGAGCCGGTGGAGAAATCCACATCATCCACATCCTTGGTACGGCTGGGATAGCTTTGAACCCCGCCAAAGCCGCGGAAATTCTCCATACGGGCACGATCCATGTTGCCCATCAGGTATTGGATCGCATGAAAGACAGGGCTGGCATGGGGTTTGACGGCGACCCGGTCCTGCGGCTTCAGGGCCGAAAAATAGAGCGCCGTCATGATCGACACCATCGAGGCCGAGCTCGCCTGATGACCACCGACCTTGATGCCATCTGCCTTGGGTCGGATGTGGTTGGCGTTGTGGATCATCCAGTGCGACAACCACAGCAGGCGCTGTTCTATCGTCTTCAGATGGTGTGCGTGAATATGTGCCATGATGTTGAACCTTTCCGCTTAAACAAAGGGAATTGGGGAGAGGGCGGCGGAATACTCCATCGGCCCAACGGCTACGCCGAGCGGCTGATCCGTGCCCGCCAGATCCGCGCGCATGAGGCCCACGCCAATGGTTTGGTCCACGCGTTTGGAATAGGCAAACTCGCTGACAAAGCCGACCTCCGCGCCATTGAACAGCAGGGGCACCTGATGGCCCGGAGGCGTCGGGGTGCCCTTGATGACCAGCCCGACACGGGTCCGTTTCGCGCCCGCCTTTGCAACCTGCGCCAACGCGTGTTTGCCCACAAAATCATGCCCGCCGGTCAGATCCACCAGCGCGCCCATCCCCATCTCGAACGGATTGGCGCGGTGGGTCTGCAACCGCATGTCAGCCCCGTAAGAGATCAGACCGCTTTCCAGCCGTTCGGTGTCATTGGGCGCACCGGGGCCAATGCCAAAGTCTTGGCCAGCGGCTTTGACTTTATCCCACAATGTCGTTCCATGATCGCTGTCTTGCAGGTACAGTTCAAACCCGCCCTGCTTTGACCAACCCGAGCGCGCCAACACCAGCGCAATGCCGTCCAGCTCTGTCTGCGCGAACCCGAAATATTTGAAATCCCGGATATGCTCACCAAAAAGCTTTGCCACGACATCTTCGGCCAAGGGCCCTTGGATGGCCAGTGGCGAAACGTCAGGTTCGCTGACCTGCACATCCCAACCGCGTTCCCGCCCGATCGCGGCCGCCCAGAGGTGAATGTCGCTGTCAGCCGCGGACAGCCAATACCGGTCTTCGTCCAGTTTCAACAGGACCGGATCATTGATCAGCCAACCATCGTGATCACACAGGGGCACGTAACGCCCTTGCCCGATTTTCGTTTTGCTGAGATTGCGGGGAGTAAGATACTGCGCAAGCTTGCCAGAATCGCGCCCTTGCAATTGAACCTGACGCTGCGCACCCACGTCCCACATGGCAACGCCGCGCATCAGGCGGTCATATTCCGCCTCAGGCTCCCCAAAATGGCCCGGGATGAGCATATGATTGTAAACTGAAAAGCTACGCACGCCGTCGCGCACTGTGGCGTCAAAATAGGCGGATTTGCGCAGGTTTGGGCCGATGCCGATGTGATGGGTCATGTGGGGTCCTTCCCGTAAGGGTGTCTTTCTTAAGTATCATTACGAATGGCAGCATCAGCCCGCAACGGCCATGCGTGGCCGAGACAAGGCCTGATCCAGATCAGCCAAGATATCGTCTGCATCTTCCAACCCGATTGACAAGCGGACCAAACCGTCGCTGATGCCATGCGCGGCGCGCTCATCGGGCGTGTAGGTCGAATGGGTCATCGAGGCCGGATGCTGGATCAGCGTCTCGGCATCGCCCAAGGACACGGCCCGTTGGATCATGGTCAGAGCGTTCATCAAATCGCGCCCGGCTGCGATCCCGCCGGTCATCTCGAACGCGATCATGCCACCGGGCAACATCATCTGTTTTTGAGCCACGTCATGTTGTGCAAAAGAAGGAAGGCCCGGATAATGCACGGCGCTGACATCCGGGTGGTTTTCTAGCCACGCGGCAATCTGTTGTGCCGTCTCCGAGTGACGCTCCATCCGCAGGGCAAGCGTTTTCAGCCCCCGTTGAACAAGCAAGGCATTAAAGGGCGCCATCACCGCGCCGGTCATGTCCTTCATACCGACCAACCGGATCTGCGAAATCATCTCGGCCTTGCCCACGGCCAGCCCCGCGACCAAATCACCGTGGCCGCCAAGATACTTGGTCGCGGAGTGCAGCACGATATCCGCGCCATGATCGATGGGCCGCGTGATGTAGGGTGTCGCGTATGTATTGTCGACGACCACGATAGCCCCCTCGGCATGCGCGATCTCGGCAACGGCGGCAATGTCGACAAGACGCATATTGGGATTGGCGGGTGTTTCAAAATAGACCATGCGGGTCTTGTCCGACAGCGCCTCGCGCAGGTTTTCGGGGTCCGTCAAATCCACATGGGTGACCGTGATCCCGAACCGCGCCAGCCCGTGGTTCATGAATGCAAAGGTGCAGCCGTAAAGCGTTTTGTCCACGATCAACTCATCACCGGGGCTAAGCAGCGTCCACAGCGTGGCTGTGATTGCCCCCATGCCAGAGGCCAATGCGAGCCCGGCCTCGGCCCCTTCGAGCGATGCGATACGCTGCTCCAAAATGTCGAGTGTTGGGTTTGATATCCGGGAGTAGAAATACCCTTCACGCTCACCCGCAAAGATCTCTCCGCCCGCTTCGGCAGACTCAAAGGCAAAGGTCGACGCCAAGTGCAATGGGGGCGTCAAAGCGCCCTCGTTTTCTTTAGGATCATATCCTAGATGAATGGCGCGGGTCGCAAATCCTTGGGTCATCGTGGCTCTCCGTTGTTTTGAAGAAGATACCAAGTTGCGGGTTAAAAAAATTGCCAATCATAGCTTGAAATTTGATAATTTTGGCAGATAATGCTAAAAATGAACAAAATAGATGATAAAGATCGCCAGATCATTCGCGCGCTACAAAAGAATGGGCGAACAACAAACCAAGATCTGGCCGAGGCGGTTAACCTTTCGCCTTCGCCCTGCTTGCGGCGGGTCAAGACCCTTGAAAAGGCCGGTATTATCAGGGGCTACAGCGCTCGCGTGGATGCCAAAGCGTACGGCCTCGCGGTGACGGCTTTTGTGAATGTGCGTTTGGAACGGCATGACGAGGACACGGTCAACCGATTTGAGGGTGAAGTGATGCGCATGGATGAGGTGCTCGACTGCCATGTCATGGCGGGCCAAGCGGACTACCAATTACGCGTTGTCGTGGCCGATCTGGAGCGTTACGAGCAATTCGTTCGCGACAGGTTGCAACGGATTGGTGGGCTCGCATCAATCGATACACGCTTTGCTTATGGCGTTGTAAAGGAGTCGGCGGCCTTTCCGATTTAGGTGAAACTTTCGAAAACGACTTCCATTTATCGGACATGCCACTAAGCCAAGGCGTCGCATTGGCAGAGATAAGAGAAGCGACTCCGGGGTTTTGTAGAGATAGCGCCAGTCAGCGATAAAGAACGAACGCTCCGCGACATGGGCCCCAACGCAGCGCGAAATCAACTGCACGTGCAAGGTGATTCCGCGTTAGCGAAGTGCGAAAAACCAAGGGCCGCAATGTCCCGCAAACTGTGAGTTCGCCCATTATCGAATTTCGCACGTGCAGCGAAAGTCCGGTCTGACGGGCCGCACCGCAGCATCGCCGAAAATGGTTGGAGGTCGGCTAAGGGCCGGTAGCGACCCCGGTTCTG
>JBLHXF010000038.1:0-22249 GCA_047629435.1 Yoonia sp. | reverse complement strand
AGGATCGTGTCCGCCTTTTGACGATCAAACCAGGTGATGTTTTGTTGCTACTTGGCTCGCCTGACAAGACGGCGCAAGCTGCATCTTGGTTGGGGGTGCTTCCGCTTGGTGGGCGCGAAACCCCTGTTGTGCAACGCTCAAAGGCGGGGCTTTCCATTGGAATTTTTCTGGCAGCGATTGCCGCCGCAGTACTGGGGTGGGCGTCTTTACCGGTCTCGCTGGCTGGTGCAGTCATTGCATTTGTTGCGGTTGGGTTGGTGTCAGGCCGCGAAGTTTACGCATCGGTCGAATGGAAGGTGATTGTTCTTCTGGCAAGCCTCATTCCATTGGCGGAGGCTTTTGAAAATTTAGGTGGGGCCGAACTTATTGCCACCCAAATTCTGAGTGCAACACAAGGCTTTCCCACATGGGTCTCATTGTTTGCGTTGATGGTTGTGACCATGACGCTTTCGGATTTCCTGAATAATGTCGCGACAACACTGATCGCGGCACCTATCGCATTAGGACTGTCAACAGCCACCGCGACCAATCCAGATACGTGGCTTATGACCGTTGCAATCGCGGCGTCTTGTGCTTTCTTGACCCCAATCGGGCACAAGAATAACACGATTATTCTTGGTCCTGGCGGTTACCGGTTCGGGGACTACTGGCGTATCGGATTGCCGCTTGAATTGCTGGTCCTTGCCGTTGGCTTGCCTGCAATTCTTTTTGTGTGGCCACTGTAAGATCACTAAGGCGCGGGCGTTTATGATCTTCGACACCGCGATCATTGCGCCAATACCAAAAGACTTCGGCGGCACTACGCAGGGCAGTAAGTGCCGACATATCAAACAGCGCGTCAGGATCAAACTTTCCGCTTTATTGCGATAAGAACGCATCCGGTTTGGCGCGGATCAAGGTTTTGCATACGTTGAGTGTGCTGCAACATGACTGAATAGTTCAGGACTTAAGATGCAATATACAGTCATGGATCATCCTCTAGATTTTTATGGCGGCTAATCGTTCTCTATTACTTTGCATTTATCGGTTCAGAGCAATTCGACGACGGGCCCTTTTGAAAACGGGGTCTCATAGGTCGTATTCAAACCCAGATCCGTGAAAACTAGCTTTGGAAGCGCAAGTGTCATCGTCGCAGCCGCCCGAATGCACGGCGTGCGCACCTGCGAAATTCCCGTCTAGGAACAGATCGCGCGCAACATTGGCAAGTTGCAGGCCAGCATTTTCCATCATCCGGCGATCAACCTTGAACATTTGATCTGTTGTCACTTTGGGGGCGTTGGTGATGATTGGCTATGGCTTGCCCGTCCCAATCATCCTTTTGCCGTCACTGCGTTTAATGCGAGATGTGCAGTGGGCGACCCAAAACACAGGACGCGGTCGCCTGCTGTCACGCGCAATGTGTCAGAACCCGGTGGGGCGTCATTCACACGCAAGATCATCAGTCCAAGGTTTGCCGCATCAACGTTGCAGTTCTGCTGGGCTGTATGTTCTGCGACTTGCGTTCCATCTGGTAATTCCGTGATGACAAGATGTTGACTGCCATCAAACCATCCGAGCGATTTCAGCACCATGGTAATTGCGCGGCAGAGAAATATATCGAACATTTTGCTTAGTGCGACGGCGCAAATCACCACAATGGCAAGCAGCATGTAAAGGATTGTCCATAAAACAGCACCGTCTTGTGCTGTGGATACGGCAAGTATGATTGCCGAAGCCAGCGATACGACCCCCAAATGCCCCGCAAACATTAAACCGATCAGGACCCGCCGCCGCACGGGATGGTGCATCGTCGTTTCCGCTTCTTGCGTGGTGAAGCCCGTCCCCGTGAGGGCCGAAATGCTTTGGAAACGTGCTGCGTCCAGCGACATTCCCGTTAGCCGCAAAGCGGTGCCGCCGATACGCACAACGATTAGCGACACCGCGAGAATGATGAGCAATGTAAGTGCTGCTGTCATGGGTTATACCAGCTCCGCATCGGTCATGATTTCGACCATTGCTGGGCCATCAACAGCGAGGGCCTTTTGAATGGCATCGGCGATATCTTCGGTTTTGGTTACTTTTTGACCGTGCCCGCCACATAGCTTTGCAAATGCTGCAAATGAAGGGTTTTGCAGATCGGTTTCCCAAACTGGCCACTCGCCAGACCGTTGCTCTTTGGAAATTTTGCCAAGTTGTCCATTGTGCAAAAGGATATGGGTGACGTCCATGCCATATTTGACAGCTGTGGTGAAATCCATCGGGTATTGACCAAAACCCCCGTCACCGGAGATGGACACAACCTTGCGTCCCTTGAATTCTGCCAAGTCTTGGGTTGCGGCCCACGCGCCCATGCCCGCAGGGAACCCAAACCCGATTGACCCAAGATAACCTGACATCAGAACCCGCTGAGTTCCCTTGGTTTCAAGATAGCGACCAAAGGAATAGGTATTGTTGCCCACATCGACAGCAAAAATTGTGTCATCTGGCACCAGCTTTCCAAGTGCATCAAAGATAGCAAACGAATGAATGCCCTCTCCGTGTTCCTCGGTGAGGCGGCGATGCTTTTCATCTCGCCACATCGTCCAGCGGCCGGCAAGTTCGCTGATTTGGTCTACGGCTTCGGCGTTTGGTTTGATTCGATCCGCGGCAGCATCGCAGAACGCGCCAATCTCGCCCCAAACAGGGACCTTCACTGGATGGAATTTTCCAAGCTGCATGCGATCGTAATCCACCTGAATGATGTTTTGCTTTAACGCGATCCCAGTATGGTTTGAAAAACTGGCTCCAAAAGCAACCAGCACATCTGCTTCATTCATGAACCAACTTGCAATTGGGGTGCCAGAGCGCCCAAGTACGCCAGCGCCAAGCGGATGGCTGTCAGGCACCAATCCCTTGGCTTTGAACGTTGTCACAACAGGTGCACCGATCTTTTCGGCAAGCGCGATGATTTGTTCGCGGGCGCCATATGCGCCGTGACCAACCACAATCATCGGCCGCTTTGCTGTATTCAAAAGTGCGACCGCCACCTCAATGTCATCGTCGGCAGGTGTCACGCGTGTGCCGCCCATTCGACCTGTGGGTGTGCCTGCGGGTTTGTCAGATGGTATGGTTTGCACATCGTCAGGGAAAATAAGATGCGCGACATCTTGATTGACGATTGCGTTCTTGCAGGCGAGCGACATCAGTTCTGCGTGGTTTGACGTAGTTAGAACCGGTTGTGAAAAATGCGCGACGGCTTGGAACGCCGATTTCAGGTCAATGTCCTGAAACGCGCCCGGCCCAAAGACCTGCGTTTGCACTTGTCCGGTCAGGGCCAACACCGGCGCGCGGTCCACTTTGGCATCCCACATACCTGTCATCAAATTGGTCGCACCCGGTCCGGCGATGGTCAGACAGGCTGCGGGTCTCCCCGTTAGCTTACCGTAAGCCGAAGCTGCAAATGCTGCGGCCCCCTCGTGCCTGATACCGTAGTATTTCAGCTTCTTATCGATGGTCGCAAGCCGGATCGCGTTGGCAAGACCAAGGTTGGAATGCCCGACCATGCCAAAAACCGATTGCACACCCCAGTTAGTCATCGTCTCGACCATGACGTCGGTGACGGTGCGGGTGTGCGGTGGCTCTGCTTCTAGGCCGACGAAAATTTCGCCATCACGGATATCGAGCGGGTACATTTGCTGTCCGCTATCTTCATGACCACCCGGTGGTTTGCCTGTCAAAGGGTCAAAATCCCATCCATGCCAAGGACACCTGATCCAGCATTTGTCGTCCTGTCCTTTTTCAATCGCACCTTCACCAAGCGGGCCTTTCTGGTGCGGACAGTGGTTGTTCATCGCGGACCATTGCCCATCAAAATGCACCAAACAGATCGACGTCGTACGTGCCGTTACCGTTTTAACGCGACCCTCAGGAAGGTCCTTCACGTGGCCCACTGAAATCCAATCGAGGTTTTGCTTTTCCATGTTTTGTCCCATCTAAGTCACGCCGCCAAAGGTCACGCCAGAGATTGCGGCCATGTCTTTTTTCCAAGTTGTCAGATCGTCATGGTTGAATTTCGACAGATGATCATGCCCACATGCGCGCGCCATCACCTGCATCAATCCAACGCTTGCCTCAAAGAAGTTCGTCAATTGCCGCGCGGATTTCTCAGCCACCAACCGGTTGACCAAATGCGGTTTCTGCGTCGCAATTCCAACAGGGCAGTTGTTGGTATGGCAAGCCCGCATCGCAAGGCACCCAATTGCCTGCATGGCCGAGTTCGACACCGCTATCGCGTCCGCCCCCATCGCCATTGCTTTAATGAAATCCGCGGGCTTACGCAGGCCGCCAGTGATCACCAGCGTCACGTCGCTGCGCCCTAGTTTATCAAGATGTCGCCGCGCGCGGGCCAAGGCAGGGATCGTGGGGACAGAGATGTTGTCACGGAAAATAATGGGTGCCGCACCTGTGCCACCACCGCGCCCATCCAAGATCAAATAGTCCACACCAATTTCCAAAGCCGCATCAATGTCTTTTTCAATATGCTGCGCAGAGAGCTTGTATCCAATAGGGATGCCTCCGGTGCGCGCGCGGACTTCGTCGGCAAACGCTTTGATTTGACTGACTTCGGTCCATTCAGGAAAACGCGGCGGAGAGATCGCTGATGTCCCTGGTTCCAAGCCGCGCACCTCGGCAATTTTACCTTGAACCTTGTTGCCCGGTAAATGGCCGCCTGTGCCGGTCTTGGCCCCTTGGCCGCCCTTGAAATGGAACGCTTGCACTTTGTCTAATTTATCCCAGCTAAACCCAAACCGACCCGACGCCAATTCGTAGAAATAGCGGCTGTTTTCTGCTTGTTCTTCGGGCAGCATACCGCCTTCACCTGAACATATACCAGTGCCGGCCAATTCTGCGCCGCGCGCGAGTGCGACCTTTGCGGATTCTGATAATGCGCCAAAGCTCATGTCTGAGACAAACAAAGGGATCTTGAGCTTAAGCGGCTTTTTCGCATTTGGCCCAATTACCACCTCTGTTCCAACGGCGTCGTCGTCCAGCAGTGGTGGTTTGAATAACTGCGCGGTCAGCAGCTGAATGTCATCCCAATCTGGCAATTCGTGACGCGGGACACCCATTGATTCTACAACGCCGTGGTGGCCCGTTTTTGAAAGCCCAGACTTTGCATAGCTTTGTATCAAACCATTGTATGGCTCGGCGTCTGACCCATGGCTCGGATCAGCGTAGAGCCCAAGATACGCGTCGCGGTTATAGGGCTGTGGGTTGGCATTGCCCCATGCGTTGATTTCATCCGCATCAACACAGACATTGTCGCCCTCACGCCAGGATGTGAACTTTGGCAATTTCTCGTCATTGGCATAGGCGGACACGCCACTGTCCAAACGGTAATCCCAGTTATGAACGCCACAAATCAGATCGTTCCCGCGCACATGCCCGTCAGACATTAAGGCCCCACGGTGCAGGCAGCGCCCATAGAAAACCGAAACCTCATCGTCAAATCGGACAATCACCAGATCGACCTCACCTACGATGGCGTACTCCGGTTTCCGGTCAGCTAAATTGGCGAGCGTGAATATAACGGTCTTTTCCATAACATTTCCTTTGAAGGGGGGCGTGACGTGTTGTGGGGCAAGCGCCCCTGCGTTTCGTTCTGCGCCATACCAATGGGCACCGGATGCTGCCGTGATCTCGTGCAGGATCGCGTTGATCCAAACAGCGATGATGGCAAGATGAAAAAAGTGACCCAGAGAAAGATCATAGGAGCGGTCATAACTGTTGACGATAACCGCTCTGCGATAACGGCAAAGCCCGCCGTTATGATGCAAAGAACAAAGAAACCGGCCAAACTGAATCTCCTGTTGAAACCGTGCGAAAGCAAACCTGTCTCTCTATGCTTAGACGCTTTAGGCCCGACATTGGTTACAAATTATTTATTGCGACGGTATCGCGCCCTTGCAGATTGCCTAGAATTAAAGGTTCAGAAGAATTCTGGACACGTCGATGCGATCTGTCGCTTTGCGTATTTTTCACGATAGCGGGCATGCCAAAGATGCAGTCTAGACTGGATTTACAAAGATATTTTCGAACCTTGATACATTTGAAAACCGCCCAAACCTCAAGACATGGACGCACCGCATTGTCGTGAATGAATCTCTGTCGAGCTTGCGATGGGAAACGGTACCGACGATTTAATACCCGCATTTGATGGCGCGTCTTGCCGTATTCATGTTGTGATGAGATCCAACATGTAAGGAAGTGAAATTGTGCTTATTCAATTATTTTTTGGCTAAAATGTGGGGCATCAGACGTGTTCGCGCGGGTCTGGTTTTCACCTGACTTGCGAAATAGAATCCATATAGTCTGAGAGAACTGAAATCGATCTGTGCAAAATCACTGTCAGTATCGCTAAGGCGAATAAACTAGCGAACATGAGGTCGATTTTGGCCCTGCCGTTGGCCAGCAACATCAGGTAACCAAGCCCCTGCGACGAGCCGACCCATTCCCCTACAACCGCACCGATTGGCGCGTAGACCGCAGCGAGTTTTAGCCCTGATGCCAAAGACGGCAGTGCGTGCGGAATTTTGATACGCCCCATGATCTGCGCGTTGCTTGCCCCCATCGTTTTGGCCAAATCCAACAATGCAGGCGTGACCCGTATCAGCCCGTCATAGAACGACGATGTGACGGGGAAATAGATGATCAACACGGCCATGACGACTTTGGACGCCATCCCATAGCCGAACCAAAGCGTCAGGATGGGGGCCAATGCAAAGACAGGCACGGCTTGGGTAAACACCAAAAGTGGCATCATCATGCGCGCTAATTTGGGGGACGCTGCAAGCTGAATAGCGGTTAATGCGCCCAATGTGGCCCCGATAAGCAGCCCGAGGATAACCTCGGTGCCCGTGACCAATGCATGTTCGGCTATTAGTGCGCGGTTCTCGAACCCTGTGGTGGCCACCCGCCATGGGCTCGGTAATATGAAATGCGGTGCGCCTGTGATCCAGATGACAGCTTGCCATAACCCAAGACCGATCAGCGTTGCATAAAGTGGATAGCGCAATCGGATCATGGTGCCGCCCTCAAATATGAAAGCAGCGCGGCTTGGGCCTGTAGTGTTTTGGGGTCATCAACTCGTCTGACAGGAGCAGGATCTGGCACATCCCAATGTTTGATCCCGGTTGGTGTCAGCAAGGAAATGTTGTGCCCAAGGCGGCAGGCCTCAGCGGGGTCGTGGGTGACTAGAAGTACCGTTTTATCCGTCAGAACGCTTGCTGCCAAATCTTGCATGTCGGCACGGGTGCCTGCGTCAAGGGCCGAAAACGGTTCGTCCAAAAGCACGATGGGCCGGTCTTCCATGAGGATGCGAGCAAGGGCTGCGCGTTGCCGCATGCCGCCTGATAACGCCGCAGGTTTTTTCGTGTGATGGTCAGTTAAGCCGACCCGTGCGATCATCGCATCTGCTTTTTCCATATCGGGTGTTTCGCCCCGAAGCCGCGCCCCAAGGACCACGTTTTCACGCAAATTCAACCAAGGCAGTAGCAAGTCAGATTGTGCCATATAGCTGGCCCGCTCATCAATCGGCAGCCCGTCATCAGCCCCAATGGTACCGTCAAACTGACCTGCCGTCTCAAGTCCCAAGATCAGCCGCATGATCGTGGATTTGCCAACACCGGACCGACCCAGCAGACATGTCCATTGGCCCGCTGGTATATGCAATGTTGCTGCATCAAACAGTGTGTGTTGCTCAATGCGGTAACTGCCTTGCAGGGTGATTTTTGGGACGTGCATCACGCGCCGCGCAACCCCATTTCCCAAAAGCCGACTTCGAGTTCGGTGGCGGTGGTAAAACGGGTTTGTAGGTGCGCCCAGCGTGGTGTATTTTGAAAATCTAACCCCAACCTGCGGATTACTGCAGCGTCAAACATCCGACCTACAGATGTCATGGCGTGTTGGTATTCGCCGTCATTGTAGGTGGCGATCCAGTCCGCGTAAGGCGTATCTGCTGTAGATGTTTCGGCAAGCCGCTGGCCTATTTCACCGTAGCCAAAGCAACACGGTGCTAGGGCTGCGATCAAATCCAGAAAGTCGCCTTGCATCCCCGCATCCATGACGTAGCGGGTATAGGCAAGGTTCGCGGTCTCTTCCTTGGCTGCAAATAATGTAGCCTCGTCAATGCCTTCTGCGGCGCAAGTTTTGACATGCAGCGCCATCTCGTGGTTGACCAATGCATCCACGGTGCTGGCGCATACTTTCATCTCTTCCAATGTCTCGGCCTTGACCACAGCCAATGACCACGCGCGGGCGAAATGGACGAGGAAAACGTAGTCCTGGACCAAATAATGCAGGAATGCAGTGCGGGGCAGGGTGCCGTCGCCTAGCCCTGTGACAAAGGGATGATGTGTATAGGCGGCCCATGTGGTTGGGCAGCCTTGGCGTAGGTCTGCAAACACGTGGCCATAGTTTTGCTTGCTCATGGGGCGGTCACGTCGATCGCGATTGTGGACACTTCATTGATGCTTGGGATTAAGCCAGCGTCATGCAAGAAAGCCTCGAACCGTGCATAGCGGCCGACGTCCATTGCCGTTGGGCGCAGCGCAAAACGCGGCAGTGTATCAACCCATGCGCGCTTGTTCAGCTCGTCTTGAAGCTCTTTTGATGTGGCTGCGAAAATCTCCCAGCTGTCTTGAGGGTGGTTCACGATGTACTGCGTCGCCTTTTCAGTTGCGGCCAGAAACCGTGCGATCATGTTGCGATCCATCGT
Organism: Yoonia sp.; assembly: GCA_047629435.1. Taxonomy (GTDB): domain Bacteria; phylum Pseudomonadota; class Alphaproteobacteria; order Rhodobacterales; family Rhodobacteraceae; genus Yoonia. Next base: position 13,515 of record JBLHXF010000038.1, on the reverse strand, counting down.
TTCCGAATTGGCCACGTAAATCAGTTCATCATAAGGTGGCAGGCCTTCTTCTTCGACATAAAAACAGCGACCGGGAACGCCTTCGATGTCCATTTGGTTCAACTCGAAATTACGGAATGCACCGATGACTGCGTCGACTTGCCCTGACATCAATGACGGCGATAGCGACCAGTTCACATTGACCAATTCAATATCATCAAGCGTCAGGCCGTGAGTGCGAAGGACGGCACCTAGTACCGCCTCTTCTACACCGCCAACTGAAAACCCGACCTTACGACCAGCAAGATCGGCGGGTGTTTTGATTGGACCGTCTTCAAGTACGAGCAAGCAGCTGAGTGGTGTGGCGACGAGCGTGCCAACGCGCTGCAAAGGCAGGCCTTCGTGGATTTGCAGATGCAGCTGTGGCTGGTATGAAATTGCGAGATCGACCTGACCTGCCGCGACCATCTTGGGGGGCGTGGACGGATCGGCGGGTGCGATGACTTCGACTTCTAGGTCTGCGTCGGCAAAGTACCCTTTTTCTTGGGCAATGATGATGGGTCCGTGGTCGGGATTGACGAACCAATCCAACATCAGGGTCATTTTGTCTTGGGCCATCAGAGGGGATGCAAGCAGCGACAGGGCGGTGGTCAAAGATGTCAGTTTCATGTGTGAACTTTCTTTAGCTGTAAAAATTTGCAAAATGATGGGTGGGGCCGTGGCCAGACCCGACGCTAAGTTGGTCGGCCTGAGCGATGGCTGTGGCGACATAGGATTTGGCTGCGGCGACTGCATCTGGCAGGTCGTGGCCCTGTGCTATTCGTGCGGCCAATGCGGCGGATAAAGTGCAGCCAGTTCCGTGGGTATTTTTGGTGGGGACGCGGAGGGCGTTGAACCAATATTCGCCTGTGTCCATGATCAAAACGTCTGGGCTGTCATCCGCCTTTAGATGACCGCCTTTCATCAACACGGCCTTTGGCCCCAGCGCACAAAGTGCCCGACCCTGCATGACCATTTCGTCACGTGTGGTCGCTGGTTGCAGGCCTAACAAATGTGCCGCCTCTGGGAGGTTGGGTGTTAATACGCTGGCCAATGGCAGCAATACTTCGCGGACCGTCGCAATGGCGTTGTCTGCCAAAAGTGGAGCGCCGCCTTTGGCGATCATGACTGGATCCAATATGATGGGCACGTCCAAGTGAGGCCGCAGAACGTCAGCAACCGCTTGTGCCGTACCCGTATTTGCAATCATGCCGACCTTGACCGCGTCCACGCGAATATCGGCAAAAACAGCCATGATTTGATCCGCAACAAATGATGGCGGAATCAAATGCACACCGCTGACACTTTGGGTATTTTGGACGGTAAGCGCCGTTAACGCCGCCATTGCATAGGCACCATTGGCCGATATCGCTTTGATATCTGCTTGAATGCCTGCTCCGCCAGACGGGTCCGACCCAGCAATTGAAAGAACGTTCCGGATCATTGTGTCCCTCGTGATTTTGCAGATATGAATGTGGCTGCGGCGGCGCTTGGGTCGGTGTGTCCACAAATGGCAGACACGACAGATAAACCATCGGCACCCGCTGCCATAACGTCACCCACATGGCTTGCATTCAGCCCGCCAATCGCCACCGTGGGGAGAGTGGTTGCAGATGCAAGCGCGGCCAATCCTGCCATGCCAATAGGGGTCTCGTGGTCGGATTTGGTGCCTGTGGCAAAGACGGGGCCAAGCCCCAAATAATCCACGGGTGCCCCATTTGCGGCCGCAACGACTTGGAGTGTTTCGCACGACAGTCCCAAAATGTGGTTGGGTCCGAGCAAGGCACGCGCCCTTTGCGGTGATCCGTCGCTTTGGCCGATATGCGCGCCATCAGCACCTGACAAAATGGCGGCCTCCAGATCGTCATTGACGATCAGGTAAACGTTTGTCCCTTTCAGCGCTTCCATCAAGGCACGGGCCAATGCGATACGCTGCGCTGTGGTGGCCTGCTTGTCGCGTAGCTGTACCATGCTGACACCGCCCGCCACGGCGCAACGCACAGTTTCAATCACGCCCATGTCGGCACACAGCACTGGGTCAGTAATCAAGTAAAGAGATAGATCCTCGCGGCTTAAACCCATTGAACGGCTGCATTGCTTGCAAGATCGGCTGGCTTTATCTGAGATAGTGCATCCAAAAATGCAACTTGGAAACTACCTGGGCCATTGGCTGTTTGGGCAGCGCGCGTGCCTGCCTCGGCGAACATGGCGAGGGCTGCTACAGTTGCGTCTAGCGGTAGTGCGACAGCTGCAAACGCGCCAATCAATGCTGTCAGCGAACAGCCCATTGCGGTGACCATTGGCATGATGTCAGAACCACCAGATACTCGCGCAGCGTGCTTTCCATCGGTGATAAAATCGACCTTACCGGTGATCGCGACAACGCATTCATGCGCCAATGCCAACGCTGTGGCGGCGCTTTCGGCATCAGAAACACTGTCGCCACTGTCGGCCCCTTTGCCCGCGGTCGCAGCACCACTTAACGCCAGAATTTCTGAGGCATTCCCGCGAATGATCGTCGGTTTGCGTGCGATCAAATCTTGCGCAACCTTGCTGCGGTAAGGGGTGGCGAAATGCGCAACAGGGTCTAAGACCCACGGGGTGTCCGACGCTGTTGCTGTATCAACCGCCTTTTGCATCGCGGTCACCCATGACGGGGACAAAGTGCCGATGTTGATTGTCAGTGCGCCACTGATGGGCACGAAATCTGCAACCTCTGCCTCGGCGTGGACCATTGCGGGCGATGCTCCAACTGCAAGAACCACATTGGCGGCAAAATTCATCGCCACATAATTTGTGATGCACTGGACCAGCGGTTTTTGGGTCTGGACTGCAGCGAGGATTTGATCTGTATTCACGGTCTCTTCTCCGACCAGCGAAAAAAGGCAGACCGCGATACCGCGACATTTACCCTCCCTCCGCCAGCATTATCTGGTTCAGGTTCAAAGGGTACATCTCAGCCATGCGGCGCCCCCGGTAACGTGTTGTTAGATGAGCCAGTTGAGATCGTCAACAAACGGAAGGAACGCTTTCTGCGCTCAATGGTCGCAATCATAACGTGCAGCGAGCGGCAGCTTTCTGCAGCGGCATCTTTGATAAATAGTGTTTATCAATGCTCGCTGCCCGTTCAAAAGTGCCCTTCCTAAGCGTGGGTTCCACGCGCAATTTCATTCGCAAATTCGTGATTTTTATCGCGATGCCCAGCTTCATCCTCACGAATTACGATGACGACGTCGCGCAAGCGGGCATCATCTGGCAGGTTCCAATAGTCCTTTGCGATTTTGGGTGCAGGAACATTTTCGGCGAGCCCTGCATCAATTTTTTCCAAATACTGTGTGTAACTCACCACGGCCTCTTCTTCTAGATAGCCCACGACGCGGTGGGCGACGCGCGGGGCCAGTAAATAGAGGAAGAAATAGGCATTATAAAATACCAATTGCGTGGTCGCGATCAGGAATCTTTCAAACTTAGACGGTTGGGCGATCTCAATGAATGTCATCAGATGCATGCGTTCATTGTCTGCTTCTTCAATCAATTCCTTGATCCAGCCTTGGTCGTCGCGAATGTGCCGCAACGCCTTGAGGTGTTGAAGCAAACCACCAACCATTCCTGGCACAGCGGCAACGGTTTCCAGTACCACGGCGCGGTGACCATAACGGTCGGCAAAGAATACATCAGCGAATACGCGCATGAATTTTACAAGGCGCAAAGCCATGCGATCCCGAAAGTCTTGCGGCACATGGTGATGCAGGTTTTCATTTGATAACTCTTTGGTAAACGCAGCAGTGGCTTTCATCATCTTATCTCCATTTTATGAGTAATAAGTATGCTGAATTGCGTAAATTTCACTACCTGCTGCCTGCGACATCTTTTCCTTTCGGGCTGGTTTCGAATGTGAGGGTTTGTCGCCCTGAGTTTGTTTTACCCGTTAGGGCTTTTGTCTTGGCGAGGTTAGAAAATGCGTGGAGACAGAAAAACCACTCATGGGGCACATGACCAATTTGGTCCAAATTTCTAAGGCATTTGAACATGGGCCTCAGACCTTGCGTGTACCATCTTGACTCGCTTGATCTGAGTGATTTAGAGGATGGTTACAATGTGCGGGCCGTTAGCTCAGCTGGATAGAGCAAGAAGTTTCTAACTTCTAGGCCGGGGGTTCGAGTCCTCCACGGCTCGCCAATACATTTTTGTGCCAATTAGGCATAAGCGTGCAAATTGAAGCCGTTTCGTGCAAATCCGTGTCAATAAGTTTGTTTTTGTAGGCTTAGGGCTACGATCAGAGATTTGTGTGCGTCGGCGCGCAGGTGAAACATCGAAAATCAGCAAGAGCAATGACAAAGTCGGACCTGAGAGCTTTGATCCAAGGTGAACGAGAGCCATCTTTCAAAGCCGAAACAAATCTGATGCATTGGAATTGGTCGCTGCGGGCCCGCTTTAAAGCTCGATCCCACTGCTATTCGCATGAGTAGAAAGCCCAGTCTGTTGCGAGCGCTCAACAACGGACCTTCGACACAAATGCAGCGAACGGCAGGAAAGAGCCCATTTTACCGTATGCTGGGTGTTGCACGAATGTCCGGTATCACGAGAGAGCCAAAAACTTTTAATACCGGCTTCGGTTTTTAATTGGATTTTTGCAGCTTTAATCGAGGTGGCGTGATTGCTCATGCCTTTCACACCGCGAGACACGAGCAAACTGACTTCATATTGAACCCGCGCAAACCGTCGAAGTGATAAAATTGCGTTCCGTGTTCATGGAGGAAGCTGCCAATGCGATGCCATGCGGGGGCAAGTTTGCGGTTTTCCAGACCCGACAATGGCGCTGCCCCCAGTGAGAACCACGCAAACCCCTGTTCTTTGCCCGAAAACAACATATCTGCAAACAATGCATCCATCGCTGCGTTTGACCCCTCGGGATCATAGCGCATCAGGTCCATAGACAACTCAGATTGATCGCCCGCTTTCATCAAGTTGGCAAAAGCGATGATCCGGCCCGTCACTTTGTGACGAATAACTGCGTGGTCGAAATTCAGCACGTAGGATTTGTGAAACCATCCCAGCGAAAACCCCTTTTCAGCGCTATTCTTTTGTTTCAGCTAAGCGTCTGACACAGCCCGCAAATTGTCGAGGTGTGGGCCAAGATCAGCGGCTTTGATGACGTCGAACTCGTAGCTATCACGCGCAAGGCGTGCCTTGGCGTGACGCCAGTCTTTGCGCCGCGATCCCTCGAGGTTGAAGGTGCGGAGGTCCACACGGGCGACCTCGCCGATCTTTAATACTTGTAATCCCAGGTCGAGGTAGGTGGGCAGATATTTTTCAGACACGCTGTAAAACGCGCACCGGCGGCCCATCACATCAGCCAATTCGCGCAAATCCCAGATCACAGCGATGCCAGCGGCATTTATCTCCGACCGGATCGCCCTTGGCAACTAAAGTGCGACCGGTGTCTGCGTAGGCAATGTAAGCCCGCTGATCGTCCGAAACGATAAACCTCTTGTCCCCGCTTAGGGATATGCTTGCCTCTGCGGTGCTGGAGCCCGCAGTCAGTTGCCTCACAATATCGGGGATAGCCTCATGCTTCCGGCTTTCAAAGCGCTGACTCCTGATCCTGATCCTGAATAAGCAAGAGGTAGAATATCTCAAGTCAGTTATGCCTGAGCAGGCTAGCACTGCTATCGGTCGGACAGAACCCCGCGCAGCAAGTTGGATAGCCGCGACACAGAAAGTCGGTGAAGCGGGCTCACTGCCGTCGTTAGTTGCGATTTACACCTACTCAACGGGCACAATCACTCCCCAACGTAGCATTAATGGCATGGTCCGACGCAAGAAAATAACGGCTTCAAGGTTAAAGGCTTTACGGTCTGCTGGCGGCGGAACATCGAAATAGTCTGTGCTTTCGGGTGGCAGTGCGTCAACCCATTCGCGGGCGGCCTCAAGTGCGTCGCCAGGAGTGCGTCCATCAAGCAAACGTGCCGCAATTGCCTGAATACCGCAAAGTTGCAGTGCTGTTCCGCGTATTGGGGCTGGAAATATCCCTATAGCTTCGGTCGAGAAGTCGCGATCGAACAAAACAGTCGAAAGCAGAAGCGTATGTCGGTAGGTCTTTTTGCTGTCCGGTATCATTTGCACGTTAGGGCGCAGTTGCGGTTCAAATACACGGGTCGCAGCGACATCACGCAAGCGCGAAATGCTTGCCTTGGGGCCGTCTGGGTCTGCATCAATCAGGGCACTAATTGTTTCCAAGCCTTTATACGCGGTAGTGAGCAGCGTTTGGATCTCGGGTGTGTCGAAAATGATTTCACGTTGGCCGTGGGTTTCAGTACGTGGCATCTTGCGTCTGGAATCGGAAGGACCAAACCCAAGATGACCCCCGATTACACGAAGTGCCGGCTCTTGAGGGCGGGGCGCGTCCCTGCGCGCAAATACGTCCCAGCGAAAGGCATCCTCTGCCAGATAGCTCATGCGCACTTCAAGCGCTGTCTCGTCTAAATCTTTGAGGTGATCCAGAGCGGCAGCGCCAATCCGGTTGACGGCGCGGTTGCGGTCGGCTCGTGTGGATCCTGCAAACACCAGCCCGTGGGCCCGGAGGTCTCTTGCGACATGCGCAAAGGTCATTGGTTCAAAGTGTTTATTGCCAAACTCATGAGCCAAATAACGATCATCGCGCGTCTCAAGGTCTTCAAGATCGTCGTCCAAATCAGAGTACATTTTAAAGACGGGTGCACCTGCGGCCTGTAGGGAGCGCAGGTCGGCGATGGTAGCACGGATGCGCGCAACGATTGGGAGTTGGTCATGATCCTCCATGCTGGCCTGAATCAGGTCATAGAGGGCCTTGGTCCGGTCTGCGCCGGGACGCACGTAGTGGCACAGATAAAACAGTCCTCCTGGTTTTAGCGTCTGCGCCACAACCTTGCGGACACCACAGCGAGCTTCTTCGTTCACCCAAGTATAAATACCGTGGGCGGCGATATAGTCGAAGCGGCGGGTTGTGCGCTCTGCGTATTCATCGAATCGTGCGACCTCAAATTTCAAATTGTCTAACTGAGCTGCGCGCGCAATGGCAGATGCGGTTTCAATGTGGGCTGGATTCATGTCGATACCGACAAACCGGGCCTGGGGATGACAGGCCGCAAGGATTAACAAGGTGATCGCTTCCCCACACCCAAGATCAAGGTAATCAAATGAACTAACTGGGTCAGGTGCCCCCACACCATTGCAAAGGGCGGCAAAGGAAATCTGCAACGGCGTCTGAAAGCGAAAGAACTCGCGCGTGTAGGGAACTTCTGTGACGTATCCGGTTTTCGACCAAGGGCCGTCAGCGTTCATTTGGGAACCGCCCAGTGCACAAGGTGGTGGCGCTCTGCCGGCAGACGCTTTGCGACCGTTTCCGACATTTTAATGCGTTCCTGACGTCCAAAATTCTCGACATCAACATACCATGGTCGCTGATATACAAGCGCGACGATTGGTCTAGGGCCACTCGATTGATTGGGCATGCCCCTATGGATCAGCGCGCTGTCCATCAGATAGCAATCACCAAGTTCAGTCTGGGGTTCCACCAGAGGGCAGATCGTCTCGTCAAGGTCACGGTCTTGGCTTGATCCAAGGGCAATCTGCGTCGAGCCAACAATATTGTTGATGGGTACAAGCGGCACAATCGCTGAAATCAAAATAGGTGGAAAGCTCATCGTTTTGGCTTCTTCGAACAGGGCGAAATTGTCTCGGTGCCACCGTTGTGGCCGACCACCGGGATGTGAGACGACAGCGGTTACGCTCCCTAAAATGAAGCGACTTCCCAGCAATTGGTCGAAGATCGCCATCAACGGTTTGGAGGCCAGTATCTCTGGTCGCCCAAAAACTCCATCGGTGTCGAGGGTGACCATATGCCGACGATCACCGACACGCAGGGCAGCACCCGCCGCGATCTCTTCTTGATGCCGTTCTTGGCCTGCGGCAAATACTGCTGCAGCCTCTTCGATTAATTCGCGAGAAAAGCAGCCCTTCAGATGTACCGCGCCAGCCTCGCGGAATTGTTTGGCAATCTCGGCTGGATCAACAGACGCATCAGCCATATCCGCGACTGGAAGAGCACGGGGTGGCAGTGGCCGGCGACGGCTATCTGCGCTCGATACTAAAAGCGCCGCATGGAACACCTGCGATATACGCCCCGAAAGAATTTTTACAATTTTTTCAATGCGATCTTCACTGTTTGAACCAATACTTAGGTCATACGGGGTGAGGGTTGTCGCCTCTCGTAGTGCGCCAAAAATTGCTGCTGCAGGAACGATTTGAAGTAAATCCCGTGGGGCATATGTGTCATTTTGCGTTAGTCCGGCCATGTAGATGGCCATACGTTTGCGGTCTTTGTTGCGCTCGGCGGACGTGCGATAAAGACTTGTCTCGCGTAACGCGGCATAAACACGAACGCACCCAGAGAATGACGGCGTGAGAGACCAACCGGGCGCAGATCGGATCGCATCGTCCCAATCGATGATACACACAGACCCGTCTTGGCGGCGCAGAGCGTTATCCGGGATCAGGTCGCAATGGTTAACCGTGGGCGCAAATGTGTCGACGCGCTCTGCAATGCTCCGTAGGACACGCCCATGTGCATTCATGTTTTTGCGCAGGTTGTCCAAAGTTTCCGCATCGAAAAACTTGAAAATATTAGTAACTGCGGCTGGGTCGCCATCCGCAATCAGCAGCGCGAAATGATCCAACACATCGACCGCGCGCACCAGTGGGATCGCATCCAGTGCGGAAGTATGTCCTGCAAAGGTGGCCTGAGCCTCGCCGTATACGCCCAACGCTTCCTCGGCGGATACGGCGCCCGCGCCTGCGTCTTCGAGCAGATGTAGGCCAAGGTCAGGGCGCGATGCGAGAACTGCGGGAACGTTTGGCCCCAAAACATCAGAAAGTGTTGCATGTAACCTATCAATTCCCGGGCGAACGAACCTGTTTCGTTTCAAAATGCACGGGCGTCCGCTATGATCTGCTGCGCGCCAGACCTGTGACCAAGGACGATTTGATATGGTTGAATTAATTGTGATTCGTTGCGCAGCACACCACTCCTCAACCTGATTTTCTGTCGATCCACTTAAGTACAGACCTTCAGATTGTACAGCAACTTGACGCAATGACATATTTTCTAACTCTACTGTTTCCAAAACGATCTATCTACAAGATGTTAGTTGATATTTGCTTAATATGCTACTAGCAGAATTGAATGGTTTAGGAGCGGTTCAGCGGGTGTATTTTACGATTTATGTCGTGAAAATGTCTTGATCGCAGACCATCTTTTTTTTGGTCAATAATTGATAAATCGCGCCGATTCGGTGCCAAAGCGTTTGGATTTTTGAATGAGTAAGTCTGGCAAGAGCGGCAAGTCGGGTAAAAGCGGCAAGTCGGGTAAAAGCGGCAAGTCGGGTAAAAGCGGCAAGTCGGGTAACGATCTTCTCCTAGACGGCAAAGTCGACGGTACTGGCTCTGACGATACTATGGGCGTGGGCTTTACCGACTTTCAAGGCGATGAAATTACCAATATTGCGGACCTTATTTACGGCTATGGCGGCGACGACACTATTTTTGGTGGTCACGGCGACGATGTAATCTACGGCGATAGAGGCACTTTACCGGATCAGTCTGGCAAGAGCGGCAAGTCGGGCAAGAGCGGCAAGTCGGGCAAGAGCGGCAAGTCGGGCAAGAGCGGCAAGTCGGGCAAGAGCGGCAAGTCGGGACACGTCGACAATATTCCAGGTGATGATCTACTTTACGGCGGTAGCGGCAATGATTTTATCTTTGGTGATCAAGGCGACGATGTATTGTTTGGCGGTTCTGGCAACGACCAGCTAGATGGTGGCATAGGCAACGATATTCTGTTCGGCGGCTCCGGCGACGATACGCTGGTCGGTCAAGAAGGCTCTGATCTGCTGACAGGCGGCGACGGTGTCGACGAAATCTTCGCCGGTACTGCATCTGACACCATCTTTGGCGGTAACGGTGGCGACTTGGTTGTTGGTGGCGAAGATGACGACGATAGCGACATCGACGTGCTCGACTTGACTGGATCTAATGTTGACTTTGTAACCTACGATCCAATTGACAGCGAAGCCGGTACTGTGACGTTCGAAGACGGGTCAACAATGACATTTAGCGAGATCGAGAATGTGATCCCATGCTTTACGCCGGGCACATTGATCTCGACCAACAAAGGGCAGCGTTTAGTTGAAGAACTACGAGCGGGAGATAAAATTCTGACCCGTGACAACGGGTTCCAAGAGATTACCTGGGTAGGCCGAAAAGGGATGTCTGGTCTTGATTTTGCTCGACGTCCGTCTCTCAAGCCTGTGTCCGTGAAAGCGGGCGCACTTGGCAATGGGCTCCCGGCACGTGACATGATGCTGTCGCCAAACCATAGGCTTTTGATAGCCAATGCCGATGCTCAGTTGTACTTTGCGGAAGGCGAGGTTCTTGTCGCGGCAAAGCATCTAATCGGCCAACGTGGGGTGACCCAAGTTGATGTGACACAAACGACGTACATTCACTTCATGTTTGAACAACACGAAGTTGTCTTGTCGGATGGCGCTTGGACCGAAAGTTTCCACCCTGGTGATTACTCCCTCAATGGGCTTGATATTGAAGCACGTGAGGAAATCCTTGAACTGTTCCCCGAACTTGCAACTGACGCAGGGCTAAAAGAGTATCACTTGGCTCGCACCGCACTTAAGAAATACGAGGCGCGTTTATTGCTTGGTCAAAATAATGATCCTCAACCCTTGGTATATCGTAAGGGCTTTGTTGCACAAATCGGGTGATGGACGTTCTTCCTCGGTTCTGTCGCAAAGTTTCACGGGTGGTTTCCATTTAGTCTCAGTCGTGGGATATATTTTTGCAAAGAGCTGCAGGCGGGAACCCCTTCATGACCATCGATTTCAAAGGGGCACATTATCCAAAAGTGGTGATCGTCCACGCCGTGTTTTTCTACGTCCGTTATGCCGTGTCCTATCGTGATCTTGAAGAGATATTAGCCGAGCGTGGTGTGGCTGTCGATCACGCGACCCTAAATCGATGGGTTGTGAAATATGCGCCGTTGGTCGCCGCAAATGCCCAGGCCATGAAGCGACCTACAGGTGTTTCCTGGCTGATGGATGAAACTTATATCAAGGTCAAAGGCAAGTGGACGTATTATTATCGAGCAATCGACAAGCTTGGCAAAACTCTCGATTTCATGCTCTCTGAGCAGCGAGACGAAGCAGCGCCTACAGTTGAGAGAGCAGTGTAGCTTATACCAGTAAAATTTATGCTTATGCGAAGAAGTTCAAAACAGAAAGGAGTCTTGCGTTAGCGCTTCGGCACGTATGTTGAGAAGCTCAATACTTGTATCGGCGGAGAGACTAATGACCGTATTCTCGCCAACTTGAACAATGCTGTCATTTTTGAATTTGGTGAAATCTTCCATCAGAATGAAGGATTGCAAGTCGATGACATCATTCTCTGAGACATTTAGATCTGAAACTGTGTCGTAGCCCCCTGTTGGTTCGAAAATGAACGTGTCTGACCCAGAGCCACCCTCCAAAGCATCATCACCTTCTCCACCGACGATTACATCACTGCCTACGCCTCCAGACATTTCATCGTTTCCACGATTTCCATCCAAAAGGTCATTTCCAGTACCACCAAAAATTTGATCGTCTCCACCGCTAACCACTCACTTGGCGTGCCTCAATGCAGACAACATCAAAACCTTCAGCGGTCAGGCCAAAGAAAGGATGCTGACTCATCGATCCAGCCTCAAAGCCAACACGTTCAATCGGGTGCGGAAATTCCAAAAGGCATTCAGCGATATCACCGACCTCACAAGGCAGCTCTCGCTCAAACAGCACCGTTCCTTTGCCATCAACAATGCAAAGCGCACATGATCCCAACGACACATCTAATCCAGCATAGTATTCCATTATCTATCTCCCTTGTTCACAGTTGTTCTGTGATCTTAGTGGGAGCTTGGCCTAAAAGCGAAAGGCTGCCCAATTACGCATGCTTCCCGCCATTGATCTTGAACTTGACCTGCCCCCCGAGGCTCCCTCATTCATAACGAGAGTCTGCGGGTCTGGTTTTCATATTTTTCGTCGTCAGTTTGGGCAAGCGCGTCGTGCGCGGAGCCCTCAAGTTGCTCAAGCGCACGGCGCGCTTCTGCGGGTGTTTGGTTCCCAAGCGATGAATGAGGTCTGACCTGGATGTAGTCGTATCGCCAGAGCGCCAGTTTGCGGCGGGCGTCATCTAACGTATCGAAGATCTCCTCATTCAACAGCTCGTCTCGCAGACTGCCATTGAAGCTTTCGATGAAGGCGTTTTGCTGTGGTTTGCCCGGATCGATGTAATGCCAATCAACTTTGTTATCCCCGGCCCATTTCAAGATCGCACGACTTGTGAACTCTGTGCCGTTATCACTGACGATGCAGGATGGCTTGCCGTAGACACGGACAAGCGCATCCAACTCCCGGGCAACACGCGCACCAGAGATACTGGTATCAGCCATCAAACACAGGTTCTCACGGCAGCAATCGTCATTCACGGCCAATATGCGGAACTTGCGTGATGCGCCAAAGGTGTCGGACACAAAATCCAATGACCAACGCTCGTCAGGACGCAAAGCCACTGGCATCGGTGTCCGCGATCCACGCGCACGCTTGCGACCCCTGCGCCGCCTGACGCCCAGCTTCTCTTCAGTATAAAGCCGGTACAGCTTCTTATGGTTCATGAACATTCCCTTGCGTTCCAACAGAACACCAATCCGGCGATAACCGAACCGACGCCGCACAGCGGCAATCGCCTTCATCTCTTCGCGAACTTCTGGATTGTCCGGTGGCCGATCACGCCGGACAGTCTTAGGATCGACACCGACAAGCCTGCACGCACGACGTTGCGAGATATCATGATCCCGCATCGCCTTGCGTGCTGCAGCCCGTCGCACATTCGGTGTCGTCAGTTCTTTCCCAGCAAATCCTTCAGGACAACATTGTCGAGCATGGTATCGGCCAGCAGACGTTTCAGCTTTGAATTCTCATCTTCCAGCGATTTGAGGCGATGGGTGTCGGACACGTTCATGCCTCCGTATTTGGCTTTGAACTTGTAGAACGATGCCGGGCTCAAGCCATGCCTTCGGCACACCTCAGCTGTAGGCATCCCAGCTTCTTGCTCTTTGATCATCCCAATAATCTGGGCCTCGGTAAAACGGCTCTGTCGCATTCGTTTGCTCCTTCGAAGGTTGAGCAAACTCTACATTAAATTGAGGGAAGTTTCGGGAGGCAGGTCAATAGCCTTTTGGGCCCTTGCCATCTTGCATTTATCCGCTCCAGTTGGGGCAAATATCGCAAGCGATCGGGGTGTTGGCCAATGCTCTTTTTGCACCGAAGCGGTGCGAAAAGAGGTTCGCTAAGAAGGTCTTTTAGGTATTATCAACAAAAATAATTCGCGTTGCTGAAGCACTTGGCGAGGAATTAA
>JBLHXF010000037.1:0-22788 GCA_047629435.1 Yoonia sp. | reverse complement strand
AGTTGGAGTTGACCCACCAGGCGGTAACTTGAGCCCTAATTCGAAGTTTATCTGTGGGCAAGTCGATGATCACGCTAACGAAGCCGCCATTGGCGCAGCTGCAGCGAATTCACACTTCGTCCGCAAACTGTGAGTTCGCCCATTATCGAATTTCGCACGTGCAGCGAAAGTCCGGTCTGACGGGCCGCACCGCAGCATCGCCGAAAATGGTTGGAGGTCGGCTAAGGGCCGTGAGTTACAGTTTGATTGTTCGGTGATGCTAACTTGCTGCGATGCGGAGAACGTATTTTTCAGCCGACCTTACCCAATTACTCATCTTTCCGCCAATATGGTCGACCTTAGCGCCCTATCGTATCCCTCAAAGCAAAAACGCCGCCTACTATGCGGCGTTAATTTCTTCCGATTTATCCCACGTTTTCAATGGCTGGAAAAAATAGCCTACCAAAGTGGCAGTCAATTCATGCCTTTTGGCAGAGATTGACCGTCACTTTCAACAACATGCACACCTGCTGTCATCCACATTTCGAATGACCACAAGATCCGCAAGTCATGCACCCTTCGACCATGCGCAGCCCATACGTACCACACGATGGGCAAGCCTTGCCCTTCGGTTTGACGTTTATCGCCACGACATCAGCCTGTGGATCAGACTTCAGCCCCATGCCTTCACCAGCAAGAAACCCAGTGGCGATCATGTGCTTTTCCATGACGCCGCCAATAGCCGCTAAAATGGACGGTACGTATTTGCCCTGCATCCATGCACCACCACGTGGGTCGAATACAGCCTTCAGCTCTTCCACCACAAACGATACATCGCCACCACGCCGGAACACAGCACTGATCATCCGCGTCAAGGCCACGGTCCATGCAAAGTGCTCCATGTTCTTGGAGTTGATGAACACCTCAAACGGACGACGGTGCCCTCCGACAACCAAATCGTTCACGGTGATATAAATCGCATGCTCACTGTCTGGCCACTTAAGCTTGTATGTCGCGCCTTCCAACTCGGTCGGGCGGTCAAGCGGTTCGGTCATGTAGACAACTTCGCCTTCGTTCATCGTACCAGTAGGCGCATCCGCAGCAACAACCAGCGCTGGTTTTTCATCAGACACCGACAAGACAGACCCCGTCACATCATTCGGTCGGTAAGTTGTACATCCCTTACAGCCTTGATCCCAAGCGGCCATATAAACCTCTTTGAACGCATCAAAGCTGATGTCTTCTGGGCAGTTGATCGTTTTCGAAATTGAACTGTCGATCCACTTCTGGGCGGCTGCCTGCATACGCACATGGTCCAATGGGGCCAGGGTTTGGGCATTCACAAAGTAATCCGGCAGTGGTGCATCACCTTTTAGGTCGCGCCACATTTGCACGGCGTAATCGATGACTTCTTCCTCGGTGCGCGTGCCGTCTTTTTGCAGAACTTTGCGGGTGTAGGCATACGCAAACACAGGCTCAATTCCGGAACTGACGTTACCCGCATAAAGGCTGATCGTGCCAGTCGGAGCGATAGATGTTAGCAGGGCATTGCGAATACCGTGGGTACGGATCGCATCGCGCACGTCCTCATCCATGTCCTGCATCGCGCCAGACGCCAAGAATTTGTCCGCGTCAAACAATGGAAACGCGCCCTTTTCCTTCGCCAAGTCCACCGACGCCAGATACGCGGCGCGCGCGATCGCATGCATCCAGCGGTCGGTTTGTTGCGCCGCCTCTTCTGAACCATAACGCAAGCCAACCATCAGCAATGCATCAGCCAAGCCAGTCACACCAAGGCCAATCCGGCGCTTGGCTTTCGCTTCTGCTTGCTGCTGGGGCAATGGAAAATTCGACGCATCAACAACATTGTCCATCATGCGCACGGCAGTCGCGACCAAATCGATCATAGTGGTTTCGTCAAACGCAGCCCCCTCGCCAAATGGATCAACCACCAGACGGGCCATGTTGATCGAGCCCAGCAAACACGCTCCATAAGGCGGCAAAGGCTGCTCGCCACACGGGTTCGTCGCAGCAATGGTTTCGCAATACGACAAATTGTTCGCCTTGTTGATCCGGTCGATGAAAATCACACCTGGCTCAGCATAATCATACGTGGATTGCATAATCGCATCCCACAGATCACGGGCTTGCACAGTCTTATAGACCTCATCCTTGAATACCAAATCCCACGGCTTATCTGCCTTCACCGCATCCATGAACGGATCAGTGATCAGTACAGACATGTTGAACATACGCAAACGGGCGGCGTCAGACTTAGCCGTAATGAAATCGAATACATCTGGGTGATCACACCGCATCGTCGCCATCATGGCCCCACGGCGCGATCCGGCGGACATGATCGTACGGCACATCGCATCCCACACATCCATGAACGAAAGCGGGCCAGACGCATCAGCAGCCACACCTTTAACAGCGGCACCCTTGGGGCGAACAGTGCTAAAATCATAGCCAATGCCACCACCCTGTTGCATGGTCAGGGCCGCCTCTTTGAGCATATCAAAGATACCGCCCATGCTGTCAGGGACCGTGCCCATGACAAAGCAATTGAACAGCGTCACAGATCGGGCCGTGCCCGCGCCCGCCGTAATACGGCCCGCTGGTAAATATTTGAAATCTTCCAATGCATCATAGAATTTTGGCGCCCAAGCAGCCGGATCATCCTCAACAGATGCAAGCGCTTTGGCAATCCGGTCCCATGTCTGGGTCACGTCTTGGTCAATGGGCGTGCCATCGGCTTCTTTAAACCGGTACTTCATATCCCAGATTTGTTCGGCGATTGGGGCGGCAAAGCGGGACATGAGCGATCCTTTAAGATGATTCTATTGGCGTGGGCTAGGACGTGATAGATAGGTCCGCACATGCATCAGGTCAATTTGAAACCTGCGCATCGCGTTCTAACTTCCATCACAAGACGTTAACTGATATCCATCTAACAAATACCACATATAGGGGTCAAGCGTGTCAGACCACATAAATATAGTAAAATTGTCCGTTGGAACCGAAAATATTTCTGGCCTTGCCGCGTGGCAAGCGACCAAACGTGCGCAAGCAGCGGACGGAATGCCGCAGCACGTCACCCGCATGTGGCCAAAGCGCGCTGATGAGGTTTTGAATGGCGGATCGATTTATTGGGTGATTAAGGGGGTTATTCTATGCAGGCAGAAAATCCTGCGTCTGGACGATTATACCTCCGCGGATGGTATCCGGCGTTGCGCGATTGTCAGCGACCCGACTTTGGTCCGCGTCGAGGCGACCCCAAAACGAGCTTTTCAGGGCTGGCGGTACTTTCAACCCGCAGATGTCCCCACGGACTTGCCCGACGGGGCACAAACCGAAAAGGCCCTGCCGCCCGAACTCAGCAAAGCACTAGCGGCAATCGGCGTCCGTTGACACGCGCCTGACAAAACATGATGTCATGCCAACGGCATGCCTTTTGGGTCAAACGCCGAGCAGGGATGCCAATTCTTTGAGGGTAACGCGCTGCGCATCCGTCCAGCCATCCCTGCGCCCGCGAAACAGGGTTGCTTGCGACGCGTGGATCAATCCATCGCTTAAAATCTTCAACCCATTGGCGCGCAAAGTCTCACCTGTCGACGTAATGTCAGCGATGGCTTCCGCAGTTTCGTTCTTAACCACGCCTTCAGTTGCGCCCTGACTGTCAATCAGCTGATAGTCAGCGACACCATTGTCACGCAAAAATTCGCGGACTTGGCGGTGATATTTCGTGGCGATCCGCATCCGAAAACCATGCTTGGCCCGAAACGCCGCGGCAGTCGCATCCAGATCATCCAGCGTTTCCACATCGACCCAAGCCTGCGGCACCGCAATAATCAGATCAGCCCCGCCAAATCCCATGGGCGCAATCACCTGCACGCGGGTTTCCCACGCTGCTAGCTTTTCGCGGATCAAATCAGATCCGGTCACGCCCAAATGAATGTGTCCAGCGGCCAATTCACGCGGAATTTCGCCCGCAGACAAAAGCACCAGCTCAACACCATCAATTCCGTCAACAGCACCAGCATATTCGCGGTCTGATCCAGATTTACGCAAGCTTACGCCGCGATCACCAAACCATGCGAACGTCTTTTCCATCAACCGCCCTTTTGACGGCACACCAAGCTTTAGCATCAAGCGTCTCCCCGCAATGCGACGACCAAATCGGGGCGCACAACACCGCCGACCGCAGGCACAGCACGTCCAGCACCCAACCGCGCGGTCAGCGCATCATAACGCCCACCCGTCGCAACTGGCGGCATATGGTGATCGTCGGTCGCATAAAATCCAAACACGAAACCGTCGTAATATTCCAATGATGTGCGCCCATAGCTGCCTTCAAACGCAAGCGCACCCACATCAATGCCCTTGACTGACAAAGCATCTAACCGCGCCGCAAACGCGTCAACTGCACCGTCAATCGCGGGCAAATCCACGGCGATATCGCGCAAACTGGACAGCACATGCGGACAGCTTTCATCCAGCGACAAAATCGCATCGATCATGGCCATCTCATCGGCGCTAATCGGCACAGTGGCTGCATCTGCACGCAACGCGTCAATCCGCGTTTGGACCTCGGCACGGGACCGCAGACCAATATTCGGGACCGCACCTGTCAAAGGATCGGCTTGGGCTAGCAACGCAACACGGCTTGGCGCAGGCGGCGTACGCCCACCAAACCTATCAAGCAAAGCGCGAAATTTACGCGGCCGCCATAAGTGGCGCATTAACGCAGATTTACGGGTATCAGACGTATTCAGTCCAGCCACCGCAGCCATCAAAATCCCAATATCACCGGTCGCCGCACGCACAGGCAAACCAGCCAGTGCATCTGCAACCGCAGCAAATACGGTCGCATCTGCACCCGCTGGGTCGGACCCATCGAATACCTCGAACCCCACCTGCATCGCTTCGCGCTGACGGCTTGGATCGTCTTCTTGTTTACGGAAAACGCGGCCCGCATAAGTATAGCGCGCTGGATCAGCTTCACTATTCATATGCATCTGCACGACAGGCACAGTGAAATCTGGGCGCAGCACCATTTCGCCACCAAACGGATCGGTCGTCAGATAGGCACGGCCCCGAATGTCTTCGCCATAAAGGTCCAACAACGTATCCGCAGACAACAGAATATCCGCATCAACAAGACGTGCGCCTTCACCCTCAAAAAGAGCAGTAAGACGTGCAGCCTCAATCGCCGCAAGGCGTGTCATACGCCCTGCCCTGCCAAAATCTCACGAACTTTTGCGATCAGTTCACTGCGCGGCACTTCGTACTGGCTAGGGCGATCTTTCCATTCTTCAACAGTGGCGTTTAGGGCGATCTGTGCGCCAAGGATCAAATCTTTGATCTGAACGACACCATTCGCCATCTCGTCCGAGCCAGCGATAATCGCCACAGGACTGTCGCGGTTATCCGCATACTTCAGCTGATTGCCAAAGTTCTTGGGATTGCCCAAATACACTTCGGCACGAATGCCCGCATTGCGCAGCTCGGCCACCAAAGTCTGGTAATACCCCATCTGGTCGCGATCCATGACAGTCACGATCACAGGGCCAACCGACTTCGTATCCAAACGACCCTTGGCATGCAAAGCGGCCAACAAACGGTCGACACCAATCGACACACCCGTCGCAGGGACCTCTTGTCCGGTAAACCGTTTAACCAAATCGTCATAACGACCACCACCGGCCACAGAACCAAAGTTGCGCGGACGGCCCTTTTCGTCCGTAACCTCAAACGTCAACTCAGCCTCAAACACAGGGCCAGTGTAATAGCCAAGGCCGCGCACAACGGATGGATCAATCTCGATGCGATCTGACGCATAGCCTTGCGCATCCAGCAACGTCGCCATAGTTTCCAGTTCGTTCACGCCAGTCACACCAGTCTCGGACCCTTTGACCAGCTCCATTAACCGCGCCACTGTCGCAGGTCCGTTGTCACGCTTGGCGTCGATGAAACCCATGACAATCTGGGCCTGTTCATCCGACAGCCCAGCGCCTTTGGTAAAATCACCACTGCCGTCTTTGCGGCCTTCACCAAGCAAATCTCGGACACCGTCCACACCAAGGCGGTCCAGCTTATCAATAGCGCGCAAAACAATGCCACGCTCTGCACTGAACTTATCGGGGTCAGACGGATCAAGTACGCCTGCGACTTCCATCACACCGTTCAAAACCTTGCGGTTATTGACCCGCACAACATAGTCGCCGCGATCAATCCCCACTGCCTCCAGCGTATCCGCCAGCATCGCGCAAATCTCGGCGTCAGCAGCCACAGACGACGTGCCAACCGTATCCGCATCACATTGATAAAACTGACGGAACCTGCCGGGGCCGGGTTTTTCATTGCGCCACACAGGGCCCATCGCATAACGGCGATATGGGTTTGGCAGATCATTGCGGTGCTGGGCATAAACGCGCGCCAATGGGGCCGTCAGGTCATAGCGTAACGCCAACCAATCGGCGTCCTCTTCCCATGCGAACACGCCTTCATTGGGGCGGTCAACGTCTGGCAAAAACTTGCCCAGCGCCTCGACCGTTTCCACAGCAGGGCTTTCAAGCGCGTCAAACCCATAGCGATGATAAACTTCGGCAATTTTGGACAGCATGGCCGTGCGCTGCACCACCTCTGCGCCGAAATAATCGCGGAAACCCTTGGGCGTTTGTGCCTTTGGACGGGGTTGCTTTTTAACTTTGGCCATCATCGCCTCGCGTCTGGTCATGAACTTCTGGCCCGCCTTTACCAAGCTGGGGGCAGCGGGGCAATGCGCAGTTGCGGGACACATGGCGGACAGGTATGTCAGGCGCATGACAGATATCACCCACCTTGAAGAACAAATCGCCCATTTGACACGCACGGTCGACGACCTGTCCGACATTGTGACTCGTCAGGAAACCGAATTGGCCGTGGCCACCCGCCGTTTGGCAATGCTGATGGAACGTGAAGCAGGGCGCGAAATGGATGCAGGCGGATCAGTCCCGTTGGCGGACCAGCGCCCACCACACTATTGAATTAGCGCGATGCTTCGCCCATTGCTACAACGCCGCCCTTATGCAACAAAATATTTGCCCACGTCGGGTTTGCGCCAAAATTGCGGTACGCCGTGATAAACGTTGTTGTTCTGGCCAATCGATCCAATTTGCCTCCACACGGCTGTCGCGCTGCAACGCCACAGAAACTAGCCTTGATTTGCTCGTACGCATTATCCGTCACACTGTAGGCCATCCGGTTGTTGGACGGCAGGTAACGGACAACCTCATGCGTGCCGATGTCTCCGATTAACGACGTGGCCGCGGTAAATTGGCGTGCACAGTTATCTTTAAACCCCGTGATGTAATGCGTGCGCAAAGCCGTCGCATTTGGGATCGTATCGTAAAGCGTATACCCAGATTCTTGCCCTACTTTGGTGCCAAGCTGGCGACGAGACACATCGCAATTGGTTGCAATCACCCCAAAAGGAAGCTGCGTGCCGACGGTGACAATCTGTGCATCTGGACCGTTACCTTGGCGCGTCGCTGGTGCAGGATTGGGCGCGTTTGTCACGACTGCGGCAGCCGTTGCCTCTGGAACAGATGCCTCTGCAGGGGCTTTGGACGTTCCACCGAACAAGCGACCAAAGAAGCCAGCCTGCTTTGGCGCTGACACCGTGATCTCGGGCGTTGCGGCAGCGTCTTGCGCAGCTGCGCCCACATCAGCCGCCACTCCAAGTAGTTCAGGCGTCGGACCACCCGGTTCAAACGTATCATCGGTCAGCGCAATTGCGTCAGCCTCGGTGGCGTCAGGCGTCGGCGTGCCGGGTCCACCCAACAGCCGCGCAAAAAAGCCCGGTTTAGCAACAGGATCGACTATAGCCACTGGGGTTGTAACAGGGTTTGCTTCTTGGTCAGTCGCCACGTCAGGCAACGACGCGTCCGGATCACCCATCGCCTCGACCACCGCAACAGATACTGAATCATCGGGGATGTTCAGATCGCTTAACCGCGTAAGGTTGTCCAACGGATTGCCGCTGCAGGCCCCAAGAAAGGCGATGCTTACAATTATCACAAGGCTGCGCACCGATCGGGTCCCTTCGAAAGTGTTAGCGGCGTTTTAACTGCAAAGTTTCGAGCAGTCCACGTACCCAAAAGTAGGTGCCGCAATAATTTGCCGATATGATCAGACTTCTTCGACTTCCATGACGCCCTCTAGCGACCGCAAAGCCCCCTTGATCTGTGGGTTCACAGGGTAATCTTGGCCCAAATCAATTTCGACCTCTCCTGGCAACGCGGGGTCCATCAGACAGAAATACACAGGGCCACGGCCACCGCGTACGCCGTCACGCGCTGCGTTTTCCAAAATCGTTTGAACCGATACGATTGCATCCGGCGCATCCAAGAACACGCGCAAACCGGACGATCCGGCATCAGCGACAGCGGTATCAATTGGCGCAATAGACCGCGCCAGCAACTTAAGCTGGTCACCTTCCGTCGTGGCTTCGCAGGTCAGCACAACCTGATTACCCGTCTCCAGATGATCGCGCGCAGTCTCAAGCGTATCCGAGAAAATCGTGACCTCGTATTGCCCAGTCGGATCAGACAACTGCGCAAAGGCAAACCGGTTGCCGCGTGCAGATTTACGTTCCTGCCGTCCGCTCACTGTGCCTGCCATTTTGACGACACAAGCACCGCGTTCGGCCAATGCAATCACCTCGTCCAATGTTTTAACCTGCTTGCGCTTCAACGCGGCCATATAGTCATCAAGCGGATGACCAGACAGATAGAACCCGATCGCCTTGAATTCCTCTGCCAGCTTTTCGGCAGGCAAGAAATCTTCACCACCTGCAAGGCGCGGTTCTGGCAAATCATCACCAGCTTCGCCAAACAGCGACACTTGGTTCGATGATTTCTGATCGTGGATCGCGGCAGAATAATTCACCAACGCGTCAAGCGACAGCAGCACACGGCGCCGGTTTTGATCAAGCACGTCAAACGCCCCTGCCCGTGCCAGCATTTCCAACGGACGTTTACCAACCCGTTTAATATCGACGCGGCGGGCAAAGTCGAACAGGTTCACAAATTCTTTGTCGTCACGGCCATCAACGATCAGCTTCATCGCCTCAACGCCCACGTTTTTCAACGCACCCAACCCATAAACCAGTTTACCATCTTTTACGTCAAACACGGCCTGCGATCTGTTCACACACGGCGGGGTATATTCAATTCCCAGCCCCTTCTTGACCTCTTGGAAAAACGTGGCCAGCTTATCCGTCAGATGGATATCGCAGTTCATTACGCCAGCCATAAACTCAACCGGATGGTTCGCTTTCAGCCATGCGGTTTGATAACTAACAACGGCATAGGCAGCGGCGTGTGATTTGTTAAATCCGTAGTTCGCGAATTTCTCAAGAAGGTCAAAAACCTCTGACGCCTTTTTCTTATCAACACCATTTTCCATCGCCCCTTTTTCAAACTTAGGACGTTCCTTGGCCATTTCCTCGGCGATCTTTTTACCCATCGCACGGCGCAACAGATCGGCCCCGCCAAGGCTGTATCCAGCCATAACCTGCGCGATCTGCATAACCTGTTCTTGGTAAACGATGATGCCCTGAGTTTCAGACAACAGGTGGTCAATCGACGGATGAACAGATTCGATTTCCTTAAGGCCGTTCTTAACCTCACAATAAGTTGGAATATTCTCCATCGGACCGGGACGGTACAGTGCCACAAGGGCGACGATATCCTCGATACAGTTCGGCTTCATGCGTTTTAGCGCGTCCATCATACCGCTGGATTCCACTTGGAACACGGCGATGGTTTTTGCGCTTGCGTACAGTTTGTACGACGCCTCATCATCCAGCGGAATCGTACCAATATCGTTATGCAGCCCCACAGGCGGCTCAAACAACGTGTTGCCAGCCGCATCGACATGCAAAGACCGCCCCGATTTCACAATCAGGTCCACGGCATTCTGGATCACGGTCAGGGTCTTCAAACCCAAAAAGTCAAACTTGACCAGACCAGCTTGCTCTACCCATTTCATGTTAAACTGGGTGGCAGGCATGTCGGATCGGGGGTCTTGATACAGCGGGACCAATTCGTCCAGCGGACGGTCACCAATCACAACACCAGCGGCGTGGGTCGATGCGTTACGCAACAATCCTTCAACCTGTTGAGCATACGTCAAAAGACGATCAACAACCTCTTCGTTCTTGGCCTCTTCACGCAAACGCGGCTCGTCTGCCAACGCCTTTTCAATCGACACAGGTTTGACGCCCTCAACGGGGATCATCTTGGATAGACGGTCAACCTGCCCATAAGGCATCTGCAAAACGCGACCCACGTCGCGCACGGCGGCTTTGGACAGAAGCGCACCAAACGTGATGATCTGACCTACCTTGTCGCGACCATATTTTTCTTGGACATAGCGGATTACCTCTTCACGGCGATCCATGCAAAAATCGATATCGAAATCGGGCATCGACACACGCTCAGGATTCAAGAACCGCTCGAACAATAGCGAATATCGCAGCGGGTCAAGATCGGTAATCAACAGTGAATATGCCACCAAAGACCCGGCACCAGACCCACGGCCGGGACCAACGGGGATTTGATTATCCTTGGCGTATTTGATAAAATCAGCAACGATCAGGAAATACCCCGGGAACCCCATACCCTCAATAATATCGAGCTCAAAATCCAATCGCGCCTGATATTCATCCAAAGTCACCGCATGCGGGATCACAGCGAGACGGTTCTGCAAACCCTCATTGGCCTGACGGCGTAGTTCAACAATCTCGTCATCTGCAAATTTCGGCAGAATCGGGTCGCGCTTGTACGTCTTAAACGCGCACCGCTTGGCAATCTCGACCGTGTTTTCAATCGCCTCAGGCAAATCCGCAAAAAGCGCGATCATTTCCTGTGGCGACTTGAAATAATGTTGCGGCGTTAAACGACGACGCGGTTCCTGCTGATCAACATACGCGCCCTCAGAAATACAAATCAGCGCATCATGCGCCTCGTACAATCCCATTTTTGGAAAATACACATCGTTGGTGGCAACCAAAGGCAGCCCCTTGGCATAGGCCATTTCAATGAAGCCACGTTCAGACAATTTCTCGGGCTCAGGCAAACCGTTGCCATCAGGGTGGCGCTGCAATTCAACATATAAACGATCAGGAAAAGCCGCCGCCAAACCATCCATTAACGCCTCGGCCTTCGGCCGCTGACCTTGACGCAGCAGACGACCCACAGGCCCATCAGGCCCACCTGACAAACAAATCAGCCCCTCGGAATACGTGATCAGATCGTCTAAAGTAACCTGCGGCAACTGCCCACCCTGATCCAAATACAGGCATGAGTTCAGCTTCATCAGGTTCATATACCCTGCTTCGGACTGCGCGAGCAGCACAATAGGCGCGGGGCCTTCAGGGCGTTTGCCGGGATCGGGGGTGATGTAGCCCAGATCAACCTGACAGCCGACGATGGGCTGAATACCGTGTTTGGCGGCCGTCTCGGAAAATTCGAGCGCGCAGAACATGTTGTTCACGTCCGTTACAGCGACGGCAGGCATGCCCATTTTCGCAGCCATTTCAGGCAGCTTTTTGGCATGAACGGCCCCTTGCAACAGGGAATATTCGGTGTGCACACGCAGGTGGATGAATCGGGGATCATTGGACATAATACAATCTACCTGCTGGGTGCGCAGGAGCAAGCGACTTTGACGGATTGACGACCAATTGACGGTTACCCATACTGCTTAGTATGCGCGAAATGACATCCCAACTAAACGCCTGCTTTTCAGCAATGTCAGACCCAACACGGCGGGCCGTGATTGAAGCGTTGGCGCGCGGGCCAGCAACCGTTTCAGCCTTGCACGCGCCACACACAATGGCACTGCCAACATTTATGCGGCATCTAGGCGTGCTTGAAACCTGCGGCCTTATGCGATCCGAAAAAATCGGACGGGTGCGAACATGCTACATCGAATCCGCACCATTATTAGAGGTCCAAGGCTGGATGGAATGGCAGCGGGTTGTATTTGAAAAACAGATCGACACACGCGACCAACTCTTGATGCCTTTGGACTATGTTCCAAAATCCTAAGGGGAATGACCGGCCCATTAAGGATGAATATCATTCATCTTGCTACGCATCGCGGACAATATATTTTCCCGCAAAAACCATCTCTTACATATCAGATCAGGCGAATTGTCGCGGAATTTTGGCAAAAACACTTGCTTAATTTGGCGCGCACCGCTTTCATATGCGCAAGCTAGGGGGCAATCAGTCTACGCCGCATCGACTGATCGTCATTCACCCGACATGCATTTGGTAACGCGGCAGGTTTACGACATGAAAGTTACGTTTCTTCTCAATGGGGAAACCGTGGAGGTGGACACACCTGCCACGCAAACCCTGCTTGACTGGTTGCGCATTGACCGCGGGCTGATCGGCACAAAAGAAGGCTGCAATGAAGGCGACTGCGGGGCCTGCTCGGTTATTATTACAGACGGTGATACAAAACGCGCGCTGAACGCTTGCATCCTTTTCATGCCACAGCTTCACGGCAAGGCCGTGCGCACAGTCGAAGGGATCAGCGGGCCCGACGGCACCATGCATCCCGTGCAGCAAGCCATGGTCGACCACCACGGATCACAATGTGGTTTCTGCACGCCAGGCTTCATTGCATCAATGGCCGCAGGCCACGCCAATGGACGCACCGATCACGACGATGTGCTGGCAGGTAACCTGTGTCGATGCACGGGATATGTACCCATCGCGCGGGCTGCCGAAGCGGCTGCAAACATGCCTGTTCCTGTCTGGATGAAAGAACCAGCCCTACCAAACACACCAGCCCCGTTTGCCCCTGAAACGCTTGACGCACTGGCGGCGTGGTGCGCGGCAAACCCAGATGCGACCGTGATCGCAGGTGCCACAGATGTGGGCCTTTGGGTGACTAAACAACTGCGCAATTTGGATGACGTGGTGTTCCTGCACCGCTGCCGCGACTTGCAACAGATCACCGTGACGGACGACACAATCACATTCGGTGCAGGCGTCAGCATGGTCGATGTGCATAACACTTTGCGCGATCACCATCCGTCATACGCCGAAATGGTGCGACGCTACGGCTCTGAACAGGTCCGCGCGGCAGCAACCATCGGCGGAAACATCGCCAATGGATCACCCATCGGGGACAACCCGCCTGCGCTCATCGCACTTGGGGCGATATTACACCTGCGCCACGGCGAAGTGACGCGCAGCATCCCACTACAGGATTTTTTCATCGCATACGGCAAACAAGACCGCGCCAACGGCGAGTTGGTCACAGGGGTCACACTTCCCAAATCCGCCCCTGCATTACGGGTCTACAAACTATCAAAACGGTTTGACCAAGACATCTCGGCAGTCTGCGGGGCGTTCAACGTAAACGTGGTGGACGGCCAAGTCACACACGCAATCATTGCCTTTGGCGGCATGGCAGGCACCCCTCAACGCGCCGCCGCGGTCGAGGCAGCGCTCATCGGCCAACCATGGACACTCGCCACCGTAAAAATGGCGATGCCAAAATTCGCCGATGACTACGCCCCCATGTCCGACATGCGCGCATCTGCCGATTACCGGATGGAAACCGCACAGAACCTGCTACTGCGCTATTTCGCGGACCTCGCTGGGCAACCTGTGAACGTATTAGAGGTACAGCCATGAGCGTAGGACAATCCTTACCCCACGATGCAAGCACCCTGCATGTGACGGGAGCGGCAAGGTACATCGACGACATCCCAACACCCGCAAACACGTTGCATCTGGCGTTCGGCATGGCAGATTGCGCCGCTGGAACAATCACTGCGATGGACTTGGATGCAGTACGCGCCACCGATGGTGTGGTCGCCGTGCTAACCGCAGATGATTTGCCGTTTGCCAATGACGTATCCCCGTCCGCGCATGATGAACCATTGCTGGCTATGGGCACCGTACACTACCTAGGCCAGCCGCTGTTTATGGTCGTTGCCGACAGCCATCTTGCCGCCCGTAAAGCTGCCCGCTTGGGCAAAATAGACGTGGATGAGATTGCGCCAATCCTCACCATCGATGAAGCTCTTGCCGCCAACAGCCGTTTCGAAGACGGCCCGCGCATCTGGTCCAAAGGCGATGTCGATGCAGCCTTGACCGCAGCCCCCAACCGCCTGTCCGGCACGATTGAAATGGGAGGCCAAGAACACTTCTACCTTGAAGGCCAAGCAGCCCTCGCCTTTCCACAAGAAGACGGCGACATGGTCGTACATTCGTCTACCCAACACCCTACCGAAATCCAACACAAAGTGGCCGAAGCACTTGGCATCCCCATGCACGCGGTCCGATGTGAAGTCCGCCGTATGGGCGGTGGTTTTGGCGGCAAAGAAAGCCAAGGTAACGCGCTCGCCGTCGGCTGTGCCGTCGCTGCCCGCGCCACAGGGCGTCCGTGCAAAATGCGCTATGACCGCGATGATGACATGATGATCACGGGCAAACGTCATGATTTCCGGATCAGCTATGACGTGGGCTATGACGACAGTGGTCGCCTAACTGGCGTTGATTTTACCCAATTGACCCGCTGTGGCTGGGCGCTTGACCTGTCGATCCCCGTCGCAGATCGAGCCATGCTGCATGCCGATAACGCATACTTGCTGCCAACCGCGCGGATCACATCACACCGCCTAAAAACCAATACACAAAGCGCCACCGCTTACCGCGGCTTTGGTGGACCGCAAGGCGTGCTTGGGATTGAACGGGTCATGGACCATGTGGCGGCTCAACTAGGATTGGACCCAGTGGTCGTCCGGCAGGTAAACTACTACGCGCCGATGGATGACTTCGGATCGCTGAACACAACGCCCTACGGCATGGAAATCACCGATTTTATCCTACACGAAATGACAGAACGGTTGCTGGCAGATGCAGACTATACAGCCCGAAAAACAGCAGTCGCCGCATTTAACGACACCAATCCGGTGCTCAAACACGGCCTTGGGATTAGCCCTGTAAAATTCGGAATTTCATTCACGCTCACCCACCTGAACCAAGCAGGCGCGTTGGTGCACGTGTATCAAGACGGCTCCATCCACTTGAACCACGGCGGAACCGAGATGGGCCAAGGCTTGTTCCAGAAAATCGCACAAGTGGCCGCTAGCCGCTTTGGGGTAGACGTTTCCACCGTTAAAATCACCGCAACCGACACCGGAAAAGTGCCCAACACATCGGCGACTGCAGCGTCTTCAGGAACGGATCTGAACGGCATGGCAGTACAGATCGCATGCGACACAATACGCGACCGCATTGCAGCCTGTGTCAGTGAACAGCACGTTGGCGATGTGCAGTTCGAAAACGGGCAAGTCATTGCAGGCGACACAACACTGACTTTCGCCGAGGCAGCGATGCTGGCCTACACCAACCGCGTGAGCCTATCGGCAACAGGGTTCTACAAAACTCCAGACCTGAGTTGGAATCGGATAAAAGGCCAAGGCCGTCCGTTCTTCTACTTCGCCCAAGGGATTGCCCTGACCGAGGTCGTGATCGACACGCTAACAGGTGAAAACCGCATTTTGCGCACTGACGTCATCCATGACGCAGGCGCATCGCTGAACCCAGCGCTGGACATCGGCCAGATCGAAGGCGGCTATGTGCAAGGCGCGGGCTGGCTCACAACCGAAGAACTCGTCTGGGACTCCAAGGGTCGACTGCGTACCCATGCGCCAGCGACTTATAAAATCCCTGCGATGTCAGACCGACCTGACGTGTTCAATGTGTCCCTATGGGACGCACCGAACCCCGCCCATACGGTATACAGGTCCAAAGCGGTGGGTGAGCCGCCCTTCATGCTGGGCATTTCTGCATTTCTGGCGCTGTCAGATGCGGTAGCGGCCTGCGGTGATGCTTATCCTGACCTACATGCACCCGCAACAGCCGAACAGGTTTTGGCGTCGATCAAACGAGCAAAAGCATGACCCAGTCTGTCACAGTGCGGGTCGTCAAAACCCAAGGGTCAGCTCCGCGTGACGCAGGAACCGTCATGCAGGTCTTTATCGACACTCAAAATGGCACAATCGGCGGTGGCGCATTGGAATGGGAAGCGACACGCATTGCGCGGACTATGTTGACAGGGCCAAAAAACCAAATGCTTCGCGTTTTTCCACTTGGGCCCGATTTGGGGCAATGCTGCGGCGGGGCTGTAACGCTCGCGTTTGACCGTGATGTGGCCCTCGGTCAAGCTAATCGCCAACCTGTATGGATTTGGGGAGCAGGGCATGTCGGACGGGCCATTGCAGGGGTTTTGCAACCCACAGAGGCATTCGATATCACGTTGATTGATACATCGGCATCAAAATTACCCGATCCGATGCCGCAGGGGGTGACCCCACTTGTGGCTACCGATCCTGTGCGCGTCATTCCGCATGCGCCTGAAAACGCCGACCATCTTGTTTTGACCCATTCGCATGACATTGATCTGGCCCTTTGTGATGGACTTTTGCGGCACAGCGTAGGCAGCATCGGTCTGATCGGGTCACACACAAAATGGGTACGCTTTCAGCGACGCTTGGGCGCGTTGGGGCACACGGGGGGTGAAATTTCCCGCATTCAATGCCCCATCGGGGATCCTGCTTTAGGGAAACACCCGCACGCGATTGCAATTGGCGTCGCTGCTGCGATGATCCGACCCGACCAAACTGCCCGAAAGGATAAAATCGCATGACCCTATTGTCCCTTCAAGGGCTAACCAAAGCCTATCCGGGTGTTGTCGCAAACCAAGATGTTTCGTTCGAGATTGAGCGCGGTGAAATCCATGCGCTTTTGGGTGAAAACGGGGCTGGTAAATCCACGTTGGTCAAAACGATCTATGGATTGGTGAACCCAGATGCGGGTCACATGCTGCTTGAGGGGACTGCATTCGCACCAGCCGAACCACGAGCAGCACGCAGCGCGGGTGTGGCAATGGTGTTCCAACATTTCTCGCTGTTCGACGCCTTGAACGTGGCTGAGAACATCGCTCTTGGCATGGAGAGCCCGCCACCATTGCAAGACGTGGCCGAACGGGTGCGAGCGGTGTCGGATCAATATGGGCTTCCGCTTGATCCATCGCGCATTGTCGGGGACTTATCCGCTGGTGAACGGCAACGGGTCGAGATTATCCGATGCTTGCTGCAAGACCCTAAGCTGTTGATCATGGACGAGCCAACATCCGTGCTGACCCCGCAAGAGGTGACAATATTGTTCGAAACCCTGCGCAAACTAGCGGCAGAAGGTACTGCAATTTTGTATATCTCGCACAAGCTTGAGGAAATTCGCGCCTTATGTGATCGCGCGACCGTATTGCGCATGGGCCGCGTTGTGGGCGCATGTGACCCACGTCAAACGTCAGCCCGCGAAATGGCCGAGTTAATGGTCGGCGCAGTGCTACAAGTCCCCGAAAAGCCCGACAAGCCAGCAGGCGACGTGGCGCTGACCTTAACGGGTTTGTCTGCCCCTGCCCCGCACCAATTTGGCACCGCCTTGTGCGACATATCCCTGACCGTGCGCCGCGGGGAGGTCTTGGGCGTTGGCGGCGTTGCCGGCAACGGGCAAGACGAACTGGTCGCGGCCTTGTCTGGCGAAATGCCCGTCAGTGCGGGTATGGTGCGCATGGGCGCTGACAATATCGGCCACTTGCCGCCGAACGCACGGCGCGCGCTAGGACTTTGTGCAGCTCCCGAAGAACGTAACGGTCACGCTGCTGCCCCTGACATGACGCTGGTCGAGAACGCCCTACTGACCGGAAATGTCCGCAAAGGGCTGTCGGCGCGCGGTTTCCTAAAATGGGATCGCGCACGCGACTTTGCGTCCGAGATCATCGAAAAATTCGACGTCCGCACGCCCAGCGCGAACAGCACTGCACGGTCGCTTTCAGGCGGAAACCTACAAAAGTTCGTCATTGGCCGCGAGATCATGCAAGACCCCGACGTTTTGATCATCAACCAACCAACATGGGGCGTAGACGCATCAGCCGCCGCATCTATTCGTCAAGCAATCTTGGATTTGGCCGCAGGCGGTGCAGCCGTCATCGTGATCAGTCAAGATTTGGATGAACTCATGGAAATTGCAGATAACTTTGCCGCCCTGAACGAAGGACGGATGTCTGATCCCCGTCCCGCCAAGGGGCTGACGATTGACGAGATCGGCCTGATGCTCGGCGGATCACACGATATGGAGGTTTCACATGTTGACGCATAGCACTGCCTCCGGCGGACATATTTTTGCTCGGAAAAATCAAGAGGTGTATGCATGATCGTGCTCGAAAAACGCGCAGGACCGTCAAAGGTCTGGGCCTTTGCGACGCCTTTGCTGGCGGTAGCATTAACCATGATCGTCGGTGGCATACTGTTTGCCGCCTTGGGCAAAAATCCATTTGAAACGATCCGCACGATTTTCCTTGATCCGTTATTCTCAGAATTCGCATGGTTTTACCGCCCCCAATTACTGATCAAAGGCGCGCCCTTGGTGCTGATCGCAATCGGGCTGAGCTTTGGCTTCCGCGCTGGTGTTTGGAATATCGGTGCCGAAGGGCAGTACATCATGGGTGCCATTTGCGGGGCTGCCGTAGGCCTCGCGCTATATCCGATGGAGTCGCGGCTAATCTTCCCATTGATGGTTCTGGCAGGCGCATTTGGTGGCTGGGCTTGGGCCATGATCCCCGGCGTTTTGCGGGTCAAATTTGGCACGAACGAGATTTTGGTATCGCTGATGTTGGTCTATGTGGCCGAACAAATTCTGGCGTCAATGGCGCTGGGCGCGATGCGCAATCCAGAAGGCATGGGGTTTCCAGGAAGCCGGAACTTGGCGCAATATCCATCTGCGGCGAACCTAGAATTGATCAAAGATTCAGGCATGCACTTGGGCGTCGTTGCAGCGCTGATCGCGGTCATCTTTGCTTATGTCACCCTATCGCGGCACATCTTTGGGTTCCAAGTTCGGCTGGCGGGGCAAAGCCCACGCGCAGCCACATTCGCTGGCGTAAACCCTGCCCGCATGATCCTGATCTGCCTTGGTATTTCCGGCGCGCTTGCTGGCATGGCTGGGCTTTTCGAAGTCTCTGGGCCTGCGGGTCAGATCAGCATCGATTTTAACGTCGGCTACGGGTTTACAGCGATCATCGTGGCCTTCCTAGGGCGGCTCCACCCCATCGGTATTTTGCTGGCGGGTGGGCTCATGGCGCTGACATATATCGGTGGCGAAATCGCGCAATCCAATCTGGGGTTGCCGGGGGCGGCAATCCAATTGCTGCAAGGGATGCTGTTGTTCTTCCTGCTCGCAGTCGATGTGCTGACCAATTACCGGATCAAATTTAGCAAAGGGGCCTCCGCATGAAACAGGTAGCCATGGGCGGCCTGATGGGCCTAATGATGATTTGGATGATCCACGGCTGGATGACTGGCGATAACGGACTTGCCGGCTGGGCCTTACTTGGATTTGTAGGTGCACATGTAGCAATTGTCGTCGTGGCGCTCAAGCTAGGGGCATGGGTTTCACGAAGATCACCACGCTTACAACGGGTATTTTCGCACAGCCCATCAATGCATCATTTGTCACTTATGATCGCAGGAATGTTCGCGAGCGGCACAATTGTGCATCTCACCATGCATGGAGGTGTCGTCTGATGGACCTTTCATCAATCAACCCAATCCTACTGCTCGCCTCGCTCATGGTCGCGGCAACGCCAATCCTGCTGGCCGCTATAGGCGAGCTGGTGGTGGAACGCGCAGGCGTCCTGAACCTCGGCGTCGAGGGCATGATGATCACGGGCGCTGTTTGCGGATTTGTAGTGGCCGTTGGCACAGGGTCCCCTTGGCTGGGGTTCATAGGCGCCGCTGTTGGGGGCGCATTCTTGGCGCTGTTGTTCGGCATACTGACGCAATATTTGCTTTCAAACCAAGTCGCGACAGGCCTCGCGCTTACATTATTTGGACTAGGGCTCTCTGCGCTCATCGGACAAGGTTACATCGGGATCAAAGCACCGTCTTTCCCCGATTGGCACATCCCATTGCTTGGGGACATTCCGATCATCGGTCCAATCGTGTTCCAACATGACCCAATGGTTTACGTCGGGCTGATCCTTGTGGCGGCCACATGGTGGTTTCTGCACAAAACCCAAGGCGGGCTTGTCCTGCGGGCGGTCGGTGAAAACCACGATGCGGCACACGCGCTAGGATACAAAGTCACACGCATCCGCATTCTGGCGATCATGTTTGGTGGGGCCTGTGCGGGCCTTGGGGGGGCATATCTTAGCCTTGTCCGCGTTCCGCAATGGACCGAAGGCATGACCGCAGGCGCAGGCTGGATCGCATTGGCGATTGTTGTCTTTGCAGGCTGGAAACCATGGCGGCTTTTGCTGGGTGCGTATCTTTTCGGCGGAATGACTGTTTTGCAGCTAAACCTACAGGCCGCTGGGTTGGCCATTCCGGTCGAATATCTTTCCATGTCGCCATACCTAGCAACCATCCTCGTATTGGTTATTATGTCGTCAGGACGGGCACCTGGGTCACTGGGCCGAATCTTTCACGCCTCACGCTAGAGGCACCACTAACAGTCTAACTAGGGGAATAACTATGACAATGAAAACACTGCTTGCTGGGGCGACACTCGCGCTTGGCTTTGCATCCGGCGCATTCGCCGACGCACACCAAACAAAGGTCGGCTTTGTTTACGTCGGGCCAGTTGGTGACGGCGGCTGGACATATGAGCACAACCAAGCACGGCTTGCAGTTGAAGCTGAATTTGGCGACGCGGTTGAAACCGTTTTCGTTGAAAGCGTTCCAGAAGGCCCAGACGCAGAACGCGTGATGTCCCAGATGGCACTTGGCGGTGCTGACCTGATCTTTACGACATCGTTTGGATACATGGACCCGACAATGAACGTCGCAGCCAAATTCCCAGACGTAAAATTCGAGCACGCAACTGGCTTTAAGCGCGCCGACAACGTGTCGACATACTCCGCTCGTTTCTACGAAGGACGCGCCGTTCAGGGCCACATCGCAGGTCAAATGACAACGTCCAACGTCATTGGCTACATCGGGTCTTTCCCAATCCCCGAGGTTATCCGCGGCATCAACTCTGCATACATCCACGCCAAAGCCGTGAACCCTGACGTCGAATTCAAAATCGTCTGGGCCTACACATGGTTCGACCCAGCAAAAGAAGCAGAAGCCGCTTCCGTTCTGATCGAACAAGGCGCCGACGTAATCCTGCAGCACACAGATTCCACAGCACCACAGGCAGCGGCACAATCAGCTGGCAATGTTGTAACATTTGGTCAGGCATCTGACATGGCTGAGTTTGGCCCGTTCCCACGCGTTTCGTCCATCATCGATGACTGGGCACCATATTACATCGCACGGACCCAAGCGGTCATGGATGGCACATGGGAAAGCACAGACACATGGGATGGCATTGGCGCTGGCATGGTTGGCATCGGTGAAATCTCTTCGGCTGTTCCTGCTGAAATCAAAGCATCCGCAGAAGCTCTGCGCGACAGCTTGGCGGACGGGTCTTACCACGCGTTTACAGGCCCAGTGACCAAGCAAGACGGGTCGGCTTGGTTGGCTGACGGCGAAACTGCTGACGATGGTACATTGGCTGGCATGAACTTCTACGTCGAAGGCATCACAGGCGACGTTCCACAATAAATACGGAACACCTGATACAACAAAGGCCCGCCAGCAATGGCGGGCCTTTTTTAATTGGAGCCTTCTATAAGAAACAAAACGTCAGGTGCAACGCAATTGATGAATGTCTCAGATCTCGCAAAGCCAAATTGCAAGAAAACTAGTCATGCACGCCCAATTCTATGTTAAAGATCGATGTGGGATTAAAAACAGGAGATGGGCCATTGCTAAAAGGAACCTGTCATTGTGGTGCAGCGGGTTGGACGCTTGATCAGACCCCCGAAGCAGCGACGACCTGTAATTGCACGATCTGTCGTCGCTACGGCGTGATTTGGGCTTATGGTTATATTGGTCATAATATCCAGACTACAGGTCAAACAAACACCTATCGTCGCAGCGCTAGCGGTGACGGTGACATTGACTTTCATTTTTGCGCCACCTGCGGATGTGTAACACATTATGTGGCAACAACCACAAACGAGGACAGTCGTTATTGGACGGCTGTAAACCTTCGCATGTCTGATCCTGTGCCGATCAACGACATTCCAATCAATCACTTTGAAGGCCATGAAAGTTTCAAAGATCTACCGCGCGATGGCAAGACGATCCGCGATGTGTGGTTTTGAAACACTGCTAGAAAACGGGCTTTACCTGTTAGCCCTTAAGCCGCCTTCGACTTCTTAAGGGCGTTATCCTATATCGCACAGCATCGGGGGAAACCCACCACCGACGCCTCACGCAAACAGATCAGTGCCCAAAATAAGCGGCGTAAATGCCAAACGCACCAACGATCACGAGGCTAAGCGCCCAGACGACATCAAGATTGAACCAAGTCCTAGAGAGAAATTTCAGGCCTAGCCATGAATAGATGGCCACTGCAATTATGCCGCCAGCAACAGTCATCGACAATGTATGAACTGCAGCCACAGTAAACGCCGTTAGGATATTACTTCCCATCAATTTTTGCGCCGCAAGGTGTCCTGTTTCATCCGCACCAATTGCGCAGATACCAAGAAAAATTGGCACCAACATGAGCCCCGCGCCATGGGCCATTGCCGCCAGAAATGACCACAACGCCAAACGCGCCGGATGCACGCGCGCCAAAAATTTCGGGTGTTTGCGATTGATCAGCAGGTAGATAC
>JBLHXF010000036.1:0-23236 GCA_047629435.1 Yoonia sp. | reverse complement strand
AAGCCGTCGCCGCCGCCTGCGGTTGCGAAAACGTTGTGACGTGCCAAGACGTGGACACGGGCAAGGCACTGCAAGCCGCGATCGACAGCAAACAGATGACCGTGATCGTATCCAAATGCGACAGCGGAAACATCAAACTGCCCGTCATCACAATGGACCCCGTCGTCATCCGCGACAGGTTCATGAACGCCGTGGCAAGTTAAATGGCGCTGAACATGCATTCAAGCGACGACGCCCGCCGTCTGGCGCAGCGCCGTTTGCCGTGGATGGTGTTCGATTATATCGACGGGGCCGCAGGGCGTGAGGTTGGGGCAGTGCGTAATCGCGATGCTTTTGACGCGCTGACCTTGCGGCCCCGTATTTTACGCGATGTCAGTAAACGTGATCTGTCATCTCAGGTCTTTGGGCAAACCACCAAGGCACCCTTTGGCATCAGCCCGATGGGCATGTGCAATCTGTCTGGCCCCGGTGCTGACATGATGCTGGCACGACTTGCTGGACGTGAGAATGTCCCATTGGGTGTTTCAACTGTTGCGTCCACCGCGATGGAACCGCTGATCGAGGCCGCAGAAGGCAACGCATGGTTTCAGTTATATTTCAGTGGCGACGGCGTTGGTACGTTCAAGCTGGTCGAGCGTGCAAAGGCATCTGGTTATAAAACCATCGTTCTGACTGCGGACGTGGCCGAGGTTGGCCGCCGTCCGCGCGAGCTGCGGCATGGGTTCACCATGCCATTCCGTATTGGCCCCAAACAATTCATCGATTTTGCCATGCACCCGCGATGGTCAATTACGTCGTTGCTGGCGGGCAAGCCCGATATGGCAAACTTCAAAATGCCCGGCTACACATTTGATCGCAAAGAAAGCCGCGCCGCTGCCAATTGGGACACGCTGGCCAAACTACGCGATATGTGGCCCGGCAATCTCGTGGTCAAAGGTGTGCTTGATGCAGATGATGCAGTTATGCTGCGCGACGCTGGTGTCGACGCGATCCAAGTGTCCAGCCACGGTGCGCGTCAACTCGACAGCGCGCCTGCGCCTATACTCGCGCTCAAAGACATCCGCGCGGCTGTTGGACCTGATATGCCGTTATTCTTTGACACGGGCCTGCGCAGCGGTGAAGACGTCGTAAAAGCGTATTCCCAAGGGGCTAACTTTACATTCCTCGGACGGATTTTGCAGTTCGCAATTGCAGCTGGCGGCGAAGACGGGCTTGCGCAACTTTGGGATATTTTGCGTGATGAAACCAGCATCACACTGGCGCAGATTGGTGCCACAGACATGAAGCTCAAGGCCGGAACCTAATACCATTTCCGCACGTCACTTTAGTATAGTTGCGAAAAATGGCGTCACGGCTTATCTGATTGGACAAGCAACCAACCAAAGGCGCGTCATGGCCAATCATCTTTATCAAAACGATCTGCCCGACGGGCTAGACCTTGGGTCGGTTGTGGCAATTGATTGCGAAACCATGGGGCTTAGACCCCACCGCGACCGGCTTTGCCTGATCCAAATGTCGGGGGGCGACGGCAACTGCCACTTGGTGCAGGTGGCCATTGGACAAACCGAAGCCCCAAATTTGGTTGCGATGCTTGAAAATCCTGATGTGCTGAAACTGTTTCACTATGGGCGCTTTGATATTGCGGCGATGATGAATGCGTTTGGGGCCACGACCGCGCCTGTCTATTGCACCAAAATTGCGTCCCGCCTTGTGCGGACTTTCACCGACAGGCACGGGTTACGCACATTGGTTCAAGAAATGGTGGGCGTCGACATTTCCAAGCACCAACAGCAAAGCGATTGGGGTGCCAAGCAGCTGACCAAAGCGCAGCTTGATTATGCGGCATCTGACGTTTTGCACCTTCATAAACTCCGCAAGGCATTTGACGTTATGCTTAAGCGCGAGGGACGGTCCGAAACCGCCCAAGCTTGTTTCGACTTCCTACCAATGCGCGCCAAGCTTGATCTTGAAGGCTGGCCAGACACGGATATTTTTGCACACTCATGACAGATCAAGATAAATTCCTCGCCACTGCGCAGCGGGTGATCGCAGATGAAGCAACTGCGCTAAATACACTTGGCGCGTCTCTTGGGCCCAGCTTTGGCGCGGCAATCAAATTGCTTCTGGCCGCAAAAGGCAGGATCATCGTGTCTGGAATGGGCAAATCAGGCCATATCGCCCGCAAGATCGCAGCCACATTTGCCAGCACAGGCACGCCCGCCCATTTCGTACACCCCGCCGAAGCCAGCCACGGCGATCTTGGCATGATGACGTCCGGCGACGTTGTGATCGTGCTGTCCAACTCTGGCGAAACGCCTGAATTGGCAGATCTTGTGGCATACACCCGCCGGTTCGATATCCCGATGATCGGGGTCGCTAGTCGCGAAGCAAGCACGCTTTTGACACAATCCGACGTCGCAATCCTGCTCCCACAATTGGGCGAGGCATGCGGCACGGGCGTTGTGCCAACCACATCCACGACGATGACATTGGCGTTGGGTGATGCGATGGCAATTGCGCTGATGGAACATCGTCAGTTCACGCCTGAGAATTTCCGCGACTTCCACCCAGGTGGCAAACTGGGCGCAAAGCTTGCCAAAGTCCGCGATCTTATGCACAGCGGTGACAGTATCCCGCTTGTGACAACATCAACCCCCATGAGCGACACCCTGCTGATCATCAGCCAAAAAGGTTTCGGTGTGGTTGGCGTCACGGACGCGGATGGCTACCTTACAGGTATTATCACCGACGGCGATTTGCGCCGCCATATGACAGGCCTTTTGGATATGACCGCCGGACACGTAATGACAGCCAACCCGAGCACCGTTGCGCCAGACACTCTCGCTGCCGAGGCGATTGGGGTAATGGAAGGCAAAATCACGTGTCTTTTCGTGGTCGGTGATGACGCGCGTGCGCAAGGCATCCTGCACATACACGATTGCTTGCGGGCTGGAGTGGTATAACGCCAATGGCCAGCGCCGATAACTTTCATTCGCAACTTGTGAGCTGGTCCAAGATAATTCTGCCCATTTGCGGGATCGGCCTGTTATCCACCCTATTCCTGTTTGCACGCGCAAGCACGGACGCGACTGAAATCCCGTTTGCCGAAATCGAAACGCTTGCGCGCGAACAACGGATCAACGCCCCACAGTTTTCGGGCGTGGCCGATGACGGGTCAATTATTGCGATTGGGGCCAAATCTGCGCAACCTGATCCGGTTGACCCCAATTCATTCAGCGCATCAGACCTATCATTGACCCTAAATGCAGCCGACGGCAGTGAGGTTCGCATCACTGCAACAACAGGCGAAATTGACGGAACCGCAAAGGTGGCACGCCTGCGTGGATTGGCGAGATTGGAAACCTCAAACGGGTATACGATGGAAACCAACGGACTTGTGGCCGACCTTGAAAGCGGGACCATCATATCGGATGGGGCGCTGGAAATTCGAGCACCTTTTGGCGCGATCACGGCTGGACGGGTCACATTTGAAACAGCCAATGATGCAAAAGGCCGACAGATGCTATTCACGCAAGACGTTCGGCTGGTATATACTCCTAATAGCGTTGACTCAAAGGATGCTACCGAATGACAAAACTGATGACTTTGGCTGTGGCCCTGTTGATCGCTGCGCCTGCAAATGCGCAAACCAACATCAACTTAGGCGGCATCCGCGCGGACAGCTCGGCACCCGTTGAAGTCGCAGCAGATAATCTGACCGTGGACCAAGACAGCGGCACAGCCGTGTTTACCGGCAATGTCGTCATCGGCCAAGGCGACCTGCGGTTGTCAGCAGGGTCTGTGCGGGTCGTTTATTCGGACGCAACTGGCGACATCGCACAATTGATCGCGTCAGGTGGCGTGACCTTTGTGACTGATACCGAAGCGGCCGAAGCGCAAAACGCAGACTACAACCTGATCACAGGCGTTCTGACCCTGACGGGTGACGTGCTGTTGACACAAGGGGCCAGCGCGTTGTCCGCAGAAAAGATGACAGTGAACGTTAATTCCGGTGCGGCCCAAATGTCGGGGCGCGTGCGCACCGTTTTCCAGCAAGGCAACTGACCTATGACAAAGCTGACAGTGCAGGATGGCGACGTCGGACTAAAGGTCGTGAACTTGCGCAAAAGTTACCGCAAAAAGGTCGTTATCCGGGACGTGACACTTGAACTTGGGCGCGGCGAAGTCGTCGCGCTGCTTGGACCCAACGGATCCGGCAAAACAACCTGTTTCTATTCCATCGCAGGGCTCGTGACGCCAGAAGGCGGTAAAGTTATCGTCGACGGACGTGACGTCACAACCCTGCCGATGTACCGGCGCGCAAAGCTGGGGATCGGGTACCTGCCGCAAGAAATGTCTATCTTTCGCGGTATGACCGTCGAAGATAACATCATGTCTATCCTCGAGATTGCAGTGCCTGAAAAACGCAAACGGCGTGAACGGCTAGAAGAATTACTGTCCGAATTTTCCATCGAACACCTACGTCGGGCGTCCGCTTTGGCGCTATCAGGTGGGGAACGACGTCGCGTCGAAATCGCGCGTTGTTTGGCAGCAGGGCCAAAATACGTATTGCTGGATGAACCATTCGCAGGAGTCGATCCAATCGCCGTCGGCGAAATCCGGCACCTTGTCGCGGACCTGAAAAATCGGGGCATTGGCGTCCTGATTACCGACCATAACGTGCAGGAAACCCTGCAAATCGTGGACCGTGCCTATATCTTACATGACGGCAAAGTATTG
Organism: Yoonia sp.; assembly: GCA_047629435.1. Lineage (GTDB taxonomy): Bacteria > Pseudomonadota > Alphaproteobacteria > Rhodobacterales > Rhodobacteraceae > Yoonia. Next base: position 18,496 of record JBLHXF010000036.1, on the reverse strand, counting down.
ATGAGCGGAACCACCGCAGAGGTCGTCGCAGACGAAAATGTGCGGCGCGTTTACTTAGGCAATAGCTTTCGGGTGACCTAGTTCCGCTCAACCTTAAGCAATGCAGTATTGACAACACCCCCCTTCATGACGCCAACTGTACGAGATGACAGACCCGATTTTCATCCCGACCTACGATCAGACGCTTGCGTCTACCTGTTGGAATAAACGGAACGAATTCGGGCGGTTATCGTTCTCACTATATAGCATGTGACCCTTTGACAGGCTGACTGCCTGTGCATTCGCCGCATGCTGAAACAATTAGAATTGGAGAAACGATGCGCTATCAGATCAGTGGTAAACAGATTGATATTGGCTCAGCCCTACAAACCCACGTCGAATCAGAACTTAGCGGTATTTTAGAAAAGTACGCAGGTCGACCGACAGATGCGCATGTGGTTTTCTCAAAATCAGGGCATGAATACGTCTGCGAAGCTGTTGTGCATCTGTCCACAGGTCTAACGGCGCAAGCCACAGGCAACGCAAACGATGTTTACGACGCCTTTAATAGTTGTTCTGAAAAAATGGACAAACAAATGCGTCGCTACAAGCGCCGATTAAAGGACCACCACAAGGAACGATCACAACCAGTTGAACTTTCCGCGTCAGCCTCTTATATCCTCGCTCCAAGTGATGAGTCGAAAGAGGCAGAGAACGATACCGTTAACGCAATGATCGTCGCAGAGATGGAAGAGAAAATCCAATCCCTGTCAGTCGGTGAAGCGGTGATGCAGATGGAACTAGCCAGCAAACCCGTGTTGGTGTTCCGGAATGAAAAGCATGGCGGTGTAAACGTTGTTTACAGGCGCGAAGACGGAAACATTGGCTGGATTGATCCCCGTTCAACGGGCTGATCCAGTAGATCACAGTAACCAGAAAGCTTAGACATGAACCTTGGCGATATCCTCCATCCGAATGCGGTGAAGACAATCAGTGCCTGCACCAGCAAGAAACGTCTGTTTCATGATCTGGGAGAGCTTGCTGATGGGTGCTATGGCCTTGATGCCGCCAGCGCAATCGAGGCGTTGATCGAACGCGAAGGTTTGGGTCCAACAGGTGTGGGGCATGGCATTGCACTGCCCCACGCACGCATAGACACAGTGACGTCTGTCTGCGGTATTTTTATCCGTCTGGAAAAGCCGCTTAACTTTGATGCGGTTGACCGGCAGCCCGTTGATCTGGTGTTTGCGTTGCTCGCGCCCACGACGCATGGCGTCGAGCATTTGAAAGCGCTGGCATTGGTTTCGCGTACCATGCGTGACCCTGACATCTGCGCCAAACTACGTGCAAACAGTGACGCAAGCACGATCCATACTATTCTGACTGAAGTGCAGACGATCCAAGCCGCTTAAGGCGTGCGCCAATCCCCAAAACCGAACGCAAGATAATCGCGCTGGCACGCATCGCGCGCAGCCTGTTCCAGTTTCTTGTCATAAATTTCAGCAAGACGTGCCGCATATGGGTCCGTTTCAACAATCGGTTCTGGCATGCTTGTCCGGCCCAATTGACCAGCTAACATCGCAAGATCACCACGCAAGCGGTCCTCTCGCAGGATCATGTCCGGCACACCAAAGTTGGCCATACCTTGAAGCAGCGTCAATTGGCTGGCCCAAGTTCCGTCAACGCGCAACGCGGTTTGCCCACCCAGATTGGCCCTAAGAAACACCAGCCACGACAAAAACGCGATTCGATGGGCTGCCGCGTCATAGCTGTCGGCATCATCATCATTAGGCAGCAAAACATTATGCACCTTGCGCAGCGTATTGCGAATTTCGACATACGACCCTTCGCCCGTGTTCAGGATATGCTTACAAAACGCCGCATGAGCGCGTGCCAATGGATGGCGCAACACCGTGAAACTGCGGTGGCCAGTATGCTTGCGCTTCCACTGGCGCAGTTCCTTTTGGGTAAAATCAGTGCGGACATCTTCGGCGGACAATTCGTCCAAACGACCCATCCAGTCAGAAATGGCAGCATCAGGGCCAGATTTGACGGGCATGTAAAGCAGGCCAGTGTTCGGCGCGACGATATAGGTCGGCGTCATCGGGCCACGGCGAGGTTCAAAATTTGGTGTGCGGTTCAGGTTAAACCGATCCAACCGCGACAACGACCGTTCCATCGCTGGAAAATCCACCACCTTTTCTGACATTGGCATTGGGTTTTGTTTCTTCAGCGATTTATCAAGATTAGAAATTCGGTTCTGACAGCCCAGATAGTCAGCCAATCCATTCATCACATCCACGTCCTGCAAATCTTCGTATGCGACGTAAAATGCGGTTTGCCCCAGCTTTTGCAACGTATTCAGCAGTTTGACCTGAAACGACTGAAGCGCATCAAGATGTGTTTCAAATTCACGATTATCAAACTCAATCTGGCGCGTTTTTGCGTGACTGACATTCGTCAACTTCCATTGACCCGTGGCCGACGCGATCTTCCAACTGACAAAACTCTCTACCGGATTGCGAGTCAGAATGACTTTGGCGCAGCGACGATCTGCCAAACAGATATCCAACAATCGTTGATCGTGATTGTTAAAGAACCGAAATCCGTTCAGGCCATCCGCAGCCTTAATACGGTCCACCAATGTCTGAGGATCAGCGTCGCGTTCTTTCTGCGTAACACCAAGAATATTGTCAGACTGAGGGTAGCCAATGAAATGGGGGTTAAATGCCTCTCCATGACAAGTCAGCCCGTCGAATATATTGATGTTGGATTCAAGGAAATTGGACCCAGTTCGCATTTCGGCAAACACCACAAAATAGTCAAACTCGGCCATATCCTAGCGCACCAAATAGGGTTTGCGCGGTTTAGGAACTGCGTTTATCGGCCCCTCATCCACGGGGAAATCACCCATCAAATAGGGATGCATCCCTTGGTTTTTCAGGTTTTGCAGGAACTGACCAAATCCAGTCAAATCAACCATGCGCGGTGCCTCTGTGAGGCGGCGCACGGTTTTACCGGTCATTTCATCGACGATCATCTGCAAAGGCTCCATCGGCGTTTGAATGAAATCAGCCATCGTCCAAATCTTAACGCGCGCCTTGGCCCACGGTGACCGCAGCACGCTAAGATGTTCGTTCTCAACCTGCTGCAAATGCGCTGCTTCTTGTCGAATGTCGGCAAAGTTGCGGTTGGATTGAAACAACTTAACGGCCCAAGCGCCAGAAATCACGGACACATGCGCATTTGGGTCAGTCGCCAGCATCCAACTGATAAATTGGGAATCTTGTGGACCAAATTGAAAACACTGACGTTCGCCGCGCGTGCTCCAGATCAGGTTAGTCAGGAACATCTGGCTGTTATGATCCCGCAAAATGGGGTTGTCGGTCAACGCACCGCTGAACGATCCTTGACGCCCGTCAAATTCAGCTCGGTCAGGGGCGTAAAGATGCCCATGAACACGCGCCGCTGTGACCTTGGCAAGCCATGGCTCAAAGTTTTCAAACAGCTCTGTAAAACCTTCGAACACCGAATACGGGGCAGACGTGACGCCATTTTCCCAATCGCGGTTGGGATACCTGCTTTGCATATACAAACCAGGTCGGCCACGTGTCCGGCGATCAACTGCCTTGGAAAAAATTCGGTCAATCTTGCCTGGGTTTGGCTCTGTGCCTTTCATTGCACTGCCATCATCCGTCAAAAACGTCTGATACAGCCGAGTCGCGTTTGGCCAAATCTTACGCGCAACAAAACAGTCAGACCGGCGCAACAACTGCAGGTGGTCATCGTAAAAAATATGCGGTTTACCCTGAAAATCAAACTTTGACAGGGTCAGCGACCTGCTTTCGATGTTTCCAGAATACAAGCGGACGAGCGTCTGGAAATAACTCTCATCTGGAATCCAGACCTTTTTGAAATAGCGGTCATAGACCTCTCGTTCGGGATCTTGAAGCATAGCAGAAAGCGTTTGGCGCGTCAGGCACCACCACTGCGATCCCATATGTGGGACCAAACCAGCAGGGACTTTACGTTTAAACCGGACCGCACGTTGCAATTTGACATAGCGATCAAACAAACGCCGATTGGTTTTCCATGAAAACGGGAACCGCAGCGTAAACCGTTCGGCATCTAGGCCACCAACCGTCCAAGGCACATCAGCCGTTGTCGCACTTTCAATAAAATCTGTGCGTGGACGGGTATCAAGGTATTTCACCAGCTCACTGACGGGGCGCAATGGCATACATGACCCAGACGCTAAATAGGCATGCCTCACATCAGGAAAGCTTGATAACAACAGCGTCACGGCTGATTGCGTTCCCGCAACGATGCCCCACGTACCCCATTCACACGGGTGGCGTTTGCAAAACTTAACCTGCTTCAAGTCAGTCAAACTGGCCACAAACGCATCATGACGCGCATCATCGACGTTTTTGTCAACATGGACGACCACCGGGCAGCCACCTTTGACCCAATGACGGATCACTTCTTCGGCGCGATCAAACGCGTTATGAACCAGCATGACAATTCCGACGGTCATGCCCAGTTCCCCTTGGACATGATCCCTAGAATTTCCAACTGACGCCAGTTAATATATTTCTCGGACCACTTGCACCACAGATCAGGATTCTGTTCGATACCCGACGCATAGGCCTTATATTCTACGGAATTGGCATAGTGTTCGCCGCGCTCTAATTCCTCGCGGGCTTTGTCGGTAAAGGTCGACAGAAATTTGGTGTGCAGCAACGCACCAGACGCTTTTTCACCACCCCATTCATCGTAAACAAGGTTCAGACCACGCGGCAGCAGCATATGGGTCGAGCTGACATAAGTATAATTGCGGTCCCATTTAACCAATGGAATTTTATTCAACGCAGGGGCACGGGCCGGTTCATCCGCAAAGAACGTCCGCGCGCGCGGGCCGCCTTGAATCCACAGATTACCAAATGCCTTGTTGCGATTGATCACATAGTTCCCGCTGTCAAACCACTGGGCGATGTCCAACGGATTATCACCGGCGCGGTAGGGCACGTTATCAACCGGACCTTTTGGATACATATCCACCAACATCGCGCCAAACGATTTGATCGACGATGCATCAAGCCAATCGGTCAACGCCCGCAAAGGTCGCGTATCACAGAATGGGTAGACCAACAGTTCGTCTGGATCGACGACCAGCGTCCAATGTCCATGCGCATACTTACGTTGCAACCAATTAAGCCAATCCACGCCAAAGCGGGCCCGCTTATAGCTGCCATGCGCTGTCCACAGCGACACGTCTGGTTGTTCACGCAGGTATTCAGCGCCGCCATCATCGCTTTCGTTGTCGACCATGATGAAATGGTTAACCCCAAGGTCGCGGTAATATTTCAAAAAATACGGAAGACGCACTGCCTCATTACGGAACGTCGAAAACACAAGAATATCATCGGGCCCTATCTGTTTCGTTCGGTTAACAGCCGACGACAATTCACGCCGCTTGCGCAGCGCACGAATACGCCACCGCTTACGCTGAATTCGAAGCTTATATGACTGCAATGCACCCAAAGATGACCCCTTCCGTCACAAATCACCGCACCTTAAATCAGACCTTACTTAACACTGTCTTGAAATGTGCGTCCCAAGTTGGGGGAACATACTGCGGTGTTTTGTCGGGCCAGTCTGAAGCTGCGAGCTTTTTGATCGCCTTTTCCCATAGATAGCTGTCGTTGGCAGCCACGTAAACGGCACTGTCACCCAGAATTTCCCCATAAACCGGCAGGCTGGCACAAACGACACGGGTCCCAAGCGCCAAAGCCTCGGCTGGCGGCAAGCCAAAGCCTTCTGCGTTGGATGGAAACAGCATGCCAGCGGCCCCTTTGACCAGTGCTGCGATCTGTCCATCGGATAACTTGTTATGTTCGATAACCTGCGCTGGATGGGAGTCTAAGCGGGCAAAAACATCCCGATTATTCCACCCACGTTTACCGCAAATTACCAACAGTGGCGCATCTGGCCAGTTGGCCCAAATATCAAGAAGCATGACATGATTTTTACGTGGTTCGATCGTACCAACAGTCACAAAATAAGGCATATCAGGGCATTGCATCGCGGGATCGGGGGTTGGCACCTCAACCCCTAAATGGGCGGTCACAATGTCAGGTATGCGACCCAATTGACCGAGATATCGGGTCACATCCGCCGTACATTGCGTTGACGTGCAAATGACCAAATCCGCATGCGTCGACACAAGAAAAAGCTTCGTTGCAAAGGCATCAGCAGCCCCCGATGCTTGGGTGTCAGGGTGATCCAACGGGATCGTATCGTGAATTAATACAACCTTACGGGCTGCGCCAACGCCTCGGAACATCCGCGTATTTAAATTGCTGTGACCGACATTTAAATACGTGAACTCAGCAGGCAGATGCGCCGCCAACATCCGCGCAAGCCTGTAACGTGCGCAACGGGCAACTGCGTGTTTGCGTAAAAATGATTGTCCCAATCGGCGCGAACCACTTAACCGCGGATTCAAACGACTGATAAGATCAGGCTTACCCCATATATTTGCATCCAAAGCAGCAAGGGTAGCAGACGCACCATTCCGGTCGATCAGAACATAGCCCAGCGCGGTGCGTGCAACGGCAAAAAACGGAACAGGATGAGCGATCAAGGCACGCAGATATGCAACCTCGACCCGGTCAACACCAGTGGGATGCATCCCCGCACGATTTATAAGGCGGGTGATATCAAATAGTCGGGCAATGGGGGCTGTCATTTCAGTCCATCCCTCATTTTGACATTATTTTGCGGCGTTCCGCTGCGCGACCAGTTCGGTCAAATACGCGCCAAATTCGTCCCGCAATTCTTCACGCTCTAGCGCAAAGGCAACCATGGCTTGCAGATATCCGGCCTTTGATCCGCAGTCATACCGCTGACCCTCAAACCGGTATCCAAACACATCGCGGCCCTCGGCCATCTCTTGGGCAATCGCGTCGGTCAGCTGCAATTCGCCACCCGCACCTTTTTCGATACGGTTCAGGTTTTGCATGATTTTTGGCGACAAAATATAGCGACCAATGACGGCTAAGTTCGACGGCGCTGTCCCAGCAGCCGGTTTTTCAACCATGCCCTTCACCTTAACGACATCGCCACTTTGCGATTCAACATCAAGCACGCCATAAGATGACGTCTTTTCAGGAGACACCTCCATGGTCGCAACCATACTGCCGCCTGTTTCTTCGTAAGCTTCGACCATCTGCTTTAGGCACGGCTTGTCGGCTGCAATAATATCATCAGGCAAAATAACCGCGAACGGTTCATTCCCAACCAAGCGACGTGCGCACCAGACAGCATGACCAAGTCCAAGCGGTTTATGTTGGCGGATATAAGCAATCGCGCCGCTGTCCATGCTGGTTTCTTTCAGCGCTTTCAACAAATTATCCTTACCGGCCTTGCGCAAAGCTGATTCTAAATCAGGGGCGTGATCGAAATAATCTTCCAAGGCGGATTTGCCGCGGGAGGTCACAAAGATAAATTCTTTGATGCCAGCAGCGCGGGCTTCGTCAATCGCGTATTGAATCAATGGACGATCAACCAACGTCATGATTTCCTTTGGCACAGACTTGGTTGCGGGTAAAAACCGCGTGCCCAAACCGGCAACAGGAAAGATGGCCTTGGTGACTTTTCTCTTCATCTTCAATATTCCGTAAATTGACAATTTCCAGGCCATTTGACACGACGCTATCGCGCAATGGCTAACACGATGCTATCAGGCAATGAACGGTCATGTCCCGCAAAAACCGCGGGGAAATGTAACAGATCGGGCCCTTGCGTGCTGCTATTAAGCTAATTATTAATCGTATGCAAAATTTTTGATAATAATTTCAGCACGTGATCGTAGTCGGTAAATCTGCAGCCAGCGCTCGGACCTATCCGCTTTGCCGAATTGACCGCCTGTCCAAAGCCAATAACCTGCCTCGACAAACCGGACCCGATGAAAAAACGCCGTCGGTGATAGGGCTATAACAACGACCCGCTCTCCGGTTTTGACCAAACGGGCAGCCTTGGCGGACATTTGTTTTTTTTCCCAAATCCGCCCAACGACAAACCGCAAAGGCCGTTCTAGCTGGGCGAACTTGCGAAATAAAAGAGGCGCCGCACCTGCCTGAGCGTCCCCAAATTCACGCAGCATTCCCAAATCGCATCCACGATCAAACCCTGCCAAAATCGATCCAACATCAGATGGCAACAACCGCCCCGCGACCATGTGGGTCAGCAAACGTTTCCGTTGCATGTCACGTTCTGCATTCAAGGCGTCCATGGGCCCGCCATGTTTGCGCAGATACACCGCAAGGCTTGTGCCGATCTGCGTCAAGTCGATCGGAACACGGTCGGGCCTGCGCCGCCCACTTGCTGCATATCCGTGATGAACGCGCGCGAGCGGTACAATCGCAGTTTTATGGCCCCCCTGTCCCAACCGCATATTCAGATCGGTTTCATCAAGATAGAATTCGAACGCCTCATCAAAACCGCCCAATGCGACGATCACATCGCGGCGCACGGCCATATTTGTCCCTTCGGTTTTGATCGCACACTGGGGCGTTCCGGTGAATACCTGAGGCGCGTCACTATCGAGCTGCAGGGCTTTGGTTTGGGCGTCTGGACCAACAGTACGGGACATCCATTGAAAGCTGATTCCATTGCGGCCAAGGACATATCCACCTGCCGCCGATACCGAAGGGTCAGTGAATGGTGCCGTCAAATGTGTCAGCCAGCTAATTTCAGGAACAGCATCATCGTCGATGAACGCAATGACCTTACTCGCCGCGACAGCCACACCAGCATTGCGAGCCGCACTGATATTGGGGGTATCAAACGGCACGATCTTGATCTGATCTGCCAAGGCATGAGCCTGCACAGCAGCTATACCAGCGACATCAGCCACAACGACAATTTCAAAGTTTGGGTAATCAAGTTGCCCGACGCCTGTCAGAGCAACGCACAACGCACCGGGTCGCCCATAGCTGACGATAATAACACTGACAGGCAAAGCCGTCATGCATGGCCCATTTGGGACAACATCATCTCAATCCGAGGAACGTCTTCTGGGTTGTTCAATTCCCAGAACTGACGACCCTTGGCTTCGACTTCAACGCAAAGAACATGCGCGCCACGTTCCAAGAATCGCAATTGCTCCAGGCCCTCAAGTTGTTCCAACGGACCAGCGGGCCAGCTTGGGTAAGCAGTAAGAGCAGACGGACGGTACGCATAAACACCAACATGGTGAAAAACAGGCGTATCATCGGCATCGGCATAAGTTTTCCCAGTGTAAGGAATCACTTCTTTGGAGAAATACAGCGCGTTATGATTGGCACCAAAAACGGCAGTCGTCCCGCCAACACGACCAGCGCGGCGATCCGCCAGCAAACCATTCAATGCGTCCCCTTCGGCACGCAAAACGGGGGTCGCCACTTGCGCCACAGAATCGGCGCGCAGGCCAATCACCAAGTCTTCGACGAACCATGCAGGGGTTAGCGGCGCATCGCCTTGTAAATTGACGACAATATCAAACCCACCGCCCAGCGCGACAAATGCCTCGGCGCAACGTTCTGTCCCATTTTGGCAATCCTGCGATGTCATCACAACCTCCGCGCCAAACGCTTCACACGCCTCACGGATGCGGTCGTCATCAGTAGCCACCACAACGCGGTCCACGCCGTTCACGGACATGGCCGCATCCCAACTGCGGCGGATCAAGCTTTTGGCCTCGCCACCCGCACCGCGTAATTCAACAAGCGGCTTGCCCGGATACCGGGTCGACGCATAACGGGCGGGGATGACGACCAGAACCGACATTTACGGTTGCTTCAAATCAACGCCAGGGGCGTAGGCGATAAAGAACGGGTTGGCGAAATCGAGCTTACCGTATTTCAGCGTCGTATGATCGTCAAACCGGACAACAGCACCACCAGCACCAGTTAGAACAGCATGACCAGCGGCCGTGTCCCATTCCATTGTGCGACCAACGCGGGGGTAAATGTCAGCCTCGCCCGTGGCAATCAGGCAGAATTTGAGCGATGAGCCAGCGCTTTTGCTGTCTTTCACGTTGTATTTGTTGATGTAGTCATCCGTCGCCTGATCACGGTGGGACTTAGATGCGACAACCAACAACGCATCATTGTCTGGGGTCGTCACCTTCATCTGTGTCATCGGGCCCGCGGCATCCTTCGGGAAATCGCCAGATTCTTCAAATGACACACCAGCAGCGTCCGTAATGAACAAGCGATCTTTAGCAGGGGCGTACACAACGCCACGAATGGGGGTGCCATCCACAACATACGCGATGTTCACAGTGAAATCGCCGCGACGTTTGATAAATTCTTTGGTGCCATCCAGCGGATCAACGATCAGGAAAGTACTGACGGTCTGACCATGGCTATCCGACTGCTCTTCGGTGACCAAAGGAACGTCAGGAAAGGCAGCGCGCAGGCCTGCACTGATGATCGCATCAGCAGCTTCATCGGCTTCAGTTACAGGGCTTTCGTCAGATTTAGAACGGACCTCAAAATTGGGATCAGCATAGATCTCCATGATCTTATCGCCTGCTTCCAACGCCAAACGGCGCATGACTGTTGTCAGTTTCTCAAAATCCATGCCGTGTAATCCTTCACGTTTCGTTATGCTACCTGTTCTAATGATTGAAAAAACAGGTCTGCCTCCTTATGATGAAGGGCAACGCGAACGGCAAGAATTTCGTGGGTTTGGGGCAATGTCCCCGCAAATTGCAGGTTTATTGATGTTTCAATCACAAGTCCGTCGGACAAGAACACGTACTATTTTCGGTATGGCAGAACTAATTTACCATTCGATTGTGCGAGATGTGCGTAAAACACACCGCAATGCGCTGGTGGGTCTCGCCATGAATATGATGCAAACCGTCGTATTCGTGCTGACATTTTACGCGATGTTCGAAATCTTGGGCATGCGAGGCAACACTATTCGCGGTGATTTCCTGTTGTATATTATGTCCGGCATCTTCTTGTTCATGTGTCACACCAAAGCCGTTTCAGCAGTTGTATCATCCGAAGGTCCTGCATCCGCGATGATGCAACACGCGCCGATGAACACAACAATCGCAATTTGCGCAGCGGCGGTGTCATCGCTTTACCTGCAACTGCTTTCGCTTTTTGTGGTGCTATTTATCTACCACGTGATGTTCACGCCTGTTGTCATCAACGAACCAATTGGCGCAATGGCTATGATTCTGCTCGCATGGTTAAGCGGCGTCGGAGTTGGGACCATATTTCTAGCGCTTAAACCGTGGGCGCCCGATGCGGTCAAAGTCATTACCAGTATCTATAGCCGCGCAAGCATGATCGCGTCAGGAAAGATGTTTGTGGCAAACACGCTGCCATCGTCACTGCTGGTAATGTTCGACTGGAACCCGTTGTTTCACACAATCGACCAAGCCCGCGGGTTCATATTTTTACACTACAACCCACACTTTAGCAGCCCGACCTATCCATTCTACGTGGCGATTGGACTGATCATGATCGGCATGATGGGCGAGTTTTACACCCGCAAGAACGCTTCTCTAAGCTGGGGCGCGAGCAGGTAACACAAAGTACGCCACGTCACCATAATGAACAAAGCGGTGCATATCAGCGTTTTGCCCGCATCTAAACTGACAATTAAATCGCAGATAGCGAAAATTGGCGGCTTTCAGGCTTTGCCAGCGCTTGCAGCCCCCAAATCCCGTCCCTATATAACCATCGATCGTCTCAACACGGGCATTGCCCGAAAGAGACAAACATAAATCAGGCGCGGATGCCAAAATGGGTTCGCCCCACACAAACCGCCTAACTTAAGGGATTTGGACTATGGCCAAAGTCATCGGAATTGACCTCGGAACCACGAACTCTTGTATCGCCATCATGGACGGCTCTAAGCCGCGTGTTGTTGAAAACGCTGAAGGCGCGCGTACTACGCCGTCTATCGTCGCTTTCACTGATGACGAACGCCTTGTTGGACAGCCGGCAAAACGCCAAGCTGTGACCAACCCAGAAAATACAATCTTTGCTGTGAAGCGTCTTATCGGTCGCCGGTTCGACGATAAGTTTCTCGCCAAAGAAAAGAAAAACATGCCGTTCAACATCGTCGACGGCGGCAATGGTGACGCATGGGTCGAATCGCGCGGCGAGAAATATTCTCCGTCTCAGATTTCTGCGTTCATCTTGGGCAAAATGAAAGAAACCGCTGAAAGCTATCTCGGCGAAGAAGTAACACAGGCAGTTATCACCGTGCCTGCGTATTTCAACGATGCTCAGCGTCAGGCGACAAAAGACGCCGGCAAGATCGCTGGCCTCGAAGTGCTGCGGATCATCAACGAGCCGACAGCAGCGGCGCTGGCTTACGGTCTTGATAAGAAAGACACACAAACCATCGCGGTCTATGACCTTGGCGGCGGTACGTTCGATGTGACCATCTTGGAAATCGACGATGGATTGTTTGAAGTTAAATCCACCAACGGCGACACGTTCCTTGGCGGCGAAGACTTTGACATGCGCATCGTTAACTACCTTGCGGACACGTTCAAAAAAGAAAACCAAGTTGATCTGACCAAAGACAAGATGGCCTTGCAGCGTCTGAAAGAAGCCGCTGAAAAAGCCAAGATCGAACTGTCTTCGTCTTCGTCCACTGAGATTAACCAGCCGTTTATCTCCATGGGTGCCAACGGGCAGCCGTTGCACATGGTTATGAAACTGACACGCGCAAAACTGGAAAGCCTCGTTGCTGACCTGATCAAGGCGTCGCTAAAGCCTTGCTTGGCTGCGATCAAAGACGCTGGCTTGTCCACATCGGACATCGACGAAGTCGTCCTTGTTGGCGGCATGACACGTATGCCCCGCGTTCAAGAAGAAGTTGAAAAGTTCTTTGGCAAGAAGCCACACCAAGGTGTGAACCCTGATGAAGTTGTCGCCATGGGTGCCGCTATTCAGGCTGGCGTTCTGCAAGGCGACGTTAAAGACGTTGTTCTGCTCGACGTGACACCATTGTCATTGGGTATTGAAACATTGGGCGGTGTTTTCACACGCCTGATCGATCGCAACACAACGATCCCAACGAAGAAAAGCCAGATTTTCTCGACTGCTGAAGACAACCAAAATGCTGTGACATTGCGGTGTTTCCAAGGTGAACGTGAAATGGCTGCCGATAACAAAATCCTTGGCCAATTCAACCTCGAAGGCATTCCACCAGCACCACGCGGCATGCCGCAGATCGAAGTCACCTTTGACATCGACGCCAACGGCATCGTGTCCGTCGGCGCCAAAGACAAAGGCACCGGCAAGGAACAGCAGATCACGATCCAAGCATCTGGTGGCCTGTCAGACGAAGACATCGAAGCAATGATGCGCGACGCCGAAGAGAATGCTGATGCGGATAAAGAACGCCGCGAGCTGATCGAAGCGAAAAACGAAGCTGAAAGCTTGATCCACTCCACTGAGAAATCAATGGAAGAGCATGCTGAAAAGGTCGACGCATCCACTGTTGAAGTCATCGAATTGGCAATGGCTGCTCTCAAGGACGATCTTGAAACAGATAACGCTGATAAAATCAAAGCCGGTGCGCAAAACGTACGTGAAGCGTCGATGAAGCTGGGCGAAGCCATCTATAAGGCTAGCCAAGAAGCTGAAGAAGGCGAAGGCGAACCAAAGGGCATGGACGAGGATGAAATCCTTGATGCCGATTTTGAAGACCTGAGCGACGACGAAAAACGTGGCAACTAAGACTATCTCCTGATTGATTAGACCGGCCCTTTAAACTGGGTCGGTCTTTTTCCATTCCCAAAGGGGAAAAGTGACAATGGCAAAACGCGATTTTTACGAAACGCTCGGCATCCAAAAGGGTGCCGATGCTGACGCAATCAAAAAAGCTTATCGTCAAAAGGCGAAAGAGCTGCATCCTGACCGCAACTCCGACAATCCCAAAGCTGAAGATCAGTTCAAAGAAGCCAACGAAGCTTATGAAGTTCTGAAAAATGCCGATAAGAAAGCAGCCTACGACCGCTACGGTCACGCTGCATTTGAGGGCGGCATGGGCGGCGGCGGTCAGCAACGTGGCGGTGGTCAAGGCGACTTTGGCTCTGCATTCTCGGACGTCTTTGACGACTTGTTTGGTAATTTCGGTGGTGGCGGTGGTCAACAACGAAACCGCGCCCAACGCGGCAACGATCTACGTTACAACCTACGAATCAATCTTGAAGACGCTTTCTCTGGCCTTCAGAAAACCGTCAACATCCCTGCTGCTGTTTCTTGTGAGCCATGTAATGGCACGGGCGCCGAAGACGGCTCTCAGCCGGTCACTTGCCCCACATGCGCAGGCATGGGTAAAGTCCGCGCACAGCAGGGTTTCTTTACCGTTGAACGCACCTGCCCCACCTGTAACGGCATGGGCCAAACAATCAAAGATCCGTGCACAACATGTCACGGTCAAGGACGCGTTGAGAAAGAAAAAGCGCTTTCCGTCAATATCCCTGCAGGCGTCGAAACTGGCACCCGCATCCGGCTTGCTGGCGAAGGCGAAGCAGGCATGCGCGGCGGACCAACTGGCGACCTGTATATTTTCATCGAGGTCAACGACCACAAACTGTTCGAACGAGACAACGTCAATCTTTACTGCCAGGTCCCTGTCAGCATCACATCTGCCGCCTTGGGTGGAGAGATCGAAGTACCGACGATAGACGGTGGCCGTAGCCGTGTGAAAATCCCCGAAGGGTCACAATCAGGTCGCCAAATGCGCCTGCGTTCCAAAGGGATGCCAGCGCTGCGCGGCAATGGTACAGGCGATATGTTCATCGAACTTACCGTTGAAACACCCGTCAACCTGACTGCACGTCAAAAAGAAATCCTCAAGGAATTCGACGAAATTCAGGCCGAAAACAACCCCAACAGCTCCAACTTCTTTAAGTCGGTCAAAAGCTTTTGGGACTCAATGAAGGGTTAGTCTTAACCGTTTATTCACCATCAGTTCTGCGAAGTGCTTCATATGAATCACTTTGCAGAAGCCCCCTCCCTTTTCACCGACCACGATGAAGTACAGCGTATCGTGCCGCTGCCCAACGGTCGCGCGCCATCCTATCTGGCTGACCACCGCAACCGCTTGCGCGAACGGTTCAATGCTGGTGGTGCCGCAGCAATGCCCGATTATGAATTACTCGAACTCGTGCTTTTTCGCGCCATACCTCGCCAAGATGTAAAACCATTGGCCCGTGCCCTCATCGACACCTTCGGGGACTTTAACCGCGTGCTATCCGCCCCACCATCACAACTAACCAAGGTCAAAGGATGCGGCCCTGCAGTCGTGACAGAATTAAGGATAGTCGAGGCAGCAGCCCACCGCCTTGCCCGCGCCAAGGTTATGCAACAGCACGTCATATCTAGCTGGGCTGAAGTGTTGGATTACTGCCACACCGTCATGGCGCACCGCGAAACAGAACAATTCCGCATCCTATACCTTGATACGAAAAACGCGCTGATCGCGGATGAAGAACAAGGTAAAGGCACAGTAGACCACGTTCCCGTTTGCCCACGAGAAGTCGTGAAACGCGCGTTGGAACTGAACGCCACGTCAGTCATTTTGGTGCACAACCACCCGTCGGGTGACCCAACACCATCAGAGGCAGACATCAACATGGCACGCCAAATCGGCGACGCAGCGCAAGCTCTGTCAATTACAGTGCATGATCACATCATCATTGGAAAATCTCGTGAAACCAGTTTTCGGGCACTTGGGTTATTGTGACACCCAAAGCTCCACACGGCGATTCATCTGACGACCCCATTCGGTGTCATCACACCCCATCGGCAACGCTTCACCAAAGGCTTCGGTTTCAACGCTGACACCGTCGGGCAAGATACCCCCAAGCAGTGATTGCAGATCGCGCAAAACCGCCTCTGCACGCGCACTTGAAAGATCACGATTCGCTGACGCCGCCCCACGCCCATCACTGAAACCCGCAAGCAACAAGGGACGCGCATCATAACGTCCATCACGTATAGCCTGAGCCAACGACAGCAAATTTGACCGCGACTGGGCGTCCAGTCGCGTCGATCCCACCTCGAACCTAAAACTTGTCGACAGGCGAACACGCGCACCCAACACTCGGACCATACGCTGCAATTCAATCAACGGCATATCGTCACCAGCAGCAGCGATCGCATTGGCGAATCGTTGTCCTTGGGCATCTAGTGGAATGGGAACTGCACCCTGATCCACAAATCCAGAACGACGTACAACCAATTGAGCCTGCGGTCCCCGCATCCATGCCAAAAATTCACCAGCCAAAGGGGTTAAGCGGCGGCTGGGCAGATACAAAAACATTGGGGCTGTCAGTGGATAGTCCTCAGTTTTCAACGCTGTTAAACGCGGCGCAGAAATAAACCCACACGCATCACGCAGCGCAATTGGTTGAGCTATACCCACATCAGTGAACGGCAATATCCCCAATGCGCCCGGGTCAGCGGCGATAGCAGATGCAACAGCAGCATCATCGGCGTGACGTACAACCGTGGTACCTAGCGACTTACCAGCGACCCCAAGTACATCATCAATAAACCGCTGCATTTGTCCGTCATTTTGTGACCCCAAATGTAACGTCATCGGCAAATCAGGCCCACCCAATGCGGACCAATTTAATGTTTCACCTGCAAACGCATCTGACAAATCTGCCAGCGAAATACCCCCAACATCCGATCGAGGCGACACAACAGGGACCAGCGCATCAAGGCCAACAATCCGACTTTGACGTGCATCGTCCAAACGGCCAAGACCCACGTCACGTGCACGGTCGACTTCCGTCGCACGGACCTCACGAACTGACATGACTATGTCCGTTTCATGCGCGATCAGATCAGCAAATCCTTCGTCAGTATTGGTTACGTGAAAAAGGAATCGGGCGACCGCTTGATCCCCATCCATCAATGTTTGGGAAAAACCCAGTTCAGTATCTTCAAAAGTAACAGCGAATTCTTTGGAACGCGCAAACCCTTCGACCATCGCAGGCATCAAGATATCAGCCATCCGGCGCGCGCCAGACAAACGCAGTTCTGGTACATAGGTTTCGAGATTTGGACAGGCGTCGCCCGCACAAGTCACCGCGTCATAGCGCAAGGTCAGCGGACCAAATTCCGATTCAATTTGGATATTCTCACCGTCAAATCCGATCATACGGCCAACAATGCTCAGCCCGCCTCCATCAGAGGTAAGGGTAACTTCTTGCGCAAACGCAGGCGCACAAAAGAAAAGTGCGGCGCAAAGCACCGCACGTTTCAGAAGTTTGCCAAATCGGCCTGATTCATAACGCATCATTTCGAGGCGAGTGTCAGGTCCTTGAACATATTATTCAACACTAGAAATTCACCAATTGCGCTACATTCTGGCATTGTCATCGTTAAATCGATAGCCGTAGGTGTTGACGAAGGGTCAATTTGAATACTTTGCGCCGCAACATCACGTCCGCAATTTTCTGCTGTCACCTCTGCCTCGACGCTAAGAGCGACCGATCCGTCGCGTGAAACTGTACCTGTTGGGAACGTGTAAACTTCAACCATCAAGGGCGTGTCACGCGTATCATCGCCCAGCCGGACCAAGAAACCAGCTTGTGGCGGCGTCACAAAATCCAATTTACCAGCCGAAGCGGCCCAAACGTGGCCATCAGTGCCATAGTCAGCGCCAAACTCTCTTGCATGCAATTGCACTGCATTCATACCTTGCCACTGTAATGCAGCACGGTCAAAATTCGCCAATTCAGGCACAATGACGGACGTCACGGCGCCCTCTCCACCTTCAAATGCTGAGATAAAGAATGCGTCTTCGGCCATTGCGGGCACCAAAACATCCGCCATTCCAGCAGTGTCAGTTAAAATAGTAAACATCATGCCCTGATGGTGGATCGTAACAGCCGAGTCAGGCAAACAACTTGCCGCAACTGAAATTGACACCATCGCAAGCGGCAACACAGTCGCATCCATGCTCACTGCACAAACCTGGTCTGGAATGACACCGGGCGCTGCTATTTCGGGAATAGCCAGACTACCTGATACCGTATCAAGTGCGGCCAACTTCGCGGGAATAGGAATGTCCAACGGCAGTGTTACCTGTGGTATCGCAACGCTTCCTATCACTGTTGCCTCTTGTGGCATCACCAGATCATCAGGTGTAATAGCATTCGCGGTAAGCCCATCAGTCGGCTGCAAGCGCGACGCAACCGCGTCGCCATATTGCATGACAAAGCCAATCCCAAGCGCCACGAAAAACGTGGACGCTGCGGTCATAAATTTCTTCTTGCGGGACATATCGCGTCTCCTTCACCCTTTGGTTTGGAAACACTTTGTCAATTCGGGATGGCCCTATAAGGACCATCCCAAGGTTTTAGCGTGGCGCGATTGTGGCGGCTTTACGCCAGCTTACCGTGGCAATGCTTAAACTTATTACCCGATCCGCATGGGCAGGCGTCATTCCGGCTTGGGGTGCCCCACGTCGT
>JBLHXF010000035.1:0-23890 GCA_047629435.1 Yoonia sp. | reverse complement strand
CACGGGTCATCGCCCACGGCGCGGCGAGCAAAAGCGGCTGTGCGAGCGGGAAAAAGTCTTTTTGTCAAAGCTGCCATGTATCCGTTCTAAGACTGTTCTCTTGGAAATACCGGAAGTCACCGACATGTATTACGAGGTTAGGCGCAATAATTGCACCAACAGATGATATCTGCTCAAACGGCCAGTCATCATAAGTTTCCCATCCGGTACAATTTTGGAAGCTACGATCACGAGGTTTGCCGCCGCGGCAACCCGTATCGCCGAGCGTAAGCAGACGAAAACCTGCATCACGCCCGATCCAATCGGGGCCGGCAACGATGACATCGGCACCATTCGATAGGCCAGGCACCCAATGCTGCGCATCAAGGCTGGTGTTGTGCAAGTTCTTCATCGACACCAGCGTGACCGGCTGACCATTTGTATCGAACAATTGGGCCTGCGACCCAAATACCTTCATGCGGCAAACAACAATGTCTTAAAGATGTACTTTCCGAGCAACTGGCGCTTGGCCGATTTTAACAACACCAGATGCGGAAATGCGCGGCGGAGCGATCAGAAACTCTGCGCAGGCGGCATCGGCCCCAGATGGCGTTGTTTGACGGCTATCAATAACAAATCGCATCTCGACCGCAGCAGGGGCGCTAGCCATCGGCAAAGTTTCCCCAATGACTTGGCTCCATGCGGCAAGGACTTGCGGGGTTTGGGCCTGAGCGCCGCCAGCGCCAAAGCCATTACAAAAAATCGCATCATCAATACTCTCCATAATTAAATGTCAGATTTGTCGCGCGAGACAGACCATTTCTAAAAAGCCAATTGTCGTTGTTATGGTCGCAGAGGTAATTCTGTAAAAACGCCTGAAGGCGCGTATTCTAAATAAATTGTCTTGGGTCTATGCGATTTCAGTCCGCGTCTTGATTTTAGAGCCCAACAAAACACCAGCTTAATTTTATGACACACTATTTTACAAATCCTTGCAATCGCCCCGCCATAGGGCGACGCCGGACAGGAGGCGCATTGGATTAAGATTTGTAGGGTGCAACAATCATATAGAGATTTGCCATTCTCATCATCTCAATTTTCTCATCAAACCCTTCTGGCGACGTAACTGTCAAACGTCAGCACCCATAGACCCCAATAGCCCTATTTGATACCAAAGTGTACTTGGCTCATCGTAACCGCGGAAGAGCGGCACCTGAAACAACAAGCGAATCAAATTCCGACGACAAACCCAAATTGGAAAAGACGAAAGCAATTTGCGAACCAGTATTGTCCACCATGTGCGCCCGTGGTGTTCGGGAAACACACGCAACGTTTAAAATATGCCTAACATACCAGAATAAAAGGGGTAAAGTGGTGAGCCGTGATGGATCCGAACCATCGACCTACTGATTAAAAGTCAGTTGCTCTACCAACTGAGCTAACGGCCCACTGCGGCGGTATTTAGAAAGTGCGCGGCTTGGGGTCAACCCTGAAATGAGCCTTCTACTGGATTCATTTTCGGCAAAGGTCTATATGCCCGATTATGACCCATAAAAACCCAGACTTCTTACCCTTTATGAAGATGCACGGCCTCGGAAACGACTTTGTTGTTGTCGACGAACGCGGAATCACCCCGCGCGTTGATGCGGCGATGGCCGTTGCTATGGCTGATCGGCATCGCGGTATTGGGTTTGATCAACTTGCGACCCTCACAAATCGTGACGGCGTCGACGTCCACCTGACGTTCTGGAACGCCGATGGATCGCAGTCTGCGGCATGTGGAAATGCCACGAGGTGCATCGCACGTTATATGATGGACCAATCTGATAGCCGCTTGCTCAATATAAGTACTGATCGCGGCACCTTATATGCAGTCGATGCCGATGACGGTATGGTTTCCATCAATATGGGCCATCCGCAGCTGGATTGGGCAGACGTCCCGCTCGCGTCTGAAATGGACACACTATACATACCTATAAATGGTGACCCTGTGGCGACAGGCATGGGCAACCCACATTGCACGTTCTTTGTCGATGATATCGATTCCATCGATCTAGCGACACGCGGTGCCGAGATTGAACATCACCCCTTATACCCACAACGCACCAACGTGCAGTTTGCAAAGCTTATTGGACCCGATCATATCCGCATGCGGGTCTGGGAAAGGGGTGTGGGCGTTACGCTGGCCTCTGGATCTTCATCATGCGCGACGGCTGTTGCTGCCGCACGGCGAGGGCTGACAGGTCGCAAGGTCCAAATCGATCTAGACGGCGGCACCCTTTGGGTTGATTGGCGCGATGATGGGGTTTGGATGACAGGCAATACAGCGCATGTATTCGACGGGATGTGGCGTCTATGAAACTCCCTGTCTTTTCCAACCACGGTTGCCGATTGAACGCATATGAAACTGAAGCGATGAAAGACCTCGCCACCAGCGCAGGCGTGCAAAACGCGATCATCGTGAACACTTGCGCTGTCACCGCAGAGGCGGTGCGTAAAGCCAAACAGGACATCCGCAAGCAACGACGCGCCCATCCCGATGCACAGATCATCGTGACGGGGTGTGCTGCTCAGATTGAACCAGCAACGTTTTCGGCAATGCCAGAGGTGAACGTGGTTCTTGGCAATACAGAAAAGATGGACCCAAGCACGTGGGTTGGCCTCGCGCCTGATTTGATCGGTAAGACAGAGCCCGTGCAAGTCGACGACATCATGTCCGTCAAAGACACCGCAGGCCATCTGATCGACGGGTTCGGCACACGCAGTCGCGCCTATGTGCAAGTGCAAAACGGCTGCGATCACCGCTGCACGTTCTGCATCATCCCTTACGGACGCGGCAATTCGCGGTCCGTGCCAGCAGGTGTGGTCATTGATCAGATCAAACGGCTTGTCGATAAGGGCTATAACGAAGTCGTCCTTACAGGCGTCGACCTGACCAGTTGGGGGGGCGATCTGCCTGCAACGCCCAAGCTTGGTGATTTGGTCATGCGGATCATGCGATTGATTCCCGACCTGCCACGTCTACGGATCAGCTCGATCGACAGCATCGAGGTTGATGACAATCTGATGCAAGCCATCGCGACTGAAAAACGACTGATGCCGCACCTTCATCTGTCCTTGCAGCATGGCGACGATATGATTCTCAAACGGATGAAACGGCGACACCTGCGCGACGACGCAATCCAGTTTTGTGAAGAGGCCAGCAAACTGCGGCCCGACATGACTTACGGCGCAGATATCATCGCGGGCTTCCCGACTGAAACCGATGCGATGTTCAAAAACTCACTCAAATTGATTGGTGACTGTAACCTGACATGGCTGCACGTCTTCCCGTATTCGGCACGCACAGGCACGCCTGCAGCTAAGATGCCTGCTGTGAACGGGACGATCATCAAAGTACGCGCCGCAAAACTTCGCGCCGCCGGTGAACTACAGGTACAATCCCATCTTCAGGCGCAAATCGGCAAAACGCATCACATCTTGATGGAAAGCCCACAAATGGGCCGAACCGAACAATTCACCGAAGTCCGCTTTGATACCGCGCAATCCGAAAGCCAGATCATCAGCACAACAATCCTCGGCGTCGAAGACAAAGCACTACGCGCCTAATTTTTCCGAGCTTGAATATGTCCGCCGGAGGCTCCAACGTATGACGCAATACCCTATCCTTTGGTCATTCAGGCGCTGTCCCTATGCCATGCGGGCGCGGCTGGCGATTGCGTCCAGCCGTCAGCAGGTCGAACTGCGTGAAATTCTGCTGCGTGACAAACCAGCGGCATTCTTGGCCACCTCATCCAAAGGAACCGTCCCTGTACTCGACCTAGGTGGGACCGTCATCGCAGAAAGCATCGATGTTATGCACTGGGCTTTGTCCCAATCTGATCCGGCAGGATGGCTAAACATGCCCGCTGCAGGCCACGATCTGATCGCGCAAGCAGATGGGCCGTTCAAAACCGCCCTTGATTTATACAAATACCACGTCCGCCACCCCGGTGGGACGCGCGGCACCGCACAACAAGACGGCGCTGCATTTCTGGGTCAGCTGGATAAGATGCTTGTTGGCCAAGACTGGCTATTTGGCGACCAATCTATGGCCGACATGGCGATTCTACCGTTCGTCCGCCAATTCGCGAACACGGATAGGGCATGGTTCGATGCACAAGACTGGCCAAACCTATTGGATTGGCTCATCACATTTACGCAAAGCACTGCATTTGCAAACATCATGACAAAATACACCCCTTGGCAACCAGATCAGGATCGCGTCTTGATTGGGTAACCCATAACTAAGGACAGACCCCATGAAACTGCTGATGTCCCCCGCCTCCCCCTTTGTGCGCAAAGTGCGCGTCCTCTTGCGTGAAGCCGACCTGCTCGACACCGTTGAAGAGATCGAGGTGTCCACAACCCCTCTCGCCTCTGACCCGACGGTCGTATCGGCAAACCCGACAGGTAAAATTCCAGCACTGGTGCGCGACGATGGCCCAGCCATTTATGACAGCCGGGTCATCACACGATATCTGGATGATCACGCCAATGCTGGCCTCTATCCTGCTGCGCGGATTTGGGATGTGCTAACGCTTGAAGCAACCGCAGATGCGATCATGGAAGCTGCCGTCCTGATCACATACGAAGGCAGAATGCGGCCCGCCGAAAAACAATTCGATGACTGGACTGACGCCCAATGGGGCAAAGCGATCCGCGCAGTAGGCGCGATCAATGACCGTTGGATGAGCCAACTTTCAGGGCCGCTTGATATGGGGCAAATCAGCGTCGGCTGCGCATTGGGCTATTTAGATCTGCGCCACGACGCGCGTGGATGGCGAAACGGAAATGCCGAACTTGCGCAATGGTATGCGCAGTTTGCACAACGCGACAGTATGATCGCCACTGCGCTGTAGGATGGGTTTTAACCCATCATACCTTAAAAACGAAAACTCAGACCAACGTTAACCGCATTGGTCAAAACATCTGTTTCCAACGTACCACCTGTGTCCAGATCAGCTGTGTTCTGGCTGTAGGTCCCCTTATACTCACCAAACACCGACCACTTGTCGTTGATCGGATAACTTGCGCCTGCAATCCAAGTCGCGGCAGGGCCCGTCACCTGATAGCCAAACGTCTCTGATCCGCCATTTGTGACCTCAACATGGGGAATCGCTATACCAAGACCACCACCAACATACGGAGTAAGCCCACCAATCGCATTCTCCCACCGACGATATGCATTCACCGTTAGCGTATTCAAGCCGTCGGTAAATTCCAGCCGATCATAGCCAGCAGGCAAAGTTTTCGGATAAATCTTGGCATGTGTAAAATCGAGCCCGTAGCCAAACTCAGAAGATGACCAGATCGTTGCGCGAATCCCATAATAGGGCGGCGCCTCAATCGACTTACCTTCCCACGCAACGTTGTTCGTGCCATCAGAAATTATCGGATCACCAGACACCGTCACATCAGACGGCTGGGCGGACTGCAAACCACCATAAAAGCTTAGCTCAACCTCGGCCATTGCCGTGGCAGGCAGCGTTAACAACGAAAGGCATATGAAAACTTGGCGCATCTGAAGGTCCGGTCACTGCTTAAATGTATGGGTTGCTGGCCATTTCGGCCGCAAGGACCATCATGACAAGCAATTGTCTCTTAAAGGTTAATCCAGAAACAACCGCGTGTCAGCCCCGTCAAATTGGCGCAGCGGAATCCCGCGAATCTCGAACCATTCAAACGGCGAACCATTCAAGCCAACCGTGAACCCCACCACAAAGGCGCGGTTCTGTTCATCACCTGTTGGTACTTTTGGGTCATGTCTGCCGTGTATATCATACCTGCGCCTTATTGTCCGCTGGACGGATGCGTTTTTGAGGGCTAAACAACGCCGGAATAGGTGTTAGGAAACTAGCACCCGTATTACTCGTGCGGGCCATTTGGCCCCAAATATCGGAGATGCACCCCGTGTCACATGCAGACGACCATCAGGGCACACGCCGCGACTTTATCTACTACGCTACCGCAGGTGCGGGCGCAGTGGTGACAGGTGCGGCCGTCTGGCCCCTAGTTAATCAAATGAATCCATCCGCCGACGTGCTTGCGCTGGCCTCGATCCGCGTCGACGTTGGCGCTGTTGATCCTGGCACGCAGATCACCGTGCTCTGGCAGGGTAAACCAGTGTTTATTCGCAGCCGGACCGAGGAAGACATCGCCGAGGCCCGCGCAGTGGACGTCAGCGAATTGCCCGACCAAGGCGCGAACAACAACAACCTAACCGCAGAGGCGCCCGCCACGGATGAAAACCGTAGCTTGGACGCAGACGGTAAATGGCTCGTTCAGATGGGTGTTTGCACCCACCTTGGCTGCGTGCCTTTGGGCGATGAAGGTGAGTTTGGCGGCTGGTTCTGCCCATGTCACGGGTCGCATTACGACACCGCTGGTCGGATCCGCAAAGGTCCCGCACCGCGCAATCTTCCTGTTCCCGTCGCCTCGTTTGTCGACGACACAACAATTCAACTCGGTTAAGGAGAGAAACCCATGGGCGGCATTCCCCACGACCATTATGAACCAAAGTCGAACTTCACCAAAGGTGTAGAATCGCGTCTTCCGATCATTGGCCTTCTTTACACGACGATAACGGCACCAACGCCAAAGAACCTGAACTGGATGTGGATCTGGGGCATTGTCCTGACATTCACACTAGTATTGCAGATCGCGACAGGCGTTGTGCTAGTGATGCATTACACACCGCACGTCGACATGGCCTTTGCGTCGGTTGAACACATCATGCGTGACGTGAATGGCGGCCATATGATCCGTTATTTCCATATGAATGGCGCATCTCTGTTCTTCTTTGCCGTTTATATCCACATGTTCCGTGGCCTTTATTATGGCTCGTACAAAGCACCCCGCGAGATCACTTGGATCATCGGTATGCTTATCTACATTATGATGATGGGTGCAGGTTTTATGGGCTACGTTTTGCCTTGGGGCCAAATGTCGTTCCACGGTACTGCCGTAATTACAGGCCTGTTCGGCGCGATCCCATTCGTTGGTGAAAGTTTGCAGACGTTGCTCTTGGGCGCTGGCGCCGTTGGCCAACCCGCGTTGAACCGCTTCTTCTCACTGCACTATCTGCTGCCATTCATTATTGCTGGCCTTGTGATCGTGCACATCTGGGCATTCCACACGACAGGGAACAACAACCCAACTGGTGTTGAAGTGCGTCGCGGGAGCAAAGAAGAAGCAGCCAAAGACACATTGCCGTTCTGGCCATATTTCGTGATCAAAGATTTGTTCGCATTGGCCATTATCTTAGCGATCTTCATGGCTGTCGTTGGCTTTATGCCAAACTACCTTGGTCACCCAGACAACTACATCCCAGCCAACCCACTGGCTACACCTGCACACATCGTGCCCGAATGGTACTACTTGCCATTCTACGCGATCCTGCGGGCGTTCACTGCGGATGTCTGGGCAGTTCAACTTGTGAACTTCCTCAGCTTCGGCATCATCGACGCTAAGTTCTTTGGTGTCTTGGCAATGTTTGGCGCGATCTTTGTGATGGCGCTGGCACCATGGTTGGACACATCGTCTGTCCGGTCTGGCCGGTTCCGCCCAATGTTCAAATGGTGGTTTGCCTTGCTGGTCGTGGACTTCATCGTCCTGATGTGGGCTGGGTCCCGTCCTGCTGAATTTCCATACGACTGGATTTCACTGATTGGCGCGACCTACTGGTTTGCCTACTTCCTGATCATCCTGCCTATCTTGGGTGTGATCGAAAAGCCGCTGACACCACCAGCAACAATCGAAGATGACTTTAATGCGCACTACGGCCCAAAAGATGGTGGCTCTGCTACCACTCCGGCTGAGTGAGAAAGGACCAAGACTGATGTTCCGTAACCTCACCCTTGCTGTTGTTTTGGCCGTATCGGCCACAACTGCAGCCGCTGAATCCGAAGCGCATGTTGAAAACTTCGACTTCTCCTTCGAGGGGCCTTTTGGGTCCTTCGATCAGAACCAGCTGCAACGCGGCTTAAAAATCTACACCGAGATTTGCTCTGCATGTCACGGTTTGGAATTGGTCGCGTTCCGCAACTTGCATGACGAAGGCGGACCATCGTTGCCTTCAGACCAGACGCTCGCATATGCAGAAAACTTCGAAGTGTTTGACCCTGTCTTGTTGGATGGTGAAGGAGACTTTCGTGCGGCAACACCTGCAGATAAGTTCCCTGGGTCGGCATTGTCCACGGCACCCGACTTGTCATTGATGGCAAAAGCACGTGCAGGCTTTCACGGACCATACGGCACTGGCTTAAACCAGTTGTTCAAAGGTATGGGTGGTCCAGAATATATCGCGTCATTGATGACCGGCTATGTTGATCCACCGGCATGTGCGCCAGAAGATTTTGATGGCTATTATAACAGTGCATTTGCTGCAGGTGGCTATCCTGACGAATGCAAATACGAGAACGGTGATCATAAATACCCGGGATCTTGGATTGCCATGTCTCCGCCGCTTTATGGCGAAGATGTCGACTTTGACGATGGCCATGCAAACGATTTGCACCACGAAGCAGAAGACGTTGCAGCCTTTCTGATGTGGACAGCAGAACCAAAGATGATGGCACGTAAGCAGGCTGGCCTCACTGGCGTGATCTTCCTGATCATCTTGTCTGTTCTACTTTACCTGACAAACAAGCGTCTTTGGGCGCCGATCAAGAACAAAGAGTAATCGCATTGATCTATTGTTGTTGAAAAGGCCCGCCAATCTGGCGGGCCTTTTTCATATTGGGGGTAGGATGGGTTTTAACCCATCTTGCCTAAATACTGGCGTAACCCCACGGGCGGGTCTGCGAATATCGCAGCAGTTGGCCGAGACATCTGAACAACGCCATCCGCAACCCACGCCACATGGTCTGCAACCCGCCGTGCATCGGCTGGGTCATGCGTCACCATTAGGACCGTTGCCCCTGCATCTCGCACCAACATCTGTTGTACAAGATCAAGCATCTCATCTTTCAGACCTGGCCCAAGTGCCGCAAAAGGTTCGTCCAGCAAAACGACAGGCCTATCTGCCAGCAATACTCGCGCCAATGCGACACGGCTTTGCTGCCCACCAGACAATACCGCTGGTTTGCGGTCAGCCATACCGCGCAACCCAACACGCTCAAGAACCAAAAAAACCGAATCGCGCTCGGCGGTGGAAAGCCTGCCGTTCGACCTCAATCCAAGGCCGACATTTTCAAAAATACTAAGATGCGGAAACAGGTTATTATCCTGAAACAGCATGCTGACCGGTCTCTTCCCCGGCGCAGCGGTTGCAAACGACACGCCGTCGAACGAGACCCGTCCTTTTTGCGGTTCGACAAATCCAGCAATTGCCAGCAGCAGTGTCGACTTTCCCGCGCCAGACGGCCCTATCACGGCGGTCACAGCACCCTTTGCAAAGCTGACATCTGCGCTTAAGCGAAACGCCCCTTGGGTCAGATCTAACCGATCACAAGTCAGCATCAATGCGCCCTCCTCGGTCACAAATCCAAAATAACGCAAAGCTTAGCACCAGCAAAACCAATGCAGCGCCAGCCGCGGCGTCCATTCGGTAGGCCCCCATCAGGCGGTACATCGCAAGTGGCAATGTTTCTTGGGCGTCGCCCGCGAACAATGCGATCACGCCCAAATCGCCCATAGACAACGCGGCCGCTAGACCTGCAGCAAAGCCCAGCGGTCTGCGCAAGCGTGGCAAAATGACCCGCGTCGTCCAGACCCAAGACGACATATCCAAGATCGCGCCGAGACGCGCATAATCAGACGTGATTTTATCAACAGTTGGCGCAATCGACCGCAATGCAAAAGGAAGTGCCAGCACCGCATTGACCAACGCAGTCACAACCAGCGCAAGCTTTGCCGGATTAGCAAATGGATAAACCAATAGGAACAGCCCGGTCCCGACAACCAAAGAAGACGCGGCCAAAGGCAAAACGCCCACAACCCCAACAACACGACCGCCACGCAGCGCAAGCGCCAGCGTCAATCCGATACAAAGTGCAGCAGATATGATCGCAACGGTCACAGACCGCAGCGCGGCCCGCCAAATGTCGACTGGCAGCTCGAACAACCCCGGCACGCCACGCACGATCACCATGATCAAAGGCACGAGCAGAAATGTCGCCGCCAGTGCGATGACAACGGCATCGCCCAGGCGGCTTCCGTCCCACCGGTCAACGCTCCGGTCTAGACCTGTGCCAAATCCATCGACTGCGGTCATACGCCACGCCAACGCGGCCGCGATAAAACACAGTCCGAACTGGATCAGCGCAAGCATTGCTGCACGACCCAAGTCGAAATCAAACCGAAGCGCTTGGTATATCGCGAGCTCTACTGTCGTCGCACGCGGCCCTCCGCCCAAGGTAAGTGCGACGGCGAAACTGGTCAGGCAAATCAGAAATACAATGAGGAACGCAGGCGGTAAAACCGTGCGCAACATAGGGCGTTCAAGCAATCGCCCAACAGGCGCGTCAAGACTTGCAGCCAACCGGAACCGCTCCGCTGGAATGAATAGCCATCCTTGCAAGATCAGGCGTGTCACTAGCGGAAGATTGAAAAACACATGCGCCAAAACGACACCATGAAAGCCATAGATCGAGACTTCTGGCAAGCCAAACGCACCGAGTGCATTGTTTAAAATCCCGTTCCGTCCAAAGACAGCAAGCAGGCCCAAAACGGCCACGATAACGGGTAATAGGAATGGAGCACCTAGGAGCGTTACAAGCACAGATCGCCCGCGAAACCGACGCCGTGCCAACGCGCGAGCAACCGGAATAGCGAGTAGACAGCTAAGGCTCGCTGAAACAAATGCTTGGGTTACTGTGAACCGGACAGCGGCCCAGTCAGCAGCACCTAATCCGCGCGCCCAATCCGCACGCCACGCGACGGCCCCCAAGGTGCCGAGCGTCAACGCAAGCACAAGCCCGACAGCGACACCGCCGGGCTTGATTGGGTTTATTGTGATAGTGCGTCGCGCCATTCGTCCAATGCCGCAGGCCGTGTAGCCAACGCATCCTCTGGCGACATCAACAGCGCCTTTGCAGGTGTGATCAGCGTATCAAAGCCGTCGGGTAAACCAGCCGCAGTGGTTGTGACTGGATACATCCAGTTGGTTGTCGGGATGATTGTTTGAAACGCATCGCCAACCATGAACGTCATAAACTGATCAGCCAGTTCAGGCACGTCAGTGCTGGCAACTTTACCCGCAACTTCGACCTGCATGTAATGACCTTCGTCGAATGCCCAAGCGACCTTGCTGTCGTCTTCTTCGGCGATCAGGTGATACGCAGGGGATGTCGTGTAGGACAGTACTGCGTCAGCCTCGCCTTCCAAAAACAGCCCATAAGCTTCGGACCAACCCGGTGTGACAGTGACGATGTTATCCGCCAAATCAGCCCAAATTTGACCTGCATCATCGCCATAAGCCGCTTTGACCCACATCAGCAAACCAAGACCCGGTGTCGACGATCGCGGGTCTTGGATCACGACCTTGATGTCACTGTCAGCCAATACACGCAACGATGTTGGCGCCTCTGCACCTGCGTTCCCGACAAAGGCAAAGTAACCCCAGTCGAACGGCAGGAATTCGGCGTCATCCCATGCGATTGGCAATGCCAAATCGGCGGTCACACCGTGCGAGGCAAACAGGCCCGTGGCACGCGCCGCAGCGGTCAGGTTTGTATCTAAACCCAAGACCACATCGGCTTCGGTCCGTGGACCTTCCAACTGCAGACGTGCCAGAAGCGCGGCACCATCGCCAGCGCCTACAAACTGCAGATCACAGGCACAGGTTTCTTCAAACGCAGCCTCTACCGCGGGGCCAGGGCCCCAATCGCTGGTAAAACTGTCGTATGTCATAACTGTCAGAATAGGGGTCTCGGCAGTGGCAATAGTCGCCATGCAAAGTCCCGCAACAGTCGTCAGAATGATCGGTTTCATCATCATATCCTCCAAATGCGACGGGCGGATTGGGGGACAGCGTAATCGCTAGACCTTCCCTCCGCCGGTCTTAACCGGTTCAGGTTCTACGGGTACGCTTGCGCATCTCAGCCTTGTAAGGCCCCCCGAGGTAAGGCTTAGGTAGCGCGACACATATCAAAAGGCAACAACATGACTGATCATATGAAAGGCATCGCGATTACGACGCTTGGGATTTTGCTTGTGACGCCAGATACGATCTTCGTCCGGATGATCATTGCAGACCCGATGGTGATCAGTTTTTGGCGTGGGCTATTTTCGGGGTTGGTCGTTCTAGTTTTGGTCAGCACGATCCAAGGACGGGCTGGATTTCAGGCTGTATTCCAAACCGGGTGGCTAGGCGTTTTGTATATTGCGCTGATTGGGTCCACGACGTTCGCCGTAGTCTTGGCGGTCGAGCATACCAGCGTCGCCAATGTGGTCTTCATCTTTGCAGCGATGCCCATATTTGCTCTGATTTTTAGCCACTTATTGCTCGGTGAGCCGATACGCAGGCGCATGGTGTTTACAATGGTTGCAGTGATCGCAGGGCTAGGCATCATCGCCTACGGATCACAATCATCACAGATCGCATCATTAAAAGGGGACCTTTGGGCGCTTTATGTCGCTGCTGCCTATGCCTTGGCGCTGACAGTTCTACGCATGCTTAAAGGTACCTCTATGGTCCCCGCTCTCCCTATCGGATTTATCGGGGCCGCGCTGTTGGTCGGCTTATTTGTAGACCCTATTCCAGCGTTTTCGACGCAATGGCCGATGTTTGTGGCCCACGGTGTCTTTATCGGTTTCGCAACTTGCCTGCTCACAATCGGCCCCCGATACATCAGCGCCGCTGAAGTGGCATTACTGGTTTTACTCGAATCTGTGTTGGCTCCATTGCTCATCTGGGCCATCGCTGACGAACATCCAGGTAGGTGGGCAATCATTGGCGGCATGGTGGTGATCGGGGCGCTGATCGTTTCCAATGTTGTGGCCTTGCGACGCAGGGCTTCCCCCTGACCGCAGTTTGCAATATTCGGTACCCAAGCAAGGAGCATTCACATGTCGATCAATAGCTTTGGCCATCTTTTTAAGTTCACCACATGGGGTGAAAGCCACGGACCCGCCTTGGGCGCGACCGTTGATGGGTGCCCGCCAAATGTGCCACTTGATCCGTCAATGATCCAACAGTGGCTTGATAAACGCCGCCCCGGTCTGAATAAAAACACGACACAGCGGCAAGAGGCTGATGCCGTCAAAATCCTATCAGGTGTGTTTGAAGGCCG
This sequence comes from Yoonia sp., assembly GCA_047629435.1. GTDB lineage: Bacteria > Pseudomonadota > Alphaproteobacteria > Rhodobacterales > Rhodobacteraceae > Yoonia. The sequence continues at coordinate 10,637 of JBLHXF010000035.1, read as the reverse complement.
GACCACTGGCACGCCCATTCAACTGATGATCGAAAACACTGATCAGCGGTCAAAGGACTATGGCGATATCGCAAACACATTCCGACCCGGTCACGCAGATATCACGTATCATCAGAAATACGGTCTGCGCGATTATCGCGGCGGTGGTCGGTCATCCGCCCGTGAAACAGCATCCCGTGTTGCGGCTGGTGGGGTCGCGCGCGAAGCGATTGCCGCCATTGCGCCCAACGTCCAAATCCGTGGTTACATGACCCAGATGGGCGCTAAGAAAATCGACCCAGCAAAGGTTGATTGGGACCAGATCGACCAGAATGATTTCTTCTGCCCCGATGCTGATGCCGCTGCAGAATGGAACGACTATCTGGCTTGGCTGCGCAAGGATGACCATAACTCTGTCGGTGCCATTATCGAGGTCGTCGCACGCGGCGTCCCTGCAGGTATCGGCGCACCCGTTTATGCCAAGTTAGACACTGATTTATCCGCAGCCATGATGTCGATCAACGCTGTTAAAGGTGTCGAAATTGGCGAAGGCATGGCTGCTGCTGCCCTAACAGGACGCGAAAACGCTGATGAAATTTTCATGGGTAACGACGGGCAACCTGTCTATTCATCCAATCATTCAGGCGGGATTCTTGGCGGGATTAGCACTGGCCAAGATATCGTTGTGCGATTTGCAGTGAAACCAACATCGTCGATCCTGTCACCACGCCAGTCGATCCGCATGGACGGCACCCCAACCGAGGTGATTACAAAAGGCCGGCACGACCCCTGCGTCGGTATTCGCGCGGTGCCTGTGGGCGAGGCTATGATGGCCTGCGTGATCCTTGATCACTTACTGCTCGACCGTGGCCAAACAGGTGGCGTGCGCGGCAAAATTGGTTGACCCTGCGCGACGACCTGCGTGCCCATCTGGTTGCTACCAGTGTTGGTGACGCCGCACATGATGTGGCGCATACAGACCGAGTTTGGGCAAATGCGCAGGTCATCGCGGCGGGTGAAACGCCATGCGATATGACAGTCCTGCTTGCGGCGTGTTATTTCCATGACCTTATCACGCTTGCCAAGAACAGCCCTGTTCGCGCGCAAGCCTCAAAAATGTCAGCTGATGCGGCGAAACCAATTTTGCTTGAATTGGGTCTGACCGACCACCAAACCGCAAATGCGTGTCATGCGATCACTGCACACAGCTTTTCCGCAAACATTCCCCCTCAAACGGCCGAGGCGAAAATTCTACAAGACGCGGACCGGATCGAAGCACTTGGTGCCATTGGGATCGCACGCTGTTTTGCAACGACAGGTGTGTTGGGCGGTGGATTGTTTCACGGATTGGACCCGTTTGGGACAGACCGTAAACTGAACGACAAAGCCTACGCCGTCGATCATTTCAAAATCAAATTACTTCGCTTGCCAGATACTATGCAGACCGCATCAGGGCGTGCATTGGCCCAGACCCGTGCCGATGTGTTACGCGGCTTTCTTGACCAGCTAGCGATCGAATTGTGTATACCAGTCAGCGGATGGTAGGTTGCTTGGAAAGCTGCACTGCCAAAATACCGCCTGCAATAATCACGACACCTATTACATCCACCGATTCTAACTTTTCCCCTAGAAGAGCAGCAGCGGTTGCCACCCCCAGGAACGGATTAAGAAAATGAAACGTCGACGCCTTCACCGCGCCGATGCGGCCAACCAGCAAAAACCATACCCACGTAGCAAGCAAGCCGGGCACAAGCGTGGTGTAGATAAACGCAACGATTAGCTGCCAGTTCCAAGTCACGTCAAATGTCTCAATCACAAGAGCAGGTCCCCACAGCATCGCACTGCCGACAAGCATTTGTAGGCCAACAATCATCAACACGTTGCCGCCCGAGCTTGCGCCCATCACCGCAAGGGTCGCGATCGTCAGCGATACGACGGCAATAGCGCACAAGATGATGCCATACATGTCTACGCCACCTTGCAAACGTGCCCCCATTATCAAGGTCACGCCAATGACGCCGGCGACCAAGCCCGCGATACCCAAGGGACGCATACGTTGCCCCATCAACAACCAGCCAACCAATGCCACTAGCAACGGCATTGTTGATGCGATGATCGCGGCCAGTGATGCCTCAATCGTTTGCATCGCGACAAAGTTTAGCCCAAGGTAAATTGCATTCTGACAGACCCCAAAAATGAGCACGCCAACCCATTGGCGACGACTTAGGCGGAAGGACTGACCAAAGGCGCGCGCAATAGCCACGCCAATCAGCCCCGACACCAAAAACCGAAAAGCAAGCGCCGTCAGTGGCGGCGCGAATTCGACAATGATACGTGCTGAAGTAAAGGCAGAAGACCACATTGCGGCGAATGCCAGACCCATTAAGATTGCTTTGATATCCATAAGGCGACACTTGCCCAACACCCATGCAGGCGCAATGCAAAAAGGGCCACCCATCACAGGCGGCCCTTTTCAAATCGTGATGTAAAGCGACTTAGTCGTTTACGGAATCTTTGAGTGCTTTCGCAATTGTCATTTTGACAACCTTGTCAGCATCTTTCTTGATCTGCTCACCCGTTGCTGGGTTACGCACCATACGCTCTGGACGTTCGCGGCAATAGATTTTGCCAACGCCTGGAAGCGTGACGGCACCGCCGCCTGCAACTTCGCGTGTGATCAGAGCACATACAGCATCAAGCGATGCGCTTGCAGCTTTTTTATCTACGCCCATTTCGTCTGCAAGTGCTGCGACGAGCTGTGCTTTTGTCATTGGTTTTGCCATTTTCTGGTCTCCCTCGTTTGCCCGACTTATGGGGCCTCTTACCTTGCCAGTAAACTGCATCTTGTGCCTTACCACAACGATTAGTGTGCACTTTTCACCTAAAAAATGCGATTTTTGTTTGTTTTCGTGGGGTCAGAGGAAGGCAGTCTCTTCAAAACTGCGCAACTTACGGCTGTGAATCCGCTCTAACGGCATTTCGCGCAAGATTTCCATCGCATGAATTCCGATGCGCAAATGGCTGGCAACTTGGGTTTTGTAAAAATCAGACGCCATTCCAGGCAGCTTTAATTCGCCATGAAGTGGTTTGTCGCTGACACACAACAGCGTCCCGTATGGCACCCGAAACCGGAATCCGTTGGCGGCGATTGTAGCACTTTCCATATCAAGTGCGATGGCCCGCGACTGTGACAGCCGCTGCACGGGACCAGAATGATCGCGCAGTTCCCAATTCCGGTTATCAATTGTCGCAACTGTCCCCGTCCGCATGATCCGCTTTAGCTCGTAACCTTCCAACTTGGTCACGTCTGCAACGGCAGTTTCCAGCGCAATCTGAATTTCAGCAAGCGCAGGGATCGGGACCCAAACAGGCAGGTCATCATCTAAAACGTGGTCTTCGCGCAAATACGCATGGGCCAGAACAAAGTCACCAAGCCGCTGCGAATTGCGCAGCCCAGCGCAGTGCCCGACCATCAGCCAAGCATGCGGCCGCAATACCGCAATGTGGTCGGTTGCGGTTTTTGCGTTTGACGGTCCCACACCGATATTCACCAACGTGATCCCCCCGCCACCTTTACGCTTCAAATGAAAGGTCGGCATTTGCGGCAGTTTCGCAGGTACGTCCATCGGCCCATCGGCGGTCGTGATCTCGACGTTTCCTGTCCCGACAAAGCTGGTGTAGCCGCTATCAGGATCAGCCAACATTGTACGGGCAAAGGATTCAAATTCCTCGACATAGAACTGGTAGTTTGTGAACAGAATATGGTTCTGGAAATGATCCGCTGCTGTCGCCGTATAATGCGACAATCGCGCAATTGAATAATCAATCCGCTGGGCCGTAAACGGCGCCAAAGGACGCGCACCATCAGGATACAAAAACCCTGAGCCATTCACGATGTTATCGTGGGTCGTTGCAAGGTCAGGCACATCAAAACTGTCACGCAGCGTGAAATCAAGCGCTCCATCTTGGGGGACAGATACGCTTGCATCATTGGCAACGGCAAAATGCACAGGCATCTCGGTTGTGGATACGCCGATTTCAACCGGCACGCCGTGACTTTTGATCAATAGACCGATCTGTTGTTCCAAGTAATGCGCGAACAGGTCAGGACGGGTGACAGTCGTGGCATACATGCCCGGTTCAGCGACATGTCCAAACGATAGGCGACTATCGGTTTTGGCATAGCTGGTCGTCGTCAGCCGGATTTCTGGATAAAAGGCGCGCATCCGCTTTTCAGGTTGGCCCTGCGTCATAGCTGCATTGAACCCGTCGCACAGAAACTTTGATGCAGTCGTATAAAGATCTTGAAGACGCGCCACCGCTGCTTTTGGGTCAGTGAACATTTCGTGCACAACAACGTCAGGGGTCTGTAAATTCACGCTCATGGAGTGTCCTCAAACAATTCGGTGATCTCAAATTTAGTTACGTCAACCAAGCCAAGATCAGAAATACGCAACGCGGGAATGACAACAAGCGCCAAAAGCGAATGCTGCATATAGGCATTATTTAATGTGCAGCCACAATCGGCCATCGCGGCAACCATGCGGTCAGCATTTGCCGCGACATCAACGGCAGGACGGTCCGACATGAGGCCCGCAATTGGCAATTCAACCAACGCAATCTCGACCCCGTCTTTCCAGACGCTGACACCGCCGCCGACCTCACCCAACCGGTTCGCAGCTGCGGCCATCATAGCGCGGTCCGTCCCAACAACGATCATATGGTGACTGTCATGGGCCACGGTCGAGGCCATCGCCATTTGACCAGTATAGCCAAAACCGGACACAAATCCGTTCACCACACCACCTGTGGCACGGTGCCGTTCGACAAGCGCAATTTGGCAGACGTCACCTTGCCCTTCGACAACCCCATCTTGCACGGGCAGGTCGGCGATTAGCGCTTCAGTTGGTGCTTGATTTTCAACAACGCCGATCACTTTGGCAGTGACGATGTTGCGCCCGTCTGGTGCTGCGATTTCAAAAACACTTTCCGCCAGTGTTTTGCCCAAATGCACGGTTTGCCGCGCTGTGTCGGGCCAATCGTAATGCGGACAATCAACTGTGATCTTGCCGTTCACAGCCACAGTTTGGCCGCGCGCAATCACATGCTCAATCGGCAAGGTTTTCAGATCAGAAGTCAGGATCATATCTGCCCGCCGCCCCGGAGCGATGCTGCCCAGTTCGCGTTCCAAACCAAAGTGTGTCGCCGTATTGATCGTTGCCATTTGCAGCGCAATCAATGGATCACATCCGCAATCAATTGCGTGCCGCACAACGCGGTTCATGTGTCCGTCGTTCACCAGAGTGCCTGCCATGCAATCATCCGTACACAGGATGAAATTACGCGGATCAAGACCCTTTTCAGTTACCGCTGTAATCTGGCTTTCAACATCATACCAAGCAGACCCAAGTCGCATCATTGATTTCATGCCCAGACGGACTCGCGCAATTGCGTCAGCCTCAGCAGTGCCTTCATGATCGTCGGCAGGGCCACCAGCAACATAGGCTGCAAAGGGGATACCTTTGTCGGGGCTGGCGTAATGCCCACCAACGGTTTTACCTGCATTCATTGTCGCTGCAATCTCGGCCAGCATTTGCGGATCACCATTAATGACACCCGGAAAATTCATCATCTCGCCAAGTCCGATGATACCCGGCCACGCCATTGCCTCGACCACGTCCGCCGCTGAAATCTCAAATCCAGTTGTTTCCAAACCGGGGGCAGACGGCGCGCACGACGGCATCTGGGTGTATATATTGACAGGCTGCATCAGCGCCTCGTCATGCATCATACGCACGCCGTCCAAACCCAACACATTCGCAATCTCATGCGGGTCGGTAAACATCGTGGTGGTGCCATGGGGAATGACCGCCGCGGCAAATTCGGCGGGCGTCAGCATACCAGATTCAATATGCATATGACCGTCGCAAAGACCGGGGATCATAAAACGGCCATCCGCCTCGATCACCTGCGTTTCAGGTCCAATGCAATGTGACGCATCAACGCCAACATAGGCAAATCGCCCGTGGGCAATAGCAACCTGCCAACCATCCAGAACTTCGCGGGTTTGAACGTTGACCAGCTTACCGCCGCGCACGACCAAATCGGCTGGGGTGCGGCCAGCAGCAACAGCGACCAGATGCGGTGCTTCTTGCGCCCAAGATGTAATGTGTTTTTCCATCCCCAATGGTTTCACCGAAACCCGTAACGTTCAAGGGGGTCAGATATCAGAAATGCGCAACGGCTTTTGATCAGGGTTCAGCCGCGTAATCGACAGGTTCAAGGCCGCCGCGATAGTGACCCAAATTAGATAAGGGACGAATGCCAAACCAGCCCAGAAGTCGACAGCAAAATGGGTCAATACACAAGCCAGTACAGCCAGCCACAAACCAGCCATGACGATCAAGGATGCCCTCCAATGCCGCAGGCCGAAAAACACCGGCGTCCACAGGGTGTTCAACGCGATCTGAACTGCCCAAAATGCAAGCGCCAGAGTTCCACCACCTGCCATTGCAACGCGAGCCCCCGCAAACGAAATCAGCAGGTAAATCGACGTCCAAACGATGGGGAATACCCAGTTTGCCGGCACCCAAGTGGGCTTGGTCAATGTCCGGTACCATGCGCCCGTCGGGAACAGCATGCCGGTCGATGCTGCCGCAACGGCAGCTGTCAGAAAGAGTGCGAAATAAATGAACATGGCAGATCCCATTACGAAAGGCGGTTATGAAAATGGCCGCCAAGCGATGTGCAGGGCGGCCAAATCCGAATAGATTGTCACACCGATTTATTCGGTGAGGGACGACAGATATGCAAAGATATCGAGTGCTTCCTGCTCGGACCGCACTTTATACCCCATCTTGGACCGCGCACGGCGGTCTTCTAATGCATCACGCAACCATTTGGTTGGGTCTTGAACATAGGCAGCGAATGCCTCTTGTGTCCAAACCAGCTCTGCCTCGCCGGCGGATTTTAGGCTGTCGCCGTAACGGAACCCTTCTGCGGACGCCAACTGCGCGCCGGCAATCTTGTACAGGTTTGGACCAGCCTTTGCTGATCGGCCTGCCAATACCTCACCGTTGTCATCGCGCACGACGTGGCATGCAACACACTGGCGGGCAAACTGCGCTTCGCCGTTCGCTACATCGCCAGATACATGACCGTCTGCAAATGCAGGTGCCGCAAATCCGGTGAGCATCGCAATACAAGCTAGCTTTTTCATCTTCGAAATCCTTAGGGTTGTGGGCCATCGCCCTCTTAGGTGCTATATATGTTAAGCTGCGCCAATAGCCAGTCCAAGACTAATGGCTGTGCCCTTCGGTCATTTTTTCGACATTAAACTCAATCTCAACCTCGCCTGCGTTTTCAAACACAAGCGTCGCCGGAACTGTTTCGCCCTCTTCAAATGGATCGCCGATAAGACCCATAAACATGATGTGCTTGCCCCCAGGGGCAAACGTTACTGTTGCGCCTGCGGGAATAGCCAAAGTTTCAAGATGAAACATCTTCGAGATATCATCAATAGTTTCAGTGTCATGCATCATGACGCGCGGAAAATCTGCGCGGACTTCGAACAAAACGTCGTCTGTCTCGCCTGTATTGATCACCGTCAGATACCCAGCCCCTGTCATCGCGGTCGCCGCCGTTTCACGCGCAACTGGGTGTTCGATCATCAGGTCACCAATTTTATAGTCATGCGCCATCCCAAATGTCGGGATCAATGTTAGTGCGAGAATCAAAAAAGTTTTCATAATTCAATATACCGATATGCCTGATTCTATCCAGAAATACGCCCCAAAACAGCTGCCTTCCAGAAAAAATCGTCAGGGCAAACCGTCGCAGGGCTATGTTCCGCTGATCTGATAGAAATGCTATCGATGTCGCAAATGACACGATGTCTGTCTAAACTCCGGCTGACTTTACCACTGCCCAGCGCTATTTTGACTGACAAAGAGGTATGACCCATGCGCTATTCCGGCTTTCAAGTGATCAAAGAGGCATTGACTGGCCATAAGGGCTGGAAACCTGTGTGGCGTGATCCAGAACCGCAGGCGAATTATGATATCATCATCATTGGCGGCGGTGGGCATGGGCTTGCGACGGCTTACTATTTAGCCAAGGAATTCGGCGAAAAGAAAATTGCTGTGCTTGAAAAAGGTTGGATCGGTGGCGGTAACGTGGGCCGGAACACAACGATTATCCGTTCCAACTATTTGCTTGATGGCAACGAGCCATTCTATGAAATGTCATTGAAGCTGTGGGAAGGGTTGGAGCAAGATTTCAACTATAACGCCATGGTCAGCCAGCGCGGCATCCTGAACCTTATTCATTCCGACGCCCAGCGCGATGCATTTACCCGCCGTGGCAATGCCATGATCCTGAACGGTGCCGATGCTGAAATGCTGTCGACTGAACAGATCCTTGACCGCTATCCGTTCCTGAACGTGAACGATGCCCGCTTTCCTATTAAGGGTGGCTTGGCACAACATCGCGGTGGCACAGTGCGCCATGACGCGGTCGCATGGGGCTTTGCACGCGGCGCTGACATGCGTGGCGTTGATATTATCCAAAACTGCGAAGTCACTGGCTTTCGGCTTGAAGATGGTAAATGTCTCGGCGTGGAAACATCGCGTGGGTTCATCGGCGCAAACAAAGTTGGTTGCGCCGTTGCGGGATCATCTTCGCGCCTGATGTCAAAAGCAGACATGCAGCTCCCTATGGAAAGCCACGTCTTACAAGCGTTCGTCTCCGAAGGGCTTAAACCAGTCATTCCGGGGGTAATCACTTTTGGCGCAGGCCATTTCTATTGCAGCCAATCGGACAAAGGTGGACTGGTGTTCGGCGGCGACCTTGACGGGTACAACTCCTACGCACAAAGCGGCAACATGCCGGTCGTCGAAGACGTCTGCGAAAGCGGCATGGCGCTGATGCCCATGTTGGGACGCGCACGCCTTTTGCGGATGTGGGGTGGGATCATGGATATGTCGATGGATGGCTCGCCGATTATCGACAAAACCCATATTGACGGCCTCTATTTCAACGGTGGCTGGTGCTACGGCGGGTTTAAGGCCACGCCTGCATCTGGTTTCTGCTTTGCACATTTATTGTCCCGAGATGCCCCGCATCCAAATGCCACAGAATTCCGGTTTGATCGCTTTTCACGTGGGCTTATGATCGACGAAAAAGGCATGGGCAATCAGCCCAATTTGCATTGATGTCATGTCTCGTTTTTTCACAAATGCTCAAAACCCGACGCGCATCGCACGAGGTCAAATATGATTATTAACCATCCCCTTCTTGGTCCCCGCGACGCGGCAGAATTCACCTATTTGGGCGACGCTAGCATGATCAACCGCCCCGATTGGCAGTCTGACACCGCCGCTCAAGATTTCTATGAATATGGCTATCTGCGCAGCAACCCAGCAGGCATTCACCGCGAGCTGTGGTTCCACGAAGCAGGTGACCGATCTTGGCTTGTCGTCACGCGCAACACAGTCACCCACGAGATTTCGAACGTGGAAATGGCCCGCGATGTGGCCCGCACACAAGGGCGCAGCAAATGACCCAATCCAACCGACTGGACGGCGGACAGATCAACCGCGACGCACCTCTGAAATTCACTTTTGATGGTAAAACATATCAAGGGCATGACGGCGATACGCTTGCCTCTGCGCTGATGGCCAATGGTGTCCGACTTATGGGCCGGTCGTTTAAATATCACCGTCCACGCGGACCTTTGACCGCAGGTAGCGAAGAACCAAATGCGTTGGTTGAGTTGCGTACAGGCGGCCGCCAAGAACCCAACACGCGCGCCACAACAGCCGAGCTTTACGACGGCCTAACTGCCCGCAGCCAAAATAAACTTGGGACGCTGAATTTCGATCTATTGGCGATCAACGACCGACTGTCGAACTTCCTGACTGCTGGGTTCTATTATAAAACCTTCATGTGGCCCGCCGCGTTTTGGGAAAAGTTATATGAGCCAATCATCCGGCACGCCGCTGGCCTTGGGTCGCTATCCAAACAAGACGATCCGGATTTGTACGACAAAGGGTTCCTGCACTGCGATCTGCTGATCATCGGCGCTGGCCCTGCTGGCCTTGCCGCTGCCCTCATTGCGGGGCGGTCCGGCGCGCAAGTCATCCTTGCTGACGAAGATTTCCGTATGGGCGGGCGCCTGAACAGCGAGACCTTTGCAATCGGCGATCAATCCGGTGGTGATTGGGCCACTGCAACGGTTGCCGAACTGGCCACCATGCCAAACGTGCGCCTTATGCCACGCACCACAGTTATCGGATCGTTCGATCATGGCATTTTTCCCGCCGTAGAACGGGTCAGCGACCATGTCGCCGTGCCTGCCACTGGCAAACCACGTCAAATCCTATGGCGTATTTATACCAAGCAGTCGTTACTTTGCGCAGGTGCTACCGAACGCCCCGTCGGGTTCGACAACAACGACCGTCCCGGTATCATGCTCGCCTCAGCGATGCGCAGCTATGCCAACCGTTGGGCAGTGACTGCCGATAAACGTGTTGCGATCTTTACCAACAATGACGATGGTCACCGCACCGCTGCTGACCTGCATGCCAAAGGCGTCAAAATCGCTGCCGTTGTCGATGTTCGCCCTGATGCACCCAGATCAATGGATTACGAAGTCCTTG
>JBLHXF010000034.1:0-24708 GCA_047629435.1 Yoonia sp. | reverse complement strand
CGAAAGCGCAAGCGTGGAACACGCCACAAAGCTAAGCGACCAGCGCCCTTCAAATGCGGCTCCAAGTGCTGTCAAAACCAAAAGCGTCCAAAGGCCTAAAACGACAGGTCCTTGCCGTCGGAGGTGTGCGAATGTCATGCTGATGCCCTTTTTTATATGGCCTTGTGTACCTATATCATGAATATGCAGCACAGTAATAAAAAGAGACTGTTACGTATCGCGAGCTATAATATTCGCAAAGCGCGCGGCCTTGATGGTCGGCGTGATCCTGGCCGTGTTGTTGATGTGCTCAACGGGTTAGATGCGGATGTGATCGCTTTGCAAGAGGCGGACATGCGGCTTGGTGATAGACCAACCGCCATTCCTAAGGCGATGATCGCACAACATACAGATTTTGACATCGTGCCACTGGCTGGCAACGATGTCAGTCTTGGCTGGCATGGGAACGCCGTTTTGGTACGGCGGGGTGTCACCGTGGATGGTGCGGCCCGCATCGCCTTGCCCGGCGTGGAGCCGCGCGGTGCCGTTGCTGTCACTTTGGCAGACGGGTTAACGGTTGTTGGTGTTCACCTTGGATTGCTACGTCATTCGCGCCGAAAACAATTGACTGCAATCACGGCACATTTAGGGAAACCCAATAATGTTGTTGTCATTGGGGATATGAACGAATGGTCGGCCGCGCGTGGGTTGGAACCTTTGAACGCGGATTATGCCCTTCATACACCGGGGCGCAGTTTTCACGCTGCGCGTCCAATCGCATCTCTGGACCGTTTTGCATTGTCGCATGACACGACGTTCATCGACGCCGGTGTTGAACAACGCCTGCTGGCAAAACAGGCGTCAGATCATTTGCCGATTTGGGCTGATGTGTCTTATTTTGAAAAGAGCACTGGAATTTTTGCACCAGCCAGCAATTTATGCGTCACCGCTCCAATTACAAAATCAAAGGTCCGCGAGTGACCAAAGGCGCCATTCACAAGCATGTCTGCGCCCATTTCAAAGGCTTCGTGGCTAATGATTTTTGCGACTTTTTTTGCTTTTTCCTTGCGGTGAACGACATCGACATTCAGCCCGTGGCGGGTGAGAGCAGCGGCGATATCATTGGCGGCAAAATCAGCCAATGGATCATCAAGGTCCGCATCAACGCGCAGCAGCGTGACCTGGGCATTTTCACTGGCGACGATACACATATCATGTACGGCGCGGGTCGCTTCAGGTGTTTTGCTCCAGCCTAGAAGAATCGTATCACCCAAAGTTTCTGCAGTATAATCACGCGGAATGACCAACACAGGGCGGCCGGATTCTTTGATCACATGCGCAGGTAATTGCAGCGCGGTTACTCTTGCTTGGGTCGCGTCGTCTTGGGCCATAATTACCAGATCGGCGCTGCGCGCATTATCGACGATACAATCAGAAACAGGCTTGGTGTCACTGTGCATCTGACGCCATTCTTTGGGAAAGTCTTCGGCGTGGGTCTGTGCCTCAAAAATGGCTTTAATTTCTTCGCGGTGACCCTTTTGACTTTGCGCAAATGCCTCATAGGTTCCGTCTGGGATATGCATCGCGATGCCCGGATAGACGACCAGCGATTCCGAAATATGCAGACCGATAACATGTGCATTGTCCCGACGGGCCAAAATAGCGGCTGATTTCAGTAACGAGGCTGCAGATGACGTGCTTGTTAAGCAAACAAGAATGGTGCGCAATGTCATGTTAAATACTCCAAATTTATGGGACATACGGCGCTTGGCCGCATGCTGGGAAAATTGGCCCATGTGCATGCCATGTACTGGTGCAGGGGCTGCGCGAATTTTGGCTGAAAGGCAGGGGATGTCGTGTTCATGTCCGATCTCCTTTTGTCTGCCTGACCACACAATCGCGTCACACTATAAATAGCCCCATGGCGTGGATCTTATTTTGACATTGCTCAATCGCTAAACCCAAACCAGTGGAAATTTTTACAGCAGTGTTTATGGGGTGTTCACCCATCCTTTAGGCCTTCTGCGATGCTTAGTAATGCCTGCGGTTTTAGGATGATGACTGTATTAATGTGGTCGATCGCAATGATCCGCGATTTGCGCAACTGGGTCAGCGTCCGGCTAATGGTCTCGGTGGTTAAGCCAAGAAAATCAGCGATGTCTGACCTGCTCATTGGCAGGTTCACTTGGGTGAAATCGCCAAGCGGTTCCCCGACACGGTCGGACAAAACGGCCAAGAACGACGCAAGCTTTTCGACGGATGATTTACGACCTAGCATTAAGAAATGATCCTGCATTGCGCTAATTTCACGCAACGCGGCAGCCAGTAGGCACCGATGTACATCCGCGTCCCCAGTAGATGTTTCAAGATCGCTGCGCCGATGAACCACAAGCGTCGACGGCACAAGCGCATCACAGTCGGTGTGATAGAAACCATCGCTTGGAAAACCGACAGTATCGCCAGGATACCCAAATGCGATCACCTGTCTGCGCCCATCCCCTAATACGCGGGTCAGACGCAGTACGCCGGTTGCAACCTCATAAATCCGGTCTGCATGATCTCCTTCTAGATAAAGGTGCTTACCGGGCTTAAATGCCATGGTGCGTTGCCGCCTAATTTCAGGCGCGATTGCACAGCGTTCCTGCCGCATATTCAGCAGCATTGGGTCGGTCACATACATTGGGGTGTCCTTTCATCCGTATAAAGGAAACCTATGTGCGGTATGTATCTGCGGGTATTGGGTTTGTGTAACGCATTGTAACAAATTGTATCGGCGTCAAAGACCGACTATGATACCTTTAAAGTTGTACGTTCCGTCATTTTATTCAAAAGGCATGCAAGATGACAAACGCCGTTATTCTCGTCGTTGACGACGATTCTAAGATCAGAACGCTGCTGCGCCGTTGCTTTGAAGGTGAAGGTTACGGCGTGCACGAGGCCGCCAACAAGGCGGAGGCACTGGCCGTTGTTGCGGCAACACCTATCGATTTGATTACGCTTGACCTGAACCTTGGCGCGGATGATGGCATCGATATTGCGCAACATATTCGGCATAAATCGCAGGTGCCTATTATTATGGTGACGGCAAAGGCTGATCTGATCGACCGCGTGGTCGGGCTTGAAATCGGTGCAGATGATTACATCACCAAACCATTCCACCTGCGCGAGGTGATTGCGCGGATCAAATCGGTTCTAAGGCGGACCCATGATGCGCCTGCACCCGTCGTGACCGCAAATCTTAGTGAAACCTGGAGATTTGACGGCCTTTTGGCTACGCCTGATCAAATGTCATTGACGGACAGGGACGGGCAGGCGGTCGAACTGACTAGTGGTGAATTCAAACTGCTGCACATCTTTTTGACCCGCCCAAAACGTATATTGTCGCGAGAGCAGCTGATGGATTTGACCAGTGGGCATACTTACGCGCCGTTAGATCGCACGATAGACAATCAAATTTCTCGCCTGCGTAAAAAGATCGAAATTAATCCGGTCCGTCCAAAGCTGATTTCGACAATGCGGGGTATTGGATATTCATTGACCTGCGATGTCGTCCGATCACAGGCGACTTAAAATAACGCATCCAAGGCATGGTCTAAATCTAACTGACGGTACGGTTTGCTTAAAAGGCGATGACCGTGATCGTCGGCAGTCTTGTTTAATATGTCCTCTGCATATCCTGAAGTCAGTAAGATGCGGATGTGAGGGTAGGTGGCAACGACGTGCCGCGCCAACGCCAAACCGTCAAGCTCGCCGGGCATGACAAGATCGGTGAAAACGGCGTCGATTTCGGGATCGTTGCGCAAGATTTCCGCAGCTGTATCGCCGCAATCTGCCTCGCGAACTTTGTATCCCAGTTCGTTGACGCGCGCGACGCTTAGCTTGCGCAAATGTGGATTGTCTTCAACAACTAACACGGTCTGATTGCGTGGTCTTTGGGTCAGTGTGGTCTGTTTCAAATCTGCATGCTTTTTTGGCACTGTGTCGATCACTGGAAAATACAGACCGATCGTCGTGCCGCGCCCGATCTCGCTATAAATGGTGACATGGCCACCGCATTGCCGCACAAATCCGTAAACCATCGCAAGGCCCAAGCCAGTCCCGTGGCCGATTGGCTTGGTCGTGAAAAACGGTTCAAAAACGCGCTGCTGCGTGTCTGGGCCCATGCCACGACCAGTATCCGTGACCGTGACACGCACATACGTGCCCTCGGCCACATCAAGCTCTTGCGCGATATATGTGTCATCGATGGCGATCACATCAGATTGAAGGATCAATTTACCCCCATCAGGCATCGCGTCCCGCGCATTGAGCGAGATATTGATCAGTGCAGATTGCAATTGGGTACTGTCAGCCATGATTGCAGGCAAGTCCTGACCGAGCTGAACAGAGATGATAAATTTTGGATCAAAGGTGCGCCGGATCAGTGATAACGCCGCGCTGCAGGCCTCGTTGACGTCCACTGGATCAGTTTGTGTCGGGGATTTGCGTGCAAAGGCGTTTAATCTTGCTGTCAGATCAGCACCCATTTCGGCCGCATCGCGCGCGTCTGCGACCATCGCACGATTATCCGTATTTTCCAAACGGGCGTCGAGCAATTCAAGGTTGCCGATGATGACCGTCAGCAAATTACTGAAATCATGATTGATCCCGCCGGTCATTTGTCCAATCGCATCAAGCCGCGCAGACCGTGCCAGCGCTTCTTCGATTGCAGTGCGATGGCTTAGGTCATGCAAGATCGCCACAAAAAACGGTGTTCCTGAATGATCTGCATGCCCGATGGACAGGTGCAACGGAAAGGTGTCGCCATTGCGCCGCATTCCTTCCACGACCCGACCGCGCCCGATGATCCGCGCTTTGCCTGTCTTAAGGTAATTTTGCATGAACCCATGATGACGATCCGCAAGCGCTTGCGGCATGAGCCCGTTCACGTTGGTGTCTATAAGATCATGTGGATCATATCCGAACAATTTGCCTGCCGCGGCATTCGCGCGGGTGATTGTCCCGTCACCGTGGCTTATTATGACCGCGTCGGGGATGGCATCCAAAAGTGCCGCTAGCAGGTGTGCATCCAATGCGTGGTTTGTCATATCTGGTCTACTTTCTCGCATGCTTTCAAAATACGCAAGTCCGCCTGTCGCCGATTGACATAAGTCATCGTCGGACGCCTCGGATCGTTTAACCGTTACACAGTCAAACAGGAGAAAAATGATGAAACCAAGTAAAACATGGATTGTTTTGGCTGATGCGCAAGCCGTGCGGATTGTCGCAAACGATGGTCCCAGTAAGGGCCTATATGGTGTCAGTACCAAAGGTTTAGATGCCCCGCCCGTGACCAAGCTATCCGACGCACCAGGCATGACTAAAGCGCCTGTTGGTCCTGATCGCGGTAGTATTTCGGAGCATGATCTTAAGACACAGGCCGCGACATCCTTTGCGGATGCAATCCTTGATGTTCTGACGGCGGCACATGGCAAAGACGCTTTTCAGCAGCTTGTGTTTATCGCCTCGCCTACAATGCTGGGTATTTTGCGCCAACGTATGCCGCGCCCATTAGCTGACATCATGCGCTCCGAGATTGCCAAGGATCTTACCCAGATACCGATCGCTGATTTGCCTGAACATCTGGCAGATGTTTTAGCCGTCTAAGGGTGAAAAAAGCGGCCCACAGCAAACGCCAATGTGGCGGCGGTTCCACCAATAAGCAGCGTCTCTATGCCTGACCGCCACCACTTTGCCAGCGACCAGCTTGATTTGATTGTGCCAATGCCAAAGAACGTCAGTGCGGCGGCCGCAATCGACCATGAAAACGGGTCGCTCAGCCCAACCAGATAGGGCAGCAGTGGCAACAGTCCTGCGGCCATAAACGCCGCAAAGATCACAATTGCGGCCTGAAGTGGCTTTGGGTCCGTGGGCGGCAGCCCATATTCTTCAGATAACATCATTGAAATCCACTGGTGCTTGTCCGCGCTAATCATCGCACCCGCCTGTTGCAAAACCTGTCCATGCAGCCCCTTGCGCGCAAGTATTTGATCAAGCTCGTCCAGCTCGCCTTGAGGGTTTGTGCGGATATGGTGCTCTTCTACGGCCCATAACCTTTGACGGTCGTCAGCGACCGCCTTTGTGCCTGCATAATTGCCTGCGGCCATAGAAAAACCGTCCGCCACCACATTTGCCAGCCCAAGCGCTACAACGATCCCTGTGGACAGCCCTGCGCCTTGCACGCCTGCGACAATTGCAAATGTCGTCACCGTTCCGTCAATGCCACCAAAAATCGCGTCGCGCAGCCGCCCACTGTCGTTTTGCGCATCAAGACGGGCTGCAATCTCGTCGGAGGTATGTCCATGTTCAAGCGTCATAATATGTCCTTTTCAAGCGCATTACTTTTGCAAAATTCAGATGGTAGCCCACCCATTTTTATCATGCCACACAGTCGGTCGTGGTGCCGTCAGCTTGTTTTTCAAATAACCAATCATGTTGACTAAATCTGCTATTTGGCGCGTCCATACATTGATGCATATCAATGCCATATCTCGAAATACCAGTTAGTGTTTTTATCAGATCATTCAAAACTGGAGACGTATGATGACCAAGACATCTCACGAAAAATCAATCGTCGATGATGTTGTCGCTTTGGGTGAAGCGGCGATGATTAACCTTGAAGACGCTGGCCTTGGGCCGCTGCGCTGGATGGGTGCTGCGTGGTTTGAAGCCGCAGCCAAAATGAATAGCGAGGTTCTGCACTTTGTCGCGGATCGCATCAAAGAAGACGTCAAAACGCAACACGCCCTTCTGCATTGTAAAACCACAAAAGACCTTCAGGAAGCCCAACTTGCGTTTTTGAAAGACGCGCATGATCAATACACAGTCGAGACAGGCAAGCTTGTGAATTTGGGCATGGAAATGATGCCAAATGGCGCAAAAGGCATTAAAACTATTCCAATCTAAAACATCCAAAATGGTAAACCTGCCGGATAAAAATCTTCTTTCTCAATCAATGGTGCAGCAAATGGAGCACGCAATGTTCAAAGTAATCGTTGTTGGATACGACGGGTCCGACCCTTCCGTCAGGGCGCTCGAGGCCGCGTGTGAATTGACTAAAGTTCATCAAAGCGAGCTGCACCTTGTGCATACTCCTGAACTGTCATCATCGCAGGTCACGTTTGGCGTGGACGCTCCCGTTGATGGACGGCAAGCGATGCAGGACGCGGTCGGTATTGGTGCGGCGATGGGTGTAACACCTGCCAGCACGACGATCGGTACCGGTACGCCTTGCGATGAAATCATGACCATTGTCGATCTTTACGATGGTGACCTCATTGTTACTGGGCGTCGCGGATTGGGTGGTGTCAGCGGATTGTTCATGGGCAGCACATCGCAAAAGCTTGCACAGGTTGCCAAATGTGCGTGCATGACCGTCGCATAGCGACAGCCATGTCACTGCTCATATCTTATTGATCGGCACCTTCAGGCGCGGATTACCGTCCGCGTCTTTTGGTATGGCACCAGCACGCATATTCACCTGAAGTGATGGAAGGATCAGTTTTGGCACCGCAAGCTGGGCATCGCGTTCGGTGCGCAGCTTAATAAATGCTTCGCGGCTTTGCCCATGACCCACATGAATATTGTGAACCTTTTCCTCGCCGACCGTGGTTTCCCATTTGAAGTCACGTCCGTCGGGGCCATAATCGTGGCACATATACAGCCGCATATCATCGGGCAGAGCCAGTACCTTTTGGATGCTGTCATAAAGCTGCCCGGCATCACCTCCGGGGAAATCTGCGCGCGCAGACCCAGCGTCAGGCATGAAAAGCGTATCACCGACAAAGCACGCATTCCCAATCACGTGCACCATACAGGCTGGCGTATGGCCAGGCGTTGCAATAGCAAACCCTTCCATATCGCCGATCTGGTAGGTGTCACCGTCTTTGAACAAGGCATCAAATTGCGACCCGTCGCGTTGGAATTCCGTGCCTTCGTTGAACACCTTGCCGAACGTGTCCTGCACCACCGTGATCTGATCACCGACACCAATTTTACCACCCAGTTCTTGCTGTAGGTACGGCGCGGCACTGAGGTGATCGGCATGCACGTGCGTTTCGATGATCCAATCAAGCGTCAGGTCGCGGTGTTTAACCTCTGCGATGATTGCATCAGCGCTTTCAAACGTGATGCGGCCTGCGGCGTAATCGATATCCATCACGCTATCGATGATCGCGCAGTGATCCCCTTTGGGGTCATGCACAATATAGCTGATCGTGTTTGTCGCTGGGTCAAAGAAAGCTGACACATCAGGTTTGACGCTCATGTCGATGGGATAGGGCATGGAGATTCCTTTTGGTCTAGGGTCGATCAATGGCGATGTGCGTTGCTCGCAGTTGCTGCGCAGTTTTTGCAAACAGGGGCGTAAAGAACAGCCTCTAGGCGAGCCTTTGAAATCGGATCACCACATGTTTGACAGACGCCGTATTCGCCATTTTTAATGCGCTTTAAGGCGGCGTTCAATAGGCGGATTTCTTGTTGGTTGGCTTGGCCGATCCCTTCAAGAACTTCGTCATCTTCAAGATCGATTGCTTGATCATTCATGTCGGCAGTCAAAGGGTGATCAAGGTCTTTTTTGATCCGCTGCAAGTGGTCGGACAGTTCCGTGATGCGGTCATTGATCTGCGTTTTAAAATGTTCGATGTTCATAATATGCTCCTTGCAGTGGTTTGGAATATCTTGCGTGACTTGCAGGAAAAGTAATTGACGAAAATCAATTCAGTCAGCGTGCTGTCGCCATCGTCCAGCTTACGATTTCGCCAAGCAGATCATCCATGACCATCTGAAATCCGGTCACAACTGGATCGACCTGATCGCTGCGGATCGCGGCGTCGCCCGAAAAGCTGCGTGTCCCAAGAACCCGCTGATCACGGTCGCGCAATACCGTCAGATCAAATGACAGGCGCACGGTGACTGTATCACCTGCGCCAATGTCGACGCCAAATCTGTCAATGCGCGTCAGTAAAACCATGTCCGGCACGGGGCCTACGTCTTGGGCACCAACAAATCCAAACCTGCCGCCTGCACTGAGCGATTGAATAATCACAGACTGGATCATCAACTGTGCCTCATCCGCCCACCGTGCATCGGGCAAGTACGATACAGATTGCTGGTTCTGTTTGACCAATATGCGGTCTGTGGCAATCGCAGCAGGGGCCGTGGGTTCCACAATCAGCAACGTGATCCGCGACCGCGATGCCGCAGATGCGTTTGTGATCGGTTGCAATTCAAAGGTCGCAAGCGGCGTTGCTGCTTGGTTGAGCGTGGACAAAGCAGTACAGCTGGGCAGCGCCAGCAGGCTTATGAAAAATATCGATCGGGTTAGCAACGTCATCTTTTTACCTCCGGTAATCGGGAACGCGATTATCAAGCAAGAAACCTGTGGGGTCACGGCTAATTTTGCGCACAAGGTCGCTGATTGCGCCAATCAGTGTGCGGGCCTCGCTGCCCAATCGGCCAATATCACGCAGGCCGGGCGTGGCGGTTGCAATGGCTGTGCGGGCCTCGGAAACGGCGGCACGCAGGTCCGCCAAAATGAACGGCACATCTGTTTTGATCGCAGCCATGGTTTGCGTGATCGCGGCCAAAGCAACCCGCGCATCGGCAATGGCTGGGCCGATATCTGTCGCGATAATGGCATCGGTCCGCGACAGGATCTGCTCTGCACTCAACAACGCCTGATCCGCATTTTGCAACGTGTTCGGGATGGCGGCAAATGTATCGTTTGCCGCGGTAATCACAGGCGTCAATGCCTGCAGGCTTTGATCCGCCGTCTCGAACGTTTTTGAAACGGTATCAAGCGTTGTGTCGACCCTTGTCAGGGTGGATGTCGCCGCGTCGCCAATCTCGTCGAGCGATTGTGTGAACACTGATACCTCGTCCACAGCCGTGCGCAGGCTTGCTGACATGTCGGAAAAATCAGTCAATGCGGCGTCTAACCGCGCGGTTGCCCCGTCGACGTTTTGTAATATGCGGCTCACGTAGGCCTGATTTTCAGACCCAGTCGCTGTTTCCAGTTGCTTGATCAACGTCGCTGCGTCTCCTAACAAATCAGGTGCCGAACTGACCAAAGATTGCATCGATGATCGCCGCGATACGATGATCGGTGGACCGTCTGCCCGTGGTGTCAAAAGGGTGGCACCTGATGATCCGCTTGATAGGGCGATATATGCAACGCCAGTTACCCCTTGGGATTCTAACTGCGCTACGGTGTCCACGGTGACAGGTGTGGTGGCATCTATTTCAACCGCGACGTAGACTTTGCTGGGGTCTTGTTCCCAAATTCGAATACCCACAACTCGGCCCACACTAACCCCGTTGAACAATACATCGGCCGATTGGTTTAGGCCCGACACATCGTCGAACAATACCCCGTATTGTGCATATTGTCGGTCGATCTGAACGCTTGCGATCCAGACAAAGAACCCAAGGCCACCAAGGATTCCCAATAATGTGAACAAGCCGATGATGATGAAATTTGCGCGCGTTTCCATCAGCTTGCCTTTGCTTGGGCGCTGGCTGCGCGTGCGCGCGGTCCTTTGAAATACGCCTGCACCCACGGATGATCGATGTCTTGCATTTGCGCCACGGTCCCTACCGAGATTACACGGCCTTCGGCCAGCACGGCGATCCGGTCACAGATCGCATACAAACTATCTAAATCATGGGTCACCAGAAACACGGTCAATCCCAGCGCGCGGCGCAGCTGAGCTGTCAGATTGTCAAATGCCGCCGCCCCAATCGGGTCAAGCCCAGCTGTTGGTTCATCTAAAAACACAATCTCGGGGTCAAGAGCGATGGCGCGGGCAAAGCCCGCCCGCTTGCGCATTCCACCAGATAATTCTGACGGCATTTTCAGCAATGCGGTTTCGGGCAGCCCGACCATACGCACCTTTATCGCAGCCAACGCCGCTCGGGTTTGTGGCGTGAGATCAAGCTGTTCGCGCATCGGTGCTTCGACGTTTTGCTGCACGTTGAGTGACGAAAATAACGCCCCATCTTGAAACATCACACCCCAGCGTTTGCGCAAGGATCGGTATTTCTCTGGGCTTGTGTCACGCACGTTTTCGCCGAATACGGTGATGTCCCCCGCGACAGGTTTCAATAAACCGACCACCGCGTGCAACAGCACCGATTTGCCCGTGCCGGATCCGCCGACAACGCCAATAATCTCGCCGCGCTGCACATCAAGGTCAAGACCGTCATGCACAGTATGGCTGCCAAAGCGGGTCACAAGACCGCGGACGCGAATGATTGGCGCCTCGGACATCACACGCCCATGATTGCAAAAAAGATTGAGAAAAGCGCATCTGTCGTGATCACTAGAAAAATTGCCAGAACCACTGATGTCGATGTCAAATGCCCCAACGATTCCGCGTCACCACCGACCTGCATACCTTCAAAGCAGCCAACGATTCCGATGATCAGCGCAAAGAACGGTGCTTTGATCATGCCAACCCCCAAGTGCCAGGCGCTGGTGTTGCTGACCAATCGCGATTGGAAAACACCCGGCGAAACCCCCAGTTCGATCCATGACATTAAGGCGCCACCCAAAAGGCCTGCCAAGTTTGCGATAAGGCCCAAAACAGGGAGCATCAAAATTAACGCCAGCACACGCGGAACCACCAAGACCGCAATCGGATCAAGGCCGATGGTGCGCATCGCGTCAATTTCTTCGCGCATTTTCATTGATCCGATTGCGGCAGTAAATGCAGATCCGGACCGTCCAGCCACAATGATTGCGGTTAGCAGGATGCCTAATTCACGCAAAACCGAGATCGCAATAAGATCAACGACAAACACTTCTGCTCCGAATTGTCGTAATTGTGCTGCCCCCTGAAAAGCGAGCACAACACCGATCAAAAACGCCATCAACGCTACAATGGGGACAGCATTCAATCCGACCTGCTGCATATGATGCGCCAATGCAGTCCACCTTATCTGGCTTGGATGTAGCGCGAGCCTCGCAAGGGTTGCGATCACCTCGCCTAGGAAACCGACAATCGCCATGACCTTTTGCCAAGAGAGCACAGCCTTTTGCCCAATAAGCGCTATTCCATCGGTAAAAGTGACGTGATGGAGATGTACAGGGACCGCCACGGGCATATTGAACCGCACTGTTTCGATCAACGCGCTTTGCGTTTCACTTGCGCCTGTAATTATCGGGGACAGACCCGCATCCTGCAGTCGCCTTTCCAATGATACAACCGCCCAAGCACCAGCCGTATCGAGCCGTGCGACATTGCTAAGATCAATCACATCGGCGGACCCTTGCATCACATTGAGCGTCTCAACATTGCTGATCAGCACATCGCCAGAAAACACAAAACGACGGTCTACATGCACCAGACGTGCTGGACTAAGATCACTGGCATCAAAAGCGACGCGATCAACCATGATGGGAAGGTATCCTGTACGTTGGTGTTAATTATCGGTGTGTCATTGGGTGAAACGTAATGGGGTGCGGGCGATCTTGGTTTGACAAAGATCAATGGTGCCAAAAAACGGAGCGACGGGCAGTGCGCGCCACCCTGCCAAAAACCAAAATTGATCTAGATCAGACCAACCATATTTGGTTGTGGCAAAATGAAGCCATTCCAAAACGGAGGATAAAACCATGTTTAAGAATATTACTGTCGCCGTCGACGGGTCGGATCATGCTAGAAATGCGCTTGGAGTCGCGTGTGATATTGCAAAGCTTTATGAGGGCAATATTCATCTGGTCCACACCCCAGAAGTCCAGACAACCGGCATTGCGGTTGGATCAGGTGCTGTTGAAATACAGCCCACGGATGCGGCTGTTCAAGCCGCAGGCCATGATGTCATGGCAGACGCCGTTACACGTGTCCGCGCGGCTGGATGTGAACCCACAAGCCAGATTGTTGGCAACGGCAAACCATCAGCCGAAGTGATTGCTGCGGCAAATAGTACTGGATCGGATTTGATCGTTATGGGCCGCCGTGGCTTGGGCGGTGTGCAAAGCTTTTTGATGGGCAGCACCTCTCAAAAGATCGCGCATGATGCGCCTTGCGCGGTGCTGACAGTGAAGTAATTTAGCCAACTTTGGTCAATAGTGTTCCATAAAACCCGTCAAAGCAGCGCGTTCTTTTTGTATGGATGAAAGCGATGAACTTCCCCGCCACGGTCCTGCCGATCAGTTTGCTTTTATTTGGAATCTGCGCCGCTACTGTCTGGTACGCAGGGGCGCGGTTGGCCTATTTGGCGGATGCATTGGCAGAAAAATTCGGCTTGGCAAAATCGCTTGTCGGGTTGTTACTGTTGTCTGTTGCGACGTCATTGCCAGAGGTCGCGACAACCCTTTCGGCAGCCATCAGTCAAGCTCAAGATCTTGTATTAAATAACCTTTTTGGTGGGATAGCACTGCAAACGGCCATTCTTGCGCTTGCAGATTTTTGGGCCAGAGGGGCGATTACCAACTATCCGCGCAAAGCCAATCATGCCCTTGAGGCCACGCTGCTGGTGCTCTTGTTATCAATAACATTGATCCTGACAAACCTTGGGGAAACCTTTGTGGTGTTTGGCGTCGGTGTCGGCAGCACCATTATTGCCTTTGTGTATAGTGGAGCGATTTGGTTGCTGCGGCGCTATGACGGATCAACGGATTGGGTGCCTGTGGATCTGCCTGACGCCGAAAAAAACCCGTTCGCGGCGCATATTGATTTCAGCAAAACCACCAATGCAGTGCTCATTGGTCAAAGTGCAGCAGTGTGTGTTGCGATCCTGGTTTTTGGGCTTTTGCTTGTGGTTTTAGCCCAACGCATTGCGGATCAATCCGGCCTTGGGGATGGCTTTATTGGGGTGACTTTACTTGCTGGCGCTACATCATTGCCCGAACTTACCACAAGCATCACAGCCGCGCGTATCGGTGCCTATACGATGGCGATTTCGAATATATTTGGTAGCAATTTAATCATGCTGGTGCTGATATTTCCTGCCGACATATTGTTTCGCAGCGGCCCGATTTTGCAAAATACGTCGCAAACGGTCAGCTTGGCATTGTCGTTTGGTATTGCGGTCACATCAATCTACCTTGTTGGATTGATTGTGCGCCGCAAACCAAAAATAGGAACGCTTGGCTTAGATTCCATTCTTGTCTTAATCACGTTTTTCGTAAGCTTGGGTGCATACTACTTCGTGCGATAACGCGGATTTACGCAAGTGTATGTTAGCCAATCACTGACCTGTCTTGATCCGCAGCAGGCGGTAAATTGGGCAGACGCCAAAGATGCTGGTCAATACCAGCACCGCGCCAACGCCGATCAAAACATATGCGAAAATCGGGTTTGTTCCGGACCCTATGACATTTTGCATTGGCGCCATAATCAAGAAAGCCCCAACAATAAGCCGTAAAATGCGATCCAGTCTTCCAACATTGGCAGTCATATCTATCTCCTTCACTTTGATGGCAGGGGCAAATTCCACTGCATTATGCACAACAATTAGGCGCGTGAGGCGATGGGGTATTGACCAATGTCAAAGGCTGGGTGCGATAGCAGTGATACATCTGACCTTATTAAATGGAGGTCACGCGATGAAAAAACTGTTGTTCTTGCTGCTTTGCGCGGCTGTCCCAACGGTCACAATGGGCCAAGATGCCACCACAGGTGATGCCTTGTTCGCGCAACATTGCGCGACATGTCATGGCGCTGATGCGCGCGGCAATGGGCCAATGGCACCGGTTCTGATGCTGCAACCTAGCGACTTGACGCAATTGACGAACAGAGCAGGCGGAACCTACCCGGTTTCACTGTTGATTTCTAAGTTGGACGGGCGCGATCCGCTGTTGTCCCACGGTAGTCCGATGCCGATTTTTGGACCGTTTTTCGAAGGAAAAGGCGTTGTTATGCGGGGCGAAGACGGTGTCCTTATTATGACCAGCCAACCAATTATCGATCTTGTTGAATATCTGCGATCTATGCAGGCTCAGCCGCAATAAATGACTGTGGATGCGTTAGGTTGGTATGGCACCCACTTATCACAACCATGCGAATGATCGTGTCAATCACGACGCTGACCGACATACTTAATCCGTATGAACGGCAACGTCGAGCTGCGCGTCCGCGAGGCTATGCTGGGCCTTTATTGCATTGGGCAGCAAGCGCTGGGTGGGAATGCGAAGGCAATTGATTTCTGTCGGAGCAGCCGTTCGGTGCAGGCTGGTCATGCGGCAAGACTGAATCGAAGGTTCCTGCAACGCCAAAACTGGTTCGCGCGGCACATTGGCATGATGAGTGGGTCAGTTCTGCAAATTCGTTTTTTTGCGATATCGCGCTATCTCAAAAAACATCGCAGTATAAAGGAACTTATGTCATGCCAGAAAAAGCCGAACGGCCAGGTAATCGCCTCATGGATCGCCCTGAGTACAGGTCCAAACAGCAGCCTTTGACCTGTTCTCCCGATACCAGTGTGTTTGATGCAGTCACCAAAATGTCAGCGAAGAATTTTGGTGCAGTGATTGTTATTGATGATGAGAAAAAAGTCATTGGTGTCGTGACCGAACGCGACGTCATGAACAAGTTAGTTGCGAAAGAACTGGATGCGCATAGCACGCTGCTTTCGGACATCATGACCGAAAACCCACGGCTTGCCCGTGAGACGGATGATATGATCGATTGGTTACGGATTATGTCGAACGAACGGTTCCGACGCCTTCCGGTTGTCGATGACAATGGTCATATCAAAGCAGTGTTCACACAGGGTGATTTCGTATCCTACACGTGGCCGGATTTGATGTATCAAATGAAATCCATCGCCACGGCAACAGTGACAAAGAACTGGCCATTGTTCCTGATAGGTGGCGGAGTGGCTTTGTATTCGTTGATCATGGTCGGTGTGATAAGCGTCCTCAACTAAGTTTGGTTGTGGTTTAACACCGCTTGAGTTGACGAATTTGAACATGAAATTGGGCGATAGGTTTGGCGTAAAATTCCACAATCTGTCGCCCAATGGTAAGCTTTTATTACCTTGTAAGTTGCATCCGCAGGTTCTCGTCCTATTATTCAAAGCCTCGAGGTGCATAGGTGGTCAAAATGTTAAAATCATCAGTTATTGTGGCCCAAGAAATTGGAAAGTCGTTCGGCGACTTCAAAGCACTGTCAGACGTCAGCCTTACTGTTCACCAAGGCGAGCGCGTGGTTGTTTGTGGTCCGTCTGGGTCTGGGAAATCGACCCTTATTCGGTGCTTTAACGGCCTTGAAAGCCACGATGTTGGGCATTTGACAGTCAATAATGTCGAGTTGTTCGAAGACGCGCCGCAGATCCGCCAATTGCGCCAAGATGTGGGCATGGTGTTTCAGCAGTTTAATCTGTTCCCGCATCTGACTGTTTTAGAAAATCTTATGATTGGCCCCATGAAAGTCCGCAAATTGGACCGCGCGCAAGCAGAGGCAACGGCACGCAAGTACCTTGACCGTGTTCGGATTCCTGAACAAGCAGACAAGCGACCTGCGCAATTATCAGGTGGGCAGCAACAACGTGTCGCTATCGCCCGTGCCCTTTGCATGGAGCCGCAGGTCATGCTGTTTGACGAGCCGACGTCGGCGCTTGACCCTGAAATGATCGGTGAGGTTCTTGATGTCATGGTCGAGCTAGCCGACACAGGAATGACTATGGTTGTTGTGACCCACGAGATGGGATTTGCGCGCAAAGTTGCCGACACGATGGTTTTTATGGAAGCGGGGCGCATTGTTGAAATTTCGCCGCCCGAGGTGTTTTTTACCAATCCGCAAAGTGCCCGCGCACGGGTGTTCCTTGATCAGATTTTGGAGCATTAAGCGATGCTTGCCAATCGGCCTCTTACACTTAAACGGGCGCTAAACAGCCCGCCGGTGGCCGTTTCTTTCTACGTGGTGGTTGTCGCCGCAATTGCTTGGGTCTCCTACGCAGGCGCAATGCAGATGGGTTATAACTGGCAATGGTATCAGGTGCCCAAATACATCTACACATTTACAGATGACGGGTTTCAGGTAGGCGAAATTCTGACGGGGCTATGGGCGACGATTGTGTTGTCGACGGCGTCATTTATCCTCGCGACAGTGCTGGGTCTTTGCATTGCGTTGTTGCGGTTGTCTGGACTGGTCGTAGGCAAGGGCGTGGCCATTGGATATCTGGAATTCGTCCGCAACATCCCGCTATTGGTCCTGCTATACCTTTTTTATTACGTGCTTGGTCCGGTGTTTGGCTTTGACCGTTGGACGGCGGCGGCCCTGACGCTGGCTGTGTTTCATTCGGCCCTAATATCTGAGATTTTTCGCGCAGGAATTAACTCTGTCGCGTCTGGCCAATGGGAGGCGGCGGCGTCAATCGGAATGAGCCGTGCGCAGGCCTACCGCTATATCATCTTGCCACAATCAGTGCGCTTTATGTTGCCGCCACTGACAGGCGAAGTTGTTCACCTGATCAAGTCATCTGCCATCGTCAGCGTCATTGCCGTCGCAGAGCTGACGACGGTTGGCCGCAACATCATTTCCGACACATATATGAGCTTTGAAATTTGGTTTACCGTCGCGGCGGTCTACCTTGCCCTTACGCTGGTTCTTTCGTTTGGCGTCTCCATTGTCGAAAAACGATTTGAAGCTGCTCACTAGTTACCCCAACCCACAAGGAAAATTTTATGTCCACTTCACGTAGAAAAATCATGTCGAACACGCTGGGTCTGGCGTTTGCGGCACTGACAAGCACCATTCTGGCTGTGCCCGCAATGGCGCAATCCACAACCCAAACTCTCAGCTCTGAATCAGTGATCGAGACAATCAAACAAGACGGCGTTATTCGCATCGGTTTGTCCGTTTTCACACCGTGGTCCATGCGCGACATCAACGGTGAATTGATCGGGTTCGAACTCGATGTAGGCCGCGCGCTTGCGGAAGACATGGGTGTCGATGTTGAATTCGTACCGACTGCTTGGGATGGCATCATTCCGCAGCTTGTGTCAGGCAATTTCGACGTCATCATTTCTGGTATGTCGATCACGCCAGCCCGTAACCTGACGATCAATTTTTCCGATCCATACGCCTATTCCGGCCTGACCGTATTGGCGAACACAGCCATGACTGACGGTTTCACAATGGATGACTACAACAACGCCGACGTGACGTTTGCCGCCCGCCGCGGTGCCACACCAGCCACAGTCATCGCACAGCTGTTCCCAGAGGCAACACTGCTGTTGTTTGACGAAGACGGCGCTGCAACCCAAGAGGTGCTGAACGGCAATGCACACGCCACAATGGCCGCAGAACCAACGCCGTCTATTGAGGCGCGTCGTTATGCAGACACGTTGTCTGTGCCGTTTGAGAAAACGTTTTTGGCCACCGGTGAAGGCTTTGCTTTGCGCAAGGGCGACAACGACGCTTTGAACTTTTTCAACAATTGGATCGCTGTGCGTCACGCCAGCGGTTGGTTGCAGGAACGCAATAACTATTGGTTCAAAGGCAATGACTGGGAAGACCAAGTCACTCAGTAAATAAACCATGCGCGTGCCCTCATTTATCAGAAATCTGACGCGTCTTGATTGGCTGATCCTCGCCCTAATGGCGGGGGTCACAGCCTTTTTGTCGCTGCGTATTGGGGGCGCGCTCAACTACGATTGGCGCTGGGAGTTGATCCCAGACTACATCATCCGGTATCGTGAAGATCGTGATGAATGGTTCGCCAACCTATTGCTACAAGGGCTGTTTGCCACGGTCCGCATCAGCATTTATGCCAGTATCTTGGCCGTCATCTTAGGTATGGTTCTTGGCATTGCGCGCTGCGCAGAAAACCTGACGGTTCGGCTCTTGGCGCGGACTTATCTTGAACTTTTGCGCAACATCCCACCCGTTGTGATCATCTTCATTTTCTTCTTCTTTTTGTCCCAGCAATTGATCGATGCACTGAACCTGAACGCATGGGCGCGGGAGATCGCACGCGGTGACACAGCACCCATTTGGGAGTTTTTCTTTGGCGACATGCGCCGGTTCCCATCGTTGATTTCAGGTGTGATTGTTTTGGCAATGTTCGAGGCCGCATTTGTCGGTGAAATCGTGCGTGCTGGCATTCAATCTGTCCCTAAGGGACAACGCGAAGCAGCACGCGCCGTGGGCATGAGCCGCTTTCAAGAAATGCGGTATATTATCATGCCGCAGGCCCTGCGAAAGGTCGTACCACCTATGGCCAATCAGTTCATCAGTTTGATCAAGGATAGCTCAATCATTTCGCTGATTTCCGTGCAGGAATTGACCTACAAAACGGTAGAGCTTGTCGCATCGACCCGCCTAATATTTGAGGCGTGGCTCACAACAGCAGCCTTCTATTTCATCTTATGCTTTGGGCTATCAATGCTGTTTCGACGGTTCGAAAAATCATAGGATCGAGGTCTATTTGATCAAACCTAACATTTAGGTTTCGCCATTTTTTGCTTTGCGCCGTTTGTGCAAAGAGAACAATAAAGGTGCCAGTACGACCCGGTATACGCCCGAAGAAGCAGCCCTAATTGGTCGCCAGCCAACAACAGTGGACAGGACCCGATAATAGGGCAACCGCTGCCAGATCGCGATGAATGCGTCGACACCCACAACGACATCTCCGTCGTATCGGGCATGGAGCTGCTTGGCAGCCTGATCTTGCGTCAAACCCCAATCGGCTGCAGATTGATCCGATATTTTGATGTAGTCGACATCATCATTCGACAGCTTTGTGTAGTGCTCAATTTCGCGGCTGCAAATTGGACATTGATCATTATAAAGCACTTCGAGTTTTGCCATGTTTTGGGGCCTTTTTGATCCATCTCGACATAAGGTAGGGCGACGCTTTTGAGTTGCGAATTTCAATTTCAGACAGCGGCAGCCTCCCTTTGTTGAACGCCCATGTGCCAAACTGTCGCCCTATCAGGATCGTGAGTGGCAATCGTTATCAGCGAACTTAGATAGTGGGTCAGACAAAAACACTTGGAGAAGTCAAATTGCGTAAATTATTATTGTCAGCTGCACTGCTCGTTGGATCCTCTGTTGCAGCCTTTGCTGAAACCATCGAAGTTCAGATGCTGAATGAAAACGACGCCGGTGATAAAATGGTGTTCAGCCAAGAATTGATCCGTGCCGAAGTCGGGGATGTGATCCGGTTTGTACCAACGGATCGGTCCCATAATGCACAATCCGTGAGGGATGCGTTGCCAGAAGGTCAAGAAGCCTTCAAAGGCAAAATGAACAAAGAGATTGAATATTTGGTGACTGAGACAGGCCTCACAGCAGTCGTATGTCAACCGCACCAGACCATGGGAATGGTTGCTTTGATTGTTGTTGGAAATGACCTAAGTAACGCACAGGACATTCTGGATGCACGCCTGCGCGGCAAGGGCAAAGACAAGATCGAAGCGTTGATCGAAGAGGCAATTGCCACTCAGTCCTAATGTGAAGGTCTGGCTAATTTGAGCAATAAACCTATCGTGATAAACTTATGGCGGGTCGGTCAAATTGATCCGCCATAAGTGCTCAAAAGCGACCATCCTTTCGGGGGCGACAGCTTTGCGCCCACACGACCAAGCAAAACGTCTGCAAATTTTTGGACACCTCAGCTGTTATCATCTACCCTTCAGTACCAATTGGCGCGGGGCTTGCGTGGCTAAAGACTAAAGTGTTGCGTCAACCCATTGAAACGGTTGGACAAAGGGGACCTCTGCTCTCGTGGCGATCAGGATAGCTCCAGATGAATGCCTATGGCCAAACCAGTTCTATTTATCGATCATTCCAGAAATCGGACGGCATGTCATGGAGCTGCTGTGCCGCTTTGTCATCGAGCCAATCTTGTTGTTCATCTTGTGACCAAACGGTGAATGCTGCTTCTTGAGCAGCCATTGCGCGAGCGCGGTGTTTGGCTTGATTATACTTTAACTGTTCAACAGGCTTATTAGGAACGATTGCATAGACAAACTTGCCATTCATCGCAGCGGCAAGGTTTTCCATTTGCTTAAGCGAAACAGATCCTTCTTTTTCACTCCGCTCCGCTTGGTAGACGGCATTTCGACTAACGCCTTTGCGCAGAGCAACTTGTTCAGCCGACATACCCAATGCCAATCGCATGGTTGCGATCCATCCCTTTTCGGGGATCGGTTTGTCCGCGAACAGCTCCGCATTGCGGTCCAGCATACGCGCCCATCGTCTGCGTTCCATAAAGCTTGGCATCACGCCCCTTCAGCGGTCTTTGTGACCCCTTGAAAGGTATAATTAGAGCCTTTGGTAGAAAAATTCAACGTATCTAAAGGAATATTTTAAATATTTGCATATATATACCTAACATTATCGTAAGATCTCCCTATATTACATTGTAAGGAGAAACCATGTTTGAATTATTTTTAACGCCAGCAGCCTTGCCTTTCTCAATTGCGCTTACTGTTGTAGGCGGGCTTTTTGTGCTCGAAATCATCAGTCTCTTGATGGGCGCCACCATACTTGGACTTGGTGGCGAAGGGCCCGATATTGATGTTGACGCAGACTTTGATTTATCCGCCGATATCGATGTTGATGGTCTAGGAGCCGATTTTGCGGAGGGCGCGATTGATGGCCCAACGTCACCATCTGGCTTGCTAAGCTGGCTTGGCGCGCGCGACGTGCCATTCTTGATCTGGCTTGTGTCTTTCCTGACGATGTTTGGGCTGTTCGGGCTTATCACTCAGTCGTTTGCGATCACGCTGCTTGGCGTTCCGCTTTTCACTTTGCTCGCGATCATGATCGCTTTTGTCCCCGCAATTGGTGTGACGCGTGTCATCGCCAATTGGGTCGCACTTATCATGCCGAAAACGGAAACCAGTGCCATGCGCACGCGGTTTTTGGGCGGCCACCGTGGCACAATTACGCAAGGCACCGCCTCTCGCGGCAATCCGGCTGAGGTCAAGATCAAGGATAGGTATGACAACATGCACTATCTTCGCGTTGAGCCATTGGATGATGACGGTGTTTTTCCAAAAGGCAGCGACGTGACCTTAATCCGTAAGCGCGGCGACAAATTCTTTGTCATTTAACGCAGCAAATCCATCCCAATATTTAGAAACAACTCAGGAGCTATCCATGGACTTAACTTCCATTCTTACAGTGGCCGGTATCATTGTCGGTCTTTTAATCTTCATTGGCCTAATCATGGCACGCTTATACAAGCGCGCGACACGTGAAACGAGTTTGGTGAGAACCGGCTCTGGTGGCAAAAAAGTGATCATGGACGGGGGCACAATCGTGGTGCCATTCCTGCACGAAATTGCAAACGTCAACATGAAGACCCTACGCCTTGAAGTTGCCCGCATCAACGAGCAGTCGTTGATCACAAAAGACCGGATGCGGGTCGATGTTGGCGTTGAATTCTACGTATCAGTTAATGCAACAGATGACGGTATTTCACGCGCGGCTCAAACGCTAGGCGACCGAACATTCCACGTCGAGCAACTCCGCGAGATGATCGAAGGTAAGCTCATTGATGGCCTGCGGGCTGTTGCGGCTCAGATGACAATGGACGAGTTGCACGAAAATCGCGCCAGCTTTGTGCAAGAAGTTCAAAATGCTATCTCAGAGGACCTTTTGAAGAACGGTCTAGAGCTAGAGGCTGTTTCACTGACCGCGCTTGATCAAACACCGTTTGAATCACTGGACGAGAACAACGCGTTTAACGCAGTTGGTATGCAAAAGCTTGCAGCCGTCATTGCGACATCGCGCAAAGAACGTGCAGAAATTACAGCCGAAGCCGACGTATCTGTTGCGCGGTCCGTCATGGAAGCTGAAAAGAAAAAATACGAGATCGACCGCGATCAGAAAGAAGCATCGATTACGCAGATTCGTGAAATCCAAACCCTTCAAGCAAGCCAAGAAGCCGAGATTGCCCGCAATCAGGAAGCATCGGATCAGGCCAAGGAGCAGGCGCGTATTGAACGTGAGCGTGCCGTACGCGCATCCGAAATTGAGCGTGAGCGGACTATTCGTGAGGCTGAAATCAACAAAGAGCGCGAGCTTGAAGTTGCAGATCAAGAGCGTCAAATTATCGTCGCCCGAAAGTCGGAAGAAGAAAGCCAAGCTCGCGCATCAGCGGATCACGCACGTGCAGAGGCAAAGACTGCTTTAGAGGCAATTGAAACGGCCCGTGCTGTGGCAGAGGCTGAACGTCAAAAGAAGATCGCGTTGATCGAAGCCGAGAAAGAGGCCGAGCGTCAAGCGACTGGTATTCGCCTTGCTGCTGCGGCGGAAAAAGACGCTGCAAGCGACCGTGCGTCAGCCAAGCTTGAAGAAGCAACCGCAGATGCAAATGCAATCACGATCCGAGCTGAAGCGAAGAAAGCTGATTTGTTGGCAACTGCTGAAGGTCAAACAGCGATTGCTAATTCTGAGAACGAATTGAGTTCTGAGATTATCGCCATGAAAATTCGGTTGGCGAGCCTTGAAGCCATGCCAGCGATCATTGCAGAGATGGTGCGCCCAGCCGAAAAGATTGACTCAATCAAAATCCATCAAGTGACTGGAATGGGCAATGGTGGCGTCAGCGGCAATGGCAATGGCAATGGTGGAACACCAGTCAATCAAGCGCTCGATTCAGTTCTTGGGATGGCCCTTCAAATGCCGGCGATGCAAGCCCTTGGAAAAGAGCTTGGGATCAGTCTCGAGAATGGTTTGGCCGGAGTAGCCAACGACATTCTGGACGTAACTGATACATCGGCCTCTGCACCACAAAGCGAACCTGCTGATCAATCATAAGAATTTGACGCCCGGTCGTTTTCGGGCGTCATAAACACTGCAAATACGAGTAGCGAGGCACAAAGCCGTTGTGCGGAAACAATAACATGCAATGGAGTATGCAATTCAGGACCGATTTTGGCCGCAAGAAAATCTTGAAAACAGCGCCTTAGGCAAGTCAACTGAAGCAAAAGAGCGTGAGAAAACTCTTGAATTTTAAACCCACCTGTAAACGCCCGTAAGGCGTCTACAGGTGAAATACGTTCGGTGTCTGATTTTATGTGGAGGCGAGTACCGGAATCGAACCGGTCTACACGGATTTGCAATCCGGAAATTTTCGCTGATTTAATAGGGAAAAATTGTAAACGGACTTGTTTCGTTCACGGTCACTTTTCAATAGGTTACGAGGCCGAGGTAAACGGTTTTTCGCAGGTCAAAAGGCAAAGAAAAACCGCTGAGGGGGCGGCCACCCACCTCAACGGCATAGAAGAATTTTTCTACTTTCACCATTACGCGAATTTCGGCCTGACCTCAAGCCAATTGGCGGTGCGATTATGAGTTGGCGTATCGCAAATGAATGCGCAGAGCGTCGCTTTGGCAGCGCCGCGCGCAAACAGATCATCATGTTCCTGGCTGATAAGGCCAGCGATGACGGCTCGGGCATCTGGTGCTCCAAAGGAACGATCCAGCGCCACACAGAGCTTAGCGAAAGCACAGTGAAGCGCACGATCATCGACTTCCTGCAGGAGGGCATTTTGATCGAGACAGGGAGGCGGCATTGTAAGAACGGCTACACCGTTATTTACCGGATTGCTCTCGAACGCGTGGCTTCGATGGAAACCACTGCGGAACCCGATGTTTTGACGGGGGTCACTGTGAACCCCGTCCAGCCTGAACCCGGTACGGGGTCCACGGTGGCCGGGGTACGGGGTTCACGGTGGACCCCAAACCATCCTAAAACCATCCATAAACCACCTACGCGCAGGCG
>JBLHXF010000033.1:0-26061 GCA_047629435.1 Yoonia sp. | reverse complement strand
GTACAATCCATCGTCGTCGGGGAAAGACCAGAAGCTGGCGCGTACAGGAACGGCGGCTGCACACATGTAACGTTTGAAATCTGCGGATCGTTGATGACGATTTCATCACGTGTATCTGCATCGTCCAACTAAGCCAAAGTCACATCACCAGTGTTGGTAACTGTAAATAAATAGTCGATAGTGTCGGTGGTCGCATCATACGTCGCGCCCGCAGCAGCGACCTTAGTAAGTGAAATTGCAGGTGTGCCGTCTTGCGGAATAGTTTCTTCATCAGGGTCTGACGTCGTTGTGCCAGATTGCGCAAAAGCTTTGTTGGTAACAAACCCTGCGATCACATCCGCAGCTGTCACGGTATATGTGGCAAGGCACAAAACAGTGCCCAATGGCGCGAAATCGCCCGCAGGGCATGCGATTGGGGCCAGAAATTTGTCGTCTGTGATAGTGATCGCGTCAGTCAACGTCACATTGCCAGAGTTTGTGACTAAGTATTCATAATCGACAGTCGTACCTGGTACAAAATCAGCCGACGCAATGTCTTCGGCGGTTTTAACGATTGTCATCTCAGGTGTTTGATCTGAATCAACGATCAAAAACGTCTCAACTTGTGGCACAGGATCGCCTGCGGCAGTATTGGCGTCAGCGGTCACAGTGTTCGTGACCGAGCCTGTGTTCAAATCTGTCTGCGTGATCGCGTATTCAGCGGACTCGCATGTGACTTCGGCATCAGGGGCAATATCGGTTACTGCACAGGTCAGGCTGATCTTATCATCACTTAGGGCCAAATCAGAGACAGACACGTTGCCAGTGTTTTTCACTGTATAAACATAGATCAAACGGTCCGTGGTCGCGGTAAACGGATCAGGCGATCCAGCCTTCAAGGTCTTGATAATTGTGATGCTTGGCGTGATGGTCGCGTCGACAACGGCAGTATCGTCATCAGATGCAGTGTCGCCATTTACCGTGATCTGCGCAGACGCGGCGTTTGTGACCGTTTCCAAATCAAGATCGTCTTGGTCCACAGTATAGGTTGCAGTGCAGGTCACGCTGGCAGTTGGCAACACAACGCCTGCGGGGCAAACGGCACCAGCCGTCAAAACATCAGTCACCGTTGGTGGACCCGGCCAGCTGACCGTCCCAGTGTTGGTGATTGTAATGTCAAATGCCAGCTCGTCCCCTACCGCCGCATAAGCTGCTGTGGTCGCAGTCTTTCCAAGGGTCATATCGATAGTGCCGTCAGGACCAGTTACGGCTTCCATCACGCTAGGGGCATTGACCAATACATTGTCAGGGTCGCGCGCAGTGGCATCTGCGGTGTTCACAAGATCATTGCCCGCATCAGCGGCATCAACGTCATCTTGGGTCACAGTATATGTGCCCGTACATGTCGCAGAATTCACGGCGTTCACACTACTTAATGGATCAAGTTCAGCAATCGTACAGGACAAGGTCGGAATTTTGGGGTCAGTCACCACCACATTTGTCAACGTGGTATTACCTTCGTTACGGACCTCGAATGTGTAGGTAATCACCTCATCTTTGGCAATAAAGCTTGGGGTGCTGGCCGTTTTTTCAAGCACCAAAACGTTGTTTTTGGCAGGACCCGTCAACGTCACGGTATCTTGCAACGCACCAAGCGTGCCAAAATCAGGATCGCCATTTGCAATCGCGACGTTTGTAAGAGTTCCGCTATCAATATCCGCTTGGGTCACCACATACGAGGCAGTGCAATTTGCGACTGCGGCCGTACCACCCGTTGCTGTAGCTGGCAAAGAGGTGACATCGCACCCTACAACATTCGGGGCTGTAATTTTGTCATCTACAATGGTGACATTTTCAATATCAACCGATCCGATATTTCGGACGACATATGTATAGTTGATAACCTGATCGACGGTCGCATACGTCAAGTCAGGAATGTCGCGGCCTTTTTCAAGCTCGTACCCCGGTGCGATCGTCCGCAGACCTTCGTCACCCAGCGACGTACCACGGGTGAAGTCCCAATAGTTATCATTCGGGTCATCATCGCGGACCTGCGTTGTTGTAACGCCAGTCGCTAGAATATTGCCGAGCAAACCAGCATCATTGGATCGAAACCAGCTTGTGTTAAACGTCCGGTTGCCAAATCCATTCACGATACCGTCGTTGTTACCAATAGAGCTGGTGCCTGAAGTGTTCGTGACTTGGGTGTCGCGGTCTGACCAATTCCCAACGTCGTAACCGTTCATCACCAAGTTTATGTCTTGATAGTCAAAGCCGCCAACCTGCGTATCACCATCATACGCCGAGAAACGCACATCAAGCTGTGCAATCGCGCCCCCAAAATAGTCAGTACAAGAGCGGAAGCCACAATCAAGGGCAATTGGGTTGTTGATTGTAAACGGGTTCCCTCTGAATGCAGTCGGGCTTCCGGTGCTTTGAAAGCCGATAAAAGCACCACTAGGATCGGAGAACTGATAATAAACGTTCCCATTCACACCTGTCATAATAATGACAGCGCCACCCGCCTCTGGGTATTGCGTCGGGACAGCAAGGCCGGTGTCAGGCACCGTCATTGTAAACGGGGTCGCTTGCGCGGCAGATGTCAAAAACAGCGCCCAAATCGTAACCATCAAGCCTGCGAAAAAATCTGATTTTGACTTCAATTTACTCGTAAACATAGCAACCCCTGCTTAGACCTGGTCAAAACACATCCCATTAAAAATGGCACCTGTTCTGGGGAATACATATCACACGATCACCCCCTCTAGCCCACCCCCTAATTTTCGGAATTTCTTTAACGGACACCACATGTAGATAGGTTGGCTTAATTTCACCCTAAATAGGCTAAAAAACGGCTTATTCGCCAAGGGGGAAATTCGGGGCAGTTCCGTCAACTGGGGGTTGCTGCGTCATCAATATTCAAAAACGCCTCTTTTAGGCATGCGGCAAGTGACTTCACTGCAACAGACGGCTGGGTGTTTGGCGGTTGCAAAAGGTCAAGTTGACGAAATGCGTCTTTGTCATTCACCGAAACAAATGCAATCGGTTTCCAGGCCATTTGAACAACCATGCGGGGCAAAACCGTCACACCAATACCAGCCTGTACCAACGCCAAAAGCGACAAGGTATTATGCGCTGTTACGGGCGCATGTTTTAACCTGTCTTGCAATCTCGACGATGCAAGCATCAAAGCAAGCGGATTCGTGATTAATGCATGGCCATCCAACTGCTGCCAGTCCAACGGCGTGACCGCGTTTGCCAACGGATGATCCGCCGCACAGATTACCCCAAACGGGTCCTCGCACAAAACGTCGCGCTGCACATTCACAGCGCTTGGCGGGGCTGTTGCGATCCCAAGGTCAAATGCGCCATCCTGTACGCCCCGCACCACTGCGCCCGAATCCATATCCCGCAGATCGATCTGCACATCTGGAAATTTCATCGCAAATGCCTTGAGCGCTGCCGGCAAAACCGCGCCTGCCACCGACGGCACCGCCGCCACCCGAATAAGCCCGCCACCGGTTGCAGCAAACTTTGC
This sequence comes from Yoonia sp., assembly GCA_047629435.1. Taxonomy (GTDB): domain Bacteria; phylum Pseudomonadota; class Alphaproteobacteria; order Rhodobacterales; family Rhodobacteraceae; genus Yoonia. Next base: position 22,544 of record JBLHXF010000033.1, on the reverse strand, counting down.
AATTGCGCGGTTCGTGGCCTCAAGATGGGCGATCTCAGATTTGGCCTGATCCAAAACAAACTGCCCCAGCGGACTTAAGTGTGATTTGCGATCACTTGTGAACAAGGGCGCGCCAAGACTGTCTTGTAGCTGTTTGACCATCATCGAAACCGCAGACGGCGACCGCCCCAGCCGTGCACCTGCCCCAGCCAAACTCCCTGTCTCAGCGACAGCCACAAAATGGCGCAACATATCATGCTTGATCATGGTTTCAGATTTTCTCAAATATATTTCATTTGTTTGAGTTTGACTGAAATTAGGAAAAAACGCCATAAGACATCAAACATTTCAAAGGGAAACCCCATGACCGCGTCATTTAAGAATTACATCGCTGGTGACTGGATCGACGGTATCAGCACAGTTGAAAACCGAAATCCGTCAGACTTGACCGATCTGATTGGTCACTTCGCGCAAGCAGGCGCGGATCAACTTGAAGCTGCATTAGATCAGGCACAAGTGGCCCAACGCGCATGGGAAGCCTACGGAATTGAACGTAAGTATAACGTCTTAATGGCCATCGGCACTGAGATGATGGCACGCGCCGAAGAATTAGGCATCCTGCTCGCGCGAGAAGAAGGTAAGCCAAAGGCCGAAGGCAAGGGTGAGGTTTACCGCGCAGGCCAGTTTTTTACCTATTACGCCGCTGAAACGCTCCGTCAAATGGGCGAAAGCGCGGACAGCGTTCGCCCCGATATTGAAATCGACGTACGCCGGGAAGCAGTCGGTGTCGTCGCAATTATCAGTCCTTGGAATTTTCCAACAGCGACGGCGAGCTGGAAAATCGCCCCTGCCCTTTGCTATGGCAACGCTGTTGTTTGGAAACCCGCAAATGCAACGCCAGCAAGTGCGGTTGCCTTGACTGAAATTATCGCTAAACAGGACATTCCAAAGGGTCTGTTCAACCTTGTAATGGGTGCGGGATCTGAGATCGGTCAACGACTGGTCGAAAGCCCAAAAATCGATGCGATTTCGTTCACTGGATCCGTACCCGTAGGTAAGGGTATTGCCACTGCAGCCATTAAAAACTTGACGAAAGTGCAGATGGAAATGGGATCCAAGAACGCGTTGGCCGTCATGGACGACGCAGATATCGACCTTGCCGTGGGTCTTGCAGCTGGTGGTGCATTCGGTGGATCAGGGCAGAAATGCACCGCATCATCGCGCCTGATTGTGCACGCATCCGTACACGATGAATTCGTCGAAAAATTGGTCGTCGCAACACAGAAAATGAAGGTTGGTCACGCCCTTGAAGACGGGACAGCCATTGGTCCAGTCGTGTCAGAGCAGCAGCTGAAATCCAACCTTCGCTACGCCGCACTTGGTCAATCTGAAGGCGCTGAATTAATCATCGGCGGGACCCGTTTGGACATGCCACATGACGGTTATTACATGCAGCCAGGTATCTTTGTTGGATCAACCAACGCCATGGCTATCAACCGCGAAGAAATGTTTGCCCCACTGGCTGCCGTCATCAAAGTGGATAGCTATGAAGAAGCGCTGCACACCGTCAATGACACAAACTTTGGCCTGACATCCGGTATCGTGACGACATCACTTGCCCGCGCCAGCCACTTTCGACGCAATGCACGTACTGGTTGTGTCATGGTAAACCTTCCAACTGCTGGTACGGACTACCATGTGCCGTTTGGTGGACGTGGCGACAGCTCTTATGGTCCACGCGAACAAGGCACGGCAGCGGCTGAGTTTTATACGGTTGTGAAGACGGCCTATATTTCAAGCGGGAAGCCATTCTAATGCGGATTGATAACCTACAATACGCCAACTGGTCCGAGAAAATCTTTCGCCAGATGCGTGCGGGCGGTGTGGATGCTGTGCATGTCACCATCGCGTATCACGAAAACTTCCGTGAAACGGTGCTGAATATCGAACAGTGGAACCGCTGGTTTGAAGCCTACCCTGACCTGATTTGTCAGGCGTTCACCGCCGCTGATATCGATGTAGCAAAGGCCGCTGGTCGCACCGCAATCATATTTGGGTTCCAAAATCCATCGCCTATTGAGGATGATATTGGCTTGGTCGAAGTCCTGCACCGTTTGGGTGCGCGTTTCATGCAGCTGAGCTATAACAACCAGTCCCTATTGGCGAGTGGCTGTTACGAGGCTGAGGACCCCGGCATCACCCGCATGGGTCGCGAGGTCATTGCAGAAATGAACCGCGTCGGCATGGTCATCGATATGAGCCATTCAGCGGACAGGTCCACGATTGAAGCAGCTGAAATTTCGACCCGTCCAATCGCGATCACCCATGCGAACCCCGCCAACTGGCACGCAGCACGCCGCAACAAATCTGACGAAGTCATTCAAGCGGTCACATCGCGTGGGGGCATGTTGGGATTTTCCGTCTACCCGCATCACCTAGCTGGTAAATCAGACTGCACATTGGAAAGTTTTTGCCAAATGATTGCCGATACGGCGGGCAAATTTGGTGCGGCAAACCTTGGTATCGGCACCGACCTTTGCCAAGATCACCCCGACAGTATCGTGGAATGGATGCGCGTTGGTCGTTGGACCAAACAGATCGATTACGGCGAAGGAACGGCCAGCGATGCAGGCTTCCCGCCTATGCCAATCTGGTTCAACGATAACCGCGATTTTGATAACCTTCAGAACGGCTTACGGGGTACAGGACTTTCGGACAAGGACGTCACGGGCATTATGGGCGGCAATTGGTATCGGTTTTACGCCGACAACTTTGGCCCTGCCTAATTGAACGTCACATCGGCGATAACGGGGGAATGGTTAGTTCGCTATTGCCCCGTTATCGCCCCCAACAACCAAGTCTCTTTTAGATACCCTAACACGGGCTTTGCGTATAAATACAAGCAGAATGACCGCCTGCCACGGCGGCACAATCAGCGTGCTAGGCTCAATACAAACAAGGCTTGAAATTGTGGCTTTATTCGCGGCACGCGCCAAGCAGTCACAACATCCTACTTGCCAAATTCTTCCCTAACGGATTATCGACGCGCATGCGCATCTTACCGAAACTTGTATTTTTCATCTTAGCAGCCGTCATTGTGGGGGCTGTTTTCCGCCTGTCTTATGGTTATTTTCTATCGCAAGAGATCACAAAATCCCAAGGCCGATTGTCGCTTTATCACGGAACGGTGACGGCAGAATTAGAACGGTTCTCACATCTTACCTACGTGCTGGCTCGTGATCCGTTCGTTGTCCAAACAGCGCAAGGTGCTGATACCGAACAGTTGGACCGCCGGTTATCAGACTTTGCACAATCCGCAGGGCTTGATGCGATCTATTTGATGCGCCCTGACGGGGTCACCGTGTCGGCATCAAATGCTGCGACGCCAACCAGCTTCGTCGGACAAGACTATGGGTTCCGCCCATATTTCCAAGATGCTGCCAACGGTCGGCAGGGTCGATTTTATGGTATCGGCGCGACAACTGGTTTGCCAGGTTACTTCATCGCTGACCCCGTGCGAGACCAAGCCGCCAACCTGCTGGGCGTCATTGCAATCAAAATTGACCTGACCGAACTTTCTGACAGTTGGCAAACTGCGGGCGAGCAGGTATTTCTGTCCAACAAAGATGGTGTTGTCTTGCTCGCATCTAATCCGTCATGGCGATACCGGACCCTGACTGATCTAAGTTCTGAACAACGCAGTTTCATCACGGCCACCCGCCAATTTCCCGGCCAAGAATTGACGTCGCTTGACTGGCAGCCACATGCAGCAGGGCGCGCAACGATCGACGGTACAGACAGATTGCACGTGACGGCTGCTGTCCTTCCGCATGGCTGGCAGTTACATTATTTTGCCAGCAAAGCAGTCGCAACAACGCGCAGTTGGCTGGTCACGGCGGGCATCGTGTTTGCAGCGGGCCTTGCGCTTAGTTTTGTGCAAATTCAGCGCGCGCGCCGCATGGCACGCGCACTGAAGCGGTCTGAAGACGAAGAAATTCAACTGCGCCAAACCAATGATAGGCTGGCGCAAGAAATCCAAGACCGCCGCACCGCCGAACACCGCCTGAAACAAACCCAAGCAGAATTGGACCGCGCAAGCCGTCTGGCCGCACTTGGTCAGTTGTCCGCATCCGTCACCCACGAGCTTGGTCAACCGATTGCTGCGATGCGCAACCACCTTGCCGCCGCCGAGATGACTGTGGCGCAAAATTCACCCTTGATGACCAAGATCGGCGGCCTTGTGGACCGCATGGAAGGCATCACGCGCCAATTGAAATTCTTTGCGCGATCTGACATTGAGCCGTTTGAAAGCGTTGATTTGGTCGCCGCAATGCAAGCTGCTTTGGCTTTGGTCGCCCCCAACATAGACGCAGGTGCAGTGCATATTGATCTTGGCACAGCTCAAGCCCCCATGACATTTCGCGGGAACCGTTTGCGGGTAGAACAGGTATTCACCAACGTGCTGCGCAATGCCGTGGACGCGCTTGAAGACACCCCTGATCCGCAAATCAGTATTCAGTTTGGAACCAACGAAGCAGCCCTCTGGGTCGAGGTTTGTGACAACGGGCATGGTCTTGGCGACGCGACCTTGGCCGAGTTGCAAGAACCGTTTGTCACCACACGCGAAAGCGGCCGTGGCATGGGGCTTGGTCTTGCGATTTCAGCAGGTATTGTACGTGATCATGGTGGCGTCATGTCCGCCCAAAACGCCGACGCCGGCGGTGCCGTTTTCCGCCTGACCTTTCCACATCCAGAAAGCGAGACGTCATGACCAAATTCAGCATTCTTGTTGTTGACGATGACAAAGCCATGCGGTTGTCGCTTGTTGAACTGCTAGAGGCAGCCGATTGGTCTGTACGGGCGCTATCGCGGGCTGCCCATGTGGCGGAAACCCTTTTGGAATTCATGCCAGACGTCATTTTGTCAGATGTTCGTATGCCCGGCATGTCTGGTCTTGAATTACTTGCAGAACTGGACCCACAATTTTCACCGCCTTTGGTGCTGATTTCTGCACATGGTGATATCGCGATGGCAGTCGAGGCATTGCAAAATGGCGCGTACAGCTTTGTTGAAAAGCCCTATGCACCGCGGCGTTTGTTGACAATTTTGCGTAATGCCGCCGAACGTCACCACATTGCTCGCAACAACCAGCGCCTTAAGGATCGGTTGTTTCAATTATCGGGTTTAGACCGCGTTTTGCTAGGTAAAACGCCCGAAATGACGGCATTGCGCCAAGAGATATTGGATATCGCAGACATTGACGCCGCCGTGATGATCAAGGGTGAAACCGGCACCGGCAAGGAACTGGTCGCGCGCGCGCTCCATGATCTGGGCAGTGCGCCGGACGGGCCATTTTTGGCGCTCAACTGCGCGGCGCTTTCGCCGGATAGCTTTGAGGCGGACATGTTTGGCACGCACGGTGGTGCGCAAGGCCGTCTGTTGGCTGCATCTGGCGGCACATTGTTTTTGGACGAAATCTGTTCTTGTCCTGTTGCTGTTCAGGCCAAACTACTGCGGGTCATCGAAGATAAAACAGTGCTGCCGATTGGGGCAGCGTCCCCCGTCCCCGTTCGCTTGCGCATCGTGTCCGCCACGAATGAAGACGTGGACGCCGCCCTTGCGGACCGACGCCTGCGTGCTGACCTGCTATTCCGGATCAACACCGTCGAATTGACCATGACCCCGCTGCGCGCGCGCCGCAATGATCTGACCCTCTTGATGACCCATTTTCTGGCGAAATATGCGCACATCTACGAGGTCCCACCCCCAGCAATCGCCCAAGATGATCTGGCAGCATTGCTTGCGCACGACTGGCCCGGAAACGTCCGCGAATTGCGCCATGTTGCGGAACGCCGTGTGTTGGCGGCGCGGCGCAGTGCGGGATCAATGGCCGATGCTATTCGGCGCGGGCAACGTTTGGACGATGTCCCTGATACATTGCGCGAGGCCGTAGCCGCGTTTGAACGCGAACTGATCACCAAAGCCATCAAAGCCCATGCAGGCCGCATGGATGCGGCCGCAGATGCGCTAGGTATCGGCAGGCGCACCCTGAATGAGAAAATCGTGAAACTAGGCTTGGACAAAGACGCCATTCTTTAGCCCTGCGGAAATCCGCAGGGGTGGCTGATTTGCCTGCGCGTTTTCACTCATAGGCAACGCAAGCCATCCCCGCCACATTGCCCCCATTGAATTGCCATGCATTTTGGGAGGAACACCATGCGCAACTACCTCAAGACAACTGCTATCGCCGCCATTTCCATCGCCTTTGCCACACAAGGCATGGCCGAAGAATGGAATGTATCCCTGTGGGGTAAAAAGCGTGCGTTTACAGAACATGTTGAAAAATTAGCCGAACTGGTATCAGAAAAAACCGGTGGCGATTTCACGTTGAACATCAGCTATGGTGGTCTGTCCAAGAATACAGAAAACCTTGATGGAATTTCCATTGGTGCGTTTGAAATGGCACAATTCTGTGCTGGCTATCACCGCGACAAAAACCCGTCCATCACAGTGCTCGAATTGCCATTCTTGGGCGTGACATCGCTTGAGCAGGAAATCGAATTGTCGATGGCAGTTTACGAACACCCTGCAACAATTGCCGATTTGGCGCGCTGGAATGCGACATTGTTGATGCCGTCCCCGCTGCCGCAGTACAACCTTGTTGGCATGGGTGATGCGCCTGAAACGCTTGCTGACTTTGAAGGTCTGAGCGTGCGTGCAACAGGTGGCATTGGTGCCGCAATGGCCGCTGTTGGTGCTGTGCCCACATCCATGTCCGCCACTGAGGTCCGTCAAGCGATGGATAGCGGTGTGGTCAAGGCCGTATCCTTTGCCCCCCACGCCCACATGTCATTTGGTACGATTGAGAACGGCACGTGGTGGACGACAAACCTGAACCCTGGCACCGTCAATTGCCCTGTGGTTGCCAATACCGATGCGCTCAATGGTTTGTCAGACGATCACCGCGATGCATTGCTGAGCTCGATTGACGAAGCTTTGGATCACTACGTCACCACCTATAACGGTGCAACCATGGAAGCATGGGGCCCAGCGCTTGAGGAACGTGGCATCACACAAGTGACGTTCGCGGATGCAGAAATCGCCGCATTCAAAGAGGCCGCAGCAGCACCAGCCGCAGCCGCATGGATCGCCGATAACACAGCCAAGGGCCTTCCTGCCCAAGAGCTGTATGACATGGTGACAGGCAAAATCGCAGCCGCGATGTAAGCCGCATTTCCCCGCGCAGATCACTGCGCGGGGTTTTTACAAAATTCAAGGAATACCCCATGGCAGGTGCGTCCCTCGTGCTGTCTGATGACAGCCGTCTAAGCCAGATTGACCGATCACTTTACCGCGTCGAAGGCTGGTTGGCATTGGTCAGCGGTATCGCTGTATTTTCGTTGATGATGCTTGCAGTTGTATCGGTCACAGGGCGCAACGGGTTTAACCAACCCCTGCCCGGTTATGTGGACTGGATTCAACAAGCGATGCCGCTGATTGCGTTCATGGGAATTTCATACACTCAGCGTGATGGCGGGCACATCCGAATGGACATGGTCGTCGGTGCCCTAAAAGGTCGCGCGTTGTACGCCGTTGAGATTATCACGACATTGGCCGTTCTACTGCTGATGGTCCTGATGGTCTGGGGCACCTACGCCCATTTCGCGCGCAGCTTTGACTTTGCGTCCCCCATGTGGAGCCGCGATAGCTCTATGGACATCGCCCTGCCGTTGTGGCCCGCCAAACTGCTGGCCCCGATCGCATTCAGCGTGCTGTGCCTGCGCCTTGTGCTGCAAGTTGTTGCCTATGGCCGCGCGTTCATCCGCAATGACACACACCCAATTGCTGTGCCGCTGGTGGCCAATGCCGCCACCCAAGCCGCAATGGAAGCCGAGCATGTCTCGGCGCTTGATAGATAGGATCACCCCAGATGGAACCAATTGATATTGGATTGGCGGTCTCCGCGGGGATGTTGGTGCTGGTCGTCTTAGGGATGCGCGTGGCGTTTGCTGCGGGTCTTGCAGGCATGATCGGCTTGATCTGGATATTCTGGGCCAAAAAAGGATACGCACCTGACGACTTTGGCTGGGCCTTAACCGTGGCTGTCAAAACCGCAGGCCAAGTCCCACATTCCAAAGTGTCATCACAAGCATTAAGCTTGATACCCACTTTCATTTTGATCGGATACCTCGCCTATTACGCTGGCCTGACCAAAGCACTGTTCGAGGCGGCCAAGCGCTGGATCGCTTGGGTGCCGGGCGGATTGGCCGTGTCGACTGTGTTCGCGACCGCAGGCTTTGCCGCCGTTTCAGGTGCGTCCGTCGCAACCTCAGCCGTGTTCGCCCGCATTGCGATCCCTGAAATGTTGGCGATCGGATATGACAAACGGTTTGCGGCTGGCGTGGTTGCCGCTGCCGGAACACTGGCGTCTTTGATCCCGCCTTCAGCTATTTTGGTGATCTACGCGATCATCGTGGAACAGGACGTAGGTAAGCTGCTGCTTGCAGGCTTCCTTCCGGGTCTATTTTCCGCAGTTGTTTATGCGCTTTTGATCGTGGGCATGGCGATGACAATTAAAGGGTTCGGGCCCCCTGTAACGGGCTTCACATGGCGCGAACGGTTTGAATCGCTGCCCCCCGCGCTCCCGATCGTTTTTGTCGTCCTGACGATTATCCTATTCGTCTACAATCCGTTTGGCGGCGACGCGTGGGGCACCCCAACCGAGGGCGGCGCTATTGGGGCGTTCGTGGTATTCTTGATCGCGCTGTATCGCGGCATGCGCTGGTCACAGCTCAAAGATGCTTTGCTGGAAACAGCTAAACTGAGCGTCATGATTTTCACGATAATCTGGGGCGTTTTGGTCTATGTTCGCTTCTTGGGCTTTGCAAATCTGCCCAGCGCGTTTTCGGATTGGATCACATCGCTCACTGCGTCTCCCATGATGATCCTTGTGTGCATACTGCTGGCCTATGCCGTGCTCGGTATGTTCATGGATGCAATCGGGATGTTGCTGCTGACACTGCCCGTGGTCTACCCAGCAGTCATGGCCCTGAACGGTGGTGAAGCCGTCGCCGCAGCAGACAGCGCGTTCGGCATGTCCGGCCCTATGTGCGCCATCTGGTTTGGGATTTTGGTGGTCAAAATGGCAGAGTTCTGTCTAATCACCCCCCCCATCGGGCTGAATTGCTTTGTCGTGGCAGGGGTTTGCGATGACATCAGCGTGCAAGACGTGTTCAAAGGTGTGACACCGTTCTTTATCGCCGATGCCATCACAATCGCATTGCTGGTGACATTCCCGATGATCGTGTTGTGGTTACCCAGTCAGGTCTAGGCCTGCGGTGGATTGGCCTTTTCCAGATACGCATCCATTGCGGGTCTGTAATCGGCCAATTCACCTGTCACGACCTGAAACCCTTGCAGGCGCGTGTCATAATCACGGACAGTCTGCGGCCAATCAACGGGCAAGCCCAGCGCCGCCTCGAACGCTTTGATCCATGCGAATGTCACAGCAAAACCGCAGTCGCACAGCCAAAGCTGATCCGTATTCAGCGGGTTAGCTGAAAGCAGCAGCCCCAGTGACGACAAATGTTTGGAAATCAACGCACCACCAGCCTTAACCGCAGCAGCGTCGCGGGTCGCAAAAGCGACTTGCGGATAGATCGCCCGCACCGCTGGTTCTAGTCGGGTGTCGTGGGACCGGCTAAACTCTCGGGTTTTGGCGCGCAGTTTGATCGTATCAGGCAACATCGGCACATCTGGGAATGCCTCATCAAGGTATTCGGCGATCGCCTCACTATCCGACAACATGAAACCGTCATGGATCATCGCAGGCAAATTGCCCGACGGCACAATCGCACGGTATTCATCTGATCCATATCCACCGGGCGGCGGTAGTTGTTCAAACGAAATGGACTTGTGGCGCAACATGATGCGCAGCTTGGCGCAATAAACCGCAACGGGCACCGAATAGATTGTCAGCATGGGACGGACACCTTTGATAAAAATGAAAAAGGCCAACCGCGTACGGTTGGCCCCATTTGTTAATGTAGTTTGATCGCTTAGTTTGCGTTCAAACCCCATTTGTCGCCAAGCTCTGCAAAGAAACCCTGCTCTTGCTTAAGGCCAATCCATGTATTCACATAGTTGATCCAGACCTGATCGGCCTGTGGCAACAGCATCGCCACTGGCGTTGGTGAACGACCGCCATCGACAGGCACAATCATCAGGTTGTCGTATTGCGCGACCAATGTGGCTGCTTCAATGTTGGACGTGATGGATGCGTCTGCGCGACCTGACAGGACCTCTTGGAAGTCACGTGCAGGGGCTTCGACAATGCGGTGTGTTGCGTTGGGGAAGTACTGTTTTACCTGTGCTTCTTGTGTGGTGCCTAACGTTGCTGCAACAGACACGCCTTCGACGTTCAAAGCGTCCCAGCTGGTGAAGCGGTCCGCATTTTCGGTCAATGTCAGTGGTACTGTTACAAGCGCGAAATAGCTATTGGAATAGCCAGCGGCCTTTGCGCGTGCTGGTGAAACGGATGCGGACCCCGTGATGTGGTATTGACCAGAAGTCACACCAGCAACCAATGTTTTCCAGTCTGTTGGGACGAATTCCACCTCGACGCCCAGATCAGCGGCAAGCGCTGTCATCACGTCAATATCGTAACCTTCATAGGCGTTTGTGGCCACATCGCGCATGGTCATTGGGTTCCAGTCACCTGTTGTGCCGACCTTCAGCACGCCATCAGACAGGATTTCGGACAGCGCAGATTGCGCGGACACGTGAGCGGCGCTTGTGGCCAATATGACCGCAGCGGCGGCAACTTTAAAGAATTTCATGGGTTTCCCTTCCAAGGTATTCGTTAGACATAGGGTGCCATGACGATTTGGAAATGCAAACAGCTTGAAAAAGTCAAATTCGTTTTATGTCATCACATTACCGTATAATTTAAAGGCGCCTCGCTCATGTCCATCATTTCAATGCGCAACGTGTCCAAGTTTTTCGGCGATTTTCAGGCGCTTAAAGACGTATCACTTGACGTGGCCGCAGGCGAACGCGTTGTTGTATGCGGCCCATCCGGGTCTGGCAAATCTACGCTGATCCGCTGCATCAACCGCCTTGAGGCGCATGAAGTTGGCGAGATTGTCGTCGACGGCACGACCCTGACAGACGCCCCTGCTGATCTGGACAAAATTCGAGGCACAGTTGGTATGGTGTTCCAACAGTTTAACCTGTTCCCACACCTGACAGTGATGGATAACCTATGCCTTGGTCCGCGCCGTGTGCTGGGCTTATCTGATGCAGAGGCACGCGCTCGCGCGATGTCGCATCTTGAACGGGTGCAAATCCCTGATCAGGCCGACAAGTTCCCCCGTCAATTATCCGGTGGCCAACAACAGCGCGTGGCTATTGCGCGGTCATTATGTATGGAACCGCGGATTTTGCTGTTCGACGAGCCGACGTCTGCGCTTGACCCTGAAATGATCGCCGAAGTGCTGGACGTGATGACCGAACTGGCCTCCACGGGTATTACCATGATCGTTGTCACCCACGAGATGGGCTTTGCCCGCCGCGTCGCTGACCGCATGGTGTTTATGGACAAAGGCGAGATCGTCGAGATTGGCGCGCCCGAAGATGTGTTCACCGCACCCAAGTCCAAACGGTTCGCTGCGTTCATTAAACAAATCCTGAACCACTAGGGGCATGCACATGAAACGTTTCCTGATCCTCGCCACTGCCCTTTTGCTATTGTCTGGTTGTTCGAACAATTGGGGGTGGTACGTGGTCGACCCATCCACAAAAAATGGGTGGATAAATCTAAAATTCATGGCAAGCGGGGCCTATTACACCATCGTCATGTCGCTAACCGCGATTCTGATATCCGTGGTCGTCGGTCTGCTTGTGGCCCTTCCAGGGCTATCAAACAAACGCGGCTGGCGGATGTTCAACCGGACCTACGTTGAAATTGTGCGTGCGGTGCCGATCCTTGTGCTGATCCTATGGGTTTACTACGGCCTTCCTGCACTATCGGGCATCACCCTTAACGTGTTCTGGGCGGGTGTGCTGGCGCTGGCACTTAGCGATAGCGCATTTCAGGCAGAGATTTTTCGCGCAGGCATCCAATCTATTGCACGGGGTCAATACGAGGCGGCGCAATCCATCTCGTTGAATTACCGCGATACGATGCGCTATGTGATCTTGCCCCAAGCGATCCGGCGAATTTTACCTGCCTTGGGCAATCAGCTGGTTTATATGATGAAAATGTCATCTCTTGTGTCGGTAATTGGCCTCCAAGAGCTGACCCGCAAAGCAAATGAACTGGTCGTATCCGAATACAGACCCCTAGAAATTTATACTGTTCTGGTACTAGAATATCTGGTGCTAATCCTCATAGTGTCCGCTGGCGTACGCTGGCTGGAACGACGCCTGAAAGCGAGCGACACCTGATGCAAAAAGATGACCTGACAATCGGTTCCATGGCCAGTCACTTTCGCGCACTTGCTATCCCGGCCGCGTTTGGGATGCTGTTTGCCACTCTGTACAATGTCGTTGATGTATATTGGGCGGGGCGGCTATCGACTGATGCACAGGCGGGACTGGCCATTGGGTTCCAAGCATTCTTTATCCTGATGGCCGTTGGCTTTGGTCTAAGTTCCGCGCTCAGTGCGCTGGTCAGTAACGCCAAGGGCAGCAAAGACGTAGCACAAACACAAACCTTCATCGCCCAAGGACTAACTTACGGCGTGATCGCCACCGTTGTTCTGATGATCGTCGGTTGGTTTCTAGGACCAATGTTAATCACGCTGGTGTCGGAGCCCGGCGCATACCGAGACGCAGCTTTGGGTTATTTCCGCTGGTTGATCTTCGCCCTGCCCGGTTTTTTTCTGGCTTACGGCGGCAACGGTATCTTGCAGGCACACGGTGACAGCCGCAGCATGCAACGCGCCCTTATGGTGGCGTTTTTTGTCAACATCGGCCTGAACCCGCTACTAATGTTCGGTATTAATGGCGTCTGGGACGGCATGGGCTTTAACGGGATCGCAGTTGCGACAATCGTCAGCCAAACAGGTGTGATGGTGTTCATCATCTCGCGCATCCTTAAGCTTGACGCGATGCAGTCTATCACACGGCAGGCATTCCGCCCTGTCCGCGGTATCTTTGGGCAGATCACCGCACAATTGATCCCTGCATCATCGGCCATGATGGTCATGTTCGTGTCAGGATTTGTCGTGCAATTTGCGCTCAAGGAGTTTGGTGGCGCAGCGGTTGCGGCCTACGGCGTCGCATTGCGGATTGAACAGATTTTGCTGCTGCCTGTATTGGGCATGACAGGGGCGTTGTTGCCAATCGCTGGCCAAAACTTTGGTGCCAAAGACTTTGACCGTGTGCGCGCGGCATTGCGGTTTTGTTGGATGACAGGGTTCGCCATGACAGTTGTGGCCACACCCATTCTGCTGTTCGCTGGCGGCTGGGCCATGTCACTGTTTTCGGACGATCCAGAGGTGATCCGCATCGGATCAAGCTATCTGCGCGTCGATGCATTCTTGTTCCCGATTTATATGATGCTATTCTCGATTAACTCTCTTTTACAAGCACTTAAGAAGCCAATCTGGACGCTATGGATCAGCATCTACCGCCAAGGGTTCGGCGTCGCGTTCTTTATCTGGGTATTCATCGGCGTGCTGGATTTCAGCGTTTGGGGCGTCTGGCTGGGCATCGCCACAGCCGTGACAAGCGGTTGGGTGCTATCGCTCATCGTGGCGAACAAAGTCGCCAAGGAACAAATCGGTGGACTTTTAGGCCAACCAAACAACGGGTAACCTGCGTCAGGTCGCAATCTATACCATAAGCCAATGGCCTAAAACTCGGAGTTGAACAGATGTTTTTGAAAAACGCTTGGTACGTGGCTGCTTGAGACCATGAGTTACAAATGACCTACAACAGGTCCTCGTTTTGGGCGAAAAGATTTGCATGTTCCGAAACGGTATCTGGCGAAATTACGGCCTTAGAGGATGCATGCCCACACCGCAAACTGCCGCTATCCAAGGGCCGGATCAAAGGCGATACCGTCGAATGTGGGCATCTTGGACTAACGTTTGATTGCGCGGGGCAATGTGTTTGGGCACCCGGAACGCGGCGTATTCCGTCGAACGCATCAGTTTGCGCCAATCCGTTATTTGAAAAATACGGACTGTTTTGGATTTGGATGGGAAACCCGGCATTAGCTGACCCAAACGACATTTTCGAAATCAAAAATTATGGCGATCCGGCGTGGGGGATCAACCGCGGCAAAGCGATAGAACTTGATTGCGATTACCTTTTGATGTGCGACAATCTAATGGACCCAACCCATGTTGCTTGGGTCCACCAAAGCAGCTTTGCGACTGCCGCTACAAAAGACACTCCGCTCCGCGTCACCAAAACCGACGATGGCGTCATTGTGCATTGCTGGATGATGGACCACCAACCAGCACCGTTTTACAAAAAGGTCGTCGAGTTCGAAGGAAATTGCGACCGCCTGCAACACTACGAAGTCCGCTATCCATCGCACGCATTGATCAAGGCGGTGTTTACACCTGCATGCACAGGCGGCCCAGACGGTCCGTTGCACGAGAACACATTTTCATGGACAGCTATAACTTTATGACACCAACGATGGCAGGCAAAACCCGCCATTATTGGGTCCAATTGCGCAATATCCGCCCCGACGATGAAGCCTTATCAAAGATGTGACCGAAGACGTTCAGCATGCATTTGAAGAAGACCGCGATGTGCTGAATGCCGTGCAAATTGGCATGGCAAACAAGTCATCCCCGCATATTGATCTGCCCATTGATAGTGGGCAATTACGGTTCCGTCGTCACCGCAACCACAAGTATGTCGGCGCGTTATGGCTCAACTGGACGTTGAGATTGTCAAAAAATGTGGCGCGTCACATATGGAGGCGTGGCGCAAACATTCATGTCCAGACCACATCAGGTTTTTATACATTCATATGTACCAAACCAGCCGTTTCGATTAACGTATTGATCCATGAAAAGGACGAGATAGCAGACGCCCCTGCCTTAAAAACTGACTTCAAGCGCGACTTAGGCGTTACGTTTCGGCGCTTCATTTACCCATCTTCCCCTCGGGAAATGCGATGTTCGGGAGAAATCAAAAAGGCTCCCAATACCGACAACATCGACACAAATTCTGTTTGCGCGTACCCTTCATTTTAACGAGGAGACTGAGAATGGGATACTATCCAAATACAGCGCCAGATCTGGCCATAAATGATCTTAGCATTACAGAGCTGGTCTTTGCGGGATTAGAGAACCGCCCAGATGAAATCGTTCTGACTGATGGTGTCACTGGCGACAGCATGACCGCTCTTGATTTTATGCAGCGAGTCAAAGCCCTTGCTGGGGGTCTGACTGCAAAGGGGTTTGGGAAGGGACATACCGTTGCCCTGATGGCACCAAATTCGCCAGAATTTTGCGTCGTATTTCATGCCGTTGCCTTAGCAGGCGGGACGATCACAACGATCAATCCCGCGTACACAGAAAACGAAATCAACCATCAGCTCAACGATTCTGGTGCAGAGATGTTGATCACGGTTCCAGCGTTTCTTGCGGTGGCCCAAAACGGCGCTGCGGGGACCGGAACTCTTGAAATTGCGGTAATCGGATCAGCGGATGGTGCACCGTCTATCCGCGATTTCTACGGCAGCCCTATTGCACATCAAGTACCGGTCGATCTTGATACGCACAGTGTTGCGCTGCCGTATTCGTCGGGAACGACAGGGTTGCCAAAGGGGGTCAAGCTGTCTCACCGTAATCTTGTGGTGAATGTGGACCAAACAGCCGCTGGTGCAGGGTTTCGCACCGGAGAAGTGGCTGCTGCTTTTCTTCCATTTTTTCATATCTACGGCATGAATGTACTGATGAACATGCATCTGGCGGGTGGTGGCGCACTGGTGACGATGCCGCGTTTTGATTTGGACATGTTCCTGCGCATTTGTCAGGACCGCAAGTCACGTCGAATGTGGATCGTTCCGCCCGTTGCATTGGCACTCGCTAAACATCCTATGATCGATGACTTTGATCTAAGCAGTATCGATCAAATATTTTCAGGTGCCGCACCCATGGGTGCAGAGCTTTCTGACGCGGTGTCGTCGCGGTTGAACTGCGCGATGCTTCAGGGCTTTGGCATGACCGAATTGGCGCCAGTGTCCCACGCGACCCCTCTTCATGGACCAAGGTCTGGTTCCTCAGGACTAGCCCTGCCGAACACACAGTGCCGGATCGTTGACCCAGATACAGGCAACGACTTGCCCGCAAACCAAGAGGGTGAGTTGTGGATCAAAGGGCCACAGGTCATGATTGGGTACCTCAACAATGAAAAAGCAACGCACGAGACGATCACACAGGATGGCTGGCTAAAGACCGGCGATATCGCAAAGATCGACATTGATGGTTACATGTTCATCGTTGACCGCTTGAAAGAACTGATTAAATTCAAAGGGTTTCAGGTCGCACCGGCCGAACTAGAAGCGCTGTTAACCAGTCACCCAAGCATCACTGATGCAGCGGTTATTGGGATCCCCGACGAAGAGGCTGGTGAGCTACCTGTGGCATTCGTCGTCACCATGAAACCCGCACCCAGCGAGGATGATATCAAAGATTTTGTCATGCGAAATCTGGCGCACTACAAGCAAATCCATAAGGTTACGTTTGTCACTGACATCCCAAAATCAGCCTCTGGTAAAATCCTGCGTCGCTTACTGCGGTAGCAATCGAATGGCAGGGGGCACAGCAAGCATAATAGTACGGGATGATGACGTGAACGCGTCGGCCACCGACCTGATGAATTATGACGGCGGCTCAACCTTTGCGTTCGGTGACGCATATACGACTTCGGGCAACGCTACAGTCATCGGTGGTGATGATTTTATCGATGTGCGGCTTGTTGAAAACACAAATGGCCAAATCAACGTGTATGGTGTCCCCCACCCAGACGCAGGCTTCAACGCCGGCAATGACCGGGTTTATGGTGGTGCGAATGACGACGCTATTTATGGCGACGCGGAAAACATTGGCTCTTCGCACCTTGATGGTCATGACACCACTTTTGGTGGCAGTGGAAATGATACGATTGCAGCGCAAGATGGCGACAGCATTTTTTTATGACGGTGACTGTGACAAAAAATTCCGGTCGCAGGGCCATGGCTCCCTAAACTTTGAAGGCAGCAACGGGATTGATGCGCTGAACTATTCTCGGTCAGACGCCGGTGTTAATATCAATCTAATCGTTAATATCGCCAAAGGCGGTTTTGGATCTGTCGCGTTTTAATACCGCTCTGCGATCCAAATAGTCTATCGAACTACATTTTTCATCTGCGAGCGCTCCATTAGAAGGGACGTCGTTAAAAATTAATTGTTACCAGTTCGCACAGAACCGCAAGTCGGAATGAGAACGGCTTAAATTGATAAATGGGGCAGATGGGCATTCTTTGTATAAGGTCTGAAAAAGACAATACGGGTTTCTGTCAGTACATTCAGAAAACACCTGGCACACCGATCATTCCCAAAGTGATATTAACACTCGGGACTTCCATCGGAGCCGAAATTGGTCGGCGCATAATGCTCAGGTGCCACCCGATACCCAATTGACCTTGGAATAGGTTTGACTTGCCGACTGTACACGGGCTGTTGATTTGCCCCCAACGTCAGGTTGCTGTCGGAGGCGGCTTGCTCAGCCGCCTCCGGTCACAGTGCTTTATGCAATATCCTCGGCATCAAGCAAGAAGATCGCCGTTGAAGTCGAACCGTCCGAGGACGTCGCAGTAATGGTGATTTCAATTTCGGATTCCGCTGGATCGAAAACGGTACCAGCTTTCGCTCTCAATCGATCATTCGCATCCACCTCGAACCGGTCGTCGCTAACAGAATAGGTCACCGTAGCAGTCATGTCTTCATCAATGGCAGCTACTGTGATACCGGTATAACCGCCAGCTGCCCCGAATGTGTTTTCGGTCGAATCACTGTCGGTGATCGGCCCCACAGCAAATTCGTCTACATCTGTGACGTCAATCCGGAACGATGCTTCGGAAGTCAAGCCGTCAGTCGATGTAGCCGTGACTGTAATCGATATTCCACCTTCGGTCTCCGCATCAAACTGCGCACCCGCCGCGACGGTAACCCGCCCGTCGTCGTCAACCTCGAAACGGTTGTCGCTGACTGAATAACCGCTGACAGATCCAGTCACATCAGCGTCAACCGCCAAGACTGTGATGCCGGTATATGTTCCCCTGCCAGCATTTTCGGCGATGGCGATGGGCCCTGTCGTATCAGTGTTTGTGACCGGGCCGATGTCGAACTCGTTGACGTCAGAGACCTTATACTGCAGGTGTCGATATCCGTTAGCAGACAATCGCCTCAGGCAGGCTTAAGGCGCTTAATCAGCTCTTCTTTGCGCTGTTTGGGAATAGGCAGATATGACCCCATAGTAACCGCCATATTTTCATGTCCGATATTCATGCCCCAAGCCTTGAACTCTTCAACGCTTGTGCAGCGGTCATTCGCCATCTTGATCAATGTCGTGCGGAATGCGTGGGGCGTGTATTGGGGCAGTTGCACCATCGCAAAGGCGTTTCGGATGATTGTGTTTAGTGGTGTTGTGGTCGCGAACGGCTCACGCGCCATCCCGATCTTTTGAAAACCACCCGTTTCTGCAAGCCCCATTTGCGCCTTGGGGAAAAGCGCGTCCGTGTCACCAAAGAATTTCTCCTTGCGCAAGTATGTGACCCAAGCAGTGAAACACTCAAGATATGCGGGATCAACTGGCATAAACACCGTGTCGATATATTTCGCGGCCTTAGTGTTCACCTCACGCGGGTCTTGGAACACCTTACCGTTAAACAGGTCGATATGTTTGAGCCGCAAGGATGCCACAGCACCAACACGCGCGCCTGTGAGCATAAAGAACGCGAACAGCACCTTGTCGCGCCTTTCATATTCCGTTGCGCTGGGCATGGCTTGGAAGGCATGGAACGCAGCCTCAGGTGACGGGCATTCTTTCTCGTTAGCGGTATGCGCAATGCGTGCCGACTTGCGATTGTTGTTGAAATACCGCGTGTCGCTATAGGTCAGCACCTTCTTGTATCCCGACTGCCCCGTCAGCCAATGAAAGAACTTGCGCACCAGTGTCAGGGTGGCGTCCACCGTTGAATGGCTCAAGGGTTGCCCGCGTTGGTTTTTTGCTTGGGAAAGGGTGACTTTGAATTTGGCGGCTTGCTCAATATGAAATCGTTTGAATGGTTTGAAACCTGTTGATTGCTCAAACTTGAGGATCGCCGCCAGAACCTTGTCTGTTGTCTTGGCATCCAGCCCGTCCGCTTCCTCAAGATGGAACACATATTTCCGCTTCATTCGCTCGTTTTCTTCTATAACTTTTCTCATGCTTGATACCTTTCAAATGGGGCGAGTTTGGGCCTGAATTTCAGGCTATCCAGTCGGGTCGCTCAAAGTGTGGTTTTGAACTGGGCTTGAGGGGTTCGCATAGGCTTACGACATGCTCTTGAATGTGATCTCGTAAATCTGGCCAAATTCGCCCAAGCTCCCCTTGCCTACAAACCGCTGCAAACGGCCCTCACAACCCTCACACAGCCCAGAAAGCCGCCCTCTTGTGTCATTTATAGGAATGTAATCGACCATCGACCAAAGCGGTTTTTGAGGTGTCTTGCATTTGAAACAATACATTTGATCTAAGCCAGTTTTGACCGACTTCTTGGCCTGCTTGTCCTCGACATACCGGATCATCTCTGCGCCAAGAATATAGTGAGGGGTGCTGGCGGTCATCACCTGCAAACCACTAGATCGCCAAGACCGCACAGTATGGGGTGTAACGCCCAGCGCACCGCCTGCCTCTTCATATGAATAGAGGCGATGTTTTCTGACGTTGCGTGTCGAAACACGCTTGCCCATCAGACCTGCCCGCCCTTTGCCGGATCAACGCGTTGGGCTTCCGACCAAGCGTTCAGATCAGCCCCGCGATAGATGATCTTGCGGCCCAGCTTGTAGAACGCTGGTCCCATGCCCTTGTGACGCCATTGGGCTAGTTTATCACGATCACCAATCAGATCGAGTTCAGAGTCACCAAGAACGTAGTTTCGGTTTTGCTCGAATAGGTTAGCCATTTTCCGATGCCTTTATCTGGTTTCATTGAAACCCAATAAGAACGGTTGAGCGTAACTTGAGAACAGACAAAGAAATGGGGAAAGTGGTCGTGAAAAAGGTCTATTTGCGGCGACCTTATTCAGACGGTTTATTGGCTCCTAAAAAGGCGTCTACAACCGCGCTTTCAGAATGAGGTTTAGGTTTTGGCAAATAATCCTGCAGCGCGTCTCTACGCGGCACAAAATCGTTTTCATCGATCTGCATAAGCGCCCATTCAATCGGCCCGCGAATATCGCATCCGATGCCAAGAATATCGAAAATCTGCTCAACCGCTTTGGCAAAGGCTGTCGATGGATGCCCCCCATCACTTGCAGTTCCAAAAGTCGGCTTTCCACCAGTTTCAAGGCAGTAAATGCGTGCAAGTCGCAAAGAAATTGTTCGTGCATAGTAATTTGGTGCGCGATGCCCCAGCGACCAAAACTCTTCTTCTTGGTCTTGTAACTGGCTTAATCGCTCGTCAAATGCTTGGCTTGTTCGCAATAACGTCATCAAAAGACCAACGGAGTAGCCAACCTTCCCCATGTTGACATGAATTAAATCAAACTGGTTCTCAACCAGCATTCTATCTACATCTTGACGAACGATTTTGTCTATTCTGGCAGTCATACGTTTATTTTGTAGTGTGTGTTTTCCTTGCTCGTCGCGTATCACAAACAGTTTTATCATACTGTCCGTATACTTCAGGCCAGCCTCGACAGCTTTCAATTCTTCAGTAAATTCTTTTTTGGAATCGTGCTCATTTGCTTTGGAAATATCGAGCGCCCTCGGTCGCGGCGAAAGAGCGTTTTGCGTTTTGCGCCCCAACATGGCCATAGTAACCGCTTCGATCTCCGCCAATTTTTCGTATTTGTTCTGCATAAAGGTAGTATGACGCGCACCCTTCTTGCAGAGCAAGCCGCGAAATTCGAAAAAGTTCGGATACCAACATTATATAAAGGTCGTTGAACTGCGACCTTACTCCATTCAATTAGCCCGAAACAAAGCCGTTTTACGCCAGCTTCACAACTTGGCCAGCACTGCCAGCCACGAAATTAGACCAACGTTCCATCAACCCTCGCCGCTTATCAATCAAATCAGACCGCGCATAAGCACGTTCCACATCAGACCCAACCTTTTGCGCCAAGCTCATTTCCGCAACCTCGCGCGGCGCGTTTGCCACTTCTGACGCCCAATCTCTGAACGTAGACCGGAAGCCGTGGACCGTGACGCCTTCAACAGCCATCCGGCGCAAAAGCATCAACATCGACATATTGGACAAAGGTTTGTGCCTTTTCTGCCCCTCAAAAACATATTCGGAATGCATCGCTTTCAAAGGTTCAATGATCGCCAACATTTCATCGGTCATAGGAACGCGGTGATCTTCGTCGGTTTTCATGCGGATTGCAGGACAGGTCCACAGGCGCGCATCAAAGTCGATTTCCTCCCAACGTAACCCAAGCACCTCGCCAGTGCGCGACCCTGTTAGGCAGGTGAACATCAGCGCCTTCGCCGCCATCGCGTTGCGCAGCTTCAAATCGGCGTAGAATTTCGGCACGTCTTGCCAGCCCATCGCTTTATGGTGCTTTGGCTTATGTTTCACCTTTGGCAACGCTTGTGCATCTTTGATCCCCGTCACGGGGTTTTCACCAGACCGAAACCCTTTGGACTTAGCCACGTCCAACACGATCTTAAGCCGTTGCGCCAATCGTTTGGCCGTTTCATGCTTTTCCGTCCAGATAGGCCCAAGGCACATCATAATTTCAGGCTGGCCAATGCTATCAATCGGCATCCGCCCAATCTTGGGAAAGGCATAGTCGCGCAACGTATTGATCCACTGCTGGCCATGCTTCTGATTTTTCCACGTTGGCATCCGGTCGATGTGAACTTGCTGGGCCACCTCTTCCAAGGTTGGCACCTCTCGTGCCGCATTAAAACGCGGGTTCAGACCTTGCTTCGCCATCCGGCGATACTCCAGCGCACGATCACGCGCTTGGTTGAGTGTGACAACGTTAGCACCACCCAAACCAAAGTCGGTTCTTAGTGGCGCACCTTTTTTATTTTTCTGACCCCTTACGACAACGCGTACAATCCAACGCCGCGCACCGGACGGATCAACCACCAGATACAAGCCGCCGCCATCGCCATGCCGCCCCGCGCCAAGGTTTTCGACCAGCTTCTTTGTCAGCTTTCCCGTTAAGGCCATTTCAAAAATACCACATTCCATACCACTCAAGGAACGAATATAGACAACATCGAAAGAAACTCAAGGCAAACAACAATGCCGTTAAACCCAAGTGTATTAAGCAAAAAATCCGCCCAAGGCGACTTTAACAAAACGATCACAATGAGGTAATGGCGGAGGCTCAG
>JBLHXF010000032.1:0-26923 GCA_047629435.1 Yoonia sp. | reverse complement strand
GCTGTGGCATGTATCGAACCTGTACAACATTCCAGCGCAGCAAAAGCTGGCGGATATGTTAGTTGAAAAAACCTTTGCGGACACCGTATTTTTCACGAACTCGGGGACCGAAGCCTGCGAATTGGCCGTTAAGATGGCACGTAAGTTCTGGTATGACAAAGGTCAGCCAGAACGCACGGATATCATCACCTTTGCAGGCTCGTTCCACGGACGCTCGTCCGCAGGTATCGCCGCTGCAGGGTCACGGAAAATGACCAAAGGGTTCGGGCCACTGTTGCCCGGGTTTATCCATCTGGACTTCGGCGATCATGATGCGCTGACTGAGGCTGCGAAATCCGGCACGGTTGCGGGTATTCTTGTAGAGCCGATATTGGGCGAGGGTGGGATCAAGGTTCTGCCGGATGCATGCCTAAAGGGCCTGCGCGATCTGTGTGATGAACACGGTATTCTTATGATGCTTGACGAGGTGCAATGCGGTGTTGGCCGGACGGGAAAACTGTTTGCGCATGAATGGGCAGGTGTTACCCCTGATATTATGATGGTTGCCAAGGGTATCGGTGGTGGTTTTCCGTTGGGCGCAGTTTTGGCGACTGAAAACGCGGCATCGGGTATGACTGCTGGCACACATGGATCGACTTATGGCGGCAACCCGTTGGCCTGTGCCGTGGGCGGGGCCGTTATGGATATCGTTGCTGACGACGCGTTCTTAGCAGAGGTGAACCGCAAGGCATCGATGTTGCGTCAAAAGCTGGAAGGATTGATTGCATCACATCCTGACGTTTTTGAAAGCGTGCGCGGTGCGGGCCTGATGCTTGGTATTAAATGCAAGGCGGTAAACATGGACGTTGTGGCGGCGGGGTACGACCAGAACGTGCTTGTGGTGCCCGCAGCGGACAACGTGATCCGGCTTTTGCCGGCGCTAAACATCCCTGATGAAGATATCGCAACAGCGGTTGAAAAGCTGGATGCAGCAGCGACCCAAGTGATGGCCAATGCCTGATTACGGGTCCCATAAAATCACCCTTGCGGCCTACACCAGTGCAGGGTTTCGGCCGCACAAGAAGATCACCTGCGAAAACGGTGACCCGATGCACATCATGCGGTTTCCTTAATCCTCTCTAAAACGCTCTTATAAAAAGACATCTCATATGACCCATTTTCTCGACATTCACACAACCGCCCCAACCGCCTTGCGGGGCATCATCGACCAAGCCCGCGTGATCAAAGACGCGCGCGCTGGGCAGCCCAAAGGGGCAAAAGACGCCGACCTGCCGCTTGCAGGACACATGGTTGCGCTTATTTTTGAAAAACCGTCCACGCGAACACGCATTAGCTTTGATGTTGGTGTGCGCCAAATGGGTGGCGAAACTTTGGTCCTGTCGGGCGCTGATATGCAACTTGGGCACGGAGAGACCATCGCAGATACTGCGCGGGTTTTGTCGCGTTATGTCGACTTAATCATGATGCGGACGTTTGAAGAAGACACCATTCTGGAGATGGCAGAATACGCATCCGTGCCTGTGATCAACGGGCTGACAAACCGGACGCATCCGTGTCAAATTATGGCGGATATCATGACGTTCGAGGAACATAACGGCCCGATCAAAGGCAAGAAAGTTGTCTGGTCAGGCGACGGCAACAACGTGTTCGCCAGCTTTGCACATGCGGCGAAACAGTTCGACTTTGAACTGGTTTTCACAGGGCCAGAAACGTTGCAACCCGAACGCGCGCTTGATGGGCTTTATACGACGCAGCGCAATCCAGACATTGCGGTCGCTGGTGCTGATTTGGTTGTCACTGACACATGGGTGTCGATGCACGATCCGCAATCAGCCCGCGAGCGGCGGCACAACCAGTTGCGGGGGTATCAGGTCAATGATGAGCTTATGGCAAAGGCCAAAGGCGACGCATTGTTCATGCACTGCCTGCCCGCACACCGCGACGACGAGGCCACATCATCGGTGATGGATGGCAAGCATTCGGTGATCTTTGATGAGGCTGAAAACCGGCTTCATGCGCAAAAAGCGATTATGCGATATTGTTTAGGTAAGTAGGGGCGGGTCGTAATGTCAGCTTAGGGCCCAAACGGCACGATGCTATAGCGTACATGAACGGCGGCTTTTGGGATGGTTTAACTATAGCGGCAGCGCAACTTGCACTGCCGCTAAATGTCCGATTTTGGTTAGTTGAACATGCCGAACATCGTGTTCATGGCTGCAACTTGCGCTTCAAAGAAGATGCCATTCAGCGCCCCGAAGCCGATGGCCCATATCCACTTGCCTGCCATGGGTGACTGTTTGAATGTTAGCGCACCTGTGTTTTCAGAATCGATGAAGTATCGTCGCATTGCGGGGGAAAGCAGCAAGGCCAGTGCGATAATTTCCAGCACCATATTGATAGTTAACCAACCAGTGAGAAAACCCTTGGGCATATTCTCCCCAAGTAGTTCGACGTAGGGCGGGTAAAGTGCCTCAATCACCATACCATTGGTGAAATCCACAATACCAAAGGTGAAAAAAGCGACCGCAAGCGCGTAGCTCAGCACGTTTGGACGCATCGCCAATAGATATACGACGACGGGGGCCAGAAGTCCGGTGAGCGTATCCTGCGACAATGGAATGACCCAAGCGTTGGGAAATACACCGCCGCCTGACAGGTCCAGGCCGCCCCAAAACAATGCGCCCACAATGCGATAGGTTTGCCATGCAGCGATGAGGATGACGAAGTTAAAGAAACGAGGGAATTGCTTTTCCATTTTTTGGGAAGTCCTTTGGAATCGTGAGCCTTGCCGCAAAGGCACAGGCTGTGTTGACATTGTTGTTCGATAAGGCGTTATGTCAGGCAGTAAAATAACAACATAGGTACCGAAATGCGCAGCATGTGCGCAATTTAGCAGCATCGTAAATCATGGATAAATGGACCGAAATCAAAACCGCCTATCAAGTCGCTCGCCTTGGCACCGTCAGCGCGGCAGCTGATATGCTTGGAATCCACCGCGCGACGGTTATCCGTCATATCGACGCGCTTGAAGCAGAACTGGGTGGACGGATATTTCATCGCCACAAGACGGGTTATGCACCGACAGAGGTGGGTGAGGACCTGTTGCGCGTCGCTCATGCGACGGAAGAACAGTTCGATCAGCTGGCGGGCCGGACCCGCAACCGATCAGCCGAAATAACTGGCGAATTGATTGTGACAACCCATGAGCGGATTGCGCCACTTGTGTTGCCCGCAATAAATGCATTTCAAGCAGAAAACCGAAAGGCCGTGATAAAATTCATCGCAAGTGGCGAGCTGCTTAAACTGGAATACGGTCAGGCGCATGTCGCGATACGCACCGGACCGAAACCGCAACAAGCCGACAACATTGTACAACCCTATTTTGATCTGAAATTGGGTCTGTATGCCCATGAAGGTTACGTCGCACAGCATGGTCAGCCGCGATTACCCAAGGATTATTTAGACCATAAATTTGTGTGTTGGGAGACGGCGAACGCCAGCTTTCCGTTCACCGCATGGTTCAAGAGCAACGTCCCCAAGACATGCAAAGCGCTTGTCACTGAGAACCAAGGCATTGCGGATCAATCCATTTTTGCAGGGATGGGAATAGGATTTTACCCAGAACTATTTGCAAGCCAGCGTTCGGACCTTGTCGAGATCCTTGCGCCACAAACAGACTGGGTGGTTCCGCTGTGGATCGTCACACATGTTGATTTGCATCAATCCACTAAGGTTCAGGCGCTTCTTAAGCATCTCAAGGCAAAACGGCCTCAAGACTAAAGGGCAAAGGGCCCCAGAAACCACCTTTCCTAGACCCAACGATTGATTGCGGCATCTGAATCGGTGGGGCCAGTGTTGAAAGCAATGCGCGCTTGAGGTGCAAGCTCGTGGACGACATTCACCAACTTTTCAAACACCAGAAAATGCTCATCATCTTTGCGGACACCCGCACCAATCATTACAATATCGAATGTTGCAGCTTTCAGTGTATCGGCCAGCTGATCAGTTGCCGTCTCGCCATTAAAGATGAACCCTATCGATGCGTCATACCCCTGATCGATTAGTTTGCGCTCATCTGCTCTCAGAGCGCCTTCCAATTTTTCGGCTGTAAGACCCGGGTACTTTGAATAGTCGACCACTGTCGGATGCCAGCCGACCATCAGAACTTTCTTTGCCATGATGTATCTCTCCTGTTCGTTTTCTAGTTGTCGTAACTGAGGACTGAAGGCGCGTTGCACTTGTGTCAGATATCGGTTACATTTAGTTTACACGTAAACAAAAGCATATAATAATTTACATGGCAACTAAAAAACCAATCCTGCCTAGATCGCTTGGACGGCACCTGAATTTTGCAGCTGGACGGACGACCGCGCTTTGCCAACTGAAGCTTGAACCTTATGGGCTGTCATTGCCGCAGTGGGCGATTTTATCCTGCCTATGGCGTGAGGGCGAATTGACTGTTGGTGCTCTATCCACCTTGATCGGCAATGGATTGCCCGCAACGTCAAGGATCATCGATCGTATGATTGAACGTGACCTGCTGGAACGGCGCAAGGATGTGGACGATGGCCGTGTTATGCTGGTTAAGACCACTCGGAAAGGACAAGACCTTGATCACCTTGCCACCTTTTATGAAGAGATCAATTCTATCCTTTTGGAAGGTTTCGATGAAAAAGAACGTGAGACAGCGTTCGACCTATTGATCCGGTTGGAACAAAACGCGTCAAAAGCACTCGTCTGATTGACCGCCAAACAACAGAAAGAGCACAAAATGATCTCGGAATTCAAAAATTGGACCGATAAGAACCTTCCAAGACAGGATGGCAAAACAGTCCTGATCACGGGTGGGAATTCTGGGATTGGATACTGTGCTGCTCTGGCTTTAGCGAAAGCGGGCGCGCAAGTGGTCATTGCTGGGCGCAGCGCGGACCGAGTCAACCAAGCCATTAGAGATATTGAAACCGCGTGTGTCGATGGGCGTGTCGAGGCTGGCATTGTAGATCTTGCGAGCTTGAAATCGGTTGACCAGTTTGCCGAACAGTTTAAAGCCACACATCCCAATCTTGATATTCTGATCAACAATGCGGGTGTGATGATGCCACCCGAGGGCAAGACGGAGGACGGCTTCGAGAGCCAGTTCGGTGTCAACTTTGTAGGTCATTTTGCATTGACCAGATTGCTTTATGATCGCCTGCAAACCACCGCGGGTTCAAGGATAGTGACGTTAAGCAGCATTGCGCACAGGGGGGCGTCTATCGACTTCGACAACCTGCGACTGGAAAAGCCCTATGATCAAAAGCGCGAGTATTACCAAAGCAAACTGGCCAACCTTTTGTTTACCCTAGAGCTCGGTCGCCGGATCGACGCAAAAGGGGACAACGTTTTGTCTGTTGCCTGTCATCCGG
Organism: Yoonia sp.; assembly: GCA_047629435.1. GTDB lineage: Bacteria > Pseudomonadota > Alphaproteobacteria > Rhodobacterales > Rhodobacteraceae > Yoonia. The sequence continues at coordinate 21,518 of JBLHXF010000032.1, read as the reverse complement.
GATTCACGCAGACAGAATTGCAGCGACACATTGATCCCGCGATCCTTGCAGGCATGACCTTTATGGAGACTTGGCAAGGCTCATTGCCGACGCTCATGGCCGCGACGGGTTCCAGTGTGGCCCAAGGCGATTACTATGGTCCAGATGGCCCGGGTGAATTCGGCGGCTATCCAGCCATCGGAGAAATCGACGCTTCCGCGCTGGATATGGCCGCTGCACGAAAACTGTGGGATGTTGGGGAAGACGTTACCGGAATTAAATTTCCGTGAGCCATTTTCTTGACTGGCTTCGTCCCAAAGGCGGTGGACATGCGCAATATGAAATTTGAACAGCGACAATTGTCGCGGCGAAGAACGCTGACAACGACCTTGGCGGTTTTTTGCGGCTTGTTTGCTGCGGATGTTTGTGCCGGAAATGAAAGCACTGAAATGAACGTGATCGAACTGATAAATGCGCTGAGATCCGTCGGAACACCCGTTTGCGTGAATGCTGCTGATGCATTGGCAGCATCTGTCGAGACCGGGACTGGATTTGATTTACATCTCCGCAGCGCGGGGTTGAACGAAGCTGCAGCGCAGATATTAGCGCATGGAATGAGGCGGTCTGACGTTGGCAACGGGCGTTTCTTGCGGTCATTCAGCGCGAGCTATAATCCCGATTTGGGAGACGTCGGTGCTGCCGCTTTGGCAGAAGCATTTCCAGACACTATGATTGAGTTAGGGCTAGTCGGGTGCTCGATTGGTGATGCCGGTGGCTCTGCAATTTTGGAATGGGCCCGAAAGGCCCGTCAACTTCGGATGATTTGCGTAGAGGGAAACATGTTCTCAGCCGAAATAAAGTCGCAGTTCCAGAGTTTGGCATCGCACGGACGGGAAATACTGGTGGTTGTCTGAGTTTTACGCGAGCTTTCATTCGCAAGGAAAATTTCATCACCGATTCAGCCTAACCCGGCCAAGTACTGAAGTACCTCAGGCGGAGAAATCGTGTGGTGGCGATCTGGCGCAAACGCCCGCCCAGCACTGCGACTTCGATCAAACAGCGTCCTCGCACGCTGAACGGCCCCTTGATTGTAGACTTCGAGAGCCTCGGAAGTCGTTGTCGCATAGCTAAAGGCACTCCCGAGGGCGGCGGCATCGAGCATGGCCGTATACGCGCCCGCGCCCGTGCGCGGACTGGACAAGTGGGCGGCATCCCCCAGCAAGACAATGCGACCTGCAACAACGGGATCTGCCGCGAACTCCCATACCGGATGCGGCGTTACCTTGCCTTGCTTGATGCATGCATCCCAGAACTGTGCAATTCGGTCTCCGAATAGGGCCTGCACCAACGGCACGAACCAGTCAGGGATCTGCTTCATGGCTGTCCCAACCTGTCTGTTGCGTGTTGGCGGCGTGACCTCGGCCTCTGGCATCGCCATGTAGACACCACAGTTCCACAACGGGCCGTTTGGACTTGTGCAGGGGAAACCTAGTGTTTGGTAATGGATGCCATTTACCGTTCGGTCGCCGGAAGGCGGACCATCAATACCCTTCATTGGAACAAGACCCCGCCAAACCGTGTATCCTGAATAGATGGGTTGCTGATCTGTGACGAAGGGCCGTATTGTCGACTTCCCACCATCCGCGCCAATGATGATGTCAAAGGCTTTGAGCTTGCCCTCAATGACGAGCGAAGGGCGCTCGCTGCCTGCATCGGCAAGCGATTGAACATCTACCCCAAAATGCACGCTGTCGATTGGCAGGCCTTGAAAAAGGTACTCCCAAAGGTCGCCGTAGAAATGGCCATGACCCTTGATAGATCGGTCAGCACTTGCGTGATCCCCGCCTCGGATTTGGCGTAGTAAACTAAGATCAACTGACCCAAGCGCCCCGCCTCGCGTCTCGAAACCCTTTGGGAACAGCTCGAAAACCTGCACATCGAAGCCAAGCTGACGTAGCACATTTGCAGCGCTAAGCCCCCCTAGGGACGCGCCGACAACGGCAATCTGGATTTTACGACTGACCGTCATGGCGCGCCTCATTTGGGATTGGAAAGAGAGCTATTTGCGAGTTTTGGGAAACAACGTTTCCAACGGAACGACCTTTTTCATCCTTGCGACCCATTGCTCCAGCCCGGCTTGCGCGACCATGCGTGTTGCAATCGGCGAGCCTGCATAAAGATACCCTGCAAGGAAGCCATAGAAAGACAGATCAACATGGCCCGGCTTATCGCCGCCGTGAAACACCCCACGCATTGATTGTTTGAAGTCGCGTGCAAAAGCGATCTCATCTCCTTCACGGTGGCCAAGACCAGCCGTCGCAATATTGTGGTGTGCTTGTTTGCGTTCCATCCGTTTGAGCATTGGGCCGATCAGCCATTTCATGACTGATGGCGCACCAACGGTCGCAACAGCCAGCCGCGCCCAATCCGTCGAGGTGCAGTGCAGTTTGAACGTAGTGTCCAATTCCAACACGATGCGGTCCTCCCAGTCTTTGTCCATTTCGATACCAAGGATTGGCAAAAGGTTTTGCAAGATAATCCAGCTGTCGTTGACCTGCCGCCCGGCGACATCAATTACAGGTACTTTTTGGTAACTGGAGCCGGGCTTCATGCCTTGCGGCTTCGCCTTCAGGTGCTGCTCATGCCGATACGGCAACCCCGCGAATGCAAAATAGGTGCGCAGCTTTGTTGTCGCTTGAGAGAATGCAGGGCCGTGAACAACGATATCGATCAGATCGGCTTTGGTCGCCCATCCAAGAGGCGGGTGCGGGGCGGCACCCTCTGGATTGCTTCCGTCTGGCAACATGGCATTTGGGTGTGTCATTGGGGTTTCTTTCTCAATGTCAGGAATGAAGGACGTTGGTGTTGACAACGCCACATCTAAATCAGACAAACTCAATACAGTAGGTTGAAATATGTCCAATAGATGCGCATTTATGCAGAGGTGAAGATGGAGAAATGGGATGAGATGCGGACCGCCTACATGGTGGCAAAGCTTGGAACGGTCTCCGCCGCATCAGAGGTGCTGGGCATTCACCGCGCAACGATCATTCGACACATCGACAGCCTTGAGAATGCGTTAGGTGCAAAGATATTCCTGCGCCACGCGCGCGGTTACACAATGACTGAAACAGGTACGGATTTGCTGCGTGTGGCGTCCGCCACCGAAGAACAATTCGCAGATCTTGCGAACCGGGCGCGTGGCCAAGCACAAAACGTGTCAGGCGAGCTAATTGTGACATCAGTGGAGGTCATGGCGACCTTCATGCTGCCTGCTCTGCAAGTATTCCGTGCCAATCACCCCGATACTCAGGTGCGCTACCTGACCAGCGGCAAACTGATGAACCTTGATTACGGCGAAGCGCACATAGCCATTCGTGGTGGGCCAAAACCTGATGGCCCTGACAGTGTTGTCCAGTCGTTCTTCACAATCAAAATCGGACTATATGCAAGCCAAAGCTATGTGAACGCGCATGGAAGCCCAATGGGCGTTGATGAATTTGCTCATCATGTCTTTGTTGCAGATGACCGCATCCAGCCCCAGTTCGTCTTTCAAAGCTGGCTTCAAGATACCGTCCCCACCGAGCGGATTGTCTTTCGAAGTTCTAATCAACGCATCCAACATCAAGCCATAGCAAACGGGATTGGGATTGGGTTTTATCCGCAGCATGAGGCCGAGAAAGCAGGTTTGATTGAGGTTATGCCGCCGATTGACGACTGGGACAGACCGTACTGGCTCGTGACCCATGTGGATCTGCATCGAACCGCAAAGGTTCAAGCCTTTCTGGCCATCTTGAAGGATCAGGTGCGGGGCGAGTGAGCCCCGCATTCCGTCATAGATCATGCAAGCGCGTATGAGAAACCCAACCAGTTCAGTGCAGCGACGGCGGCCCAAAATGGTGTAAACGCAAATCCTACATGCTTGCCATTCGTTGATACCTTTGGGTGGTTGCCAAAGAACGGGACCCCAGCTTGATTTGCATTCACAAGCATCATCAGGACCGCAATTACGCCAAACACGAAGTGCAATGCATCACGGTCAACGAGGCCCAGAGTAAGACCATATAAAGCACCGGCAGCAGCCGCTGCAAAACAGATCGCGCCTTGGCGTTGCTCGAACAACAGCAAGAATATATAATCTTCAGCAGCCCGCTTCTTCTCAAGAGGGGCCGCTTCAACTGCTGCGTCCAACATTGAGATTTGCTCGTTGAGCAACAAGGACTTGGCGCGGCTTGGCAACATAGGTGCAAAGAATGGCAACACCCAATTCACGACGAGGCGGGCTTGCGTGGGAAAGAGCACTTCAATGCCGTGAACAAGAAACGGCACGATCAAAAGAATAAGGCCCAGATTTGAAATGGTAATATCGCTCATGATGTTTCCTTGTTGAAATATTTATTACCACTTGGTATTAAATATGGATGTGCACTCTGTCAATTATAAAAAACCATGCGGTATTAAAATGAATGCTGACGGCAAAAAACTAACACGTGGACGGCCTAAAACGTTTGATAGAAACCACGTTCTAGGTACTGCAATGCAGGCTTACTGGCAGGAGGGACAAGCAGCGGTGTCGCTCAACTCGGTGTGTCAACGTGCAGATGTGTCCAAGCCATCGCTCTATAAAGAATTTGGCAGTGAAGACGGGCTTAAGCAGGCGGTTCTCATCGACTATCACGAGATGACACTGGCACCGCTGTACGAATTGTTGGCAGTCGATCAACCCTTCGATACCGCGTTGGAAGCCCTGATCGCATACATCCTGCGAGACCATCAAGAATATGGCATGCCAAACGGCTGCCTGTTTGTTGATCTGTGTCAGTGCCGTGCTCAGCTGGGCGAACTCACTGGCGACCAAGTCGATGAATTTCGCAGGTTATCCATAGGAACCTTCTCAAAATGGATTGATAGGGCGAAAGCAACCGGTCAGTTCAAATCAACCATTCCAACACAAACGGCTGCTCGCTATATTGATGCGCAGATTGCATGCATCATGAACATGCAGAGGCAAGGAGCTGCATCAAAGGAAGTGAACACCGTGTTTCGGCTTGCCCTATCGGTGTTTGAGTAGATGCGGCCATTGAGAAGCCTGACTTCAATGTCGATTTTGTCCGCACAGCGGACGTTAGCGTAACCAACATCCTCTCATTTGTTTCAAACGAACGCGGCGCGCAGCATTAAGAAAATCACGCCGGACAGCAATGCTGCCGCTGGCACTGTGATGATCCATGCTGCGATGATCGTCATGAAGTGGGACCGGCGGACCAGCTTGCGGCGGCGGCGTTCTTCTGGGGCGATCCGCGCTGCGGGGTCACGCGTGGCGTTGGACTGGCGCGCGCGGCGTTCTTCGTGCCATTCGCGGAAGAAGCCCACACCAAATACACCACCAACGGCGATATGTGTGGAGGATACCGGCAAGCCTAACCAGCTTGCGATGATCACAGTGATGGCTGCAGATAACGCCACGCAGTAGGCGCGCATTGGGTTCAGTTTGGTGATCTGCGAACCCACCATTTTGATCAGCTTTGGCCCAAACAGGATCAAACCAAACGAGATACCAAATGCCCCGATGACCATGACCCAGATTGGGATGTTCACCTTGCCTGCGAATTCGCCAAATTCCTCAGCGTGGACAATCGCGGCCAAAGGGCCGACTGCGTTGGCCACATCGTTTGCGCCGTGTGCAAATGACAGCAGTGCAGCGGACAGAACCAGCGGAATGCTAAACAGAACCTTGAGCGACTTGTTGCGGTTCTCAAGACCTTCGGACTGACGTTTCACCAATGGCTTGGCCAGAATATAGATAAGCGCGCCTGCGACGGCGCCAATCAACAAGGCCGTTGGCAGATCAATCGAAATGATCTTTTTAAGACCTTTGATTGACAAATACATGGCGAACACACCGCCCATAACGCCGACCAAGATCGGCACCCAGAACCGCGCCGCCGCGATTTTGTCGTCGCGGTAGATGATGTAATACTTAATGAATGCAAGGAATCCCGCGGCGACAAGACCGCCCAAAAGCGGTGAAATAATCCAAGACGCAGCAATCAGGCCCATGTTTGGCCAGTTCACCGCAGCAAAACCGGCCGCCGCAATGCCAGCGCCCATAACGCCACCCACAACCGAATGTGTCGTGGACACAGGCGCGCCGACCCAGGTGGCCATATTGACCCAAAGCGCGGAAGAAATTAGCGCGGCCATCATCGCCCAGATAAAGATTTGGCTGTCAGATACAGAAGCGGGATCAATGATTCCCTTCGAAATCGTCGACACAACGTCGCCTCCAGCCAGCAATGCGCCTGCCGTTTCACACACGGCCGCGATCGCGATTGCGCCGCCCATGGTCAACGCATTCGCGCCAACGGCAGGGCCCATGTTGTTGGCGACATCGTTCGCGCCGATGTTTACCGCCATGTATGCGCCGATCGCCGCAGCGGCGATAACGACGTAAGATGTTGATGTGCCACCAAAAAATAACGTGGATGCAAGGCCCGCGACAATGATGAATACAAACGCAATTCCAATGCCAACCAACGGGCGGGCGCTTAGCGCAGTTGCATATTCAAAGCTCGCGATGCGACCAAGGTCACGGTCGAGCGTTTTCCAATAATGGTCTTGGTTTTTGTCGGCCATGCGATGTCCCTCCACGGGCGTGATAATTATTCACGTCGGGTTAAGGGGTCCGCAGGTCCAAATCAACACTGCATAAAAATCGGGCAGGATTAAAAGTTGCGTAGCACCGTTTTCAGCGCAGTTTCATCAACCATGTCGGCGGCCGTGTCGAGGGAGACCCAAACGCGGTCGCGGCGGTGGGCCTCTGGATAGTCATTGGCGACTTCCGTGACTGGCAATTCGTAGATTTTGGTTTCGCACGGGATTGTCAGTCCGCTGTCGAATGTTTTGCTCGACTGGATTGTCTCAATTGCATCGACTGGGGCATCGGCAGCTTTGACGCCGCCTTCTTCCCACGCTTCTTGGTGGGCCGCTTGGGCCGCAGTCATGCCGTCGATGGGCCAGCCCTTTGGCAAAATCCAACGGCCGTTTGAACTGGTGACCAACAACACTTCAACGCCCTTGGGCGTGTTGCGGTGGCACAGTGCGGCCAATTGCAAGGCGGGTGGGCGTCGCAGCATCGGCTGGATCGTTTCCGACCAGATCGCGCGTAATACGGATGTCATTAAAAACCTGCTTTTTCTTTATTATTAAGGTTTATCTAACCCTTAAGTTAAGAAATTGCAAATCTGGCTCACGTGCCACGCGGTTTTACGCGTAATGTGGGGTCTGCTTGGGTCGGGTCTTCGGGCCACGGATGGCGGGGATAGCGCCCGCGCATATCGCGCCGCACGTCGGCATATGACGTGGCCCAGAACCCGACGATGTCTTGGGTCACTTGTACCGGTTTTTGACCGGGCGATAGCAGTGTGACGCGCAATGGCGTGTGGCCAACGACAGGGTGAACAGTTTGTCCAAACATCTCTTGCAGACGCAACATGATGCCAGGGGCTTCGCCATCGTAATCAATCGGGATTTTGCGGCCCAAGGGCGTAGTGAAATGCGGTGGGGCTGCACGATCCAGCTGCCGCGTCTGGTCCCAATCTAGCATTGCACGCAGGGCAGGTAGCAGATCGAACCCCTTCCAGTTGCCAGTCGTTTTGACACCATTCAGATGCGGCAATAGCCATGCCTCTAATCCGTTCAGCAATGTTTGATCATCCATTGCGGGCAAACCATCAACCAACGCCACACGCGCACGGAATCGGTTGGCCGCCGCTGACGGACGTAGACCTAGCTGGCGAATACCTTCGCACATCGCGGCGGCAACGGCGTCTGTGGGTGCGTCGTTCCAGTTGCGATCATCCAGCACAATCGCGCCAAAGCGTTCTTGTTGCTGCGTCAGCACGCGCCCCTCTCGTTTGGACCAAGAACAAACATCGTCCCAGTTGATTTGGGTCGGGAATAGATCGCGCAGCTCTGCCTCGGATATTTGCACGGCTTGGCGGACGCGGGCCTCTCTGGTGTCGCCATCCAGATCGGTGGCCACGATCAGACGCGCACCTGCCAGCGGATCAGCCGCATCCATCACAGCCCCTTTGCCGCCAGACAGTATATAGCGCGGATCGTCGCCTTTGCGGCGCAGGCCAACACGGTCGGGGTAGGCAAGGGCCACCATCGCCGCCAAAGACATCTGTGTTTTGTCAGATAGCCCTTTGGACAGGCGCGGGATTTCGGATTTGATTTGGGCAAGGGATGCATGCTGGATTTGGCCTGGCCCGTTGTAGCGACCGCGCAGCGCGTTTATCCGCAGGCTTAGGTCCACAGGGGCACCGCGCAATGGGTCACGCCCTGCCAGCAAGGCCGCCAACGGGGCAGATGCACGGCCCGCCGTCAACAACATATGCGCCAGACGAGGGTGCAGTGGCAGCGCGGCAATAGCACGGCCATGTGGGGTGATATGATTGTTTGGGTCGAGCGCACCCAGCGATACAAGCAAGCGGCGTGCTTCGTTTAACGAACCCGCAGGGGGAGGCGTAAGGAACGATAAATCATCGCTGCCCCATTGAGCAAGCTCCAACGCCAGAGGGGCCAGGTCGGCGGCCTCAATCTCGGCGGGTGGGAAGGCGGGTAACGATCCGTCTTCGCCCTTGGTCCAAAGCTGATAGCAATGACCTGCGGCGACGCGGCCCGCACGGCCTCCGCGTTGTGTGGCTTCGGCGCGGCTGACGCGTTCGGTAACGAGGCGCGACATGCCTGATGATGGATCAAACCGCGCACGACGCGCGCGGCCTGCATCCACAACGACACGGATGTCGGCGATGGTTAACGATGTCTCGGCGATTGATGTGGACAGCACGATCTTGCGGCCCTCTTTTACGGGGGCAATCGCTGCGCGCTGTGCAGCAAAGGGCAAGGCACCGTAAAGCGGACGGATCAAGCAATCGGCGGGCAGACGGTTCGCCAATGCGGCCTCTGTTCTGCGGATTTCGCCTTCGCCTGGAAGGAAAACCAGTAGGCTGCCTGTGGTCTCGGCTGTGGCCTGCACGATCAGATCGGCGATGGCGAATTCGATACGGGTGCCTTTGGGCAATGCGCGGGGTAGGTGGTGTGTGGTGACCGGATAGGCGCGGCCTTGAGACGTGATGACTGGCGCGTCGTCCAACAATTTGGCGACAGGGCCCGCGTCCAATGTGGCGGACATGACAAGGACGATCAGGTCGGTGCGTAAAATACTGCGGATTTCCCATGACAGAGCAAGCCCAAGGTCAGCGTTGAGCGACCGTTCGTGGAATTCATCAAAGATGATCGCGCCGATGCCTGTCAAATCGGGGTCAGATTGGATCATGCGGGTCAGGATGCCTTCGGTCACGACCTCGACGCGGGTGGCTTTGCTGACAGAGGATTCACCGCGCATCCGGTAGCCGATGGTTTTGCCAGTGGGTTCAGATAGGGTTTCGGCCAAGCGTTCAGCGGCGGCGCGGGCGGCAAGACGGCGGGGTTCCAACATCAGGATGCGGCCTGTAGTCAGGTTTGCATCCAGCATGGCAAGCGGCACACGCGTGGTTTTACCGGCACCAGGCGGGGCCTGCAGAACGGCGCGGCCATGGGTGCGCAGGGCATCCATCAGATTAGGTAAAATAGGATCAATAGGCAGGGCGGTCATAAGGCCTCTTGGTCTGCGCAAAGGGGGGATGGGTCAAGACCCATCCTACGGGCTGTGAGGATCATTTTAGAGGAAGTTCTTGCCTCATCGGAAAGGAACCGCAGAAATTGTGAGGTTTTGTGAACATCCCAGCTTTTGGCCTCTAAACTCTGTCATTAAAACAACGATTTGAGGGTGAGGACCCTAAGTAGATCGGCCATGAGGGGCATTGCGGTCACAACCCTTGAAAAGAACGGTGCCACGCCCGGAACAAATTAGATCTTGGGCCGAAAATTGAAGTTGTATCGTCTTGCAACGCTAAATCCTTCCAAGTTCAGTATTCGTGAAACGGCCGCGAAATGAGATACGTTTCAAATTGTTTGAATCGCTCCACCAAGCAATTTTTGAGATATTTGGTGCAATGACCAATCCGCCCCTGTCTAAAGCAAGACCTGTGCAGTCTGATATTGGAGGGAGAGAAGTTTCCAAACGCGGTTGTTTCACCCTTTATGGTGCTTTCCTCAATGCCGGACTGCGCTGCGACAATTCTGATGTTCGTCACTTGACCATGTGGCGTAACTAGCATTAATTTCCAGTATGACGGACAAAGCTGACGCTATATTATCCAAATTACCAGCGAAGCTGAAATCAGCAAGACAGGACAAATCCCTGTCTCTCGATGCGGTTTCCAAGCTGTCTGGTGTCAGCAAATCGATGTTGAGCCAGATTGAGCGGGGCGAAAGTAGCCCTACAATTTCGACATTGTGGAACCTGACGCGCGCGCTTCAAGTGGATTTTGCTGGCCTTCTTGAAGGCAGCGAAGAGACGTCAAAGATCGCTGTTTTGAGGTCGCAAGAGGTGCCTACGATCACAGTGAAAGAAACGGGATGCCATGTGCGTATTTTATCACCGCCGGAAGATGCAGGATCGCTTGAAGTCTATGAATTGGCGTTTGAAAATGGCGGTGTTCTCGACAGTCAACCTCACTCTCGCGGTACACGGGAACATCTGACAGTCATTGAAGGGTCTCTGACTATCACGAGTGGCGAGGTTTCTGAGGCGCTTAATCAAGGCGACACAGGCCGATATGCGGGGGACATCAGTCATGCGATTTCTAGCAAAGATGGTGCCCGCGCCATTTTGATCGTTATCAACGTATAAATCCGTTATTGCGGAATTTTTGTGCGTCATGCTATATTCTCTGAAACGGAGGGCGTTATGACCACATCATTCCTACATCATATCAAAGAGACCCTTGCCCATATTAAGTCGGACGGTCTGTACAAGACAGAGCGCGAAATTACATCTGCGCAGTCGGGGCACATCGCGGTTGGATCACAGAAAATCATTAACTTATGCGCCAATAACTATTTGGGGCTTGCTGATAATCCGGACCTGATTGCGGCGGCAAAATCTGCGATGGACACGCATGGTTTCGGAATGGCGTCTGTCCGGTTTATCTGCGGCACGCAGGATATTCACCGCACGCTTGAACGTCGCTTGGCTGCGTTTCTTGGTCAGGATGATACGATCTTGTTCGCGGCTTGTTTCGATGCGAATGGCGGATTGTTTGAACCTCTTTTGGGGCCAGATGATGCGATCATTTCAGACGCCCTGAACCATGCCTCGATCATTGATGGCATCCGGTTGTGTAAAGCAAAACGCTATCGCTATGCCAATAGCGACATGACTGATCTTGAAGGGCAGTTACAGCGTGCGCGTGCCGATGGGGAGCGGTTCATCATGATTGCCACCGATGGCGTTTTCAGCATGGACGGGTATTTGGCGAACTTGCCAGAGATAACGCGGTTGGCAGAAAAATACGATGCACTTGTCATGGTCGATGATTGTCATGCAACGGGTTTCATGGGACCGAAAGGGGCCGGAACGCCTGCGCACTTTGGTGTTGATGTGGACATTATGACTGGAACGCTTGGAAAGGCGCTTGGCGGTGCCATTGGCGGATATATCGCGGGCGACCAGGCGGTGATTGATTTACTGCGTCAGCGGGCGCGCCCCTACCTTTTCTCAAATTCATTGCCGCCATCAATTGTGGCTGCAAGCCTAAAGGCGCTTGATATCGTGGAGGCTGGCGATCATCTGCGCCAGCGTCTGTTCGAGAATACACAGTACTGGCGTGCCGGCCTGAGCAGTCTTGGCTTTTCTCTTTTGGACGGCGAGCATCCGATCGTTCCCGTCATGCTGGGTGACGCGGAAACGGCGCAGGCTATGTCTGCTGCCTTGTTCGATGAAGGTGTGCTTGCTAGTGGTTTCTTCTTTCCTGTGGTCCCCAAAGGACGCGCCCGCATCCGCACCCAGATGAGCGCGGCACTGACGCGCGATGATCTTGATTTTGCACTGGCGGCCTTTGCGCGTACCGGTAAATCTGGGGGGGTTCTTTCATGACAAATCAAATGAAGGCGTTGGCAAAAACAAAACCAATCGAGGGACTGTGGATGCAAACGGCACCCGTGCCAGAAATCGGACCTGATGATGTTCTTATCCGCGTTCGAAAAACCGGAATTTGTGGCACCGACGTTCACATCTGGAATTGGGACGCATGGGCGCAGAAAACAGTGCCGATCCCATTGATTACCGGGCATGAATTTGCAGGTGAAATCGTGGAGATTGGCCGCGACGTCGAAGGCCTTGTTTTGGGACAACGATGTTCCGGTGAGGGGCACCTGATAGGCAAGCAATCGCGCCAATCTAGATCGGGACGGTTCCATCTTGATCCTGCCACGCGCGGGATCGGGGTCAATGAACAAGGCGCTTTTGCCGAATACCTCCGGTTGCCCGCCTTCAATGTTGTCCCGCTTCCTGATGACATTTCAGATGAGATTGGCGCAATCCTCGACCCGCTAGGAAATGCGGTGCACACGGCGCTTAGCTTTGACTTGGTTGGCGAGGATGTCCTTATTACAGGCGCCGGCCCGATTGGCATTATGGCGGCGGCGGTCGCACGACATGCTGGCGCAAGGCACGTTGTCATAACGGACGTAAACGATGAACGGCTTGCCTTGGCTGAAAAGGTTGCGGACGTCCGGCCCGTGAATATCAGCACGACCGACCTTCGGGATATTCAGGAGTCCCTTAAGCTCGCAGAGGGCTTTGACGTTGGTTTGGAAATGAGCGGCAATCAAGCTGCATTTGACCAAATGGTGGGGGCCATGGTCATGGGTGGTCGCATCGCAATGTTGGGTATCCCACCGGGTAAGTCTGCCGTCGATTGGTCAGGTATCGTGTTCAAGGCGCTGACGATCAAAGGTGTCTATGGGCGTGAAATCTTTGAAACTTGGTACAAGATGATCGCGATGCTTCAAAATGGTCTCAATGTCTCAAAAGTCATCACACACAATTTTGCCGCAAGCGATTTTGAAAAAGGTTTTGCTGCAATGAAATCTGGAACGAGCGGAAAAGTTATATTGGACTGGCAATAAGAAATGTCCGCTTCGGGTTACGCATGCACCACATCAGCGCGCATCTTGTCTTTGCTCGGTGGCACACCAAACTTGCGCGTGTAATCTCGACTAAAGTGCGTCGGGCTTTCGTATCCTACCTCAAAACCCACAGAGGCAACGGTGTCTTGCCCACCATGCAATAACGCGCGCGCAGCGATCATCCTTAGGTCTTTTTGAAATTGCAGCGGCGTGGTTCCCGTTACTGATTTGAAATGCTCGTGAAAGGATGACTGGCTCATCCCAGCTGTCTTTGCCAAGTCGGCAACGGCAAGTGGCTCACGAAAGTCCGCCCTAATCTTCAAGATTGCTTTGCCGATGCGGCTGGCGTGACTATCCACGGAAAGCAAATTACGCAGCATCCCCCCAATAGGTGACATCAACAGGCGAAAATGAACCTCCCGAAGAATGGGCGGTCCAAGGACCTGTGCTTCCAACGGATTACCCGCCAATGCGAGATAGCGTTCAAGCGGTTCTGCCCATGATAGATCGGCGGGACCGGCGGACAATGATCGCGCATTTGGGGCTTCGATGACGGCTTCACCAACCTGCTCATACAGGCTGCGGATCACACCCAAATCCAGTGAGAGGATCAGGGCAAGGTAAGGCAGTTCAGGGCTGGCCATCGTGATCTTGGACACCACAGGAAGATCATGACTTACAAGCAGAGCATCTCCAACTTGAAGTTTAACGGACTGCATCCCAATCGTTGTTTCTTTGGCACCTTGTAGGATAAGGCAGATAACAGGATTGTAGACGACCGCCTCTAGTGCGCTGATTTCGTCTTTGCGCATAACAAAGAGGTTCGGCAGGGCTCGTATGGATTTATTCTTAATATTAGCGGCATATTTTGTGGCATGGCCTGCGGTATCGTTGAAGGGCATATCAATCTCCTCTGAAAGCTCTATAGCAATTATTGATTTTGAGTGCATCTATTACAGCTAAATTTCGGAGTAATAGACATGCCGAACAGAGGATTTGGCAAGTATCGTTTCATCTGCGCGGTTAGGGTTAACCTGACATTACGCCACAATAGGACCCGATCATGACCGTCATGCAGCAGACCTTTCGATTGAACGATAGCACAGTCATTCCTGCCGTAGGTTTTGGCACGTATCTCGTTTCAAACGACGACGCCCCCGCAACCGTGAAATCCGCGATATCAAACGGGTACCGCCATATCGATACCGCCGCAGGCTATCATAATGAACAGGCCGTTGGTGCTGGCATTCGCGCTGGACTAGAGGCGAAAGGGATGACGCGCGGCGCGGTTTTCGTGACTGCAAAACTTTGGCCCGGCAACCCAGCATGGGGCGACACGCCGAAATCACACGACCAGACAATCGCCGAATGTGATGCGAGTCTTACAAAACTGGGGCTGGATTACGCAGACCTCTATCTGATTCATGCCCCATACGGTGGGCCGGAGCGGATCGCCCAGTGGCGAGCGTTGCTTGCGCTAAAGCAGATGGGCAAAACCCGTTCCATTGGTGTGAGCAATTTCAACCAAGACCATCTCGACGAGATCAAGCAGGCCGGATTGCCAATGCCCGACGCGAACCAAATCGAACTACACCCGTGGTCTCAGAAGCCGGATCTGCTATCTTATATGGCCGAAAATGGGATCGCGCCGATCGCCTATAGCAGCCTTGTTCCCCTCTCGACATGGCGGACGCAGGAGGGCCAAAGCAGCGCTAAGACAGGTGCGATGAAGGCTGATGGATCTGCTTTCACGTCGATGGCCGCGAAATACGTCGTATCCGAGGCGCAGCTTCTTTTGCGGTGGGGCGTGCAAAACGGCTACGCTGTACTCCCCAAAAGCTTGAACTTAGACCGGATGCGGCAAAACATCGACCTTGCTGGGTTCCAGATCGACGACGCCGATATTGCGGCGATTAAAACAATGGATCGTGGGCAAGGTGTTGCTTGGGCAACCGGTGATCCGAGCGTCGCTGTCTAACTGCTTTCACTTGTTGGATACGCTATGCTGGCAGACTAAATGCGCAAGGACCGGGTGGAGGGTAAAGTGCCGGAAAAACGGCCATCCAAGGTGGCGTTTGTGACCATTGCCAAATATTCGTGAACAGCGCAGCGAAAGGTTGCTTTCGTTTCATTGCCGGACAGCTATATTCGAACGTGAATATTTACCATTGTGGAGAAGCGTTCATGCTCTCGGTCCTATCCGACCGTACCTACCGCCACCTTTTTCTGGCACAGATCGTGGCATTGCTTGGCACTGGACTTGCTACCATCGCCCTTGGGCTTTTGGCATACGATCTGTCAGGTGAACGGGCAGGGCTGGTCTTAGGAGCAATTTTTACGATCAAGATGGTGGCGTATGTCGGCATCGCCCCGATTGCGGGGGCCTTTGCCAATCGGTGGCCGCGTCGCACCATGTTGGTCAGTCTCGATCTGATTAGGGCTGGGGTGGCCGTTTGTCTGCCATTCGTAACCGAGGTTTGGCAGGCCTATATTCTGATTTTTATGCTGCAATCGGCCTCTGCGGCATTCACGCCGACGTTTCAAGCAACGATCCCCGATATTTTGCCAGAAGAAGACCGCTACACCCGTGCCTTGTCGCTGTCTCGGCTGGCCTATGATCTGGAAAACATAATCAGCCCGATGTTGGCCGCGATCCTGCTGGCTTTCGTGAGCTATCAAATGTTGTTCATCGGCACGGTGATCGGGTTTGTTGGCTCGGCCTTACTTGTCGTGTCGGTCCTGCTGCCTAGTCCACAACCGGCGGCGCCGCGTGGCATTTATGACCGCACGACACGCGGGATGCGGATTTATCTGGCCACGCCGCGGTTGCGGGGGCTGTTGTCACTTAACTTTGCAGCAGCCGCCGCAGGTGCGATGGTGCTGGTGAATACCGTCGTTCTGGTCCGGTCTGACCTTGGTCTTGGCGACGCCCAAGTGGCCATTGCACTAGGTGCCTTTGGTGGCGGATCAATGCTAGCGGCCCTGCTGCTGCCCTACTTTCTGGACAACCGCGCAGACCGCCCTGTGATGATCGGTGGATCGGCTGTTCTGGTCGCCTCACTTTTGATATTGTCCCTGATGTCGTTGGTGTATGACACGCAATGGCTTCCGATGCTTGCGGGTTGGTTCATTATTGGGATTGGCTATTCTGTTGTGCTGACGCCATCGGGGCGGTTGCTGAAACGATCCGCGCATGCCGAAGATCGGCCTGCCGTATATGCAGCGCAGTTTGCCTTGTCCCACGCCTGCTGGCTGGTCACTTATCCGTTGTCCGGCTGGTTGATCACGGTCGCTGGTCCGACAACAGCGTTTGCAACTCTTGCAGTTTTGGCCGCTGCGGGCATGACTGGCGGTGTTTTCCTGTGGTCGACGGATGACACGGCAACGCTTGAACATACTCATGATGATTTACCCAATGATCACCCTCATGTGAGGGGCGGTAGGTCACATAGCCATCCGATTGTCATAGACGACTATCATCCGCACTGGCCGCGGGTATAAAATCGAAAGGTGCAGGTAAATGTTTGCCTTTGTGCTATCCACGGCAGCAGTAGGCTAGGATTTGGACCAACCTCGGTCTATTGATAACAAAATGAACGAGATCAGATTATGCACCTAAACACCATTCCAGTTTTCCTAGCTTTCATGTTCGCAGCCAGCTGCAGCGGCTTGGCCGCAGACCGCACTATGGTCGAAGGCACCGGGCCGGACGAATTATTAAAGCTGCGGTCAGGCCCTGGGCTTGGATACGGCGTCGTCTTAGGCCTACCTGATGGAACCTCGCTTAATCGCCGCGACTGTGTGACCGAAGTGGGCCAGCGCTGGTGCCGGGTCTCGCTGAGCGATGCGCCGCGGATTACGGGTTACGTCTCTGCTGACTACCTCTCAGCGCGCTGACTTTAGCCCCAAAAAGTTCATCCATGATAACTTATTGGCGCTGGTTTGATGACACCAAATTAAGAGGCTCTAACCGCCATACCTTGCCGCAAGCGCGGCCATCTCGCTTCGTGTGATGGAAGAATGATGTCGTCACACCTTGGATCGATGCGTTAACCAAAGCGTGATGGTCACTGGCGTCGTTTATTCAACCCAAGTTGTACGATCTAGAACGCGCTGTAGGATCGGTCTTAAAGTTACATTTAAAAAGCGCCAATTCTTGAGGCCCATACCAAGCTGCGATTATTTACAAGTCGAATTCAAAACGTTCCCAAAAAGAAAAATCTCCTATATTATTGTGTTTCATGAAAAATATGCTGTCTTTGTATCTCTTATTTGTGGCTTTACCGCTATCTTCGCAGCCAGCTTATTCGGCCGACGGAATAGCGTCTGTAAGCTATTTTTCGAATAATGGTGTTCAGGAGAACTTTTTATTTGGCGACTTCACTTTAAGGTCGGAGGGCGCTGTATGGGGGGCAGAGTTTGGCATGTTTGGTGACGTCGGTCGTCTCCATGAAACATATGCTGCTGCGACATACAGCACGGGTTCTGGCAAATTGTCATTTGGCTTTCCACGCCCTTCTTATGACGAGTTTGCCACGTCTGCTTTAACAGAAATAATGCCGCGGCTGTCACTTAAAAGCGTTGGAAGCATTCGCAGCCGTACAACTTATGGCACAATGAACCTTCCCAAATTTTTACCGTATGGCGTGCGGTACTCATCGCAGCCTGGCGTGCTGGATTATACATTTTCGTTTCATGCCGTCCCCAATTACCCAGATATTATCGCGGGTGGAGCCGTCCGCCTTGAGCAGGGTCCATGGACATTTGATCTGGCGGGCGAAACTGTCAGGAAAGGCGCAGAAACCCAATGGAACACCAAGGCAGAAGTTGTCAGGGAGTTTGAAAATGTGACGCTCGGGTTTGGTGTTTTTGATCCGCAGGCGAACAATCATGCCGCGATGATCGAAATGTTTGGCCATATTGACGCCTCGGACCATACAGAGATTACCGGCTTGGTACATACCACTGCACATAGCGATCCGGTGTTTGGTCTTGGTTTGTCGCACCAAGTATCATCACACTGGACTTTTAAGTTTGGCGTGGTTGGGGCGGACACGCGCGATCTTGCAACGCGTGCCAGTCTAGATCTGCAGTTCTAAAGTTTGAATAGACGTCGTGGGGGGCTGCAAAATAAAACAGGTCTGGCTTGGTCACGAATTGCAGCTTTGCCTAGCGAGCTTAAACAACCGACGCTACCACCAAAGGATTATCCGGCCATTCTTCATCCGGGTATTCGAGGAACGTCATCGTCTTTGATTTGGTTTCCGGAACTATCTGATTGGCAACGCGCTGGCGCTTTAACCTGATCTTCAACTTAAGCGGCGATTCTGGGCGACATTCGTCGAATGATCTGCAGGAATGGCAAATGATTTCATCAGAAAAACGACTTGTTGCATTCGCGCTGGATCGTAAGGCTATGATGAGAATGAAAACCCTACCGGTTTCAATCAAAATCGTCGTTATAGCCTTCGCACTCGTCCTTCTTGTCGCGTGCGAGCGTGACTCGGAGGCGGAACTCCGTTCCAAGCTTGGTCAGTGGTTCTTCTTAGGGGAAACTGCTTATTTCGATTCTCAACCTCGCTGTACGGGTGCAATGTTCCATGTGAACCTTGACCGGCCACGAGCCAGCATAGCCGTGCATACCAGCGTTGACCGCGTCAAGGACGCGCTGCACGTTGATGGTTTGGCCGCTATCCAAATTGACGGGATGACACCTGCGGATTTAACTGATGCGTTGCGCCTGAATGGAGGGGACGCATTTGGAAAACACGCGATTGCAGCAGGGGCTCTTGCCGGAGCTTGTTTTAAGGGCGTTGGAGCCAGTAACTTCCTTTACGAGGCCCTCAATCGACCCGGTGCGACGCTTGCATACGATATGAAGAGTGCAGGATTGATGGTCTTCGATTCCGACCAAAAACGACTGTTCTATATTGCTGGCGACGCTTGGTAGCCGCCCGATTTAATTGCCCGGGGTGGCCCAAGGTTAACATCATTTTATTGATTTTTGTGAATTGTCCATCAAACCAGGATGAGCAAGGACAACAACAATAATGATGAAGACTGGAGACATCCGATATCCAAGCAAAACCGTTCACACCCCCGATACAATCAGAAGTATGGTGGGCGACCGGTCCCTCAACACTGACGAGCCAAGAGCTGATTTTATCGTTCTTAGCACAGGCGAGCCGTTTACGTTTTTTGGACTAAGAGTGAGCGGTCTGCTGAGCGAGGTCAGAATAAAACTGAACCAAGTGGGTAACTGGTCTTGATGATCAGTTCTGGCACGCATTCGTTCAGATCTCGGTTGGTGATAGCCACCGTCATCACAGTTTTTTTACTGCAAGTTTTCGGGGCTTTGGTCGACATCTATGTGGGCTACAGCCGGTTAAGTACCGAGTTGGACGTAAAAGGCAGGCTTCTTGCCGAACAGACATCGGTGGCAATTTCTCGACCTGTGCTGGATTTTGACGAAGCCATCGTTCAGGAAATATTGGAAGGCCTGTTTGACATTTCAAACGTTGCACGCGTGGCTTTCGTGCCGGCAATGGGGGAAGGTGGGGTAGAGCTGTTTGTTGACGGAATATCGGAACAAAGCACTCTGCGTTTATACAGTGAACCAATCGACATCTATTTTGATACCGCGGCAGAGACACTGGGTGTCCTCGATGTGACACTTTCTACGGCTGGCTTGAAAGCAGAGCTGTGGAAGCTCTTAATTTTCAAGTCAATATTGGTTCTGGCGATTTTGAGCCTCGCCACTGCTGTCCTCCACATCGTTCTCGGCCGCCTTTCCAAGCCACTGGAAGATCTCCACGATGCAATTCATGCGATGGAGCGTGAAGAGTTCGATCAACCAGTTCCCGGTGGCGATCGCCACGACGAGATTGGTGCGCTGGCCAATGCACTTGATGGGCTGCGAGAGCGTGAAACAGAGCTTGCTACACTCCGGCGCGCAAGCAGCGAAAAAGCGATACGTGAAGGCATGCGCATCCAACATGCGCTTAATTCAACACGCGATGTTGTTGTGCTTGTTGATGAAACAAACAAAATTATCTTTAGAAACGCATCAGCAAAAACATTTTTCCCAGAGTTTAGCATTGGCGATACGCTCGTCGAGCACAGTGGAGAAAAGCGATCTGGCGCAGAACAGGTGCGTTTGGCGCTTTTTACCCGTTCAGAAATGGTTTCAGAAATTTCCATTGTCCGGCATGGAGCGACGCGGCATTTTCAGGCGAGGACAGGCCCGATCGTAGATAATGACGGGAACGATCTTGGGGGGTTGTTTTTGGCGTCCGACTTTACCGAACAATTCGAGCATTCTAAAGAAGCAACATACCTCGCATCACACGATCCACTCACGGGTCTCCTGAACCGAAGACAAATGGATGTAGCGCTAGCCAAATGGTCCGAGAATACAGGTCAACTGGTTGGAATGATGATGGTTGATTTAGATAATTTTAAGGAGATCAACGACACACTGGGACATCAAATCGGTGATTCATTACTTATGGAACTTGCACGTTTGCTCGGCGAAATAAGTAACTCTGATGACCAAGTTATCCGCCTTGGTGGAGATGAGTTTGCAATTGTAACACGGGGTGCAGGCAGTGAACGCCATCTTGATATGATTGCGTCTACAGCAATCAACAAATTACAAAATTCAATACTGATTGAAGGTCATTTGGTTAAGATGTCGATCAGCGCAGGAATTGCTCTGTCAATAATTCCTAAAACAGGTTGGAGTTCGGAGACCTTGATGCAACATGCGGATCTTGCACTTTACAAGGCCAAGAATGGCGGGCGTGGGCGCTACGAAATTTTTGAAAAATGAATTTTCATACATTTGTTACGGCTGCGGAGAATGGAAATTAGCTTTTGAATTGGCTTTGTGACTGATTGTGTTTGTTCAGTCTAGCAGGCGTAAACGAACGTTGGTGACCCGCATTTATCAGCTGTCGAACGTTATTTTTGCCAGTCAAAAGAGATAAGCCGTATATCAAACGTAACAGTGATACTTTGCATTCCCGAACTTGCCGACATGTTCGATGGTTCAGAAACATTAATTGGTTCGCTAGATCTCACCTGCGCCTCAAGTTCCCTCCAGCCTGTCCGGAATTTTTATGGTTAAGTTGGCGACCTCACGCGGCCATTTTGGCCATTTTCGTTGTCTGTAAAAATTCCATTGGTGTTTGGTTCCCCGGTGCAGTGTGGGGCTTGCTGGCAGTTGTGATCTTCCTGCCATTCTTTGAACGCTTTGCGTGCGCCTGGCAATGTGCCAAACAACGTCTCACTCGGACACTCGTCGCTCCATTGAACTTTTCAATGGACCCGTTTTGTTGAAGCTTGCCTGGCGCGATGTTTCGCAGTATTTTTACACGTCCAAAGCCGACCTTCTTCAGGATTCCTTGTGGGGTGCTATGTCGACTGCAGCGTGGACTTGGGTCGAAGAAATGCATCTT
>JBLHXF010000031.1:0-27924 GCA_047629435.1 Yoonia sp. | reverse complement strand
GCACGGGCAGGGTCGTCTTCTGACACGGACCCAGTGACCGAAATTAGCTGCACACCATTTTCGCGGCGGATCGTGGAAAACCCAGTGCGCTGCTCAACCGACACAATATCAGCCAACGGCACATAGACCCCCGACGGAGATCGCATCTGGCTCGTTTCAAGGAAATCAGCGGTTAGTTCGCCACTTGGCAACTCGACACGAATGGTCGCAGACCTTGGACCTTCTGGGTATGTCGCGGCCTCAATGCCACCCAGACGGTTCCGCAATGTCCGGCCCAGTGCGTCGATGGTAAAGCCCAACGCCTGTCCTTGCGGCGTCAACTGTAAGATCAGTTCTTCTTTGTCGTAAGCAAGATTGTCTTCGACGGCGGACACTTCGGGGAATTGACTGACCTGTTCTTTCAGATCCTCAGCTGCGGCTTTCAACGTCTCAGACCCAGCGCCTGTGATCTGTACGTCCAGCGCATCACCGCCAGGCCCACTGCCCCACCGTCGAAAGCTGACGGTTTCAACAAGTGGCTGCGCCGAGACCCGCTCCTGCAATTCACCGACAAAGGCAAAGCTGGAATAGTCGCGCAAATCTGCATCGATCAATTCAATGGAAATCGCACCAAGCTGATACGATTCCTTTGTATCAGCCCCTGCAATCCCGCGCCCTGCATTGCCGCCAATTTCAGCCATGACAAAATCAAGCGGATTCAGACCATAACGTTCCTCGTACTCCGTGCCCAAGGCTTCTGTTGCGCGTTGCATTTCGCGCATCATCTCGACGCTGTCTTCACGGCTGGCAGTGGATACCATGGCAAAGTTACCCGTGATCGACCCTTGTTCAGGCGAATTAAAGAACCGCCATGTCACGTCACCATTGATGAACAACGTGATCTGGCTGGCAAGCACAAGAAAGATGCCCGCAATCACCGGATACCGCGCCCAGATTACCGCCGCCGTGAACGGTCGGAACAGCGTATCGCGCACCCATTCAAAGCCACGGTTCACGAACCGACTGGGCGCGTCATACCAGTGATCTTTGGCAGCATGAGCAACCGCATGTGCCATGTGGCGCGGCAGGATCAGGAAACATTCAACCAGACTTGCCGCAAGCACGACGATCACAGTAAACGGAATATCCGAGATGAGGCTGCCAAAACGTCCCCCAATTGCAACCAATCCAAAGAAGGCGATGATCGTGGTCAACGTCGCAGAAAACACAGGGCTGAACATACGTTTGGCCGCATTTTCGGCCGCAGTAACAGGGTCTTCCCCTAGCACACGGAAACGGTAATCGGCATGTTCGCCAACAACAATCGCATCATCGACCACTATCCCCAGCGTGATGATCAGCGCAAAAAGCGAAATCATATTGATCGTCAGCCCAGCTAGGTACATCAGCGCAATAGCCGCCATCATCGCCACAGGTATGCCCGCCGCAACCCACAGCGCTGTGCGTGCATTCAAGAACAAGAACAACAACCCAGTCACCAAGGCCAAGCCAGTTAGCCCGTTTTCCAATAAGATGTTCAAGCGACCTGTAATCGCCTCTGCGCGCGTACGGATCAGATCAACGGCAACACCCTGGGGCAGCGTCAGTTCCAGCGCGTCTGCGACCTCTTGCACACGGTTTTGCAGGTCAATCGCATCGCCCTTATCCGACCGATCAATACGGATCGAAATCGCCGAATTACCGCCCACAAAATAGGCACGGTCACGGTCAACGCCACCTTCGGAAATGCGGGCAACATCACCGATGGTCAGAACGGAATTATCGTCGTTGGTTCGCAAGGATATGCCCGAAATCTCGTCGGCAGATCGCTTGGGTGTTCCAGTCCGCACACGCGATGTGCCCGCAACATCACCAGCGGGATCGGCGTCCGCCTCGGCGGCAATCGCATCTGCGATCTGAGCCAGCGTGACGTCGTATTCAATCAACGACAGCGACGGGACCTCGACCAAGGTTTCACCCGCAGCAATACCGCGCACAGTCGTTTGGGTGACGCCAGCGGCGAACAATTGAATGATCATCTCATCGGCAAATCGGGCCAATTGATCCACACCAACAGGGCCAGTGATCACCACGTCCGTAACACGGTCAGACCAGCGACCCCGTCTGACAACAGGGTCATCAGCATCGGATGGCAGATTGCGAACCCCGTCCATGGCTTGCTGCACATCGTCGGTTGCGCGGGCCATATCCCAATTGGGTTCAAATTCTAGCCGGATCGATGCGCGGCCTTCGGTTGATGTCGCCGTGCTTTCCAACACACCGCCAATTGCCAGCAAAGTAGGCTCGACCACTTGGACGATCGCGCGGTCGACATCCTCGGCCCCTGCCCCAGACCATGCAACCGAGACAGACACATTGTCGATGATTACATCAGGGAAAAACTGGGCCCGCATCCGTGGGAACGATGCAATACCAGCTGCAATCAACACGACCAACAACAAGTTCGCTGCCGTCTTATGGCGAACGAAATATGAAAGGATGCCTGAGGCTCCAGCTATTTCACGCATGATCTATCCCCCTGTTAACCTTCTAACCGCGCAAGCAATGCCGCAGGTATTTCGTCTGCTTCTAGCTGGCCCAAGATACGTTGCTTGGCCGCTGCTGGAATGCGGCTGTTGCCCTCAATCCGCGCAATCAATTCAGCACGTTTTTCAGCCGTTATGGCCACCATCGCGGGCGCCTCTTGCACGACCTCGCCGTCATCCGACCTGCGCAGCGGACTGACCTTAATTCCTGCGCCAAGAATTGGGGACCGCTGGGCAACCACCTCTAATCCGTTCAAACCGCGGGCACTAATGATTACGTCATCACCTTGGCGACGCAGAACTTGCACTTCGGTTTCTTCCAGTCGGTCATCTTCCCCGATGACAAGCACGGTGTTGTTTGCGGCCACGGCAGTGGATGGCAAAAGAGCCACGCGATCCAATGGCGGTTCAATCACCGTTAGCGTGGCAAAATCACCGGGGCGAAACCCGCGTGGCGCAGACAAAGTGGCAAAGATTAACCGACCTGATTGGCCCTCAGCGACCGATGCGCTTTCGCGGCTGATGGTCGCTTTCGCGGCCAAATCGACGCCTTGCACGTCCAGCGCAACCTGAACATCCGCCAAAATCAAACGCCCATCAGCATCCAGCAATCGGGCATATTGAGCAGTGGACACCCGAAACGCGACTTCTAGATCAGATGGGTCAATCAACCGGGCAAGCAATTCATTTGCCGACACACGCCCCCCTTCGACCAAAGATACATCAGCCAAGGTTCCGTTAAATCCGGCGATAACTGTGACGTCTGCAAGCGTGCGTTCGGCCTCTGCCAGATTGATCTGCATGCGGACCTGACCTGTGGTTGCTTGATCGACCCGGGCTTCTGCATTCGCAATAGACTGGCGGCGAGATAATATAGCTTGATTGGCGGCAGACACCGCAAGCTCTGCGGCCTCCACGTTTGCAGTCGTGCCAACACCTCGCGTTTGCAGATCAACCTGACGGGCAAGGGCAGCTGCACGCAGGCGCGCCTGTTCAGCGGCGGCATCCAATTCGTCGCGGGCCAACAAAAGTGCGCGCCGCGCATCACGCAATTCAGCCTGCGCATCTTGCACATCAGCCCCAACACGGTCCAACGCAGATTGCGCATCTGTGGGGTCAACACGCAGCAAAACGTCGCCTGCTTGCACCGACCCACCGTCACGGAAGTTTGGCGATACTTCGACGACCCGCCCACCAGCAGAGGGGCGAATATCAAGGGTCCGGGTTGCGCGGACTTCACCGAAAACGCGCAATTCAGGCGTGACCTGACCGACTTGTACGGTCACAGCATTCACGATCTGCACAGTTTCACGCTGCGGCCTGCTGCGCGGTTCTTCGTTCATCTGGGCTTGTACGGCGTCATAGACCATCGCACCGGCCACGCCGAATAACGCAAGCGTTGCCGCAAGTAGAAACAGCCCGACCAAGCTCCGCCGCAAAAACCGCATGTGTGTCTCCTAATTCCGCAACCAGACCCTAAAACTAGGGCAAGTTGTACACTTGCCCATACTGTTACGATTGAACAGCAGGATTCCGTCGCAGAAAATCAGGATCGCACGATTTTGTTATCAGGATCGTAGGGGCCGTCAGAAATGATACGCGCTGGCACCATCTTTCCCAACACATCAATATGCAGCGGTCCATTTAGATCCACATCGACAAACGCATAGGCAAGGTTCAGCCCAACGCGATGCCCCCAATCGCCAGACGTGACTGTTCCAACAACGCGCCCGTTTTGCATGACGGATGCACCGCCATGTGCCGGCGCGTCTGTGCTGTCTAACACTAGAGACACGCGCTTTTTACGAGAGCCTTCTGCCATCCGTTTGGTCAAAGCAGCCTTGCCGACAAAGTCACCTTTATCCATATGCACGAAGCGGTCGACGCCTGTCTCGAACGGATCAAATTCCGTGATCAGGTCCGCCTTCCAATGCAAATACCCTTTTTCCATGCGCATAGATTCGATGGCAGATGCGCCAAACAAATGGTCCACACCTGCTTTGCGCAGCGCAAGATAGACCGCATAAAGCGACGCATTGGGAACATGGATTTCATAAGCCAATTCACCCGAAAAACTGACCGACATCACAGTTGCAGGGGCAAACCCAATGAAACATTCGCGGACGGACAGCCACGGGAACGCGGGTTTTGACCAATCGGCGCGTGACACTTTGGCAAGTATTTCGCGTGCCTTTGGTCCCGCCAGAACAAGAATTGTTTGGTCATTTGTAAGTGACTTGACCTGCACATCATCGTCGCCAATATGAGCCTGCAACCAGTCCATATCATGCAATTCAGCTGCCGCCGCCGAGCCGTACCAGATCCGATCTGGTCCACGATCAGACGCAGGGATATTCGCAATCGTTGCCTCGGCTTTTACCATGCCGTGATCGTTAAGAAGATAAGCCAGACCAACGCGCCCAGCGCGTCGCTGAAGTCTTCCGCAGATCATCCGGTCAAGAAAGCTCTGCGCATCAGGACCGGTGATTTCAAACCTGTTGAATCCGTTGACTTCGGCAAGCGCCACATTGGTTTGAACTGCGGCAACATCAGCTGCAACGCGGTCAAAGCTTTCGTCGAAACCAAACCCATGGGTCACGTGGAAGTCAGCGGATGGCTTGATATATTCCATACGCTCCCAGCCATTCACTACTGTGAAGTGCGCGCCTTCACCAGCCAAAATTGGAGTCAAAGGCGTGGTCTTTGCATTGCGTCCAACAGGGCGGTGCTCATTAGGGAAATGAAACCGGAATTCGTTTTGGTAATCTTCAATGGCCTTAAGAGCGGTCAGTTCCACATTCGTGTGGTGACCAAAGCGGCGCGGGTCGATGCACCACGTATCATAGCAAGCCTCGCCGTGCACGATCTGTTGGGCAAGCAGCCAACCGTGACCGCCGCCTTCACCCAAACCAGCCCGCAGCCCGATGATGCAAAACGCGTTTCGCTTTCCAGGGATAGGGCCAACCAACGGCGCCCCATCAATGGTATAGGTGATCGGGCCGTTCACCACGTTCTTAATACCAACCTCTTCCAATGCGGGCATCCGCGCAAACGCGCCTTCGAGCACATCTGTGATCCGATCGAGATCGTCAGGGCAAAGCGCGTTTGTGAAATGCGGGTCTATCCCATCCATGCCCCAGGTTTTGCAGTCCTGTTCATAGAACCCGATCAGCAGCCCGTTCTTTTCCTGACGGCAGTAATAATCACTGATTGGGCAGCGCAGCAGTGGCATCCGGTGACCCGCGTCAACGATACCCTTGATGTCTTCGGTCACAAAATACTGGTGTTCCATAGATGCGACAGGATGATGAACACCCATCATCGCACCGACCTCGTTGACGCGGTAACCGCATGCGTTGATCACGACCTCGCAGTTTATGTCACCCTTTTCAGTATGGACCGTCCATGTGTCGTCTTTGTGCTGTGTTAGACCCGTAACCGGCGTGTTGCGGTACACCTCTGCCCCTGCTTTGCGGGCGCGACGTGCCAACGCCTGACACAGGGATGCCGGATCGATGTCACCATCGTTGCCATCCCACAGGCCACCCAACAGATTGTCAGTGGAAATCAGCGGATGGCGGCGTGCGCATTCGGCCGCATCAAGAATTTCAAATTCAACACCCATACCGCGCGCCATCGACGCAAAATGACGGTAACCATCCATCTGCGCCTCACTGTTGGTCAGGCGAATACCCCCGTCGCCGTGGTTATAGCTGACCGGATAATCGGCGTCATCGCGCAACTCTTTATACAGATTAATCGAGTGCGTTTTGAGACCCACCATTGTTTGGTTCATGCCAAAGTTGGTAACTTGGGCTGCCGAATGCCATGTGGTGCCTGACGTCAGCTCGTCGCGTTCAACGAGCACTACATCGGTCCAACCTTCTTGGGTCAGGTGGTACAAAGTTGAACATCCGGCGATTCCGCCCCCGATCACAACGGCACGTGTTTGAGTCTTCATGGCGCAGTCTCCTGTTTGGGATCACTGCACCAGAACGCGGGCGTCGAGGCAATTGGGTAAAATGTTACAAAATGATTGTTTTAGGATTCCTGAATGATCTGCATCTCGTCACCAAGAAACCCAAGGCGAGCCTGAGCGTCAGGTATGATCCGCTCCGCGATACAAGTCCGCAAATCACCAGCAATGATGGTAGGTAAATCGCCCAACGCACCCGCACGGGAATGCAGTTCCAGTCGACGCGAAAACCGTGGGATTGATAGTGGCCGTGCATCGACTAAGTCGAGGGCCAACGGTGTCCCAAGATAGGCCAGCGCAGTGGTAATCGCCCAGCCACCCAGTTCCGCAGTCATCGCAAACAGTGCTTGGTTCGTGGAAAACGCAAAGCCCCGTTCCGGAACCGAGCCAATGCGCCGCAACTGCGCCTCGATCTGGCGACCAATTGGCAATTCAAGTTCATAGCGGATCATTGGGCGGTCTGTCAGGTCGGCAGTCGCGTTCTTGGCTGTCACAAGAATAAAAGGATCACGCAGGATTGGATGACGCTCTACCCAATCAACCTTCGCCACCGTATCAACCGCAAGTGTCATGTCGACCGCGCGGGAACTAAGTGCGTCGTGGTTTTCGTGGCTCGCCCCACCTGTCAGCGAAAGCGTTGCTTTTGGAAAACGGTCTGCCAATTTCAACAACCACGGGGCGGTCACTGTTGCGTCCAATTCTTCGATTGATGCAAAGCGCAGGTTCAATGGTGGTGCCTGATCCGCCAGAACCAAACGCGCCTTTGCAGCACCAACATTGTCCAATAGCGCTTTTGCAGGGTCTAAAAATAGCGCACCTGCGCGAGTCAAACGGAACTGCCGCGCTGACCGCTCAATAAGACGCGCGCCCAACGCCGCCTCTAGACTAGTGAGCTGTTGCGATACCGACGATGGGCTGGTGCCCAATCGATGCGCCGCCCGTGTGACGGATTGGGCCTCAACTGCCGCAACAAAGTTCTGGACGGCACGAAACGTAAAAGGTGGGTCATCTTTATCCATAACAGAATCAATAATTCAGTTTTTACGAACAAGCATGTGTTTTCTTGCCAGATGGCACCGCGCCCTAGACGCTTACCCAATGACAGATGCACCCAAAAGATCCGGCGGCAGACGCGCCCGTGTTGCGCAACGCGCCGCGCCTCCAACCGTTAATCCCGCA
The DNA here is from genome assembly GCA_047629435.1 of Yoonia sp. Taxonomy (GTDB): domain Bacteria; phylum Pseudomonadota; class Alphaproteobacteria; order Rhodobacterales; family Rhodobacteraceae; genus Yoonia. The sequence goes on along the minus strand of JBLHXF010000031.1, from coordinate 20,244 downwards.
CCCGCAGGGCAAACCGGCGGGCAATACCGACCACTAACCGAAGTAGACATGCAAAATATCTATGCCACTTCGCTCCGGCTTTTGGCCGAGCTTGGGATGGGCGAAGTGCCTGACAGGTTATGGGGCGATCTGATTGGTGCTGGCGCTGTTGATCTGGGGCAAGCCCGCATCGGCCTGCCAAATGCACTTGTTGAAGATATCATCGACAAGGCCGCTAAGACGTTCCCTTTGCATGGCCGTGATCCTGACAGAACAATTGAAGTGGGCCTGAATAGAGTCTATTTTGGCACTGGTGGAGCCGCCGTGAATACGCTGGATCTGGACAGTGGATTGTACCGTTCGTCGACATTAGAAGACCTGCACAACTTTACCCGTTTGCAAGACACGCTTGATAACGTTGCGTGGTTCACCCGCTGTTGCATCGCGACGGATGTGCCTGAAATTATCGATCTGGATGTGAACACTGCCTACGCGTTAATGAAAAACACGACCAAACCTGTGGCGACAGCATTTACCGTTGCTGAAACAGTTGATCCAATTGTGCATCTGCTCGATATCGCGGCAGGTGGTGAGGGAAAGTTTGCTAAGCGTCCGTTTGTGAAAACGCATATCAGCCCTGTGATTTCACCAATGCGGTTCGGCGAGGATGCTGTTGATGTTGTCTACAAATGCCTTGAGCATAACATCCCGATGTCGTGCATCACGGCCGCGCAAGCGGGGGCAACCGCACCTGCAACAATGGCTGGGTTTCTGGCCCAATCACTTGCTGAGACGCTAGCGAGTCTTGTGATGGTTAACGTCATCTCACCTGGTTTTCCGATGGTATTTTCTAATTGGCCATTGGTGATTGATTTGCGCAGCGGCGCGTTTGCTGGTGGCGGCGGAGAGACGACCCTGTTGAACGCCGCATCGGCGCAGCTGTCTAACTGGCTTGGACTGCCGTCTGGTGTGGCTGCATCCATGACCGACGCCAAAGCAATTGATGCCCAATACGGTGTCGAGAAGGGCATGACATCACTGGCTGCAGCGCTGGCTGGTGGAAACCTGATTTACGAGAGTTCAGGCATGACCGCCGCGTTGTTAGGTGTCAGTTTTGAAGCATTTATTCTTGATAACGACATGCATGCGATGACGTATCGCACGCTGCGCGGGGTAGAGGTGACGGAGGATAATCTGGGGTATGATGCCATTGTCGCGTCAGTGTTGGGCGACGGGCATTTCCTTGGGGCTGATCATACGCTTGCCGCAATGGAACGTGATTATCATTATCCAGAAATGGCCGACCGCGAACAGCCGCGTACATGGGCCGAAGCGGGATCATTGACCGCTTGGGATAGGGCAAATGTGAGGGCAAAGGAAGTTTTGTCGTCGCATCATCCGCAGTATTTGAGCGATGAGCAGGACAGACAAATCAGGGATGCATTTAACATCCTATAAAAGTCGGGCGGCGCATCAACGCGCCGCCCAAATCGTTTTACGCGATGTCGAAACGGTCGAGGTTCATCACCTTGGTCCATGCCGCAACAAAGTCAGTGACGAATTTACCGCGTGCATCGTCCGCTGCATAAACTTCAGCAAGTCCACGAAGCACCGAATTGGAGCCAAAGATCAGGTCGACTTCTGTTGCTGTCCACTTGAGGTTGCCCGCATCGTCGTGGCCTTCGAACATGTCATCCACTTTGGACCATTGCGTACCCATATCGAGCAGGTTCACGAAGAAGTCCGTGGAAAGCGTGCCGACGTGGTCGGTGAATTGACCCGCTGTCCCTGTGCCAGCACCAAGCACACGCATTCCGCCAACAAGCACGGTCATTTCCGGCGCAGTTAGTGTTAGCAGTTGTGCACGATCAACCAGCAGTTCGGACGCAGCACGGGTTTGACCGGCCCGCAGGTAGTTCCGGAAACCGTCTGCTTTCAGTTCAAGCGCATCTGCCGAAAGCACATCCGTCTGATCCTGAGACGCGTCCATACGACCAACGGTAAATGGAACTGCCATCGCATGTCCAGCAGCAGCGGCCGCTTTTTCAACCGCAGCCACACCACCAAGCACGATAGTATCGGCCAACGAAATCTTAGCTCCACCAGCCGCATTAAACGCAACTTGCACGGCTTCTATTTTGCCTAGTGCAGATGCCAAAGCATCCGGTTGGTTCACGGCCCAATCTTTTTGTGGGGCCAAACGAACGCGCGCACCATTGGCACCGCCACGTTTATCGGACCCACGGAATGTGGACGCAGACGCCCAAGCCGTGTTGACCAGATCAGACACTGACAAACCGCAATCAAGCAATTTTGCCTTGAGGTCAGTCACATCGGTACCAGACACAAGATCATGATCTACCGCCGGGATTGGATCCTGCCATAGCTGCGCCTCGGACGGAACAAGTGGACCAAGGCCACGGATATGTGGACCCATATCGCGGTGCGTTAACTTGTGCCATGCACGGGCAAACGCATCGGCGAATTGATCAGGATTCTTGTGGAAACGCTCTGAAATCTCGCGGTATGCGGGATCTTCTTTCAGGGCGATGTCGGATGTGAACATTGTTGGCAGATGTTTTTTGCCCGCAACATGCGCGTCCGGCACGTTGGCTTCCATGCCTTTTGGATACCACTGATGAGCGCCACCGGACCCTTGGCCCAGTTCCCATTCGTAACCCATAAGGTTGTCGAAATACCCCATGTCCCATTTGATCGGGTTTGCTGTCCATGCACCTTCAAGCCCAGATGTAATGGCATGTTCGCCTTTGCCGGTGCCAAAGGAATTTTTCCAACCAAGAGCCTGCTCTTCGATTGGTGCGCCTTCTGGTTCTGGACCCATGTGGCCGTCAGGATTTGCGGCACCGTGGCCTTTACCAAATGTGTGACCACCAGCCGCAAGTGCGACAGTTTCTTCGTCGTTCATCGCCATGCGTGCGAATGTTTCGCGGATATCGGCAGCGGATGCCAACGGATCAGGATTGCCATTTGGCCCCTCTGGATTGACGTAAATCAGACCCATTTGCACAGCGCCCAAAACACCAATCAATTCGCGTGGATCGGTGTAACGTTTGTCATCTAACCATTCGGTTTCTGGACCCCAGTAGATGTCTTCTTCCGGCTCAAAAATATCGGCACGACCACCCGCAAACCCAAAGGTTTCAAAGCCCATGGATTCAAGTGCGACGTTGCCCGTCAAGATCATCAAGTCGGCCCAAGAAATAGACGCGCCATACTTGGCTTTGATTGGCCACAGCAAACGGCGGGCCTTATCAAGGTTGCCGTTATCAGGCCACGAATTGAGCGGCGCAAACCGCAGGTTACCCGCACCTGCACCACCACGGCCATCACCCACACGGTATGTACCAGCAGAGTGCCACGCCATACGGATAAAGAAAGGGCCGTAGTGACCATAGTCGGCAGGCCACCAATCTTGACTGTCTGTCATCAGCGCTGTCAGATCAGCGCGAACTGCATCAAGATCAAGCGCGCTGAATGCCGATGCATAGTCAAAGTCTGCGCCCATTGGATCCGTCGCATCGGTGTTCTGCGCAAGCATCTTGAGGCTAAGTTGATTTGGCCACCAGTGTTGATTCGCGGTGGTGCCTTTGGCGCTTTGTTGGTTTGCGTCGCCCATAACTGGGCATTTGTTCGCGGCTCCGTCCATCGTCGTTCTCCAATTTGCTATGCATTTGGAACCATTCTAACAAACCTGCGCGATTGAATTAAGTTGAATCTTCTGATCGATCTGATAAGTTTTACTTATGGCTGATTTTACCCTCAAACATCTGCGCTATTTTGAAGCCGTCGCACGCGAGGCTCATTTCAGACGGGCAGCAGACCGCTGTTCGATCAGTCAACCCGCCCTATCCATGCAGGTTAAGGAATTAGAACAAATCCTTGGGGCCGCCCTATTTGAACGCAACCCAAGAGCCGTCAGCCTGACGCAATTTGGCCAAGCCTTTGCGCCACGCGCCCGGGAAATCTTGCAGGCAACTGATGATCTAAGTGACTTGGCGCGGGCATCACAGGATCAATTAATCGGGCGATTGCGGCTTGGCGTGATCCCGACAGTCGCACCCTATATGTTACCCCGCATAATCCATCAGCTTGGGCAAAGCCATCCGGGACTTGATCTGCAAATCCGCGAATCGATGACCCCACGCTTGGTTCAGGAATTGAAAGATGGGCGGCTTGATGCTGCAATCCTTGCCCTGCCTGCAACAGAACCGACCCTGACAGAAGCACCGTTATTCACGGAAGATTTCGTTCTGGTACGCCCGATGCGCGATGCCGATGAACCGATTCCAAGCAGTGACAAGCTTGGGGATATGCAGTTGTTATTGCTTGAAGAAGGGCATTGTTTTCGGGATCAAGCATTGGCGTTTTGCAACATACAGGCCGCACGGCCATGGGACGGTTTTGACGGAAGTTCCCTATCTACACTGGTACAAATGGTTGGCGCATGCATGGGTGTTACCTTGTTGCCAGAGATGGCGGTCAACGTGGAAACACGATCTGCAAATGTGGCCGTCGCGCGATTTGCGGACCATACGCCGACGCGGGTTATCGGCATGGTGTGGCGAAAATCAAACCCTCTTGGTCGACAGCTTAGCAAGGTTGCAAGTGCCCTAAAACCACCCCATGGCGCAGAAAGAAATTCAACAAAATAGACCCCTTCTTTAGTAATCATTTAAAACTTCTTAGCGGCGATCAGCGACGGGGTCGGGGCAGAGGAAACGCACCGGTCACAACAGACCGTGACGGCTGGAGCGCAACCGATTGTTGGTATTTTGCAGCCGCTTTTTGACATCGACAGAATTCAGATCGGGCATGTGTTTTTTGCGCTCCCCCCGTTTATGCAAACATAGACGAGTTTGGATGACCTTCTTAATCGGGAAATGCGATGGAAAGCCGAGATCGAGTCGTTGCAAGGCGTCCCGACGGCACGGATGATCGGCATGGACACATCTTGATTGGCTGCACTGGCTCCACCCCGGTAACTTGGACCGCATGGTTACCAATTCAAACGATAGCCTTGCCCGAAAGGTCGACTTTTTCCAAGAATACCGCATCATTCGCGCCGATGGCGAGCTTCGTCATTTACGCAGCAAGGCGACATACCTTGAAGATCATAACGGCAGCGGGCCAAACATTCTTGGGGTAAACATCGATATCACCGATGACGTTGAAAAGTCAGTAGTGCTGGAAAAGGCCCGCGCGGCAATGGAACTCGAAGGTAGGCACAATCCCCTCACTGGACTTGCAAACAGGCGCAAACTTGATCAGGCGCATGCCACAATTATTAGCGATGCGACTGCAAATTCCAAGGACCCCACATTTGCTGTTCTGAACCTTGATCTGAATATGTTTAAGGAAATAAATGATACGCTAGGCCATGCAGCCGGCGACATCGTGCTTATTCACGCCGGGGCGTTGATCCGTGATATTGTAGGTGACAAAGGGCTAGTAGCACGGGCTGGTGGGGAAGGATTCATAGCCCGGATCGAAGGGGACCACTCTGTTGATCCGCTAAACAATATAGCCCACCAGATCATTTCTGCCACGCAGACGCCCTGTTACCTTGATGGTAAACCCTGTTCATTTAGCATGAGAATCGGCATTGCACGACATGCCCCCAAACAGTCAAATTTAGCAGGGGCGTTTATGTCCGCCGATCTCGCGCTTTATCAAGCAAAGCAAGATGGCCTTAACTGCGCCCGCCATTTCGAGACGCCGATGCGCGACGATTGTCATTCAGAGACATCGCAGCAGGGCTGGAAGACGACGAATTTACCAATGCGTACCAACCTCAGTTCTGCGCAAAAAGTCAGAAGATTATTGGTGTAGTGGCATTTGAACGGTGGCAATCACGCCACCGCGCGCTTGTCATGCCAATCGTCAAATCCAAGGCGCAAAGCAAAAATCGCAACTGCAATCGGGTGTGATATTCTGCAAGGTTACGGGCTCGCGCGCCCAATGAGCCAAGCCGCGCTTTGCAATCTTCTCGAATACCATCAGATGTAGTTAGGGCCCTATTTGTCTGGTACAGCCTCGATAATTTCGGCCTCAACAATACCTGTCACTGCCACCGATTTATCGGCAACCTGACCCACAATCAACGGAAGCATTTCCGTGCCAGCAGGCATCGCAACATCAGATGTCGGTGGCGTCGTCCAAGACAGCGTATCAAACGAACCGCAATTCCCACATGTCGGGGTCCACGCAGCGTGAATATGCTGACAGCTGCCACAGACCCACTGCGGTCCGCGAGGCGCCGTTAATGCACGGGTCAACCAACCCCGCACGACAGCATCGTCGGCACCCTGGCCACGTTCAATTGCCGCCATCAGCGTTAAGCTACGTGCTGTCGGATCCATTTTAATCAAATCACCAAGCTCGCGTTTTGCAGCAGGGAAATCCTCAGCGGCGATATTCAATTCAGCCAACAGCATCTTAGTTTCAGAATGCGTCGGGGTCTGCTTTGTCAGCGCCTTGAACCGTTTCAGGCGGGCTTGCGCCGTCTCGTCTGGTACGATTTCAGCAAATGCGGCGGCCAGGTCAGGATGCGGTCTTGTTGCCCACGTTTTGGTCAAAACACGCGCTGCATAGCGGGCGTTATCCTGCGCGATATATCCACGTGCGGCCATAACGGCGGCAGGGATTAAGTCTGAAGACAGGCGGTTAGCCTCAATTGCACGCTCACGGGCTTTAATGTCATTCCCAGCAGCCAAAATATCACGTGCTTCGGACAATGCTAGAACCGCGTCACGGCGTTTATGCACATCACGTGGTAGACTGCCATTTTTCAACTTAGCAGCTAACGTTTCGCGGGCACCTTTCCAGTCTTCTGTCTTGGCTTGAAGTTTTAGCAAAACATCTTGCGTCTCTTCATGCTTTGGCTTCAGCGAAAACGCTTTTTGCGCCAACTTAAGCGCGGTATCTGTATCGCCCGATTGTAGCTTTTGCTTCATGATCCCACGCACGCCAACAAACCGCGTCTTTTCGTCCTCCAGCAATTTTTTATACGTTGCCTCTGCAGTGCGCTTGTCGCCTGTCATTTCGGCGGCTTGAGCGGTGAGCAGATTGGTCAGTTGCGGTTGCTTTAGCAACTTTTCAGCGCGCTGTGCTTTGGTCAACGCAAGGTGACCTTCGCCAGATGCGAGCGCCATCATCCCTTCGGACAAAGCCTCGTAACCTTTGCGTTCGCGGTTACGGTCAAAATACCGTGAAATAGCTGTCTCGTCGCCGTTTAGAAAATGGAAGGCCGCGACCAAGAACTTGAACAGCTTTAGCCCCAGCCAAACCAGCACGACCAACGCAACAAAAGCGAACGCCAGTTGCAATGGTGATAGCGAAAGCTCGATGCCTGCGACCGCGATTGTCGCACCGCCAGACACATCCATCAACATCGTGGCGCCAAACGTCAGGCCCATAACGACTGCGACGAACAATAGAATTTTGATCAATGACAATAACATACGGTGGCGCCTTTAATTATCGTTAAGGGATGTGGATAGGGTCGCAGCAGCCGCAAGCGCATCTGCGCGCGCCTCTGCGTCTGCGATCCAATCGGTCAGTTCAGCGCGGGCCACTTCGGGCAATGCGCCGATTTCGGCAAGTGTATCTGTCAGGCGGCCCTTGCGCAGGGTTGCCTCTGCGCGCGATAGGATCGCATCGGTTCCGTCACCCTCTTTTGGGGCGACCGACCGGACATCAAATTGATTGCGCAGGAAACTGGCTAAACCACCTTCGGCTTCGCCAGATACGCCCTCAGCGCGGGCAATTGCCAATGCAGCGCGGGCCAACGGTGGGAAGTCTGATTGCAATGTCGCAAGCGTCGGCGTGCCATCACGCACTGCGACCAATGCAGCAGGAACTTCGCCTTGCAACGCAGCAGCCAAATCATCCAGAGCTTCACCCAATGGTGCTCCGGTTTCCAGCCCACCCTGAATGCGCGCTAAAGAAGCACGACCAGCGGCGGCACGGGCCGCAGCCTCGGCATTTCCTGCAATCGATGCGGCCTGATCACGCGCGGATTGGAGTTCAACTATGGCCGTGCCACGCAGGTTTTCCATCTCAGACCGCAAGGCGTCCAGCTCGGCCTCATAGGCCGCAGCAGACACCGATCCGCCGTCACCTGCACGGTTGCTAAGGTCATCTAGCCGCACTTCCAGTGCCGCGATTCGCGCGTCAGCAGCGCTGACAGCTTCGGTGGTTGCCTCTTGAGCCGCCTCAACACTGGAAAAATCAGGCGCAGGAATGGCAGCAATCTGACTACGCAAACCAGCAATCTCGGACGCTTGCGCGGAGATTTTAGCAGGCAATGTCGTGTCAGATTTGGGCAAAACGAAATACGCGACGCCAAAACCGATCGCGCCAGCCACAATACCACCCAAAACCGCAGGCATGGCAGAACCTGATTTTTTAGACTCTGTTACAGGCGGTGTGGGTGTTTCAGGGGTCTCATCGACGGGCTCAATAATCGGGTCTACAAGCTCTGAATCTACCGTTTGCGCTGGCTCATCGACAACAGGTGTTTCAACAACCTCTGCTTCAATGATCTCAACTACATCGGGCTTTGTCTTTGACTTTATAGGTGTCTTGCGACCTTTGGTCGGTTGTTTTGCCACGTGCAAACCCTTTCATCGCTATAATGCCCCAATATGAGAAGCATATTTCTATCGTATATGCCTGCGTCCCGACCCTCAAGCCGCGTTACGCACTGTCACAACGTCGCAACCGCCTGATTGATTGCTTTCAGCATTGCGCGCCCATTGGGTCGATCCGCTAAAATGGCGGGCCGGTCACCCAAGACCGACATCACTGTCTTGCTGATTGCGATCAACCTCACATTTTCCCCAAGGGATATTTGATCCACCAATAGCGCCGCAGCACGCGGCGAAAACAGGGGAATGATTACAGGTTTCGCCCCCTCAATCGCCCGACGGGCTTCGGCTGTCATGGAAATAGGTATCTGGCTATATGCAATACAGTCCGCACAATCGACGCCAGCTGCGCGCAAGCGCGGCGCAAGATCACCGCGGGCATCGCGTCCACGTATGTGTGCGACGGAAAATGTCGGAGGATCGGTCAGGATCAATTTTAGCAAATCTTCGACATCGCCGCTTGCTGATACTGAATCAAATCCGGCCGCTTGTGCAGCCTGCGCCGTCCGGTCACCGACACACCATGCCGGGCCAGAGCTAAGCCCCAACCGTCCTGCTTGCACCACACCGTTCGTTGACGTGAAAATAACGCCCTTAGCAGAACAGTCCGCATCGACCGGATCAATCCGCTGCAACGGTGACAGCAAAACACGCGCACCGCTAATCGTGGCCGCGAACCTTGCGCCATCAGGGGCGGGCCGTGTGATGATTAAGGTCGGCTGCATCGGGTCACCATTGTTTGAAACCTGCCCAAGTGTTACCTGCGCACAAACAAACCGCAACCGGAACTCGCTATGACACGGACCCTGACGATCCTTGGTATCGAAAGTAGCTGCGATGATACGGCTGCCGCTGTCGTGCGCCAAACAGATAGTATGCCAGAAATACTGTCATCTGTTGTGCACGGACAAACAGATCTGCATGCCGATTTTGGCGGTGTCGTCCCAGAAATTGCAGCGCGCGCGCATGTGGAAAAGCTCGACGTTTGTGTGATCCAAGCGTTGGACGCCGCAGGTGTGACTATCAAAGACATTGATGCGGTCGCGGTGACCGCTGGCCCCGGCCTGATTGGCGGCGTTGTATCAGGTGTGATGCTGGCAAAAGGGATCTGCGCTGCGACTGATCTGCCCCTGATTGGCGTGAACCATCTTGCCGGTCATGCATTGACCCCGCGATTGACCGACCAAGTCCCATATCCTTATTTAATGCTGCTGGTGTCTGGTGGTCACTGCCAATTCCTGTTGGTCAAAGGGCACGACGATTACGCCCGCATCGGTGGTACAATCGACGACGCCCCAGGCGAAGCGTTCGACAAAACCGCGCGCATTCTTGGCCTGCCACAACCCGGGGGACCATCCGTGCAAAAGGCGGCTGAAACGGGTGACGCCAAACGGTTCGACCTACCGCGCCCGATGATCAGAGAGCAAAGTGGGATCATGTCATTCTCTGGCCTCAAAACAGCGATGATCCGCGCCCGCGATGCGGTGATCGCGGAAAAAGGCGGACTGACTGTGCAGGATCAATCAGACCTAAGCGCAGGATTTCAAACTGCCGTCGCCGATATTGTAGATAAAAAATCGCGCTGGGCGTTGACGCAATATATGGCATTGAAACCCAGTCAGCCGACCTTTGCAGTTGCAGGTGGCGTTGCTGCAAACACAGAAATTCGGGCGCGCCTAACGGCACTTTGCGCGGAAGACGGCATTGCATTCGTGGCGCCGCCACTTGCACTTTGTACCGATAACGCTGCTATGATCGCGTATGTAGGCGTGGAACGGTTTTTAGCGGGCCAGTTCGACGACATGTCCCTCGCAGCGCGACCCCGTTGGCCATTGGACAGCACCGCAGCACCCATGCTTGGGTCTGGCAAAAAAGGAGCGAAAGCATGACGATTGCAGTGGCCGGTGGCGGCGCATTTGGAACAGCACTTGCGGTGGCTTTGGCGCTTGATGGGAAACTTGTGACGCTTTGGGCACGTAACCCCGGCGCAGTTAAAACAATGCAAGACACACGGCAGAACCCCCGCTTGCCTGAGATCGTTTTGCCCGACCAGATCAGTGTAACCAATAATCTGGCGGACCTTTTTGCAGCCGACATCATCTTGCTAGCCACCCCTGCGCAGACCTTGCGCGAATTTCTAACCGCACATGCTGATCATCTGGTTGGCAAGTCTCTTGTGGCATGTTGCAAAGGCATCGACCTGACCACGATGACTGGCCCTGTCGATACGATCCGTAAAGCCGTGCCAAGTGCGACTGCAGGCGTTTTAACTGGACCCAGCTTTGCCGCTGACATCGCGCGCGGATTACCGACGGCGCTGACGCTTGCTTGCGCCGACGAAGACAAATCCATTGCGCTGCAAACAGCACTTTCGACACAAAACCTGCGGCTTTACAGGACAACCGATACAACAGGAGCAGAGCTTGGCGGTGCGTTGAAAAACGTCATGGCGATCGTCTGCGGGGTTTGCATGGGCGCTGGGCTAGGGGAAAGCGCGCGGGCTGCACTTATCACGCGCGGTTTTGCAGAAATGCAGCGGTTGGCGATACAGCTTGGGGCCGACCCAGATACACTGCACGGGCTGTCTGGTTTTGGTGATTTGGCGCTGACATGCACATCGGACCAGTCACGCAATTACAGATACGGGCAAGCCATCGGGTCGGGAAAACCGTTTGATAAGTCCACCACCGTGGAAGGGGCGGCGACCGCGCAAGCCGTACAAAAACTTGCTAAATCGCTCGACATTGATCTGCCAATCTGCACAGTCGCAGCTGACCTATCTATGGATAAAACTGACGTGGCAACAGCGTTGAAATCGCTCCTGTCCCGCCCCCTAAAGGAAGAATAAAATGCGCGTAGCTCTTATGACCAAAGACAAATCCGGTGCCTTGCAAACGCGGCTTGATAACCGTGATGCGCATTTGGCGTATATCGCGGACACAGGCGTTGTGGAAATGGCGGGCCCGTTTTTAGACGCTGACGGCATGATGTGCGGCAGTCTGATCGTGCTTGATGTAGATGACATGGCAGCAGCCCAGGCTTGGGCTGATAACGACCCATATAACAAGGCTGGTTTGTTCGCGTCAGTTAACCTGTCTGAATGGAAAAAGGTCATCGGCTGATGGCAAAATGGTTGTTCAAATCTGAACCTGATGTCTTTGGCTGGACCGATCTTGTGGCCAAAGGCGGCACAGGCGAAGAATGGGACGGCGTGCGCAATTACCAAGCGCGCAACTTTATGCGCGACATGGCAGTGGGCGATGAAGGGTTCTTTTACCATTCGCGGTCCGGCCTTGAGATTGTCGGTATTTTGGTAATTAAAAACGTGGCCCATCCTGACAGCACAACCGACGATGCGCGCTGGGACTGTGTCGATGTTCAGGCGGTCCGGCCATTCGCGAAACCAGTTACCCTTGACCAGATTAAGGCCCACCCTGACCTTGTGGATATGATTCTTGTAAAGAACTCTCGACTGTCCGTGCAGCCAGTGACGGATGCGCAGTGGGACCTGATCTGCGGCTTGGGTCATACAAAAGCCTAGGCGAAACGGCTGAAGCGTTTCATAGTACCCCATCCAGAATACACCCCAGAAAGGGAAACAGATGGGAATTATCGCAGTTTTAGTCGCCACCGCAGCGGCATTTGCAGCAGGTGCTGTATACTACATGGTGCTATCTAAGCCATGGATGGCCGCCGCCCAAATCGAGGTTGGACCAGACGGAAAACCCGTCAACGAAAGCCCTGTTCCGTACATCGTATCGTTCGTGATGATCCTGCTTGTGGCGGGCATGATGCGACACACCTTCGCGCTTTCGGGTATCGAAGGGGTTGGCAAAGGGCTCGTTTCCGGCTTTGGTGTTGGTGCGTTTTTTATCAGCCCATGGATCTTCGTGAATTGTGGCTATTCCAACCGACCCTGGATGCTTGCGATCATCGACAGTGGGTATGCTATTTTGGCTGCGACGATCATGGGGATCATCCTGACAGTTTTATAAAGTGACATTGGGTGCGACGGAAACTGGTGCGCGGTACGTATTACGGGACGATAACCAGATCAAGGCGCGTCCAATGAAATACGTAACCGCTGTAGTGGCCACCATCACGTCGCTTTTTAGTGGCGCGCAGGCAGAAACATTTTCCGCCGACGTGTGGGCCGACAATTGGTTCGCGCTGAATGTGAACGGCGTCGAGGTCGCCCAAGACAGCGTGCCCATCACGACCGAACGGTCATTCAACGCCGAAAGCTTTACCTTTGACGCCCAGCGCCCGTTTGTGATTGGGTTGACCGCCAAAGATTTTAAAGAAAACGATACGGGCCTTGAATACATCGGCAGCAGCAAGCAACAGATGGGTGATGGTGGTGTGATCCTTCAGATCAAAGATGCGGCAGGAAATATTGCGGCAATCACGAATGATGGTTGGGCCTGTTTGCCAATCCATCAGGCACCAACCGACAAATCGTGCGAAGACGAAAACAATCCTGTCGCAGGACAAGGCGCATGCGGGTTCGCAGCGATCGACGCACCACAGGGCTGGGACGCCGCTGGCTTTGATGCATCTGATTGGCCATCCGCCACGGTGCATAGCGAAAGCGCCGTTGACCCAAAGAACGGGTATGATCAGATAAGTTGGGATAATTCGGCAGAATTGATTTGGGGGTCTGATTTGGAAACAGACAATACGATGCTTTGCCGATTGACCGTCAACTAGCACGAAAAACGCGCGCCCCATTGCCTGGCGCGCGCGTTCTAAATTCAGCCTAAACTGGGTTTAGCCGTAAACGGATTCTTTGCCGAAATGCTTGCACAGCATGTAGTACACAACCGCACGGTATTTATTGCGCTCGGACTTGCCGTAAATTTCGATCGTCTTGTCGATGGCTTCCATCAGCTCTGGACCGTCGGGCAGACCAAGCTTTTTCATCAGAAAGTTGTTCTTTACGGTCTCAAGCTCGGATGCTTGACCGCCAGCAACAGTCTGTGCGTCTTTATTGTAAATCGCAGGGCCACAACCGATTGTAACCTTCGTCAACAGATCCATATCAGGCGTCATGTTGCACTTTGACTTCAGATCTTCCGCGTATTTCGCGATCCATTCGTCTCTCTTACCCATCGTGTAGTCCCCATTTTTATTGTCTCTGGCCAACGTGGCCGGGTGATGCGCAGCCAAAATACCAGCGCTTGGGCAAACCGTAGTGCGTCAGATCAGCTTAGGTAAAGAAAATTCGAGGGGGAAAAACTGCCGTCACAGGTCAAACATGACCCAAACGGCCTATCTGCAAGACCCCCAACCGCGCGACTGCAGATGAAAATGGTCCGCGTGCAGGTCGTTATAATCGGGCGATAAAGTCAACTGAAACCAGTCGCAGGCACCATCACGGGCAGCCCGCAAAAACTGCGCTTTGGTGTCATTTGCATCCCAATCATTCACCAAGCTTGTGGTTGTTCCATCAGAAAACCGGAACCCGGCGATATCTATTGCCTCGGCCGTGGCGTGCGTGCTCATCCCACCTGCCCCACCCGACGTGGTACGAATTTCACGGCAGTTATAGCTGCCAATATGGTCTATCCCAGTGATGCTTGTATCCAGTAATTCATCAGCAGCAGGTTGCAGGCTATGCTGTTCCCACATAGCCATACGCAGGGCAATCGCGCAGGTTGTTTCAACGGCATCGATCTGCGCCTGCCCAACGCCTGCCAAATCAACACGGCCACGGATATGGCATTGGTCGGACGCTTCAAAATCGTCCAGCACGTTAAATTCAACAGCTGTAGATAATGCGGCGATACACGTCTCTGGCGTATCAAGCGCACGCGCCAACCGCCAATTGGTGAACAACGTCACAGGCTCGGATACCTGCAGCGGTGCCAGCGGGTTCCACCCCGGAGGGATAGCGCGCGTCGGGTTGATCGCGCCCCAGACAACCGCCCAAAGCAAAGCTGCCGCCGCCAAACGAAAAAGCACGCCCCAAATCAGGGCGCGCTTTGTTGGTTTTTGTCTATTGTTTGCCACGCGTTTAGTAGCGGTAATGCTCTGGCTTGAACGGGCCATCGACGGAAACGCCGATATAGTCAGCCTGTTCTTTGTCCAGCTTGGACAGTTTCACACCGATGCGGTCAAGATGCAGGCGGGCCACTTTTTCGTCCAGATGTTTGGGCAAAATGTAGACGCCAGGCTGATATTCATCGCCCTTCATCCACAGCTCCATCTGCGCCAGAACTTGGTTCGTGAACGATGCGGACATCACGAATGATGGGTGACCAGTCGCGTTGCCAAGGTTCAACAAACGACCCTCGGACAGCAAGATCAAACGGCTGCCTGATGGCATTTCGATCATGTCGACCTGTTCTTTGATGTTCGTCCACTTGTGGTTCTTTAGCGAAGCGACCTGAATTTCGTTATCAAAGTGACCAATGTTTCCTACGATCGCCATATCTTTCATCTTGCGCATATGCTCGATGCGAATGACGTCTTTGTTGCCCGTTGTGGTGATAAAGATGTCAGCCGTTTCAACAGCATCTTCGAGCAAGACGACTTCAAACCCATCCATCGCAGCCTGCAAGGCACAGATCGGATCGACTTCAGTCACCTTTACACGTGCACCAGCGCCAGCAAGGGACGCAGCGGACCCCTTGCCAACATCGCCGTAACCACAAACGACAGCGACCTTACCGGCCATCATCGTGTCAGTCGCGCGGCGGATGCCGTCAACAAGAGATTCTTTACAGCCGTATTTGTTGTCGAACTTGGATTTGGTCACACTGTCGTTCACGTTGATCGCGGGGAACGGCAATTGGCCATTTTTATGCAGGTCATACAGGCGGTGAACACCCGTTGTTGTTTCCTCAGATACGCCCAAGATTGCAGCTTTGGTTTTTGCAAACCAACCTGGCGTTTCCGCGATACGTTTCTTGATCTGAACTTTGATCGCTTCTTCTTCCTCAGATGTCGGCACGGCCAGCACATCTTCACCGGCTTCCATGCGGGCACCCAAAAGGATGTACAGCGTCGCATCGCCACCATCGTCAAGGATCAGGTTTGCACCTTCAGGGAACATGAACGAGCGGTCCAAGTAATCCCAATGTTCGGTCAATGTCTGGCCTTTGATCGCAAACACAGGCACGCCGGATTCAGCAATCGCCGCAGCAGCATGGTCTTGGGTGGAAAAGATGTTGCAAGACGCCCAGCGCACATCGGCACCAAGAGCAGTCAGCGTTTCAATCAGAACCGCCGTCTGGATCGTCATATGAAGCGATCCGACGATACGCGCACCTGCCAATGGCTTGGCCGCGCCGAATTCAGTCCGAAGCGACATCAGTCCGGGCATTTCGGTTTCCGCGATATCGAGCTCCTTGCGGCCAAAGCCTGCCAATGCGATATCTTTTACAATATAATCCGTTGCCATCTGGCACATCCTTTTTCATCTGGTTGTTTGGGCATTTAGCACCGCAACCCCCCTACGACAATGGTCACGAGGTCACATATGAAACAGCCACGCGCATGGCAGCGTATGTTATCGGGCCGCAGGCTTGATCTGCTGGACCCGACGCCAATGGATATCGAAGTCGAAGACATCGCACACGGCCTTGCGTTTGTGGCGCGGTGGAACGGTCAAACGATTGGGGATTACGCATATTCGGTAGCCGAACATTCGCTTTTGGTGACCGATATTTTTATAGCCCAAAACCCAACAGCGCCGGTCAAATGGCAGCTGGCTGCACTTTTGCACGATGCACCGGAATACGTGATTGGTGATATGATCAGCCCCGTAAAGGCCGCAGTAGGCCCAGACTATGGCGAACTGGACGACCGCTTGATGGCCGCAATCCACATTCGGTTCGGATTGCCTGCGCAATTGCCTGTCGCGATCAAGAAGCAGATCAAAAAGGCCGATAAGATTTCAGCATGGCTAGAGGCTGTGCAAATCGCTGGGTTTACGGCTTCTGAGGCTGATAAATTCTTTGGTAAAATAGACTCTAACTTGGCTAATACGTTTGAAATTCGATTGCGTCCTCCTGTGGAAGTCCGCAATGATTTCACTGCGCGCCATGCCAATCTGATGGATAGACTATGATCAACACCCGCATCCGCCCAGCGGTGAACGGCGACGCACCGCAAATGGCCCCGCTTTTGAACAGCGTGATTGCTGCTGGCGGCACTACGGCGCACCGGAACCAGATGACAGCTGATGAGATGCGCGATCACTATATCGCCCCCGAAGGCGTAGTCAGCGTGCAGGTTGCAATCTCCAACGGACAGCTGTCTGGATTTCAGTTCCTTGCATGGCAAACCAATCCCGATGATCCAATGCCGGACGGTTGGGCGATCATCGCGTCATTCGTCGCACTTGACCGTGGTAAGCTGGGTATCGGGCAAAAGTTATGGTCTGCCACGCGTCGTTCCGCGATTGCCGCTGGCGTGCAAACCATCGACGCGACAATCAGAGCAGACAACGTCGGCGGGCTGAAATATTATGGCGGACTTGGGTTCACGGACTATGCCGAGATCCGAAACCTACCACTATCAGATGGCACGCTCGTGACCCGTATTCGCAAAAAGCTGATCCTGTCGGCCTAACGCGGGCTACGTTTTGCCAGAATGCGCTGCAATGTACGGCGGTGCATACTAAGACGACGCGCCGTTTCAGATACATTCCTATCGCACATCTCGAACACACGTTGAATATGTTCCCAGCGCACGCGGTCCGCGCTCATCGGGTTTTCGGGCGGTGGAGGCATCTCGCCTTCCTGCGCCAAAAGGGCATTCGTGATATCAGTCGCATCAGCAGGTTTTGCCAAATAATCAGTTGCACCAATTTTAACTGCTGCAACTGCCGTGGCAATCGCGCCGTATCCTGTCAAAACAACGATCCGCGCATCGGGGCGGCGTTCGCGCAACACTTCAACCACGTCAAGCCCGTTACCGTCACCAAGCCGCAGATCGCACACCGCATATGCAGGGGGACGGGCCGTCGCAATTGCCTTACCGGCAGCAACAGATCCCGCAGTTTCGACCGAGAACCCTCGCTTTTCCATCGCTTTGGCAAGCCGCTTTAGAAACGCCTCGTCATCATCAAGAAGCAACAGGGACGGGTCGTCCCCAAGTTTCAGGTCAGCCATGTCCATCGCGCCAAATCTCCTGTGCGGTTAGTCAGTCAGATAGCCTGTGATTAAGCGTGGTCAACTCATCACGTTGCCGCAGCAAAGCATTCCACAGCATCGGCCACTTTTTCAGGTCTGTCAATTTGGCGGAAAAATTCGACGAACCCTTTGTCAGGGAATGTTAAATAAGTGAAAGTGGAATGCTGCATCAAATAATATTCAGGATCGCCATCGGCTTTTGAATAAAACGTGCGGTACGCTTTGGATGCCGCAGCAATCTGTGCGTCTGTCCCAGTAAGCCCAATCATATCAGGATGGAAATTATCAGTGTAATCACCAACAATTTCCGGCGTGTCGCGCGCCGGATCGATTGTGATGAAAACAGGCGTAACGTCGATCCCGCGATCAGCCAAAATATCAACAGCCGCAGCATTACGCGCAAGATCCAGCGGGCACACATCAGGGCAAAACGTGAAACCAAAATAAATCAGCGATGGCTTAGTAATAACATCGGCATCCGTCACCGTTCGCCCAGTTTCATCCACCAACTCAAACGGTCCACCGATCGTGGCACCACCTACAGCACTTGCACTACAGTTAGCCATTGTCGGTGTACGCATTTGCGTAATCACCAAGGTCCCTCCGATCAAAGCAGCGACAGTAACGGACGCTCCGATTGCAACGATTTTTGACATTTGAACCCTTTCCAATTGGCCGCATTGATGAACTATCCCACACAGCTTACCTATGGAACAGCTTGTCGCACTCAAGGATCCGTGATGTCCGGTACAGAATTTGAAATGTTTGAAGAACGGCAGCGTAGCAATTGGGTGCGCTTGCGGACGCTTGTCACGTTGCGGTGGTTTGCAGTGTTGGGGCAGTCTGTCGCACTCATCGTGGCTGTGCAGGTGTTTGGGCTGCAACTGGAAACCGGATTGGCCACCATGACAATCGGCGCGTCAATCATTGTTAATCTCGTCATTGGCTTTGTTAACCCTGAAAATAAACGCCTGAAAGAACGCGAGGCGTTCTTGATGCTGACCTTTGATATCGTCCAGCTTAGCGTTTTGTTGTTCCTAACTGGGGGTCTGAACAATCCATTTGCGATGTTGCTGCTGGCCCCCGTCACAATCGCCGCAACCGTGCTTCATCTTGGCAGCACCGTGTTGCTGGGGGGCGTTGCGATTGTGCTGACGTCTTTGTTGAGCCAGTTCAGCTTGCCAATCATCACGGGGACAGGTGTCGCGCTCGTGTTGCCTAGCCTATTTCAATTCGGGTTCTGGCTCGCGTTGGTAATTGGGGTTATGTTTTTGGGGATTTATGCCCGCAAAGTCACCACAGAAATGCACAACATGGGTGAAGCATTGCTGGCAACGCAACTTGCCTTGTCACGCGAACAAAAATTGACGGATTTAGGGGGCGTTGTTGCTGCCACTGCACATGAACTCGGAACCCCGCTTGCGACGATCATGCTCGTCAGTGGAGAGCTACGCACAGAAGTCGCTGACGATCCCGATCTGACTGAAGACGTTGAATTGATCCATGCCCAGGCGACCCGCTGCCGTGAAATTCTGCTGTCCATGGGACAGGCTGGCAAGGACGACCGCCAAATTCAAAACGCCCCGATCGAGGCATTGGTCCGTGAGGCCGCAGAGCCACATGCAGATCGCGGAAAACTCATCAACTATCATGTTGGCCCCGAAGACAGCGGCGCAGGGAAACACCCAATCATGCCCAGACGTCCCGAGATCGTGCATGGCTTGCGCAACCTCATCCAGAACGCTGTCGACTTTGCCGAATCGTCCATCGATATCACAATCAGTTGGACGGAAACCGAACTGCGGGTGCAAATCTCTGATGACGGCGCAGGCTTCCCCGCGTCCGTCATTGGCCGTATCGGTGACCCGTTCGTGAGCAGGCGAAGTGCACGCGCAGACCAACAAAAAAGGCCGGGGTATTCCGGTATGGGATTGGGGCTATTTATCGCCAAAACTCTTTTGGAACGGTCTGGTGCCCTCATCAAGTTCCGGAATGCACCCCGTCATAGTTACGTTCCGAGTGGTGCCGTAATTGACGTGACATGGCCGCGATCACCGCTGTCCGATGCGACGCGCAATGCGTTGGGTGATAACGCACGATTTGAAACTCATTAGCAAAGTTTAATCCGACATTAACCTTCCTATTGGAATGCCCATCTGGGGCATTAAGGGACGGGGACAGGTATGTCGTTAGGAATTTTTGATCTTATACTGGTCGCTTTTGCGGCGGCGATAGTTGCCGCAGCAGGCATTGGTGTGTCCCTCATCGCCTCACGCAAACCTCAAGAAATGCGGCGTAAGAAAGGGAGTGATGACATCACGTTTCTGATTGATGGCGCAAATATTATCGACACGACATGCGGCGCAGCGCTGTTGCTTTCAAAGGGTGGGTTTTCCACACCAAATCGCGAATCAATTATAGACATGCTTGCACCGACATTCGGAGACCTGCGGCAA